>NZ_JBHUKS010000020.1:0-76646 GCF_042684085.1 Amycolatopsis silviterrae
GTTCCGGATCCACGGGGGTTACGGCTACTCGAAGGAATACGAGATCGAGCGTCTGATGCGCGAGGCCCCGTTCCTGTTGATCGGCGAGGGCACCAGCGAAATCCAGAAAACCATCATCAGCCGCGGCCTCCTGCGGGACTACAAAGCCTGACCCGCGCTCGCCGGAGTTCGCGCGCTCCGCCGGTTCTTGACAAGATGGAACCCTCGGATCGGACGAGTGCGCAGGTGATGATGGTGAGCAGTCGCTTTGGCAGCGGTCAGGGCGCGGCCGGGCTGCCCCGGCTCCCGACGCCGCCCACCGGCTGGCCGATCGGGTCGTATTCGACCTACGGCGAGGCGCAGCAGGCGGTCGACTTCCTGGCCGAAAGCGAGTTCGCGGTCACCGACGTCACGATCGTCGGCGTCGACCTGATGCTGGTAGAACGGGTCATCGGACGGCTGTCGTGGGGCCGGGTGCTCGCCGCGGGCGCGATGTCCGGCGCGTGGTTCGGCCTGTTCGCCGGGCTGCTGCTGGGGATGTTCGTCAACCAGGGCGGCTTCACGCTGCAGCTGCTGACCGGGCTGGTGCTCGGCGTGCTGTCCGGGCTGGCGTTCTCGGCAATCGGCTATCGGACGTCACGCGGGCGCCGTGATTTCTCGTCGGCGAGCCAGCTGGTCGCCGGCCGCTATGACGTGCTGTGCCAGCCGCGCAGCGCGGAGCAGGGACGGGAGCTGCTGGCGAAGCTGGCGCTGCGTCCGCCGCCCGCTACTGCCTGACCCCCCCCAGCCCATCCGCAGCGGTGCCCGGCTCGGGGTCGTGAGTGGCAATGCCGGTTCTAACCGGCATAAACGCTCACGACCCTCCGCCTGCATACCGCCCCGCCCGTGCGCAGTGGTGCCCGGTCCGGGGTCGTGAGTGGCGATCGCGGTTCTAACCGGGATTGCCACTCACGAGGCCAGACGTCGCGGCCGCCGTCAGCTTCTGCCCGCCTCCGGCCGCCGCCCTGCCGCGCCCGTCCCGCCCGGGCCCGCCCCGCGGCAACGTGCCTGCCCCGCGCGGGTATGCGTCGTGGCGGGGCTCGTGAGTGTTCCGTCCGGTTAGAACCGGCCGCACCACTCACGACCCCCGCCGCCCGCCACCGCATAAGTACCCACGGGACTAATTCACCCGTCTTTCCGATGGTTCGCGCGCACCTGGCTGAATCGTTACCGACCCTGCTTGCGGCGGGTGATCGCCGGGCATAGGTTGACCGACACCGGTTGGCCGGTCGTGTCCTCCAGCGCGGCCCGCCGGCAACTGGCACGTCGGGGTGCTGGCTCGGGTCCGCCTCGTCGCGGCGTGCTGTCTGGGGGCGGCGCCGGACGGTGCCGTGTGCACATGGGCGAGGAGGCTTGGATGGGGAAGAAACGGCCCAGCGGAAAGAAACGAGGACCTACCCGCGCGGCGGCGCTGCTCGCCGCGGGCTTGGTGACGAGCGGCCTCGCGGCGGGCTGCGGAACGGCTTCCGGGACGACGATCAACGTCTACTACTCCCCGGAGGACCATTTCCAGACGGTCGTCGACAACTGCAACAAAGCCGCCGCCGGGCGGTACCGGATCGTCTACAACAAGCTGCAGCGCGGTTCGGACGACCAGCGGATCCAGATGGCGCGCCGGCTCGCCGCGGGCGACACGTCGATGGACGTGCTCGGCCTCGACGTCACCTGGGTCTCGGAGTTCGCCGAGGCGCGCTGGGTGGACGAGTGGACCGGGCAGAACAAGGCGGCCGCGTCCGAGGGCGTGCTGAAGGGCCCGCTGGAAACCGCGACGTACCAAGGGAAACTCTTCGCCGCGCCGAAGAACACCAACGTGCAGCTGCTCTGGTACGACGATCGCCTCACCCCGGCCCCGCCGAAGACGTGGGACGAGATGATGCAGATGTCGCAGAAGCTCAAGAGCGAGAAGAAACCGCATTCCGTCGTGTTCACCGGCGCGCAATACGAGGGCCTGGTGGTCATCTACAACACGCTGGTCGAATCGCTGGGCGGCCACATTCTGTCCGACGACGGGAAATCCGTGGTGATGGACCAGGGTGCGGTGCAGGCGCTGGAACTGCTGAAGAAGATCACGTCCTCGGGAATCACCGATCCGTCGCTGACGAACCAGAAGGAGGACGACGTCCGGCAGACGTTCCAGCGCGGGGACGCCGCGTTCGAGCTGAACTGGCCGTTCGTTTACGCCTCCTACGGCGAGGAGAAGCCGAAGGACCTGCCGCATTTCAAGTGGGCGGTGTACCCGCAGGCGAAGGAAGGCATTCCGTCCCGCAGCACGATCGGCGGGTTCGACCTGGCGGTGAGCAGCTTCTCGCAGCACAAGCCCGAGGCTTATGAAGCGGCGTTGTGCTTGCGCAGCAAGGAAAACCAGAAAGTCTCCGCGATCAACGACGGGGTGCCGCCGACGATCGAGTCGGTTTACCACGACGACACTCCGCTGGACCCGGCGAAGCCCGCGTCGGCGGACAATCCGAACATGGCCGAGAAGTACCCGATGCGGGACGCCATTCTGTCGGCGCTCAAAACCGCCGCGGTACGGCCGCTCACGCCGGTGTACCAGAACCTTTCCACGGTGATGTCGAAAATCCTTTCCCCGCCGTCGGCGATCGATCCGCAGACGACCGCGCAGAAAATGCGGGAACAGCTCGATGACGCGCTCCAGTCGAAGGGAGTGATCCCGTGACCGTCCACGATCCCGCCGCGACCACGCACGAGGCGGCGCACCGCAAGGAAAATCCCGCGCTGTCCGAGGGCAAGAAGGCCGAACGGCGGCTCGGGCTGTGGCTGTGCGCCCCCGCGTTCCTCGTGATGATCGCGGTGACCGGATACCCGATCGTCTATTCGGTCTGGCTTTCGCTGCAGCGTTACGACCTGCGGTTCCCGGCGAAGCACGAGTTCATCGGATTCGACAACTACGCCGCGGTGCTCACGAATTCCTACTGGTGGACCGCGTTCGGCACCACGATGTTCCTCACTGTCGTTTCGGTGGCGATCGAATTCGTGCTCGGCATGGGCCTCGCGCTGATCATGCACCGCACGCTCGTCGGCCGGGGACTGGTGCGCACCGTCGCGCTGATCCCGTACGGCATCGTCACCGTGGTGGCCGCGTTCTCGTGGTATTTCGCGTGGACGCCCAAAACTGGGTACCTGGCGAATCTGCTCGGCTCCGGCGTCGCACCGCTCACTGACCAGTGGCCGTCGCTGTTCATCATCATTCTCGCCGAGGTGTGGAAGACGACGCCGTTCATGGCGCTGCTGCTGATGGCCGGGCTGGCGCTGGTGCCGGACGACCTGCTGAAGGCCGCGGCGATGGACGGCGCGACCGCGTGGCAGCGGTTCACCAAGGTGATGCTGCCGGTGATGAAACCGGCGATTCTCGTCGCGCTGCTGTTCCGCACGCTCGACGCGTTCCGCATTTTCGACAATATCTACGTGCTCACCGGCGGCGCGCAGGACACCGGTTCGGTGTCCATGCAGACCTACGACAACCTGGTCAAGGGGCTCAACCTCGGGATCGGCTCCACCATGGCGGTGCTGATCTTCATCACGGTGGCGATCATCGCGTTCCTCTTCATCAAGGTATTCGGCACCGCCGCGCCCGGCACGGACGACGGGGGGAAGCGCTGATGGCTATCGGAGGTGCGGTCACCACCGGCCGCAAGGTCGGCTGGGGCCTGCTGGACATCCTGGTGCTGGTGTTCGCGATCGTCCCGGTGCTGTGGGTGCTTTCGCTGTCGTTCAAGACGAAAGCGACGCTCACCGACGGCAGTTTCATCCCGGCGGAATGGACGCTCAAGAACTACGCGGACATCTTCCAGACCACGGAGTTCCTGCGCGCGCTGGTGAACTCGATCGGCATCGCGGTGATCTCCACGCTCATCGCGGTGGTGCTGGGCACGATGGCGGCCTACGCGATCGCCCGGCTGGATTTCCCGGGGAAGCAGCTGCTGGTGGGGCTTTCCCTGCTGATCGCGATGTTCCCGCAGGTATCGCTCGTCACCCCGCTGTTCAACATCGAACGCGGGCTCGGTCTTTTCGACACCTGGCCGGGGCTGATCCTGCCCTACATCACGTTCGCGCTGCCGCTGTCGATCTACACGCTGTCCGCGTTCTTCCGGGAAATCCCGTGGGAGCTGGAAAAGGCGGCGAAAATGGACGGCGCGACGCCGGCGCAGGCATTCCGGAAGGTGATCGCGCCGCTGGCCGCGCCGGGCGTGTTCACCACCGCGATCCTGGTGTTCATCCTCTGCTGGAACGACTTCCTGTTCGCCATCTCGCTGACGTCCACCGAGTCGTCGCGCACGGTGCCCGCCGCGTTGTCGTTCTTCACCGGGTCCTCGCAGTTCGAGGACCCGACCGGCCAGGTGTGCGCGGCTGCGGTCGTGATCACCGTGCCGATCATCCTGTTCGTGTTGTTTTTCCAGCGTCGCATCGTGGCGGGGCTGACGTCCGGCGCGGTGAAGGGCTGACCGATGGCTGAAATCGTTCTCGACAAGGTTTCCAAGCGCTATCCCGACGGCGCGCTCGCGGTGTCCGAAGTGGACATCACGATCGCCGACGGCGAGTTCATCATCCTGGTCGGCCCGTCCGGCTGCGGGAAGTCGACCACGCTCAACATGGTCGCCGGGCTGGAGGACATCTCCTCGGGCGAACTGCGCATCGACGGCAAGCGGGTCAACGAGAAAGCGCCGAAGGACCGGGACATCGCGATGGTGTTCCAGTCGTATGCGCTGTACCCGCACATGAGCGTGCGGGAGAACATGGCGTTCCCGCTGCGGCTGGCCAAAGTGGACGACAAGATCGTCCGGTCCAAAGTGGAGGAAGCGGCGAAGATCCTCGACCTGACCCAGCATCTGGACCGCAAACCGGCCAACCTGTCCGGCGGGCAGCGGCAGCGGGTCGCGATGGGCCGGGCGATCGTCCGCAACCCCAAGGCGTTCTTGATGGACGAGCCACTGTCCAACCTGGACGCCAAGCTGCGCGGCCAGATGCGTACGTCGGTGTCGAAAATCCAGAAACAGCTCGGCACGACCACGCTGTACGTCACGCACGACCAGACCGAGGCGATGACCCTCGGCGACCGCGTCGTGGTGCTGCGGGCCGGTTATGTGCAGCAAATCGGTTCGCCGCAGTTCCTTTACGACAACCCGGCGAACCTGTTCGTGGCGGGATTCATCGGCTCGCCGTCGATGAACTTCGTCCCCGCGACGCTGGAAAACGGCGAGCTGCGCAGTCCGCTGGGCACGACGCCGCTCACCGACCGGATCCGCCGGATGGCCGAAGCGGCGAACGCCCCGCGCGAGGTGATCATGGGCATCCGCCCGGAACACTTCGAGGACGCCGCACTGGCCGAATCGGGCCGGGAGGGCGCGACTTTCACCGCGCACGTGGACGTTCTGGAATCGATGGGATCGGAGAAGTTCGCACACTTCACTGTGGACGGTGAAGCCGCGACCTCGGCCGAACTGGCGGAACTGGCCGCGGACAGCGGTTCGGCCGACGTCCCCGGCGCGGAATCGCTGATCGTGGCCCGGCTGGCGGCCGAATCGGCCGCCGCGGAGAACCAAGACCTGAACATCTGGTTCGACGCGGACAAGGTCAAACTCTTCGACCCGTCCGACGGCCGAAACCTCACCTACGCCGACTGACGCCTCGGTCCGTGAAGGACTCCTTGAAGGAATCAGATTCCCTCAAGGAGTCCTTCACGGACGTTTAGGGGATTTTCGAAAAGATCGTCGCGGCAGCGGTGCGGGCGGCCGGGCAAGCCGCGTCTCCGCCCGCACCGCTGGTGTCGACCACGCTCACCGTCGCCTGCTCGGCACGCCCCGCCGTCGCCGGCGAGGGCTGGACCGTGCGGACCCGGCAGAACGCGCCATCGGCAGCCACCCGGGCCGTCCGGTTGCCAAGCGTCTCCGACGGCCCGGCCGGAGCCTGCCGCACCACCGCGAACTCCAAGCTCACCTTGTCCTGAATGCAGGAATGCCCGGCGAACCCAGGCGTCGCGTCGCCACCCGGCGTCCCCGACGCACTGAGGATCGCGCAGGAATCCACCCGCCCCCACGACCGGTCCGGCAACTGCGGATGCCGCACCCGATTCCCGGTCACCGCGGCAAGCACCCCGCCGACCACGTCGTCCGCCGCCGTGCACCGGTCGTCCGCACTGCCGCGATCGTCCCCGTCGGTGATCGAGACAGCCAGCCGGACCCCGTCGGCGAACGTGATCGCCCGCCCGCACGCCCGGTCCGACACGAACCCGCCCTGCTGCACGGAAACGCCGTCCGGCACCTTGCCCGGATAGTCGTAGGCGCGGACGTTGGGATCACGATCAGCCGCGAGCGGCCCGATAGTGACCGTCCGCGGCCGCCCGGCCTGGACGAAGTCCGCCTGGCACGCGGTGAACGAGGAATCCGGCGTGTCGGCGGTGGTGTTCTTGAGCCGCGCCGGGTCGAGCAGACTGCAATAGTCGAGCGTGGCGAAGTCCCCGAGCGCCGCGATGGCAGTCAGGGGCACCGGCGCGGACTGCGACGCCGGGGCAGGCTCCGCCGCCGTGGCACATCCCGCGCATCCGGCGAGCAACACCGAACAGCCGACCGCGAAGACTCCGAGTGGGTTACGCACGGGGTGCAGTATCACCGTGAGTGGCGAAAAATCCAGCCCCCGTCGGGAAATCCCACACTTCGCTGAGTTATCGCCGCTGGTGGGGGAGGTTGGCGCGGTTTGGTCGAGGGTCCCTGCGGCGGGGGCTGGGGTGGCGAGGGTTAGGCGCGGGTCTGGCGGTCGGGGCTGGGCGGGGATAGCGGCGCGGGCGTCAGCCGCAGCTCCCCGATCCGGATTGCCCCTGGCGGAGCCACGTTTCTGCCACGCGGAGGCGATGGCAAACTTCAGCCGTGCCTGAGCAAACCACCCGCACCGAGCAGACACCGGTCAAGGTCGTGTTCGACCTGCCTCCCGATGGCGAGGATTGGCCGCCAGTCGGCCGCGAAGGGCTGTGGGCGGTGCCCCTCGACCATCCGGACCACGTGCGGCTGGCCAACATCCCGTGGTTCGTCCGCAACGCGGCCGAGGGAGACGTTTTCCGGGTCGAGCGGGACGAGGACGGGGTGCTGCGCCCGGTCGAACGGGTGGAGTGGTCCGGGAACTGCACCATCCGCTTGATCGTCCGGGCGGACGGCCCCTTCGTCGGCGACCTGGGTCGCGTGCTCGATCGCTTCGCCGCGTTCGGCTTCGAGGGCGAAGGGCTCGAACAATTCAGCATGGTCGGGTTCACCGTCCCGCCGGAAGCCAATCTCACCGAAGCGAAGCGTGCGCTCAAAGCGGGCAAGGCAGACGGTTCGTGGGCTTACGAGGAAGGCTGCGTCAGCCGGGAATGGGAGGCGGCCGGGTAACGCCCGCTGACCTGCGAGTTCCCGCCTCGACCCCGATTACTCCCCAGGTCCGGGCCGCACCCCCTTAGGGGTCCGGATCGTCCCGCGGAGCGATGTGCCCCGGCCCCGGACGTGGTGACATGGAGATACGAACCCAAATGGGAGGGGATCACGATGACCGCACCTGTCACCCACCGGCTGAGCCGGCCGCGTGAGGGGCGCATGATCGGCGGCGTCTGCGCCGGGCTCGCCCGTCGCTTCGGGACCACACCGGGCAAGATCCGGGTGCTCGCGCTGCTGTCGTGCCTGCTGCCGGGGCCGCAGTTCGTCGCGTACCTGATCCTGTGGGCCATCATCCCCAGCGACTGATCGGGCTTCGCGAGGCCGGGCGAACAGCCTGGCCCGCGGCGGGTCGGACGCTCAGGCGAGCGACCGGACCTGGCCCACCGGCAGGTGACTGGGCGACCAGCACCGGTCGACCTCAGGCGCCTGAACGGCCAGACCCGGCCACCTCAGGCGACCACGCGACCCGAACCGGCCCACCTCAACCACCGACATCGACCGGCCCTCTCCCACCATCAACCGGGAGGGGGCCGCTCTCACGTCCGCTCAGCGGAAAACCGTTCCCAGGCCGACTGCCGCGTCACCCCGAGCGCCTCGCCGATCCGCGCCCACGCCACCCCGCGCGTGCGCAGCAGGTCCACCTGCTCCTGAATCCGCGCGTCCGTCTGCGCGCTGACCTTCGCCATCCGCGGGATGCTCTCTAGGATCTCCTCGTCCGACTTCCGCTCCCACAGCGTCACCTCAGGCGTCCCCGGCTCGTGTTTCCCGGCCAGGATCTGTTCGCACAATCCGACGCAGCCGTCGCAGATGTAAACCCCCGCGCCGGCGATCAGCTTGGCCACTTCGTCGGCCGGTTTGAGACAGAACGAGCAGTACGAAGTCATCGACTACCTCCCAGTGTCAGGACAAGCCTGACACGTCAGGCGGCTCCTGACAAGTCACCGCTGGGCGCGCAGCGTTTCGATGACCTCCTCGTCCCACCGGTGCGTCCGGATCAGCCGGTACCGTTCGCACGCGACCCACAGGTACGCCTCGGCCTCGGTGCGGTCGCCGATCAGATCCGCTTGCCGTAGCATCGCCACCACGGGAGTGAACTCCTCGTCGAACCAGCGCTGCGCGACGGTCGCGCGGTCGGTGAACCGGCCTTCGTCCTGCATGAGCCGGAATCCCCACGCTTCGACGTGCTCGCCGAGCTGCGCGTAATTCCACGGATCCGTTACCAGCACCGAAGCCCGGGCGTGCCCGGACAGCGGGACGCGTTCCAGGAACAGCCGCCGGTAGTCCTTCACGATCAGGTCGCCGCGGTAGCGGATGCCGCTCGGGTTCAGCTTCGTGCGCACGACCGTCACCGAAGCCTCTATTGTGGACAGTCCCTGCGCCAGTGCGACCGAAACCCGGTGGTGGCCATCGATAATGAAGTGCAGTTCGCCGACCCGGTACACCTCGATCGGCGGGATCGCCTCGCCGCGGCGGGCGGCCAGTGCGAGCCGTTCCCAGCGTTGCCGGACCCGGGCGGAGGTGGGGCGGAAGCGGCGGTCGAAGTCGCGGCTGCGGTCCACGGTGCCGGCGATCGAGTCCAAAGTGATCACTCGCGTCCCGATCCGCGCTTCGCTGACGTAACCGAGCGCCTGCACCACTTCGTGGAACGGCAGCATGATGTTGACGTCGTCGGGTTCCCGGCGCAGCCACGTGGAAAGCCGGGACAGCACTTGGCGCCGCCGGGCTCGCAGGAAGTCGTTTTCGGCGTCGGCGCGCGGGAAACCGGTCGGTCGGGTCATCGCGGGAACTCCATCACCTGATAGCCCACCACATTGCGGATCCGGGTGCGGCCTGCCGCGCGGTCGGGCACCGGTTCGCCGTGCGGATGGATGTGTCCGTGCAGCAGCCATTGCGGCCGCAGGGTTTCGATCGTGCGGTGCAGACAGGTGAAACCTTGGTGCGGCGGGTCTTCGCGGTCGCCGAGCCGGCGCGGCGGCGAATGCGTCAGCAGGATGTCGATTCCGTTGCCGTCGCGCCATTTCCGCCAGCGGAAACGACGCTCCAGCCGCCGGGCCCGGCGCGCCTGCTGCCGCTGGGTCCACTGGTTCGGGCCGTCGCGGTAGCGGATCGAACCGCCGAGCCCGGCGATGCGCAGCCCGGCGACGTCGACGATCCGGCCGTCGGCGTTGATTCCGCCCGCCGGGCCGGGCCATTCGGCCGGGAAACCGTCCTTCATGGACAGTCCGCCGTAGCGGGTGTAGCCGCTCAGGTCCGGATCGTGGTTGCCGGGCACGAACACGCACGGCACGTCGAGCAGGCCGGCGAGGTATTCGAGATACGCGAACGGCAGATCGCCTGCGGCGGCGACGAGGTCGACCCGCAGCGAGCGGACCGCCGGGGTCCACAGCCGCTCGTCGGCCTCGTCGGCCACCACCAGCGCTTTCGGCATGCGCCAAGGTTACGGCGCACGCGGCGTCACTTCATGCCGTGCGCGAACCCGGGGTTGAGCGCGATCATCGCGACGATGCCGACGATCCACATGAGGCAGAGGGCGAGAGCCCAGAACTTGAGGTTGGACAGCAACCGGGACATGACGAGACAAACCTCCTGCTACCGGGGGAAGAAAGGGGGACCGCGAGCGGGGCGGCTACAACCAGCCGTTCTTCCGGAATATTCGGTACAGCAGCAAGCAGATCCCGAGAATGATCGAGACCACGATCGGATAGCCGAACTGCCAATGCAGCTCGGGCATGTAGTCGAAGTTCATGCCGTAGATGCCCGCGACCATCGTGGGCACCGTGATGATCGCCGCCCACGCGGTGATCTTGCGCATGTCGGTGTTCTGCTGCAGCGAGATCTTCGCGACCGTCGCGTCGACCAGGGTGCTGAGCAGTTCGTCGAACGCCGCCACGCGTTCGGACACCGTGGCGAGGTGGTCGGCGACGTCGCGGAAGTACGAGCGGACCTCGTCCGGCACCAGCCGCGTGTAGCCCTCGGCGAGCCGCGACACCGGGGTGGCGAGCGGGACCACCGCACGCCGCAGTTCGAGCACTTCCCGCTTCATCAGGTAGATCTGCTCGGCGCTCACCGACGAGCGCGGTGCGAACACCTGCGCCTCGATCTCGTCGATGTCCGCCTCGATCCGGCTGGTGACCTCCAGGTAGTGGTCGACCACGTGGTCGGCGATCGCGTGCACGACCGCCGCCGCGCCGAGGGCGAGCCGTTCCGGGTCGTCGTCGAGGTCACGGCGCAGCCGGGCGAGCCCGGAGTGGTTGCCGTGCCGCACGGTGATGACGAAATCGCGGCCGAGGAACACCATCAGCTCGCCGGTTTCCACGATCTCGTTGGCCGTGGTCGGCGACTGGTGCTCGACGTACCGGACGGTCTTCAGCACCAGGAACAGCGTGTCGTCGTAGCGCTCCAGCTTCGGCCGCTGATGCGCCTCCAGCGCGTCCTCGACCGCCAGCTCGTGCAGGCCGAAGGTGTCCGCGATGCCCTGGATCTGGTCGGAATCGGGCTCGTGCAAGCCGATCCAGACGAACCCGGCGTGCCGCTTGCGCACCTCGCGGATCGCCTCCGCATGCGTCCAGCGCCCCGGCAGCCGCTTGCCGTCGACATACACCGCGCAATCGACGACATACGCCGACAGCGGCACCGGGATCGGCCGTTCGAGACTGGCCTTGGCCCGGCTGTTGCCGCGGCCGCGAAGGCCGCCAAGCGAGGGAATGGCAGGCATGGTTTCTCCTGGGCAGACGTCGTGGAACACGAAGACGACGGCCAGGCGGACTGCGGGGTCCGTCCGGCGGCACCGTGAGTTCCCGGACGCGGGCCTACCAGGAGCGGGAAAGGCCGGCCGGCGGGGCGGGAACGCACGTACTACTAGGGAGCGGACTATCACCACTGCTCATGAGCGGTCCCTCACCTCCTTTCGGCCGGGGCACGCGCCAGGGCGTGCGACGTGGCAGGGGTCGCGTTGACGCGCGATCACCGATGGTCGAGGGTACTCCTCACCACGGATACGTGTCGCACCTGGTTCGGCAGGTGTTACCCGGACAGGAGGCGCAAGCGTGCAATTCGGCCGGTATTACGAGGAGTTCGAGGTCGGCGCGGTCTACAAGCACTGGCCCGGCAAGACCGTCACCGAATACGACGACCATCTGTTCTGCCTGCTCACCATGAACCACCACCCGCTGCACCTGGACGCGCACTACGCGGGCGAGACGACCGATTTCGGCAAGAACGTCGTGGTCGGCAACTACATCTACTCGCTGCTGCTCGGCATGTCGGTGCCGGACGTGTCCGGGAAGGCCATCGCGAACCTCGAGGTCGAATCCCTCAAGCACGTGAAGCCGACGTTCCACGGCGACACGATCTACGGCGAGACCGAGGTGCTCGACAAGACCCCGTCGAAGTCCAAGGACGACCGGGGAGTGGTGTACGTCGAGACGCGCGGGTACAAACAGGACGGCACGATCGTGTGCATTTTCCGGCGCAAGGTGATGGTGCCGAAGCGGTCCTACGGCGACACCCGCGGCGGGGAGCAGCCCGGCCGTCCGACGCCGCACGAGTGATCGATCCGCCGCGAAGAGGAGCACGGGTGGCCATCGCCCTGGAGAAGATCAAGCAGACGCTGCGCAGGTTCGCCGAAACGGAGGCGCGCGGGGTTTCGCCGCTGTACGACCACCTCGCCACGCACGCGGCCGAGGACGACGACGTCGCCGCCCTGCTGACCGACGCACGCGACGGCGAAGCGCGCGGCACCTTGCTGTTCGCCGCCGCGCACCGGCTGGTGCAGGCGGATCCGATTCATCCGCTGTCGCGGTACTACCCGTCGGTGGGCGGTTTCGACGGCGTCGACAGCGAGACCTGGCCGTTGTTCCGTTCCTTCCTGCTGGAGCGCGCAGACCAGGCCCGCGAGATCATCTCGACCCGCTACACGCAGACGAACGAGGTGCGCCGCGCCGCGCTGCTGTACCCGGCTGTCACGGCCGCGGCGAAGGAAGCGGGCGGCAAGATCGCGCTGCTTGAGGTCGGCTGTAGCGCCGGGCTGTTGCTAGGGCTCGACCGCTTCGGCTACCGCTACCAGTGCGACGGCGGCGAGCAGCTCGCCGCTGGCCCCGCCAAGGCCGCTGTCGGGCTGCACTGCGCGATCGACGTCGCGCCTGGTGCGAAGCTGCCCAAGCTGCCGAAGAAGGTCGCTGTCGCGGCCCGAGCCGGTCTGGACCGTGCCCCGGTGGACCTCTCGGACGAGGACGAGCTGGCGTGGCTGGAGGCGTGTGTCTGGGCGGACCAGGTCGACCGGATCCGGCTGTTGCGCACCGCTGCCGCCGAACAGCGGAAGCACGCGCCCGAGCTGATCGCCGGGGACGCGGTGGACGATCTGGCCTCGGCGGCCGGCCGGTTGCCCGAGGAACTGCCGCTGGTGGTGCTGACGAGCCACGCGCTGGCGTATCTCGGGGACCGGCGGGCGGATTTCGTGGCCGAGCTGGCCCGGCTGGCCTCGGCCCGGCCGGTGTGGTGGGTGAGCCAGGAGTTCTACCGGGGGGCGCTGGAGACCGTTTTGCCTGGCCGGGACGACCTGTCCGCGGGCGATTCGGCTGCGGGCGAGCCTGCGATGGCGGTGCTGGGGCTGACGACCTGGGCGGACGGCAAACCCGAGGCCCGCGCGCTGGCCAGGACGGCACCGCACGGGCAGCGGATGACCTGGCTGCCCTGACCTGTCTCGTGAGTGGCTAGGCCGGTTCTAACCGGCCTAGCCACTCACGAGGGCCCTCGGCGCCGTGCGTAACCTGTGTCACATTCACCCCATCAGTCACACCGCTCCGCGCGCGCCCAGGCACCGGAACCGATGCGCGTCCGGCGATATCGAATACGCGTTCCGCGCATTTTCCGTGCTCATCGCGGATGCTTGAACGTCTGCGAAACTTTCCGCCAACTCCGCAATCCGTTCCGAATCGCGGACACGGCCCCGGGCAATACGGAATTGACCGCTCCGGGTTACGCGGCGGGCAGTGCATTCCAGTCACGCAACGTCACCAGGAGCTGGTCCGTCAGGTGGCCCGCTTCGTCCAGATTGGCCAGTTCGGCCGAGTTGACCCACCGCGCGTCGGAGGCGTCGTCGCCCGCGGTGAGAATTCCGCCGGTCCACGTGCATTCGTAGTCGTGGATGTCGTAGGAGCCGCGGACGACCGAGCCGGTCAGTGTGTGCGGTCTCACGTCGAGCCCGGTCTCCTCGCGAAGCTCCCGGACCACCGCCTCGTGGTCCGTTTCGCCCGGTTCGACCCGCCCGCCGGGCAACGACCACAGCCCCTGTCCCGGGTCGTGCGCGCGCCGGATGAGCAGGAGTCTGCCCTGGTCGTCGAACACGATGCCGCCGACGCAGCGCTGAAGAGGGGCCATGCCGCGAACGTAGCCGACCCCAGCCGCGGCCCCTAGCCTCCGGGAACCTGTACACGGAGAGTAGCCGTACGGTACACTTCGAGCGCCTGGCTGACCCATGCGCGGGACTTTCCTCCCGCGTGAGTGGTCAGTGCGGTACAACGTAGAAAGTCAGTTTTCCGGGTGTCATGGAAGAGACGGGATTGATCGCTGTGAACGCGAAGAAGCTTGCGGGACTCGTGGGTATCGCGTTGGTGCTGTTCTTCGTGATCGCTCAGCCGGGCCATGCTGCCGGTCTTGTCAGCAACATTGTTGACTTCCTCCGCAGCTCGGCCGAATCGGTGATCACGTTCGTCAGCAACATCTTCCAGTGACGGCAGGGGATACCCTCGAACCATGTTCGCGCCACGCGACCCTGACGAGTACCTCCTCGACACCGAGCGGCGGGTCATCCGGATCCGCCGCCACTGGGCGGTGCTCCTCTGGGACACGTTCGAGGCAGCCGCGCTGCTGATCGTGTGCGTGCTGGTGTCGTATCTGCTGCCGCCCTCGATGTGGGTGGTGCAGAACATCCTCTGGTACGTCGCGCTGGCAGTGGTGCTGCGGTTCGCCTACGTGATCATCGAATGGTGGGTCGAACGGCTGGTCGTCACCGACAAACGGTTCGTGATGACCACCGGCGTCTTCACCACCAAGGTGCTGATGATGCCGATCAGCAAGGTCACCGACCTCACCTACCAGCGCTCGGCCTGGGGCCGGATGCTGGGCTACGGCACGATGGTCGTCGAGTCGGCGGGCCAGATCCAGGCGCTGAACCGGATCGACTACCTGCCGCGGCCCGAGGAGTTCTACGACACGATCTCCGAGCTGGTGTTCGGCGACAAGCAGAAGCAGGCCGAACGGTTCTCGATGATCAAGGCGCAGCGCGCGGCGCGGGGCAAGAAGCCGGTCGGCTGACCTCGCCGGCGCGTCGGCACTGGTCCCGGCGCCGAGGTGACCCAGCGCATCGTCGAGAATAGGTCTGATGCGCATCGACCTGCACGCCCATTCCACGGCCTCCGACGGTACCGACAGCCCTGCCGAGCTTGTCGGCGCTGCCGCGCGTGCCGGTCTCGACGTCGTCGCGATCACCGACCACGACACCACCGCGGGCTGGGCACCGGCCGCCGCGGCCCTGCCCGCCGGGCTGACGCTCGTGCCGGGCGCGGAGCTGTCCACGGTGTCGGTCGATCCGGACACCGGGTACGAGATCAGCGTGCACCTGCTCGCGTACCTCTTCGACCCGGCCGCGCCGGCGATCGTCGCAGAACAGACGAGGCTGCGGATCGAACGGCGCACCCGGTTGCGGCGAATGGCCGAGCGGATGGCCGCCGACGGCCTCCCGGTCGACGCCGACGAAATCCTGAGCCTGCTGCCCGAGGACTCGCCGGCGGGACGGCCGCACCTCGCGCAGGCGCTCGTGCGCGCCGGGCTGGTCGGCTCCGTTGACGAGGCGTTCAGCGACTACCTGCACAGCCGCCGCGGCTACTACGTCGCGCGCCGGGACACCCCGGTCGAGGAAGCGATCGACATGGTCACCGCGGCCGGCGGGGTCACGGTGATGGCGCACCCCTTCGCTTTCAGCCGCGGCGCGACGATCAGCGAGGACACCCTGCGCGACCTGGCGGCTCGCGGGCTGACCGGCGTCGAGGTCAACCATCCCAACCACGATCCGGCCACCCGGGCGCGCACCCGCGAACTGGCGGACGAGCTGGGCCTGATCCGCACCGGGTCCAGCGACTACCACGGCACGAACAAGACGATCGGGCTCGGCCAGGAGACGACCGAACCGGACCAGCTGGAGGAATTGGTGGGGCGGGCGACCGGCTTCCAAGTGGTGAAGGGCTGAGATGGCCGTCTCGGATTTCTTCGACGCGAAGCTCTTCATGAGCGCGACGATCACCCTCGTCGTGATCATGGACCCGCCCGGCACGGTGCCGGTGTTCCTGAGCCTGGTCGGCCGCAAACCCATGGCCACCCGGGTGAAAGCGGCCCGGCAGGCGGTGCTGGTGTCGCTGCTGGTCATCTCGCTGTTCGCGGTGGCCGGGCAGGCGATCCTGGCGTACCTGGGCATCG
This sequence comes from Amycolatopsis silviterrae, assembly GCF_042684085.1. NCBI lineage: Bacteria > Bacillati > Actinomycetota > Actinomycetes > Pseudonocardiales > Pseudonocardiaceae > Amycolatopsis > Amycolatopsis silviterrae. Next base: position 15,912 of record NZ_JBHUKS010000020.1, read on the forward strand.
GCATCCCGGCGCTGCAGGGCGCGGGTGGCTTGCTGCTGCTGCTGATCGCGTTGCAGCTGCTCATGGGCAACGCGGGCAGCAACGAGCCGGAGGCGGCCGAGGACGTCAACGTCGCCCTGGTTCCCCTCGGCACGCCGCTGCTCGCCGGCCCTGGTGCGATCGCGGCGACCATCGTGTTCGTCCGGCAGGCCGACGGGCATCTCGGCGCCTATATCGCGCTCGCGCTGGCGATCGTGACCGTGCATTTCGTGCTGTACACCTGCATGCGGTTCTCCGGGGTGGTCATCCGGCTGATCAAGGAAAGCGGCATCACGCTGCTGGCGAAGATCGCCGGCCTGCTGCTGGCCGCGATCGCGGTCGAGCTGGTCGCGAATTCGGTGCAGGGCTTCATCAGCGGCGCCGGCTAGGAGCGGCCCACGCCGGAAAGTGTCGGTGGGGGTGCGTAGCGTGGGCGTCGATGGAAGGGGGCGGCGTGAAAGAACAGCTGGGGTTCGACTTCGGCGTCGAGCAACCGCAGCGGCTCACCAAGGTGTCGCCGGCGAGGCTGAGCACATTCGACGACTGTCCGCGCCGGTACCGGTTGAACTACCTCGACCGGCCGACGCCGCAGCGCACCGGGCCGTGGGCGCACAGCACGCTGGGCGCGGTGGTGCACAACGCGTTGCGCGCGCTTTTTGACCTGCCAGTAGCGAAACGGACGCCGCAGCGCGCGATCGCGCTGGTGTCCGAGCACTGGAAGGACGCCGGGTTCGCCGACGACGACCAGGCCGCCCGCTATCGAGCGCGGGCGAAGGGCTGGGTCGCGGAGTACGTGGAGGACAACGACGTCAGCGACGACCCGGTCGGCCTCGAACGCTGGGTGTCCGCACCGGTCAGCACGACCGGCGGCCGCCCGACGATGATCATCGAAGGCCGTGCCGACCGCATCGACCAGCGCGGCGGCGAACTGGTGGTCGTGGACTACAAAACCGGCCGCCGGGCACCGGACGAACACGAGGCCCGGGCGTCGCAGGCACTGGCGATGTACGCCGTGGCTTCGACGCGCACGCTGCGCATGCCGTGCACGAAGGTCGAACTGCACCACCTGCCGTCCGGCACGATCGCGGCGGCCGAACACACACCGGAAACCTTGAAGCGCCACCTGGAACGCGCCGAGGAGACCGCCGGAGATTTGCGGCTGGCAGCGGATACCCTGGACGCGGGCGGCGACGGAGACGCGTTGTTCCCCGCCCGCCCCGACCGCCGCTGCGCATGGTGCGACTTCCGCCCGAGCTGCGTGGCGGGCCAGCAAACGGCTCCTGCCGCGCAGCCGTGGGATTTGCTTGCGCCGTAGGGGTTTTCGGAGACGTGGATGGGACCCGGGGATCGTGGCGGTACCGGACATCGAGAACACAGCCGGTGCGGATGCTCAGCGGATCGAGAGTGGCTGGGGTGCGGGGCCGGGTGTTCGCGGGGCTGTGGTTGAGGATCGTGGTGCTCGCGGGGCCGTGGTCGGAGACCGGGGTGTTCGCGATGCTGCGGTCGAGGAGCGTGGTGTTCGCGATGCTGCGGCCGGGGACCGTGGTGTTTGTGAAGCCTCGGCCGAGGAGCGGGGCGCTCGCGGGTCAGTGGCTCAGGAGTGGAGTGTTCGCAGTGCAGCGGGGAAGGATCTTGCCGCAGTGAGGAATGGCGGGGTCGGCGAAGAACGTCGTGCGGTGAGAGATCGCGGTGGTCGTGCCGGCGGCGTTGCAGATCTCGTCGACAGTACGGACAGTCTCGTCGCGGCCGTCGATGACGGCGGCGGTGCGGTGGAGGATCGTGCGGCTGCCAACCGCGTCGTGACGTTCCGGGAGCCGGAGGATGGTCGCGCGGCCGAGAAGCGCTCGGCCCCGACGATCCAGCATTCGACGGTGGACCGCGGCGCGGCTGACGTTGTCCAGGAAACGCCGCCCAAGCGAGACACTTCGACCCGCGGCGATGAAGCAGCGAAGCGGAAGCCCCGCGGACGTTGGTGGCGCGGGTTCACTGGCTCAGTCGCCGCGGGGATGGCGGTTTTGGCCGTCGGGGTGCTGGTCGTCGGCGTGTTGTGTGTCGTGAACGGGGCGTCCGGGCCGGGGGTGCTCAAGCTGGTCGGGCATCCGGTCGCCGCGGTGATTGTTCTTGCGCTGCAACGGGTTGCTGACCGCCGGGTCGGGAAAACCGCGGCGTGTGCCGGGGTCGTGGTGCTGGTCGTCGCGGCTGCGGCGTTGGGGGTGCTGTGGTGGGCTTGAGGCCGTCAGCGCAGAGCGGCGAGGGTCGGGCCGCGTTGTTCCAGCAGCACTGGGCCTAGCGCGGTGAGCCGGACTGGGCCGGGGTAGGTGCCGCGGTCGATGCCGACCGTGCGCAGGGTTGCGCCGTTGGTTTCGTTCAGTACGGCCAGGCCGCCGCGGATGGGCACCACCAGTTGAGTCGCGAAGGTGATTCCTGGGCCCAGCGTGCCGTCCAGGGTCCAGCGCGGGGACAGGTCGTCTCGGGACAGGGCGACGGTTTTCGAGCCGGTGAACCAGTAAATCCCGGCTGCGGTGCGGGTGGTCGCCTCGGTGCCGCCGACGGGGTCGTTCGCTACGTCGGACGCGGGGAGATCCATGGGGTAGGCGGCCTTTTGCGAACCGTCCGCGCCGTAGACGACGTAGAGTTTCTGGTCTGGCAGCAGGACTCCGGTGAGGTCGCCCGACATCGCGATCACCCGGGCTCGTTTGCCTGCCAGCAGGGCGGTGTAGGTGACCTTGGGTTCGTCCTCGTGCTCGGCGGTCGCCCGGTAGACGGTCAGCCGGTCGCTTCGGTCGCCGGGGCAGCGTTCGATCACGCCGATTTTGTCGGCGGCCGCTGCTACGGTTCCGTAAGTGCAGTTGGGGCGGGGTTGCTTGTTCGCGTTTTGCAGGAACGGGACTTTGCCGTACTCCATGCTCTTCACGAGGTCGTCGCGCCACGTGTCGAGGAGGTGTTTGCCGGTGGTCGTCACGTGGCTGCCGTCGTTGACCAGGCGGGTGCCGAGTTCGGCGTCGCCGTTGCGCTGGGCGGTGATCCGGCCGGTCGCCGGGTCGAGCTGAGTGACCTCGCTGCAGCCCATCGTCTTGTGGTACACGGCGTTCACCCGGCCCCATGCGGTGTCCACTGTGCACAGTTGCAGGTTTTCGCGGGTGTAGTGCCAGCGGATCTGCCCGGTGAGCGGATCGCGTCCGGCGACTTCGCTGCCGTCCGCGGTGGTGACCGTGTCGGACTGTCCGATCGGGATGGGCGTCGCGGAACTCGGGGCCTGCCACAGTTGCGTCATCGAGCCGGGCACGGAGGTCGGCGGGGTGGGGAGAGCGTGCGGCGGGTCGGCGAGGGCGCGGCTGGTGTGCAGGTTGTCGCTGGTGGCGGCGACGATCGCGGCGACCACTGCGACCACCACGACGATTGCCCCCACGACCAGCCGGTCCCGTCCGCGGTTCCACGGTGAGCGGCGGGCTTTTCCTGGCGGCGCGGTGGGATTCGCGGCGGTGGCGGGCTGGTGGGGGAGGAGGTTTTCGGAGCCGTAGGGCTCGGCGGAGGTGATCCCGGCGTCGGCGGGGTTGTCGGTGACGCGCGCGATCGGGCCGGTTTGTTCCTCGGGGGTGGCCGGTGGGATCGGGGTGTCGGCGGCTGCGTGCCGGGGGGCCGAGGTGGCCGGTTCGGCCGCGGCGTCTTCGCGGTGGCTGCCTGCGGCGGGGTTCGCGGAGGACGGTGCCGGAGCGGCCGATTCAGCGGCCGGGCCGTCGGGGGTCGACGCGACGGAGCCCGCAGAGTGAAGGGCTGAAGCGGCCGGTCCGGTGTGGCTGCCGGGGGCTGACGTCGCGGGGTTCGCAGTGGCGCCAGCCGGTTCGGCGGAAGTGTTGCCAGGGGCGGTTGCGGCGGGGTCTGGAGTGGAGTCAGCCGGTCCGGCGCCGCTTGAGGCTGACGTCGCGGAGTCAGCAGGTGAGGGGCCGGAAGCCTCGTCGTGAGGACTCGCCTCCGAGCTGTCCCCAGTACCCGCAGCGTCGTCCGGCCCCGAGACGGGCGCCCCGGCCGGGGTGGCCGGCTCGGGGCGTTCGCCTGGGGTCGCGGGAGTGCCCGCTACGTTCGATCCGGGTTCGGGGGGCGTGTCGTCGGTGCCGTTCCCGTGGTCGTTCACGTAACTGACTCCCGGTGTGTCGCTCAGTCTGCCGACGCAGGTGTATCAGATGCGGACGGACGGCGGCGACGGCGGCGGCGTGCCGGACGGTCTCCGGTCTCGCCGGAGTCGGACGTCGTCGCGGGGGTGGCGTTGCCGGCGGACGTCGCCGGGCCGGTCGCGTCGGCGCCCGAGCGGGTGCGGCGGCGGGTCCGGGGGCGGTCTTCCTGCTGGTCCGGCGAGGACGAAGCAGCGTCGGCGGCCTCGATGGCGGCGGCCGAACGGGCACCGCCCCGGGTCCGCTTGCGCGGGGCGCGGTTGCGTTTGCGCGGGGCTTCCTCGTCCGCGGGCGAAGAGGACGAACCAGCCGAGCCGCGGCGGCCGCGGCGCTTGCCGCCCAGGTCTTCTTCCTTCTCCGCGGACAGGCCGGCCCGCGTGCGCTTCGACAGCGGCAGGCGGCCCTTCGTGCCCTCGGGGATGCCCAGGTCGCTGAACAGGTGCGGCGACGACGAGTACGTCTCCACCGGCTCCGCCAGGTCGAGGCTCAGCGTGTCCGAGATCAGCTTCCAGCGCGGTTCCTCGTCCCAGTCGACCAGGGTGATCGCGACACCGGTGCGTCCGGCGCGGCCGGTGCGGCCGATGCGGTGCACGTAGGTCTTCTCGTCCTCGGGGCACTGGTAGTTGATGACGTGCGTGACGTCGTCGATGTCGATGCCCCGCGCCGCGACGTCCGTGGCCACCAGGACGTCGACCTTGCCCGAGCGGAACGCGCGCAGTGCCTGCTCGCGGGCGCCCTGTCCGAGGTCGCCGTGCACCGCGGCGGCGGCGAAACCGCGTTCCACCAGGTCGTCGGCCACCTTCTGGGCAGTGCGCTTGGTGCGGCTGAAGATCATCGTGAGCCCGCGGCCCTCGGCCTGCAGCGCCCGCGCGATCAGCTCCGTCTTGTCCATCGAGTGCGCCCGGTAGACGAACTGCGACGTGCGCTCGTGGATCGCGCCCGCGTCGTTCTCCTCGGCCCGGATGTGCGTGGGCTGGTTCAGGAACGTCCGCGCGAGCGTGATGATCGGGCCCGGCATCGTGGCGGAGAACAGCATGGTCTGCCGCTCGTCCGGCACCATCCGGAGGATCCGCTCGATGTCCGGCAGGAAGCCGAGGTCCAGCATCTCGTCGGCCTCGTCGAGGACGAGCCCGCGGACCTTGCCGAGCACCAGGTGCTGCTGTTCGGCCAGGTCGAGCAGCCGTCCCGGCGTGCCGATGACGACGTCGACGCCCTTGCGCAGCGCCTCGATCTGCGGTTCGTACGGCCGTCCGCCGTAGATCGCCAGCGTGCGGATGCCCAGGTGCTTCCCGGCGCCCTTCAGGTCGTTCGCGACCTGGATGCACAGCTCGCGCGTGGGCACCACGACCAGCACCTGCGGGGTGCCGTCGCCGGGCACCTGCACGCGGTGCAGCAGCGGGACGCCGAACCCGAGGGTCTTGCCCATGCCGGTGCGGGCCTGGCCGATGAGGTCGTCGCCGGCCATGGCGAGCGGCAGGGTCAGCGCCTGGATGGCGAAGGTGCGCTCGATTCCGGCTTCGCCGAGCGCTTTGACGATTTCCGGTTTCACTCCGAACGACGCGAAAGTCGGCGACTCCTCGGTCACCGGGGCACCGGCCTGCAGCGGGTGCGAGGTGTCGAGCGCGGCCGGCCCGTTTTCGCTGTGCTCGAGCGCGACAGCGGCGGGGACCTGCTCGGTTTCGGTCTGTTCGGTTGTGGACTGTTCTGCGGTCAGGGTGATCGCCTCTCTCGTGACCAGCGCGCACAGGCCGGTTGTCACTCGACACTCGACCGGGGGCCTGACTCGCACCTGCGCCTCGCCTGAGGAGGCCGGTGGTGCCGGAGCCGCCCTCCCGGGAATGCCGCTAGGAGGCGTGCACGCACACTTGCGGCGAACTCCGGTCGCTCTGGTGGCGCCAGCCGTTCGCCTGGTTCCCGCCGCTCCAGGGACCCCCGAAAAACGCGGTCCGGCGCGGCGAAGCTCTGTTTATCCGTCCGCAGTGTACCTGGTCAGGTGTTTTCCGGGGAATACCGGGAGCGGCGGCGCGGCGTGGGATCGGTCTCTTCGCGGCGCGGGCCTGCGGTTCGGCGATACCCTCGTCGCCGTGACCGACCCCGCCGAAGCCAGGCCAGCAGAGAACTCAGTGCCCGCCTCCTCTTCTTCGCCCACGATCAGCGAGGGCGTCGTCGACCTGCTCGGCGTGATCGCCTACCTGGAGCTGTCCGCGTTCGACCGGATGGCGGAGGACGCCCGCAGCGCGCCGACGCTCGCCGGCCGCTCCGCGCTCGCCTCGATGGCCGCCGCCGAGATCGGGCATCTCGATCTGCTGGCGAAGCATCTGGCCGCGAACGGCGTCGCGGTCGAGGACGCGATGGCGCCGTTCGTGTCGCAAGTGGACGCGTGGCACGGCTCCACCCGGCCTAAGTCGTGGCTGGAGTCGCTGGTCAAGGCGTACGTCGGGGACGGGCTCGCGGCCGATCTCTACCGCGAGATCGCGAACTGGCTCGACCCCGAGACCAAGGACCTGGTGCTGACCGTGCTGGCCGACACCGGGCATTCGGCGTTCGCCGAGCGCGAAGTCGCGGCCGGGATCAAGGCCGATCCGAAGGCCCGCGACAAGCTCGCGCTGTGGGGGCGGCGGCTGCTCGGCGAGGCGCTCACCCAGGCGCAGTACGTGGTGGCCGAACGCGATGGCCTGGCCGAACTGATCGTCGCGGGCTCCGGCGACCTCGCGGGAATCGGCGCGCTGTTCCGCCGGTTGCAGCAGGGGCACACCAAACGCATGCAGGCGCTGGGGCTGGGCTGAGCCGAGTGGTCGCGAATCACCCGCTGGTCGCGCGCCACCGCGGCGGCCCGCTTCGGTTAGCCTTGCCGGGCGTAGTCACAACGAGTTTCCAGCGGAGGTCCCACGTGGAGGTCAAGATCGGCATCAAGGACACGCCGCGCGAGCTGGTGGTGTCCAGTGGCCAGACTCCCGAAGAGGTGGAGAAGCTGGTCGCCGAGGCGCTGACGGCCGGTGACGGGCTCTTCCGCCTCAACGACGAGAAGGGCCGCAAGTACCTGGTCCCGTCCGACCGCATCGCGTACGTCGAGATCGCCCCGTCCGACGTCCGCAAGGTCGGGTTCGGCGTCGGCGACTGAGCCAGGCCGTACACGAAAGGCCGCCCCGGAGATCGCTTCCGGGGCGGCCTTTTCGCGTGGTCAGGCGGTGGCTTCCTCGACTTCGGCCAGCGTCTTCGGGACCGCGAACGGCGGCGTGGACGTGCCGGTGAGCCGGTAGCGGCCCCACGGGTCCGGGTCGGACAGTTCGCCTTCAGCGGTGTGCTCGCCGATCCGCACCTCGCACGGCTTCTTGCGCCCGCCGACCGCCTCGGTCAGCTTCGGGTCCGCGGCGACCCGGCCGTACCAGTGGTAGTAACCGTCGATCGGCTGGAAATAGCCGCGCAGATCGACGTCCGCGGTGATCTCCGTGCCGTCGACGACCAGGGTCGCCGCGCCCGTGTAGCCGTCCTCGTCGCTCATCCCGGGTCCTCTCGTCAGCCTGCGTCGGTGCCGGCGGCGTCCGCAGTGTCGTCAGCGTCGTCTTCGGTGCGTCCGAGCTGGACGACCTTGTTCTCCTCGAGCGGCAGGTTCGGGTCGATCACCACGCCCTGCTGGCGGGTGAGCCCGTCGATCGCCGCCCAGATGATCTGGGTGAGGTACTCGACCACCGAATCGCGGCCCATCGAACGCCGGTCCAGCCACCATTCGCCGGTGCTCTGGACCATGCCGACGATGCCGTGCGCCCACGGTTCGGCCGCGCCGGAGTCCATGTTGAACATCCGCATGTAGTCGCCGAGCAGGGCGGTCAGCGCGGTGGCGATGACCTCCTTGTCCTCCGCGACGACGTCCGAATCGGTGGTTTTGCCCGGCAGCCCGCCGTGTGCCAGCAAGCGGTACAGGTTCGGATGTTCCTCGATGACGCCGAAGAACGCGTCGAGCGCCATCCGGATCCGCGGCACCGGCGCGAGTTCCGCGTTGATCGCCGGGATCAGCCGTTCGAAAAGGATCTCCGTGCCGCGCTGGCCGAGTGCGACGTACAGGTCGGCCTTGTCCTCGAAATGCCGGTACAGCACGGGTTTCGTGACGCCCGCTTCGGCGGCGACGTCCTCCATGCCGAGGTCTGGACCGTGCGCGTCGAGCGCGCGCAACGCCGCCTCGACGAACTCCGCGCGGCGCGCGATGCGGTGCTTGCGCCAGCGGTCGCGGCGGGCGTCCCCAGTGCTCGTTTCGGTGTCGGCTGCCTGCTTGCCGGACTGCTTGCTGGAGCGCTTGACACGTTCGATCACGGCGGTCATGCTACCAGAGGTAACTGTTACCACGGGTTACATGTTCCGTGGCGGCAGGCGGGACGCGGCTTCTCGATTCAACGGCGAGTCAGGCGCTGGAAGGGGCTGATGATGACGCGGACGCTCAAGGTGACCGACCGGGAAGCGACGGCACAGCGGTTGCTGAAGTCGGCGGCGAACAAGTTCTACGACCCGGACGTCGACATCGACTGGGACGCGCCGCTGGTCGAGGGCAAGCGGTACATCCTGCCGGAGCGCTCGTCGCTCTACGGCACTCCGCTGTGGGACCGGCTCAGCCCGGAACAGCGGATCGAGCTGGGCAAGCACGAGATGGCCAGCATCGCGACCACCGGGCTGTGGTTCGAGATCCTCCTGATGCAGATGCTGCTCAAGGAGGTCTACGAACAGGACCCGACGACGGCGCACGCGCAGTTCGCGCTCACCGAGATCGCCGACGAATGCCGGCACTCCACGATGTTCGCGCGGATGTCCGCGCGGATCGGCTGCCCGACCTACGGTCCGGTGCCGGTGCTGCGGCAGTTCGCGAAGCTGATGCCGACCATCTCCTACGGCCCGGCGCGCTACGGCGCGATCCTGGTCGCCGAGGAGGTGCTCGACCGGCTGCAGCGCGAGCAGATGAACGACGAGGAGATCCAGCCGCTGGTCCGGATGGTGAACCGGATCCACGTGCTGGAGGAGGCGCGGCACGTCACCTTCGCCCGCGAGGAAGTCACCCGCGGGATGGCGAAACTCGGCCGTGCGGAGGTCGCCTACCAGCAGTTCAGCATCGCGCTGATCTCGTACTTCGTGACGCGGGCGTTCATCAACCCGAACGTCTACAAGGCGGTCGGGATCCGGCCGCGCGAGGGCGTCGAGACGGCGCTGAACAACCCGCACTGGCGCGCGACGATCGCGTGGGCCGGGGAGAAGATCATGCCGTTCCTGCAGGAGTCCGGTCTGGTCGGGTTGCCGGGGAAACCGTTCTGGCGCAAGTCTTTCCTGTTGCCGGAGGGCAAGTGACTACCGCCGACGTACTTTTTCCCGCGGAGGCGAAATGACTACCGTAGAGCGGCTGCGCAATCCGGCCCGTGAGCATCGGTTTGTGACCAGCGATGGCTGTGCGCTGCACGTCGAAGCGAGCGGTCCGGCCGATGCCGCGGTGACGCTGGTGCTGGTGCACGGCTGGACGCAGGACCACCGCACGTGGGACGGCGTCCTCGACCACCTCGGCCCGGGCGTCCGGACGCTGCGCTACGACCTGCGCGGCCACGGCGGTTCCGCGCCCGCCACCACGGAAACCGGCACGATTCCGCGGCTGGCCGACGATCTGGCCGAGCTGATCGCGGCTCGGGTGCCGTCGGGCCCGCTGGTGCTCGCCGGGCATTCGATGGGCGGCATGACGTTGATGGCGCTCGCCGAACGGCATCCGGACCTCGTGCGGGACCGGGTGGCCGGGACGGCTTTCGTGGCGACGTCGTCCGGGCAGATGGACCGGATCACGCTGGGGCTGCCCGGAATGGCGGGCCAGTTCTCCGCGCGGTTCGAGCGGCGGCTGGCGAAAGCGTTGTCGCACCGCAAGGGCGAGCGGCTGCCGTTGAGCCCGGCGATGGTGCGTTCGGGGGCGCGGTTCCTCGTTTTCGGCGACCATCCGCGTCGGGCGGACCTGCGGCTGGTCGCGGATCAGCTGTTGTGCGCGCATCCGGCGAGCCTCGGCGCGTTCCAGGACGCGATTTCGACGCATGACCGGCGCGTCGCGCTGGCGACTTTGCGCGGTACTCCGTCCGTGGTGCTGGCGGGGGAGAAGGACCGGCTTTGCCCGCTGCCGCACGCGAAAGTGATCGCGGACGAGCTGCCGGACGCGGAGTTTGTCCGGTTTCCCGGCGCTGGGCACATGCTGCCGCAGGAGCGGGCGGGCGAGGTCGCGAAGCGAATCGGGGCGTTGCTGCGGGTCTCGTGAGTGCCTAAGCCGGTTCTAACCGGCGTAAACACTCACGAGAGCCACGCTTACGTCACCGTGCGCGTACACCGCCTTCGCGCTCGTACCTGACTGTCGGCTGTTCCCGGCCCCCTGACGCTGTCACGCTGGGTGGCTGGGATCTCGCCGACAGACAGGACGGGCATGGGGCAGCCGCTGAGCGCGCACGTCAACCGGAGCCTGATGGCGATTTCCCGGCGGGCGGAGAGCGTGGACCGGCACACGCTGGCCAAAACCTTCGTGGTGGCCGGGTCGTTCTCGGCGGTGCTGCATTCCGCCGACCATCAGATCCTCTACGGCCGCCGCGGCACCGGGAAGACGCACGCCCTGCTGTACCTGGCCGATCTGGTCGAGGAAACCCACGAAGTCCCGGTGTACCTGGATTTGCGCACGATCGGGTCCACCAGCGGGCTGTACGCGAATCAGCAGCTGCCGGTGCCGCTGCGGGGGACTCAGCTGCTGGTCGACACGCTGGAAGCAGTGCACGAACAGCTGCTGACCACGGCGATCGAGGCGAGGGTGGCCGATCAGGAAGGTCTGCTGCAGGGCTTGGACGAGCTGACCGAGGCGGCCACGACGGTCGAGGTTGTCGGCAATGTCGAGCGGGAGACGACCGTCGGCGGGGCCGCGGAACAGGCGACCAGCGCGGGTGCTTCCGCGTCCTTCGGGCCGGGCGGGCCGCGTGGTCAGGTGACGCTGTCGGGCAGCAGCAGGCATTCGGTCACCGCCTCGGATCGGTTGCGGCGGACCGGAATCGAGCATCATCAGGTCATTTTCGGGCCGCTCAGCCGGGCCTTGGCGCGGATCACGGCCGCGCTGGCCCCGGCCCGGCTGTGGCTGCTGCTGGACGAGTGGAGTTCGGTTCCCCTTGAGCTGCAACCGTTGCTGGCGGATTTGCTGCGCCGCAGCGTGCTCCCGACGCGCGGGGCGACGGTGAAGATCGCGGCGATCGAACGCCGGTCCCGCTTCCGCGAACCGGGCACTGAAGGCGATTACGTAGGCATCGAGGTGGGTGCGGACGCGGCTTCCGCGGTCAGTCTCGACGACGCGCTCCTGTTCGACCACGGCCGAAGCCAGTCCAGGCAGTTTTTCGCCGAACTGTTCCTCAATCACGTACGACCGCGGATGCCGGTGACTGACGACGCCGCGGAATTCGTGGCCACCGCGTTCAGCCGCACCGCGTTTCCCGAGCTCGTGCGCGCGGCCGAAGGCGTGCCCCGCGACGCGATCAACATCGCCGCGTTGGCCGCGCAGCACGCGAACACGGCGACGATCGGGATCCGGCACGTCCGGCAGGCCGCGCAAGACTGGTATCTGCGGGACAAATACGCCGCCATCGCGGGGAACGAACCGGCCTTGGCGACGCTTCGATGGCTGGTGGACGAGGTGGTGGGCCGCCGGCGTTCGCGTACTTTCCTGCTCGACCACGCCGGTGGCGCGCACGACCCGACGATGCGTGATCTCTACGACGCCAGGCTCGTTCACCTGGTGCGACGCGGCATCGTCAGCCAGCGGCGGCCGGGAACGCTCTACGACGGGTTCGCTATCGACTACGGCTGCTACGCCGCTTTGCTGGCCGAGGGGGAACAACCGTCCCGGCGAAGCAAATCCGACGCCTGGCTGACCGATCCGTGCGCCGCGCTGCCGGACCATCTCGAAAACCTGCTGGTCGAACTGCCCGGGGCGGCGAGATCGGTGCCACGGCAGCGAAAACCGCGCGAGTGAGCTAGCGGAGCCGTTCGAGCGCGGCGACGGTGGCCGGGACGTCTTCCCAGATCGGGGAGTGCCCGGTCTCGGCGGTGACGAGTTCGCTGTCCGGCAGGTGGTCGGCGAGGTACTGCGCGTCCGCGAGCGTGCGCGCCCGGTCGTGGATTCCGTGCAGCACGGTGACCGGACAGCGGATCGACGCCAGGCGGGGCGTGAGGTCCAGGTCCCGTTGGCTGGTCAGGACTTCCAGCGCGGCTTCGGCTGGAACGCGAGTGGCGTAGTCGAGAAGTTCGGCGCGCAGGTCAGGTGGCAACGGGGTGGCGAAGGACCGGTCGAGGACGGCCGCGTGGAGGTCCGGACCCCAGCCGGTGGCGATCGTGGCGAGGATCCGGTCGACGTCGCCGTGGCCGCGCATGTGCGCGCCGGTGTTCGCGAGCAGCAGCCCGGACACCAGCTCCGGCCGGGTCGCCGCGACGACCGCCGCGACGCAGCCGCCGGTGGAGTGCCCGATGAGCGTGACCGGGCCGCCGTGCCGTTCGATCCGGTCGGCGACTCGCGCCGCGATGTCCTCGATCCGCCACGGACCTGGCGCGGTCATCCAGTCGACCACGTCCAGTTCGCCGGGCAGCGCGGCGGCCAGCCGGGCGTAGATCCGCGGGCTGCAGAGCGTGCCCGGCACCGCGATCGCGCGCACGGGGTTAGTTGTCCTTGAGCGGGAACCCGCCGCCGATGCCGCGCCACGCGAGGTTCGCGGTGAGCGCCACCGCGTCCTCGCGGCTCATCGACTGGTTGTGCTGCAGCCAGTAGCGCGCGCTGACCTGGCTCATCCCGACCAGGCCGACGGCCAGCAGGCGGGCCTTTTCCTCGTCCAGCCCGGCGTCGGAGGTGATCGTCTCGGTGATGGCCTCGACGCTCGCCGAGGTCGCGCGGTCCACCGCCTCCTGCACGGCGGGCTCGCCGCGGAGGTCGGACTCGAAGACCATGCGGAACGCGCCGGCGTCGTTGTTCACGAAGTCGAAGAACGCCCCGACCGTGGCCGGCACGCGCTGGCGGTTGTCGGAGGTGGAGTTCAGCGCGCCCTGCACCCGGCCGACGAGGTCGTCGACGTGGCTTTCCAGCAGCGCGATGTACAGGTCGAGCTTGCCGGGGAAGTGCTGGTAGAGCACCGGCTTGCTGACGCCGGCCTCCTCGGCGATCTCGTCCATCGCGGCCGCGTGGTAGCCGTGCTCGGCGAAGACGCGCTGCGCGGCCGTCAGCAACTGGGCCCGGCGCTCGGTCCGGGGCAACCGGACGCCTCGTTGCAGTCGCGCCATGTCCGTCATTCTTCCTCCGTCCGCAGCCTTCGCCGGGCGGGTTCACCACCGCGTGAAGTGAACCTGACATTACTCGTGGGTACGCCCGAAATGCCAAGGGTCAGGCATCCTGGACCGGTGACGACCACGACCTCCCGCCCCGCCACCGCGGCGGCGGTCCGCCCGCCGGTGACCCAGGTGCCATTGTCGACTACGCCCCTGCCGCCGCTCGACGGGGCGCTGCCTGCCTGGCCGGGAACGGTCGAGGACGGCCTGCACATCCGGCACACGCCCGGACCGGACGGCACGCCCGCGGTGTACGTGCACGGGCTCGGCGGATCGTCCACGAACTGGACCGACCTCGCCGCGCTGCTCGCCCCGTCCGCCGCCGGGCAGGCCGTTGACCTGCCCGGATTCGGCTATTCGGAGCCCGCTGCCGGATTCGCGTTCGGGCTTGACGACCACGCGGCCGTCGTCGCGAGCAGGCTGGAACGGCTCGGCAGGCCGGTGCATCTGCTCGGCAACTCGATGGGCGGCGCGATCTCGCTGCTGCTCGCCGCGCGGCGGCCGGAGCTGGTGAGAACTCTCACCCTGATCTCCCCGGCGATGCCGGACCGCCGCCCGGACCCGCGCCGGCTGTCCGATCCGCTGATGGCGCTGGCCTACCTCCCGGTGGTCGGGGCACGGGTGCGCCGCCGGATGGCCGGGATGACCGCCCGCGAACGCGCCGCGCAGGTCATCAAGCTGTGCTTCCACGATCCGTCGCGGTTCCCGGACGCCCGGCTGGACGAACTGGTCGAGGAGCACGCCGCGCGCGCCGGGTTCCCGTGGGCGCTGGCCGCGATGGAACGCAGCACGTTCGGCATCTTCCGGAGCTGGACGGCGCTCGGCGCGGCGTCGCTGTGGTCGGTCGCCAAACAGGTCCAGGCCCCGACGCTGGTCGTCTGGGGGCTCCACGACCGGGTGATCTCGGTCAAGCGTGCGCTGCGGACCGCGCAGTCGATTCCGCGCGCCCGGATGCTGGTGCTCCCGCGCACCGGCCACGTGGCGCAAATGGAACGCCCGCAAGTGGTCGCGCGTGCCGTGCTCGGGTTGTGGGAGGGCGCGGACAAGGGCTCCTGGTAGCCCGGACGGGGGACCGCGGATCGCCGGGGAGCCCGCCAGTCGCTGCCGGGAACGTCGTCGTGGTGTGGCACCCTGGGTCGGTGGACCGGCTGAAGCAGGACGCGCGAGCGAAAGACCGGCGGGGCCCGACCACCGGGTCGGCCCGGCGTTCGCCGTCCTCCGGTTCCAGCGATCCGGAGTCCGATTCGCCGCGCGTCGGCCAGTACCGGCCCGCCCGCAAACCCGCTCAGCGCGTCGGCGAGGACCGGTACCGGCCGGGCAGCAGGCGCACCAGCGCGGAACCGCTCGCCGCCGCTTGGCAGCCAAGGGACGAGCGGCCGGAGAAGCGCCCGGCTCCGAAGAAGAAGCAGTCGCCGTTCGGCCGGTTCGTGAAGACCTACGGCTGGCGGGTGTACGCGCTGCCGATCCTGGCCGTGATCACTGTGCTGGTCGCGGTCAACACCGCCACCGGCCCGGCGCCCGAAGCCGGTCCGGCGGCCAGCGGCGAGGTCGCGTCCGGCGATTCCGCCGCGGGCGCGATCGACGACGGCGGCATCCCGGAGAACCCCGCGCAGCCGGTGAACCTCAACGTGCCCACCGCGGACCTGCCCTCGGGCGGCAACTTCACCCAGGCCGGCAAGGGCACCTGGCACATCGTGCCCGGGTCCGGCGACGTGGTCGGCAAGAGCGGGAAGCTGTACACGTACACCGTCGAGGTAGAGGACGGCATCGACCAGGCCAGCTACGCCGGAGACGACAGCTTCGGGACGGCGGTCCAGGGCATTCTGTCGGATCCGCGCAGCTGGACCTGGAACGGCGAGATCCGGTTGCAGCGGGTCGACGCGAGCTATCCGAACCCGACCTTCCGGGTGAGCCTCACCACGCCGGACACCACGCACCGGCCGGACGCGTGCGGGTTCCAGATCAAATTCGAGGCCTCGTGTTACCGCCGCAGCATGGGCCGGGTGCTGATCAACCTGGCCCGCTGGTCGCGCGGCGCGAAGGTCTACGGCCCGGACATGACGGGGTACCGGCAGTACGCGATCAACCACGAGGTCGGGCACGCGCTGGGCAACAATCACGTTGGCTGCCCCGGAAACGACCAGCCGGCCCCGGTGATGATGCAGCAGTCGTTCGGCGTCGCGGACGACTACGTCGCGATGCTCAACAACATCCCCGGCGGCGACAAGGGCAAGGTCGCCGCGGACCATCACGTGTGCAAGCCGAACGCGTGGCCGAACCCGACTCCGCCGGGCCAGTAACAACGTCTCACGATCTGAGAGCGGGGAAGTGTCCCTTGCGGGCGGGCGTTGAACATACTGGGATCGACTACGCGACCCGCGCGAGTATGGAGGACCCGATGTCAGACACGGCACTGCCGCCGCTCGTCGAGCCGGCAGCCGAGCTCACCAAGGAAGAGGTGGCCCGGTACAGCCGTCACCTGATCATCCCGGACGTCGGGGTGGTCGGGCAGAAGCGGTTGAAGAACGCGAAGGTCCTGGTCATCGGTGCGGGCGGCCTCGGAAGCCCGGCACTGCTGTACCTGGCGGCGGCCGGCGTGGGCACGCTCGGCATCATCGACTTCGACGTCGTCGACGAATCCAACCTGCAGCGCCAGGTGATCCATGGCCAGTCCGACGTCGGCAAGCTCAAGGCCGCGTCGGCGCAGGAGTCGATCGCCGAGATCAACCCGCTGGTCAAGGTGCACCTGCACACCGAGCGGCTGGAGTCGGCGAACGCGCTGGAGATCTTCGAGCAGTACGACCTGATCCTCGACGGCACGGACAACTTCGCGACCCGCTACCTGGTCAACGACGCGGCGGTGCTGCTCGGCAAGCCGTACGTGTGGGGCTCGATCTTCCGGTTCGAGGGCCAGGTCAGCGTGTTCTGGGAGGACGCGCCGAACGGCAAGGGTCTCAACTACCGGGATCTGTACCCCGAGCCGCCGCCCCCCGGCATGGTCCCGTCCTGCGCCGAAGGCGGCGTGCTGGGCGTGCTGTGCGCGTCGATCGGCTCGATCATGGTGACCGAGGCGATCAAGCTCATCACCGGCATTGGAGAACCGCTCCTCGGGCGGCTGATCTCCTATGACGCGCTGGAGATGAAATACCGTGAGGTCAAGATCCGCAAGGATCCGGAGACCCCGAAGATCACCGAACTGATCGACTACGAGGCCTTCTGCGGCGTGGTGTCGGACGAAGCCGCTTCGGCCGCCTCGGGCAGCACTCTTACCCCGGCGGAGCTGAAGGCGAAGTTCGACGCGGGCGAGGACTTCGCGCTGATCGACGTCCGCGAGCCGCACGAGTACGAGATCGTCAACATCAAGGGCGCCACGCTGATCCCTAAGGACCGGATCCTGTCCGGGGAGGCGCTGGCGGAACTGCCGCAGGACAAGCCAATCGTCCTGCACTGCAAGTCCGGTGCCCGCTCCGCAGAGGCGCTCGCGGCCCTGCACGCGGCCGGTTTCAAGGACGCTACGCATCTTGGCGGCGGCGTCCTGGCCTGGGCACGGCAGATCGACCCAAGCCTGCCGACTTACTGAGCCGCAGCCGTTGTCCGTGAAGGACTCCTTAAGGGACTTAGATTCCCTCAAGGAGTCCTTCACGTCTTTCTATGCGCCTGGCACCGTCCGTGAGGGCCACCTTCACGGACTCTGATTCCCTCAGGGTTCCCCTCACAGCCCTTTGGTCGTCGTCGAAGCGCCCCATCGAGAACCGCCGCCGATGCACCCACCCCAGCCGGGCACCCACACCACCCCCGCACCCCGATACGAAGCCAAAATGCGGTCTGAGGGTGCTTGTCAAGGCATCTTTCCCGCCTTGACAAGCACCCTCAGACCGTCATCACAATCAGGCTTCGGGGTGCCCCCCAACACCCCGGATGCAATGTCGCCGCCAGGCGACGAGCAACCCCCACCCCGTTGCACACTCGAAACACCCCACGACCAGCGAGTCCGCGCAGAAACCACGCCTGCCCGAGGTAACCTCACCCCTCGTGCGGTCAACCCTGGAACGCCCATCCGAACGCGTCTGCGCCGCCTTCGGCACCGACGCCGACGCGATCACCCCGCTCCCCGACTCCGAATCCTGGCAGTCCGGAGACATCGTCTTCAAACCAGCAACCGACCGCTCCCAGTCCCTATGGACCGCAAGGGCCCTGGACTTCGCCGACGACCCAGGCCTCCGAATCGCCAAACCAGTCCGCTCGCGCGACGGCCGCTGGATAGTCGGAAACTGGTCCGCCTGGCGCCACCTCCGAGGCACCACCGAACACCGCTGCGAAGAGTCAGTCCTAGCCGCAGTCCGCCTCCACCGCGCCACCTCCGACCTCCCCCGCCCGGACTTCCTTTCCGCAAGAGACGACCGGGACGCGGTAGCCGACCGCATCGCGTGGGAAGAACAAGACCGCCCCCTCCCGGAGGAAAAAGGCGGCCGCTGGTTTGAAATCCTCGCCCCGGCCCGGCGTCCGATCAAGCTCCCGCACCAGGTCGCGCACGGAGAACTCCTGGCCAGCCTGCTCTTCGACGGCGACGAGGCCCCCGGCGTAGTCGATTTCGTCCCGTACTACCGCCCCGGCGAATGGGGCGCGGCCATCGCCGCAGTCGACTCCCTGATCTGGGGCGGAGCCACCGGCGCGCTGCTGGAACGCTGGGCCCACCTCCCCGAATGGCCGCAGCTCCTGCTCCGCGCGATCCTGTTCCGCCTCGCCTCGCACGCCCTCGACCCAAGGTCGACCAACGCCGCGTTGGACGGCCTGCGCGCGGCGGCGCGTGAGGTCAGCGCGATCCTCTGACTCACTGCGCGCCCCCGCCGTGAAGGCGGGCAATGTCAACTCCCCGAAACATTCCGGCACGTCGAGGTAACACAGCGTCCTTACCGTCGGGTCATCGCCGACCCGAGGAGCGCCTGTGCCGCACGTCGACACACATTGCCCGTACTGCGCCTTGCAGTGCGGGATGCGCCTGGATGAGACACGGGTCACCCCAAGGGATTTCCCGGTCAACGCGGGCGGCCTGTGCCAGAAAGGCTGGACCGCCGGCGCGCTGCTGGAATCCGGCGCGCGACTGACGACGCCGCTGCTTCGCCGAGACGGTGAACTGCAGCCGGTTTCCTGGGACGAAGCACTGGATTTCGTCGCGGACCACCTGCTGGCCTCGCGTCGGGACCATGGCGCGGACTCGGTCGCGGTCTTCGGCGGCGGCGGTCTCACCAACGAAAAGGCTTACCTGCTCGGGAAATTCGCCCGGGTAGCGCTCGGGACCTCGCAAATCGACTACAACGGGCGTTTCTGCATGTCCTCCGCCGCGGCGGCCGGACTGCGTGCGTTCGGAGTGGACCGCGGATTGCCGTTCCCCGTAACCGATCTCGCGGGGGCGGACGTGGTTCTGCTCGCCGGGGCGAACCCGGCCGAGACGATGCCGCCGTTCATGCAGCACCTGGACGGTGCGGAACTGATCGTCATCGACCCGCGTCACACGCCGACGGCCGAACGGGCCGCGCTGCACCTCGCACCGGCACCGGGAACGGATCTTGCGCTGGCGTTGGGGATTCTGCACGCGGTGGTCGCCGAGGGACACCTGGACAAGTCCTATGTGGATCTTCGGACGTCCGGGTTCGACGAGATGTGGCGGATCGCCGCGACCTGGTGGCCGGAACGGGTCGAGCGGGTGACCGGGGTCGCGGCCGCGGATCAGCGGCGGGCGGCGGAAATGCTGGCGCGCGCGGGTAACGCGTATGTGCTTACCGGGCGTGGGACGGAACAGCACGCGTCTGGCACGGCGACTGTCGGCGGGTGGATCAATCTCGCGCTCGCACTGGGTTTGCCTGGTCGCGAGGGGTCCGGCTTTGGGTGTTTGACCGGCCAGGGCAACGGGCAGGGCGGGCGCGAGCACGGGCAGAAGGCGGACCAGCTGCCGGGATACCGGAAGATCGACGACCTCGCGGCGCGGGAGTATGTGGCTGGGGTTTGGGGCGTGCCAACGGAAAGCTTGCCCGGGCCGGGCCGGTCCGCGGTCGAACTGCTGGACGCGCTGGGGGATTCGATCAAGGCGCTGCTGGTGTTCGGGAGCAATCCCGTGGTGTCGGCGCCGCGGTCGGCACGGGTGCAGGACCGGTTGGCTGGACTGGATCTTCTGATGGTGGCCGACTTTGTCTTGTCGGAGACCGCCGAGCTGGCCGACGTGGTTTTCCCGGTGCCGCAATGGGCCGAGGAGAACGGAACGTTGACCAACCTCGAAGGCCGTGTCCTGCTGCGGCAGCGGTCGATCACGCCGCCCGCCGGAGTGCGCAGTGATCTGTCGCTGTTGCGGGATCTCGCGGTCCGAATCGGACAGTCGGCCGAGCGGTTTCCGGATGACGCGGCGGAGGTCTTCGAGGAGCTGCGTGTTGCTTCGAAGGGTGGCGCTGCGGACTACTCCGGCGTGACCTATCAACGGCTGCGGGCCGGGGAAGCATTGCACTGGCCCGTTCTTGACGAGCAGCACCCGGGTACGCCACGAATGTTTCTCGACGGGTTCGCGCATCCAGACGGGCGTGCGCGGTTCGCGGAAGTCGACCACAGTGGACCCGCCGAGCTGCCGGACGAGACGTTTCCCTTGCAGGCCACCACTGGCCGGGTGCTTCAGCATTACCAATCCGGCGCGCAGACTCGCCGGATCGCGGAGCTGACAGCGGTCGTGCCGGAGGCGTTCGTGGAGGTTCATCCGGACACCGCGGCCCGGTCCGGGCTGGCCGACGGCGATCGCGCGGTGGTGCGGTCGCGGCGCGGGGAGACGGTCGCGCAGGTGCGGTGTGTGCCGTCGATGCGGGCGGACCTGGTCTTCCTGCCCTTCCACTTTCCCGGTGCGGCGCGGGCGAATCTGGTGACCAACCCGGTGCTCGACCCGGTGAGCCGGATGCCGGAGTTCAAGGTGTGCGCGGTGTCGTTGGCGAGGGCAGAGGGATGAGCGCGCGGAACGTAGTCATCATCGGGTACGGGATGGCCGGGGCCCGCCTCGCGGACGAGATCCGGCGACGCGATCCGGAAGCCGACCGGGTGCGGTTGACTGTTCTCGGCGAGGAGCCGCATCCCGCGTACAACCGGGTGCTGCTGTCCACTGTGGTCGCTGGCGGGATGAGTCCGGAAACGGTGCGGCTGCACGATGTCGAATGGGCTGCACAGGCGCGTGTCGACCTCCGGCTCGGAACGCGGGTGACGCGGATCGACCCGGCACAGCGGCTGGTCTGTACGGAAACCGAGGATTTCCCTTACGACGCAGTCGTCCTCGCGACCGGGGCCGCGCCGTGGCTTCCGCCGGTCGAAGGGCTCGAACTCGGCCCGGAGGTCGTGGCCTTCAGGACACTGGACGACTGCGCGCGCATTGTGGACGCGGCGCGTCCGGGTGCACCGGTCGCGGTGCTCGGCGGCGGGCTTCTCGGGTTGGAAGCCGCGCGTGGGCTGGCGGGTCGCGGTGCGAATGTGACGGTCGTACACCCGCAACCGCATGTGCTGGAACGGCAACTGGATTCCGGCGCTGGTCGGGTGCTGGCGCGCCGGTTGGCGGAGCTGGGCGTGACGTTCCGGTTCGAGGTGACGGCTGCTCGGCACCTCCCGGGCGACGGCTTGAAACTCGACGACGGCAGCTTCGTTCCCGCTGATCTCGTGGTCGTCGCGGCCGGGGTGCGGCCGGAGACGTCGCTCGCCGAGGCCGCCGGGCTCGAAGTGGACCGCGGGATCCTGGTGGACGATCTACTCAGGACTAGCGACGGACGGATCCACGCGCTCGGCGACTGCGCACGGCATCCGGGTGCGCCGCCGGGATTGGTGCAGCCCGCGTGGGAGCAGGCTGCGGTGCTCGCGGACTTGCTCACCGGGGCCGACGCCACGGCGCGGTATCGCGGCACCCGCACGGTAACCCGGCTCAAGGCCCGCGACATCGATCTCGCCGCGCTCGGCGAAACGCAGGTGACCAGCGAGGACGACGCTGCGGAGGTAGTGACCTTCGATGATCCGTCCGGCGGACGGTACGGCAAGCTCGTGGTGCGCGGCGACCGCGTGACCGGCGCGATTCTGCTTGGCCTTCCGGACGCGGCGGCGACTGTCACGCAGCTGCACGACCGAGGCACGCCGGTTCCGGAAGACCGGCTCGCGGTTCTGCTGGGCCGCGCGTTGCCCGCGGGCGCGCCGACGGCCGCGAGCCCGGCGGATCTTCCTTCGTCCACAGTGATCTGCCGCTGCAACGCGGTGACCAAAGGCCGGCTGATCGAAGCCTGGCGGGGTGGCGCCACCGACGCTGCCGCCCTCGCCCGCACCACCCGCGCGACCACCGGATGCGGCAGCTGCCGCGACACGGTCGGCGCGGTCGCGGACTGGCTGGCCGCGCAATGAACGCCCCCGGTAACAAGGAGGACGCCATGCCCCGCCGCTGGATCGAGCACTGGGATCCCGAGGACGACCAGTTCTGGGAAGAAACCGGCAAGCGTGTCGCCCGGCGCAATCTGTGGTTTTCCGTGTTCTCCGAGCACATCGGCTTCTCGATCTGGACCTTGTGGTCGGTCGTGGTGCTGTTCATGGGCCCGGCCTACGGGTTCAGCGCGGCGGACAAGTTCCTGCTTGTCTCCACGCCGACGGTGGTCGGGGCGGTCATGCGGATCCCGTACACCTTCGCGGTCGCGCGGTTCGGCGGTCGCAATTGGACAATCATCAGTGCGCTGTTGCTCCTCATTCCGACGGCGTTGACCGCGGTCGTGCTGCACCCAGGGACGTCGCTCGGCACGTTTGTGCTGATGGCGGCCCTCGGCGGCGTTGGCGGCGGTAACTTCGCCTCTTCGATGGCGAACATCAACACTTTCTATCCGGAGCGGCACAAGGGCTGGGCGCTTGGATTGAACGCCGGTGGCGGAAACCTTGGCGTTGCGGTGATTCAGCTCGTCGGGCTTCTCGTGATCGGTACCGCGGGCGCGACGGCTCCGCGATTGGTGCTTTACATCTACCTTCCGCTGATCGTTATCGCCGCGACGTGTGCGGCCCTGTTCATGGACAACCTGGCCAGTGTTCGCGGTGACACCAAGGCCATGCGCGAGGTAGTTCGTTATGGACACACCTGGGTCATGTCGCTGCTGTACGTCGGTACGTTCGGTTCCTTCATCGGTTACAGCTTCGCCTTTGGCTTGGTGCTGCAGAACCAGTTCGGCCGGACGCCGTTGCAGGCGGCCGCGGTGACGTTCCTCGGGCCGCTGCTGGGTTCGCTGTCGCGGCCGATCGGCGGCTGGCTGTCGGACCGGATCGGCGGGGGCCGGGTCACCTTCGCGACCTTCGGGGCGATGGCGTTGGCGACCGTGGTGCTGGTGCTGGCGTCCTCGGCTGATTCCCTGGCGTGGTTCACGGTCGCGTTCATTGTTTTGTTCGTGCTCACCGGCGTCGGGAACGGGTCGACGTACAAGATGATCCCGGCGATTTTCCAGGTGAAGGCGCGAGCGGCGATTCAGGCGGGCGCGGACGAGGCGGCGGAATTGCGGAACGCGCGCCGGCTGTCCGGGGCGTTGATCGGATTGGCGGGCGCGATCGGGGCGCTGGGCGGGTTGTTCATCAACCTCGCGTTCCGGCAGTCGTTCGCCGAGGCGCACAGCGGGGTTCCGGCGTTCGTCGGATTCCTGGTCTTCTACGCGGTGTGCGTGGGCGTGACGTGGTTCGGCTACCTGCGCAAGCCGGCGGTGCGTGCGCAGGTGGCGTTGGCGGGAGCGGAGGTCTGAAATGCCTACAGTGGTGGTCGCCGGGCACGGCATGGTCGCGCACCGGTTCGTGGAAGCACTTCGTGCGGCAGACTCGGCGGGCGAGTGGCGGGTCGTCGTATTCGGCGAGGAGAACCGTCCCGCTTACGATCGCGTCGCACTGACCTCCTATGTGGACAGTTGGGATCCGGCCGCGCTGGCATTGCCGGGTTCGGATTACGCCGGGGATGACGCGGTCGAGCTTCGCCTCGGCGAGGTGGTCGTGGCGGTGGACCGGGACGCCAAGACGGTGACGACGGCGGCCGGACACGTGCAGCCGTACGACTCGCTGGTGCTGGCCACTGGTTCGCGTCCGTTCGTGCCGCCGGTGCCGGGACGAGATCTGCCGGGCGTCTTCGTGTACCGGACGATCGAAGACCTGGACGCGATTCGTGCCGCGGCTGAGCGGCAAGGGCGTGGTCGTCGGGCGGCAATGGTCATCGGTGGCGGCCTGCTTGGGCTGGAGGCCGCGAAGGCGTTGCGGGACATGGGATTGTCTCCGCACGTGGTGGAGATGGCTCCGCGACTGATGCCGCTGCAGGTCGACGATGGCGGCGGCGGACTGTTGCGACGGCTGATCGCGAACCTGGATGTGACTGTCCACACGGGAACGTCCACGGATGCGATCGAGTCGGACGGCTCGCGGTTGCTGGCTCGGTTGGGCAACGGTACCGAGCTGGACGTCGACCTCGTGGTCTTCTCCGCCGGTGTCCGTCCTCGGGACGACCTGGCGCGGGAGTCCGGTTTGGACCTTGGCGAGCGGGGCGGCGTCCTGGTCGACGCAACCTGTCGTACCAGCGACTCGGCGGTTTACGCGATCGGCGAGTGCGCGGCGGTCGAGGGCCGGGTGTACGGCATCGTCGCCCCCGGGTACGCGATGGCGGAGGTGGTCGCGGCGCAGCTCACCGGCACCACGGCGAGCTTCCCCGAGCCGGACACCGCGACGAAGCTCAAGCTGATGGGTGTGGACGTCGCCAGCTTCGGCGACGCGCACGCGGCTACCGAAGGTGCGTTGGAAGTCGCGGTGAATGACGCCGTGGCCGGGACGTACAAGAAGCTAGTGGTCACCGACGACGGCCGGACGCTGCTTGGCGGGGTGCTGGTCGGTGATGCGGCTGAGTACAACACGTTGCGGGCGTTGGTCGGCCGTCCGTTGCCAGCTGACCCGGGTGCGCTGTTGGCACCGGCCGGTGGCGGTGCGGCGGTCGGTGTGGACGCGCTGCCGGATGAGGCGCAGGTCTGTTCCTGCAATGGGGTTTCCAAGGGTGCGTTGACCCGGGCGATCACCGAGGACTGTTGTGATTCGGTCGGGAAGCTGAAGGCGTGCACGCGGGCGGGAACGTCGTGCGGCTCGTGCGTTCCGATGCTCGCGAAGCTGCTGAACGCGTGCGGGGTCGAGCAGTCGAAGGCGTTGTGTGAGCACTTCGCCCAGTCTCGCGCGGAGTTGTTCGAGATCATCCGTGCGACGCGGATGACGACGTTCAGCGAGGTCGTGAGCCGATACGGCACCGGGACCGGGTGTGCGGTGTGCAAGCCCGCGGTGGCCTCGATTCTGGCGACGCTGGGCAATGGGCACATTCTCGGCGGCGAGCAGGCGGCGCTGCAGGACACGAACGACCGGTTCCTCGCGAACATGCAGCGCAACGGCAGCTATTCGGTGGTGCCGCGAATTCCCGGCGGCGAGATCACGCCGGAGAAGCTGATGGTGATCGCGCAGGTCGCACAGGATTTCGGGCTGTACACGAAGATCACCGGCGGACAGCGGATCGACCTGTTCGGGGCCACTGTGGACCAGCTGCCGGAGATCTGGCGACGGCTGGTCAACGCGGGCTTCGAGTCCGGGCACGCGTACGGGAAGTCCTTGCGGACGGTGAAATCCTGCGTCGGGTCGACCTGGTGCCGATACGGCGTGCAGGACAGTGTCGGGCTGGCGATCGACCTGGAGCTGCGATACCGCGGCCTGCGGTCACCGCACAAGATCAAGGCTGGCGTTTCCGGCTGCGCGCGTGAATGTGCGGAAGCGCGCGGCAAGGACTTCGGCGTGATCGCCACTGAACACGGGTGGAACCTTTATGTCGGCGGCAACGGCGGCGCGACGCCTCGGCATGCCGAACTACTCGTGTCTGATGTGGACACCGAGACGCTGGTGCGCACGATCGACCGGTTCCTGATGTTCTACGTGCGCACGGCGGATCGGTTGCAGCGCACGGCACCGTGGATCGAGGAACTGGACGGCGGGCTCGACCACCTGCGCGCGGTGATCGTGGACGACAGCCTCGGCATCTGCGAGGACCTGGACGCGGCGATGGCGAAACACGTCGAGGGCTACACCGACGAGTGGCGTGGGGTGCTGGAGGATCCGGACAAACTGGCGCGGTTCAGCTCGTTCGTGAACGCGCCGGGGACGCCGGATCCGTCGATCTCGTTCCGGGCGGAGCGGGAGCAGAAGGTCCCGGTGCTGCTGGGAGTTCCGGAGGTGCGGCGATGACCATGACGTCATCTTGGACCGCGGTGTGCGCGGCCGTGGACATCCCGGAATTCTCTGGGGCGGCGGCGCTGGTCGACGGTCAGCAGGTTGCGGTGTTCCATGCTGGCGACGGCTGGTACGCACTGTCCAACTGGGACCCGGTCAGCGGCGCAGCGGTGTTGTCGCGGGGGATCGTCGGCGACGCCGGGGGAGAACCGGTGGTCGCGTCCCCGGTCTACAAGGAACGGTTTTCGCTCCGAAATGGAGAGTGTCTCGACGCGGAAGGCGTTTCGGTGCCGGTGTATCCGGTTCGGGTGCGGGACGGGGTGATCGAAGTGGGCTCGCCGTGACCGAAGTCCGGCCGCTGGCCGGGTTCACAGTGGGAATCACGGCAGCGCGCCGAGCTGAAGAGCTGGGCGCGCTGCTCGTGCGCCAGGGTGCTTCGGTGCGTTATGGGCCAGCGATCCGGATCGTGCCGCTGGCCGACGACACGGAGCTGCACGCGGCCACGATGCGGTTGCTGGAGTCCCCTGTGGACATTGTGGTGGCGACGACCGGGATCGGTTTCCGCGGCTGGATCGAGGCCGCCGAAGGGTGGGGTCTCGGCGAGAAGGTGCTCGATCACCTGTCGAACGCTTCGTTGCTGACCCGCGGTCCGAAGGCGGCCGGGGCGGTGCGGACGGCGGGGCTGGCGGAGGACTATTCGCCCGCGTCGGAAAGCAGCGCGGAACTGTTGCAGTACCTGACTGAGTCCGGAGTGGACGGACGGCGGATCGCGGTGCAGCTGCACGGTGAACCGCTGCCGTACTTCGCGGAGACCCTCCGGCAGTCGGGTGCCGAAGTGATCGAGATCCCGGTGTACCGCTGGGTTGCGCCAGCTGACCCCGGACCGCTCGACCGGCTGCTGGACGCGGTCTTGGAAGGGACGATCGATGCGCTGCCGTTCACGAGCGCGCCCGCTGCCGCGTCCACCGTCGCGATGGCTCGGCGGACTGGTCGGCTCGGCGCGCTGATCGAGGTGTTGAGCAATCGGGTGGTCGTGGCGTGCGTGGGTCCGATCGCGGCCGCGCCACTCGCCTCGCTGGGTGTTCCGACTGTCCAACCGCGACGGTCGCGGATCGGCGCGCTGGCGAGAACCGTCGCGGACGCCTTGGTCACCGCATCGCCGACGCTGTACGCCGCCGGTCATGTGCTGCAGGTACGCGGCACCGGTGCGCTGGTCGACGGCGAATGGCGGGAGGTCGCCCCGGCGCCGATGGCACTCCTGCGCGCCCTCGCCCGGCAGCCCGGCCGGGTGGTCGCGCGTCGTGAGCTGTCCGCCGAGCTTCCGTCCGGCGGCGAAGCCCATGCGGTGGAGACGGCGATCGGCCGGCTGCGGACGTCCCTCGGCGGCGGTGGGCTGGTGCAGACGGTGGTCAAACGCGGCTACCGGCTGGCGGTGGATCCCAGCGACACCCCGGCGTCGATCGGCTAACCTCGGACCGGTGCGGATGGTCCCGATCCCGCCAGGCTCGGTGACGCTCACCGACCGGCGGACAGAACGTAGCTGGACAGTCGACGTGCCCGCGTTCGAGCTGGGCGCGATACCGGTCACTGACGAGCAGTACCGCGATGGCGGAGAGTTGCCCGCCGTCGAAGTGTCCTGGTTGGACGCAGTGCGGTTCTGCAACACACTGTCCGAACGCGACGGATTGCTGCCCGCCTATCGGCTTGACGGCAGCGAAGTGGAGTGGAACCGAGCCGCGTCCGGTTACCGGTTGCCGACTGAAGCGGAATGGGAACACGCTTGCCGAGCGGGGACCGAAGGCCCGCGGTACGGCGATCTGGACGAGATCGCCTGGTACGAAGGCAACTCCGGCGGCCGGCTGCACCCGCCTGGCGAGAAGCGCCCGAACGCCTGGGGTGCTTACGATTTGCTGGGCAACAGCTGGGACTGGTGCTGGGATCTCTACGATCCGGCGGTCTACGGCGAGTACCGGGTCCTCAAGGGCGGCGGCTGGGCGGACGAGCACTGGAGCGTCCGGGTGTCGGTGCGCCGCCGGAGTCACCCGACCTTCCGGGTGGACGACGTCGGCTTTCGCGTCGCCAGGTCCTAGGACTGCGCCGAGTCCCACCAGGACAGAATCCGCGTTCCGTACAGCGTGAGCCACTTCGAGGGCTCCCCGGCCGGGACGTCGACCTCGAACCACATGTCGCCGCGCAATCGCCCGTCCTGCAGCCAGGTTCCGTCCGGCTGCCGGGCGGCGCGAATGCGCTCCACCGCGTCGGCGAGGCGCGGGTCGGGCGGGATATCGTCCACGATAGCGGCCTCGCGGAAGTACTCGACCGCGTTGATCGCGCTGTAGTGCCACCGCACTGGATACGCGAAATGGTCGACCCAGGACGCCACCTGCTCGCCGGTCGAAAGCCGGTACAGCAGACGGCGTTCCAGCAGGTACTCTTCACCGGCACGGCGGGCGGCGTGGGTCTCGTCGGTGCCACCGGTCGCGATGTCGTAGGCGAGCAGGCCTTTCACGGCGTTCAGCGTCGAATGGAAGGACGAGCGTTTAGACCCATCGACCCATTCGCAGTTCCAGCCGCCGTCGGCCATTTGGTGTTCAGGGAACCATTGGGCGAGCCGGGAGACGTCGACACCGAGCCAGCCGCCGTTCGCGAGCGTCCAGGCATTGATGCAGACGTCGACCTCGCCGTCCCAGTACGGCAGATTGTCGTATTCCCACCGGGAATTCTCGGCGATCAATTCGGCGGTGCGGCGATCACGCAGTATCGCCGGGTCCAGGCCCCATTCGCGCAGCGTGTTGAGCGACCAGGTGGTGGCCGTCCACGGCTGCCCGGTGTCCGGGCCGGGCTGGAATTGGGCGGGGAAGAACGCGCCGCCCGCCCACTGTCCGTCCGGGTCCTGGCGCGCGAGGAGCTGCGCGCCGAAGCCCTCGGTCGCGATCTGGTGCCGGGTGGCCGTCCAGACCTCGGGCGGCGCATCCGCTAAGTCCCGTTCGACCTGCCAGCGCAGCGCCGGATCGGAGTCGAGCAGCCATTTCAGCACGTCAAGACTTTAGCGCCGCGGTCAAGCCCAGGTCACGGAAAAGTCCTGGTAGCCGCGTGCGGACGCGGCACGGGCGGCCTCGTCCTCGGCGGCTTGGCGGTCCGCGCGGCGGAGCGGGTCGAATTCGCTGAGCGTGAAGGTCAGCCGCTTGCCGGACGCTTTCGTGCGCCAGACGCCGAGAATCTCGCCGCCGACCAGTAACGCGCCCGGGCTGCCGAGAATTTTCCACACTTCTTTCGCTCGCGCTTTGTCCGGGACGAGCACGGTTTTGTCGCGGCCCTGCGTATACGGGTCGAGCGGAGGCAGAAGACGTACTCCGGCTGGCGACGGCGGGTTTTCTAAGGCGGCTAACCGGTCGGTTGGCAGGAATGCTCGCCGGCCATCCATTTTTACCTCGGTTACCGCCGAGGGCCAGGTCTCCTGTACGCAAGTCTTCGCGGTGCCGGCGAAACCAGCCGCGTCACCCGGCGTCGCGGGACCGTTGAACCGTAAATACTGCTCAAGCACCCGCGAAACCGCCGCCGGAACCGGGCGAGTGGAAAGCCGTCCGCGATTCTCCAACGGCGCGAGCGTCGCCGGAGTCTGCCCGGGTTCGAGCCGCGCGCCGCCGTGCAGGGAAGCGAGCCGCATGAGCTGTTCGTGCACATGGGTCGCATTGCAGCCGCGGCACCAGCGGCTGAACGCGGGCGGCAGCAGTTTCGTGATCTCGGTGCTCACCGCGCCTTTGGTCATCGGCTTGGTGACCACCTTGCGAATCGCGCGCGCGGTGGTGAACAGAACGTCCACAGGAGACACTCCGGCTGCCTGAATGTCTTTCTTCTGCCACAGTATCCGGGCCAGCGCGTCCGGATCGCCCGCCGGGACCAGCGCGGTCACCAGCTCCGGCAGATCCGTGCGCCGGTGGAAATGCGGCGCGCCCCGGTGCGACCACACCAGGGCGAGCCGTTGATCGTCCACAAGCGACTCCGGAGTCACCGGATCCGGCATCCGCGCGGCGAGCGAGAGCAGCGCGGTGTCGCGCATGCTGTCCTGGAGCCCGAGGTCCAGCAGCGGCAGTGCGTACGGATCGGCGACGGAGCGGTGCAGCCCCTGCTCGGCGATCCGGTACGCCAACGCCTGCTCGCGCGAAACGTCCAGCATCCCGACCTCCGTCAGATCGTGTAGTCGAAGGTGTACGACACCGTCGGTTCGCCCAGCACGCCGTGCACCGTGCCGGTGCCGGTGATGCCGGCCAGTTCGCCGGTGCCGGAGCCCGGCACGACCTCGAACGTCGAGCGGATGCTCTTCGGGTCGAAGCCCCACTCCTGCCGGACCACGAACGTGCCGCGGCGGCCGTCGACGGTGCCCTCGAACCGGTCGTAGCCCGGCGACGTGGTCGCGCCGCCGTCGTAGCCCTCGCCCGGGTAGTACAGCAGGTAGTCGCCGGTGGCCGCACCCTGGATCAGGCCGGAGTACTCCATCGCCGCGTGCACGTAGGCGACGCGCGGGCCGCCCTCCTCGCCGCTCGCCACGTGCTCTTCCCACTTCGTCATGCCAAACGTGTTCATGCCGCTTACTCAATCACGCATACCTGCCATCTTGTGTCAGGTATTTCAGTCATACTTCGTGCATGCGTGCCGGCCGTTTGCTCACCGTGCTTCTCCTGCTGCAGAACCGCGGCCGGATGACCGCCGACGAACTGGCCGCTGAGCTGGAGGTTTCGGTCCGGACCGTGTACCGGGACATCGAAGCGCTGTCGGCTTCGGGCGTCCCGGTGTACGCCGACCGCGGCCGCAGCGGCGGCTACCAGCTCGTCGACGGCTACCGGACCCGGCTGACCGGCCTCAACGAGGACGAAGCCCAGTCGCTGGCGCTGGCCGGGCTGCCGGTGGCGGCCGCCGAGCTGGGGCTCGGGACGGTGCTGGCGGCGGCGCAGCTGAAGCTGTACGCCGCTTTGCCGCAGGAACTGCGCAGCCGCGCCGGCCGCGTCGCCGAACGGTTCTACCTCGACGTTCCCGGCTGGCATCGCGGCATCGAAAGCCTGCCGACGCTGTCCGCGGTCGCCGACGCGGTGTGGGCTGCGCGCCGGATCCGCGTCCGGTACGAACGGTGGGGGCAGCGCGAGGTCGAGCGCGTGCTGGAGCCGCTCGGGCTGATCCTCAAGGCAGGCAACTGGTACCTCGCCGCCCGGTGCGAGGGGACCGATCGCACCTACCGGATTTCCCGCATCCATGAGCTGACCGACCTCGGCGAGGAGTTCGAGCGACCGGCGGATTTCGACCTCGCCGGTTACTGGCAGGAGTGGTCTGAGCAGTTCGAACGCCGGATGTACCCCCGAAAGGCGACAGTGCGCCTCTCGCCGCGCGCACAAGCTCTCGTACCGTTCTACGCGGGCAGCGTCGGCGCGCGGGCGCTCCGCGAGGCAGTCGCCGCCGGAGCGGAACCGGACGGCGACGGATGGTTGACGATCGAGCTTCCGGTCGAACCGGGAGAAGCGGCGATCGGCGAACTGCTGCGGTTCGGGCCGCACGCGGAGGTGCTCGCGCCGGAGGACCTGCGGACGGAACTGGCGACGGCGATCCGGGAGATGGGGCAGGCGTATGGGTGAGCTGGACGGGATGCGGATCGGGGTCACGGCCGAACGGCGGGCCGACGACCTGATCGGGGCGCTGCTCCGGCACGGCGCGGAGGTCCGGCACGCGCCGACGATCACGATCGTCCCGCTGGCCGACGATCCCGAGCTGCGCCGCGGCACCGAAGCCGTGCTTGCCGCGCCGGTCGACCTCACGGCGGTCACCACCGGGGCCGGCTTCCGCGGCTGGCTCGACGCCGCCGAAGGCTGGGGCCTCCGCGCGGCGCTGCTGGACGCGCTGGCCGGGTCGCGCATCTTCGCGCGCGGGCCGAAAGCGGTCGGTGCGGTGCGTGGCGTCGGCCTGCGCGAGGAGTACGCGGCGCCCGGCGAGACCAACGACGAGCTGTTCGGCGCGCTGACCGACGCCGGTGTCGACGGCACGCGAGTCGCGGTTCAGCTGCACGGCGCGCCGCTGCCGGAGTTCACCGATCCGCTCGCCGCAGCCGGCGCGTCGGTGCTCGCCGTGCAGCCTTACCGCTGGCACACGCCGCCGGATCCGCAGCCGGTGTTCTCGTTGATCCACGAAGTGCTGTCCGGAGAACTGGCCGCGTTGGTGTTCACCAGCGCCCCGGCCGCGACGAATTTCCTGACGCTCGCCGACGAGTCCGGGCGCGGCGCGGAGCTGCGCGAGACCCTGCGCGGTGGCACGGTCGTCTGCGCGTGCGTTGGTCCGGTTACCGCTGCGCCGTTGGAGGCAGCCGGGATCCGCACGCTACAGCCTGAGCGTCAGCGGCTTGGCGCGTTGGTGAAGCTAGTGGTCGCGAAGCTCGGTTAAGACGCTTCGGCCCGCTCTCGTCCGACAGCTTCTTCGCTGAGCCCTTGTCGCCAGTAGCCGGTGAAGCAGATAGCGGTCTTGTCGAAGCCACGCTCGCGGACAAGGTGTCGTCGAACGAGCTTCACGACGCCTGCTTCGCCGGACACCCACGCGTACGGCGTGCCGTTGGGCAGCTCGGCCGCGCGTACGGCCTCTACGAGCGCTTCGCCGTGCGTACGGTCCCCTCGGACGACCCAGTGCACTTCGACCGCACCGTTGGTCTCGAAGGTCTGTCGCTCCGCGCGGTCCGGGATCTCGACGTACACCGACGCGCGCGTCGACTGCGGCAGCCTTTCGAGGATCCCGCCGATCGCCGGCAACGCTGTTTCGTCGCCGACCAGCAGCTGCCACGTCGTGCCGTCGGGCACCTCGTACAGCCCGTGCGGGCTGAGGAACGCGACGCGGTCGCCGACCTCCGCCTGCCCGGCCCACGTCGACGCGGGTCCGCTGCTTTCCTCGTGCAGCACGAAGTCGACGTCCACCTCGCCGGTCTCCGGACGCGCCGCGCGCACTGTGTACGTCCGCATCGGCGGCCGGATGTCGTCGGGCATCGCGAGGTACCGGCGATACCAGGACATGACGTCGCCGTCGCCCACCTCGCCCGGCGGCAGCTGCGGCTCCTCCTGGCCGGGGAGGGGGAAGAACACCTTCACGTACGCGTCCGGCGCCGCCGGGTCCGTCGCCGCGAGCCCCGCGCAGTCGAAGGTGATCCGAGCCATGTGCGGGGTGATCCGGCGGACGGCGGTGACCTTGCCGGGATGGTAAGTCAGGACGCTCATTAGGTCAGGCTAACCTAAAGCGCGGGTGGTGGGCTATGGCTGGGGAGGATGGCGGATGCCACGCTTTTCCGGCACTGGGCGGCGGGTCCGGACCGTGCTGGCTGGCGGGGTTGGCTGGCCGGGGTTCGGGCCGTGCTGGTTGGCGGGCTCGGCTCGCCGGGGTCCGGACCGTGCTGGCTGGCGGGCTCGGCTCGCCGGGGTTCGGAGGGTGCTGGCTGGCTAGCCGGGGCTCGGATGCAATGCCAGGGACTTAAGGCGGCGCTATGGGTGCGGCTGAGGCGTGTTCGCCCAGGCCGAGGCG
Organism: Amycolatopsis silviterrae; assembly: GCF_042684085.1. Classification (NCBI taxonomy): domain Bacteria; kingdom Bacillati; phylum Actinomycetota; class Actinomycetes; order Pseudonocardiales; family Pseudonocardiaceae; genus Amycolatopsis; species Amycolatopsis silviterrae. The sequence continues at coordinate 49,247 of NZ_JBHUKS010000020.1, forward strand.
GCTGGCGGACCGGGTTGGCCTGCGCGGGCGGCGGGAGCTGGGGTGTGTCTGTGAGGGACACCCTGGGGGAATCTGATTCCCTCAGGGGTCCCCTCACGGACGTGAAGTATGGGGCGTTACGGCATTAATCGGGTATTTCGCTGACATGGGTGTCCTTTATGGACGGTCAGCAGGCTGAAGCCGCCCATCAGCGACCCGGAAGTGACCCGCGGTCGGCGAGGCGGCCTGCCCATCGAGGACCGCGTCGATGATGGTGCCGGTGCGGACGCTCAGCCCGGACTACGCCGACTCCGATAAGCCGCGACGCTGGCCCGGTGCGCGCAGGTCCGGGTGCAGTACTGCTTCGAGCCGTTTCGGGACAGGTCCACAAAGGTGGCCCGGCAGTTCAGCCCGGCGCACACGCCGAGCCGATCCGGGCCGAGCGTGGCGATCACGGCCGCCAGCGCACTGAGCGTGGTCGCGGCCAGGTGCGCTGTGACGCGGTCGGTGTCGGAAGTGACCTCGGTCCACCAGCGGCCGTTCTCGTGGCGTAGCTCCGGGGTAGCTCGGCTGCGGCGGAGACCGTCGTTGAGCAGGCTCGCCGCCCCGGCCGCGTCGGTGCTCGCTCGTTCGAGCACGTCACGCACCGTCTCGCGCAACGCGCGGGCCTCCGTCAGGTCAGCGCGGGTGAGCCCGGCCTCCGCGGCCGGACCGTGGGCGTCCAGGAAATCCCGGAGCTGCTCCACGGTCTGGAGCGAGTCCTCGCCCTTGACCGGCCGCAGGGTGTTGGCGAGAGCGACGGCCGTCTCGACCGCCGACGAGCTGTAACACGCATCAGCCATTTGACAGGTCACCCCACGCCTTCATACGGTGATACTCATACCCGCTCTTACGTGTCACACGGTACCGGGAGCCCGCCATGGCCGCCGAGCCATTTGAAGTCAGCGTCACCGACGCCGAGATCGCGGACCTTCGTGCCCGGCTGAGCCGGACGCGGTGGCCCGAGCCCGAGCCGGTGGACGACTGGTCGCAGGGGGTGCCGCTGGCTTACGCGCGGGAGCTGTGCCGCAGCTGGGCCGAGGACTACGACTTCGGGTTCGCCAAGCGGCTCAACGCCTTCCCGCAGTACCGCGACACGGTCGACGGGCTGGGCATCCACTTCCTGCACGTCCGCTCGCCGGAGCCGGGGGCGTTCCCGCTGGTGCTCACGCACGGGTGGCCGGGTTCGGTGCTCGAGTTCCTGGAGGTCCTCGGCCCGCTGACCGATCCGCGCGCGTACGGCGGCGACCCGGCGGACGCGTTCCACGTGGTCGCGCCGTCGTTGCCGGGCTACGGCTGGAGCGACAAGCCGTCGACGACCGGATGGGGCGTCCCTCGCATCGCGCGCGCCTGGGACACGTTGATGGTGTCGCTGGGGTACGAGCGTTACGGCGCGCAGGGCGGCGACTGGGGTTCGGCGGTGTCCGGCGCGCTGGGCGAGGTGGCGCCCGAGCGGGTTGCCGGCGTGCACCTGAACCTGGGGTCCGTGGCGGCGGGCGCCTTCTCCGACCCGACGCCTGCGGAGCTGGCGAACCTCCAGGCCGAGAAGGAGTTCCAGCGCACCGGCCGCGGGTACTCTGCGCTGCAGGCGACCCGGCCGCAGACCCTCGGCTACGCCCTCACCGACTCCCCGGCCGGTCAGGCTGCCTGGATCGCCGAGAAGTACTGGGCGTGGACGGATCGCCAGGGCGGTCCCGAGGACGCGTTGCCGCGGCAGAAGATCCTCGACGAGATCTCGGTCTACTGGTTCACCGCGTCGGCCACGTCGTCGGCGCGCCTGTACTGGGAGAGTTTCGCCAATTTCCGGGACCCGGTCACCGCGCCCGCCGGGTTGTCGGTCTATCCGCGCGACATCACCCGCCCGTCGCGGAGGGAGGCCGAGCGGCGGTTCACCGATCTGCGCTGGTTCGAGGAGCTGCCGCGCGGTGGGCACTTCGCCGCGTTGGAGGAGCCGGAGTCGCTGGTCGAGCAGGTGCGCGGCTTCTTCCGCCTCGTTCGCTGACCGAAGGTCGCCGGCGGGGGCTGCGGCTAGAACAAGCTGGGCGGTTCGTCCGCGGCCCGGGGCTCGTCGTCGGGCTCGGCGCCGTCCGGTCGCCAGCGGTACTTCCGCAGGTCCACCTTCTCGCCGTCCGCCAGCACGCCCTCGGCGCGCAGCCGCTCCAGCTGTTCGTGCAGCAGATGCGGCGCGGGGGTCCCGTTCGCGCGGAGGATGCGGTGCCAGGGCAGGTCGTGGCCGTCCTCGGCGAGGGCGCGGCCGACCAGGCGGGGCGAGGGGGCGCCGGAGAGCGCTGCGACGTCGCCGTACGTCGCGACTGTCCCCGCCGGTACGTCGGCGATGACTGCGCGTATCCGCTCGTGCAGTTCGTCGTTCATAGCCCGCCAGATGATAGTCCCGCCGAGGGGTGTGCCGGTGCGCCACCCGGGTGAGCGGGCATGGTTCCATCGCTGATGTGCACGTGCGGAGAGCGGGAAACGGGCAGGCGCGGCTGGTGCGCCCGCCGGTCCCCGCCGCACCCACGTTCGCCTGGGACGAGGACGCCCGCAGGCTGCTGTCGGCTCCCGCCGGGTTCCGCCGGGTGCTCGGCGGCCCGGGCACCGGCAAGACGGCGCTGCTCGCCACCGCCGCCGCGCGCCGGATCGCGGAGGGGGCGGATCCGGAGAGCGTGCTGCTGCTCACGACGTCCCGCCGGGCGGCCGACGCGTTGCGGGCCGACCTCACCCGGCGGCTCACCTCGGATCCGGACCAGGAATCCCCGCTGCCGCGCACGGTGAGTGAACCGCTCGTGCGCACCGTGCATTCGTACGCGTTTTCCTTGCTGCGCCTGGAAGCTCGCGCCGAGGAGCTGCCGCCGCCGCGGTTGCTGGCCGGGGCGGAGCAGGACGTCGTCGTGCGCGAGCTGCTGGAGGGCGACCTGGAGGAGGGCGCGACCGGGTGGCCGGAGCAGCTGCGGCCCGCGCTGACCGTGCCGGGGTTCGCCGAGGAGCTGCGCGACCTGCTGATGCGGGCGGCCGAGCGCGGGCTCGGGCCGGAGGATCTGACCGAACTCGGGCATCGGCATGATCGGGAAGAGTGGGTCGCCGCGGGGCATTTCTGGGCGCAGTACGAGGAGGTCACGCAGCTGCAGGGGGCCGGCGGCAACGCGCTGGGGCTGCCCGCCGCGCCCGCGCTGGATGCCGCCGAGCTGGTCACGTCGGCGTTGCTCGCGCTGGAGGACGACGACGAGCTGCGCGAACGCGAGCGGGGCCGGGTCCGGCACCTGTTCGTGGACGACGCGCATCACCTGGATCCGTTGCAGGTCCAGCTGATCCGTTCGATCGGGCACACCGCGGAGGAGTTCGTGGTGGCCGGCGATCCGGACCAGTCGGTGTTTTCCTTCCGCGGCGCGGACCCGAAGCTGTTCGCCGATTCCGACAACGACGGCGACCGGACGGTCATGCTGACCACCTCGCACCGGCTCGCTCCGACGATCCGGACGGCGGTCGCGAAGCTCGGCGCGACGCTGCCCGGTGCTTCCGCGCATCGCAAACTTGTTACGCCGAAAGGGAAACGCGGCGGCAAGGTGCGGGTCCGGCTGATGCCGACTCCGGCGGGCGAGGCGAGCTGGATCGCGGACCAGCTGCGTCGCGCGCATCTCATGGACGGGGTGCCGTGGTCGGAAATGGCGGTGCTGGTGCGGTCGCCGGCGCGGACTTTCCTGGTGCTGCAACGGGCGTTGCGGGCGGCGGGGGTGCCGATCGGTTCGGCCACTGAAGAATTGCCGTTGGCGAAACACTCCGCGGTACGGCCGTTGCTGGCGGTGCTGCGGATCGCGGCGGAGCCCGAGCTGCTGGACGTCGACATCGCCGAGATGCTGCTGTCCTCGTCGCTCGGCGGGGCGGACCCGTTGGCGTTGCGGCGGTTGCGGCGCGGCCTCCGGCGGCTGGAGCTGGCTGGCGGCGGGCAGCGGTCGAGCGACGAGCTGCTGGTGGAAGCGTTGCGGGGCGGGGACATTCTCGTTGGTCTGGCCGACAACGAGTCGCTGCCGGTCCGCCGCGTCAGCAGTCTGCTGAGCGTCACGCACCAGGCGGTGAGCCGAGGTGAAGGCGTCGAGCAGGTGCTGTGGGAGCTGTGGCAGGCGAGCGGGCTGCAGGAACGGTTGCTGCGCATGGTGGATCGCGGCGGGTCGCTCGGTGCGCAGGCGGATCGCGACCTGGACGCTGTGGTGGCGTTGTTCGATTCGGCGGGTCGGTATGTCGACCGGTTGCCGAGGGCGAGTGTCGCGGCGTTCGCGGATTACCTGTCGTCGCAAAACATCGCGGGGGACACGCTCGCTCCGGCCGCTATCCCGGGTGAAGGGGTTTCACTGCTTACCGCGCACGCGTCGGCGGGTCGCGAGTGGACAGTGGTCGCGGTCGCCGGGGTGCAGGAAGGCGCGTGGCCCGACTTGCGGCTGCGCGGGTCGTTGCTGGGCGTGGAGCGGCTGGTCGACCTGCTGTCCGGAGTGGACGAACACGACAAGGTGTCCGCGATCGCGCCGATTCTCGCCGAGGAACGACGGCTGTTCTACCTCGCGGCGAGCCGGGCGCGCCGGACGTTGCTGGTCACCGCGGTGGCCGGAGAGGACGAGCAGCCGTCCCGGTTCCTCGACGACCTTGAGGAGAACGGCGCGGACGACGGCATGCTCGATTCCCGGATGAAGCCGCCGGGCCGGTCGCTCGTGCTGGCCGAACTGGTCGGCGAGCTGCGCGAGGTCGTGTGCGACGACAAGGCGGATCCGGAACGGCGGAGGCGTGCGGCGAAACAGCTCGCCCGGCTGGCCGCGGCCGGGGTCCCGGGCGCGCATCCGGACACCTGGTACGGGCTGCTGGAAGCGTCCACTGAGGACCCGGTGCACGGGCCGGGCGATCTCATGCGGATCTCGCCGTCCACTGTGGAGATTCTGGTGAAGTGCCCGCTGCGCTGGCTCATCGAGCGGCACGGGGGGAGCGATCCGGCGCAGCTGGCGGCGGTGACCGGGACGCTGGTGCACGGTCTGGCGCAGGCGATCGCGGGCGGCAGCACTGAGGAGCAGATCCAGGCCGCGCTGGAAGAAGCGTGGGTGCGCGTGGACGCGGGGGCGCCGTGGTTTTCCCGGCGTGAACGGTCCCGGGTGGAGCAAATGCTGCGCAACTTCGTGTCGTGGCTGGAAATGTCGCGGCGCGAGCTGATCGAGGCCGGGGTCGAGCAGGACATCGAAGTCGAGTTGCCGATGGGTGACGAAGAGGTGCGCGTGCTGCTGCGCGGCCGGGTCGACCGGGTGGAGATGGACAAGGACGGCCGCCCGGTGATCGTGGACATCAAGACCGGCAAGGTTCCGGTGTCCAGTGCGGACGCGGAGAAGCACCCGCAGCTCGCCGCGTACCAGCTGGCGGTGCTGCTGGGTGCGGTCGAGGGCAAGAACACTCCTGGCGGCGCGAAGCTCGTGTATGTCGCGAAGGGAAACAACAAAACCGGGGCCACGCAACGGGATCAGCCACCGATGGACGAGGACAGCGGGCGCGAGTGGCTGGACCTCGTCCGGTCGGCCGCGGCTGCCGCGGTCGGCCCGGACTACCAGGCGCACGAGAACGCCGACTGCGACCGCTGTCCGGCGCGCGGGTGCTGCCCGTTGCGTCCGGAAGGCCGCCAGGTGACCGGACCGTGAGCCCGGTGGTTGTCGCCAACCCCGTCGGACCCGCGGAAATCGCTGACGCACTGGGGTTGCATCGCCCGACGCCCGAGCAGGCGACCGTGATCGCGTCGCCGGTCGAGCCGTCGCTGGTCGTCGCGGGCGCGGGCGCGGGGAAGACCGAAACCATGGCCGCGCGCGTGGTCTGGTTGGTGGCCAACGGAATCGTGAGCCCGGAACGGGTGCTCGGCCTGACTTTTACCCGGAAAGCCGCGCGACAGCTCGGTGAACGGGTGCGCGCACGGCTGCGGCGGCTCGCTGGTTCCGGGCTGCTGGAGCGGATCGATCCGTCGGGCGCGCTGCGGGCCACCGTGGTCGCGGGCGAGCCGACGGTGCTGACTTATCATGCGTATGCCGGGCGGTTGCTGTCGGAACACGGTTTGCGGTTGCCGGTGCAGCCTGGCGTCCGATTGCTGTCGGAGACTTCGTCGTGGCAGCTCGCGCATCGCGTGGTGTCCACTTGGGACAATGACCTGGACACTGACCGAGTGCCGCCGACGGTGACCGCGCAGCTGCTCGCGTTGGCGGGCGAACTTGGCGAGCATCTGATTTCGACGGAGAAGCTCGCGCGGTACACCGAGTGGTTGTGCGAGATCATCGAGAATGCTCCGCGTGCTAAGGGACAGCGCGCGTCGCTGCCGGTGAAGCTGCAGGAAGTGCTGGCGGCGCAACGGTTTCGGCTCGCGCTGCTGCCGCTGGTCGAGGACTACCACCGGCGCAAACGGGCGGAAGGCGCGCTCGACTTCGCGGACCAGATGTCGCTCGCGGCGCAGCTCGCCGACGGATATCCGGCGGTCGTCGCGGGGGAGCGCGAGCGGTACGGGGCGGTGCTGCTGGACGAATACCAGGACACCGGGCACGCGCAGCGAGTGTTGCTGCGGTCGTTGTTCGGCGGCGTCGACCATCCGCCGATGCCGGTGACCGCGGTCGGCGACCCTGCGCAGGCGATTTACGGCTGGCGTGGCGCGAGCGCGGCGAACCTGCCCCGGTTCACCACGGACTTCCCGCGCCGAGGCGCGGAACGGCTCGAAACCGCGCACGAATTCGGGCTGCTGACGAGTTTCCGCAATCCGCCGGAAATCCTGGAGCTGGCGAACGCGATCTCGGAACCGTTGCGGCAGCGCGGACTCGGCGTCGAACGGCTCCGCGCGCGAGACGGGGCCGGTCCGGCGGACATCGCGGTCGCCTTGCTGCCGGACGTGCGCGCGGAACGCGAGTGGGTCGCCGACGCGATGGCGCAACGTTGGCATGCGGAGAAAGAAGAATCCGGCAAGCCGCCGACCGCTGCCGTGCTGGTGCGCCGCCGCGCGGACATGGCGCCGATCGCAGCGGAAATGCGGATGCGCGGGCTGCCGGTGGAGGTCGTCGGGCTCGGCGGATTGCTGGATGAACCAGAAGTCGCCGACCTGGTGTCGACGCTGCGGGTGCTCGCCGATCCGCTGGCCGGCAGCGCGGCGGCCCGGCTGCTGACTGGGGCGCGCTGGCGGATCGCGGCGGCGGACGTCGCGGCGTTGTGGCGGCGGGCCAACGAACTCACCTCGCCCGAGCCGCGCGCACAGGAGGGCGAGGAACCGGAACTGGTCGCCGAACGCGCGGAACAGGCCGGTCTGATCGACGCCGTCGACGAACCCGGCGCGCCGGAGCGCTATTCCGCCGACGGGTACCGCCGAATTCGCCGAATAGGCGCGGAGCTGACCGCGTTACGCCGTCGGCTGGATCAGTCGCTGCCGGAATTGGTGGCGGACGTCGAACGCACGATGCTGCTTGACGTCGAATCGCTCGCTCGTCCTGGTTCGGCCGGGCGAGCGCATCTGGACGCGTTCGCCGAAGTCGTCACCGACTACGCGGAAACCGCGCCGACCGCCACTCTGTTGTCCTTTGTGGACTACCTGAATACCGCGGCGCACGCGGAAGACGGCTTGACACCGGGTGAAGTGCAGGTGGTTCCGGATCGCGTGCAGGTGCTCACGGTGCACTCCGCCAAGGGGCTGGAATGGGAAGTCGTGGCTGTTCCGCATCTGGTCGCCGAGGTGTTTCCGGGCAAACGGCGTTCGTCGTCCTGGCTGCGTACTTCCACTGCGCTGCCCGCGCATTTGCGTGGTGACGCGGCGGATCTGCCGAAGCTGCACGTCGCGGAAGGCTATGACCGCAAGGAAGTGCAGGAAGCGCTGGAACTGCACGAGGAAGGGTTCGTCGCGCGCGAAGCTGATGAAGAACGACGGCTGTGTTACGTCGCGCTGACCCGTTCCGAACGAGCGCTGCTCGTTTCCGGGCATTGGTGGAACGAGAGCAGCACGCGGGCGAAAGGGCCGTCGATCTTTCTGTCCGAGATCGCCGAGGTGATGGGCGAGGCCGATCCTCCGCTGGGTGTGGTGGACGCGTGGGCGGACGAGCCGGCCGAGGGCGACGAGAACCCGTTGGTCGCCGATTCCCGGACGGCGAAATGGCCGGTCGATCCGCTGGGCGACCGGCGGTCCGGCGTCGCCAGCGGGGTGGACCTGCTGCTGGCGGAAATGGCTGCCCTGGAAGAAGAACCGGAGCCGGAACCCGAATCCGAGCCGCTTCCGGCGGCCGACGACGACGAAATCCCGCTGCCGCCGGAACCCGAAGAAGAAGACGAGTACCTGCCGGACGACTACCCCGAAGACGACGAGGACGTCATCGATCCGGAAGATCCCGACGGCTGGGCCGCCGACACCGACGTCCTGCTCGCCGAACGCGCCCGCTCGCAATCCACTGTGGACCGGGTCGCGCTGCCCGCACAGCTGAGCGTGAGTCAACTCGTGGATCTGGCGTCCGATGCGGACGCTCTCGCGCAACGCCTGCGTCGCCCGCTTCCGTTGCCGCCCAACACGTTCGCCCGTCGCGGCACCGCGTTCCACACCTGGCTGGAGCAACGGTTCTCCGGAGACCGGCTCCTGGAGATCGACGACCTCCCGGGTGCGGCCGACGTCGGCGAGGCCCCGGACAGCGATTTCGAGGCCCTGCAAGAGGCTTTCGAACGCAGTGAATGGGCCGACCGGGTCCCGGTGGCGGTGGAGGTGTCGTTCTCCGCGGACGTCGAAGGCATCACCCTGCGCGGCCGGATGGACGCGGTGTACGCGGATCCCGACGGCGGCTGGACAGTCGTGGACTGGAAAACCGGCTCCGTCCCGTCCGAGGAACGGTTGCCGGCACTGGCCATTCAGCTCGGCGCGTACCGGCTGGCGTGGGCGGCGCTGAAGAAAGTCCCGGTGGAACGGGTCCGCGCGGCGTTCCACTATGTCCGACATGGACACACGCTGCGCCCGGCGGATCTGCTGGACGCGGAAGGCCTGCGCGCCTTGCTGCGCAACGTTCCGCAGGAGTAGCGGCTAGCCCCGGTCGCGCACGGTCAGCGCCCAGCTCACCAACGGCCACTGCAGCGGCAGCCGCAGCCACGCCACCGCGCGATCCCGGGCAGGACGGCCGCGCCGCTGGTAATCCAACGCCATTTTCACATTCCCCGGAAACACGCCGACAAACAGCAGTGCCGCCGCCAGCCCGCCCAGCCGGCGCGTGCGCGGCAGCGCGATCCCGGCGGCGACGGTCAGCTCGGCGGCACCCGAAACGTAAGTCCAGGTGCGCCGGTCACCGGGCAGTTCCTTCGGGACCAGTGCGTCGAACGGCTTCGGCCGGGCGAAGTGCAGGACACCGGCCCCGGCGAGGAGGGCGGCGAGCAGATGGGCCGGACGTTGCGACGCGCGAGGCTCGGACATGCGGCAAGACTGCCACAGCATGATCGCCGCGACGAGTGTGCGGGTGCTCCGATTGGGTTATCCTCCCCGCTGTGAGTGACGCCGAACGCGCGCGGGGAGCCGGTGCATGAAGGCCTTGAAACGGCTGCCCCTCAACGTCCGGTTGAACGACCGGCCCGACCACGAACTCGTCGGCGTGATCCGGATGCCGGAACTGACGGTCAGCCCGATGCGGTCGATCGTCCGGCGGATCATCGGCGCCCTGCTGGCGCTGCTGGCCACCGTGCTGATCGTGTATCTCGACCGCGACGGCTACCGCGACGCCAACGGCGACGGCCTTTCGCTCCTCGACTCGCTCTACTACGCGACGGTTTCCCTCTCGACCACCGGCTACGGCGACATCGCCCCGGCCACCGCGTCCGCGCGGCTGGTGAACGTCATCGTGATCACGCCGCTGCGCGTGCTCTTCCTCATCGTCCTCGTCGGGACCACCCTGGAAGTGCTCACCGAGCGCTCCCGGCAGGCGTTCAAAATCCAGAAGTGGAGGACGAAGGTGCGTGACCACACCGTCGTCGTCGGTTTCGGCACGAAGGGCCGCTCGGCGGTCAACGCGCTGCTCGGCGACGAGGAGGTGCAGGCCAACCGCGTCGTGGTCGTCGACACCGACCAGCAGGCGCTGGACGCGGCGAGCGCGCTCGGCCTCGTGACCGTGCACGGATCGGCGACCAGGGCGGACGTCCTGCGCGTCGCCGGCGTGCAGCACGCGCGCGCCGTAGTGGTCGCGCCGAACCGCGACGACACCGCCGTGCTGGTCACCCTCACCGCGCGCGAACTGGCCCCGAAGGCGCACATCGTGGCGTCGGTGCGCGAGGCGGAGAACGTGCACCTGCTGAAGCAGTCCGGGGCGAACCAGGTCGTGGTGTCGAGCGAGACCGCCGGGCGGCTGCTCGGCATGGCGACTTCCACTCCGCTTGTAGTGGACATGGTCGAGGACCTGCTCACCCCGGAGTCCGGACTGGCGATCGCCGAACGCGCCATCGAACCGAGCGAGGAAGGCGGATCGCCGCGGCATCTGCCGGACATCGTGCTCGGCGTGGTGCGCGACGGGGCGCTTTACCGGGTGGACGCCCCGCAGGCCGACGCGCTGGAGCCGGGGGACCGGCTGCTGTACGTCAAGAAGGTCACCCAGGTCGATCACATCGAACGCTGAGGCCGGCCGCGGCTGGGCCCCGCCCCAATGCCGCGTTGGGTGCGTGGGATGCACCGAATGCCGCGTTGGGTGCGTGGGATGCACCGAACGCCACATTGGGTGCGTCAGATGCACCCAAAGTGGCATTGGGGGCAAGCGGACCGGGGCCGGGCGGACGGCGGCGGGTGACCTGGTCGGCACGCCGGGCTGCGGGGTCCCCCGTGCGCGGGCACCTCACTGGGTTTTGCCCCGGGGATCTGGAAGCATGGCGTCGTGCAGGTTTCCGACCCCCCGCATAAGAGCCCCGTCAAGCGGTGGCTGCAGGTGGGCATCCCGGTCGCGGTCGGGGTGCTCGTCGTGGTCTTGACGTGGCTCGCCGGCCCGGGGCTGCTCGGCATCCACGTGAAGCCCGCCGGAGCGCCGGTGGACGCCCAGATCACGAAAGCCGTCGACTGCTCGGTGCAGGGGGCGGCCGAATCGGTCTCCTTCCAGCTCGGCGGCAAACCGCGCCAGGGCAGCCTCGACAGCTGCGGGCACGGCAAGGACGAGCACCTCCAGGTGCTGGTCCCGGACGACGCGCCCGCCGACGGCGTCGTCTCAGTCACCACCCCGGACAGCACGGCGGGCTCGCAGGACCTGCGCGCGCCGATCGCGCTGGCGCTGCTGGTGTTCGCCTGCTTCTGCGGCGCGATGTACGCCTACCTGGTGATCCGCGGTCCGGGCAAGCTCGCACTGCTCAGCTGATCCGTCCGAAGCACGACAGCTGTAGTACGGAAACCGCGCCCGCCGCAGGCACGCCGAGCAGACCACTGCGTCCGTAGTGGTTCAGCTGACGTCGGAAGCGGAGGCGGCGAAGGTGTTGCAGTCCGCGATCCGGTTGTCCTTCGCGCCGGCGCGCCACCACTGGGCGTAGTGCGCGTTGGTGCCGTGGTCGTGGCTGCGCGAAGTGTTGTCGCCGCGGGTTTCCTGGTCGTTCCAGGCCTTGTTGTACATGTCGCGGGTGACCGTGCCGCCGCGGTCGACGTGCGCGCCGAGGAACATTCCGGAGAAGCACTGCGCCTGGAGTTCCTTGCGCCGCGACATGTCCAGACCTTCGGGGCTGTTCTGCCCGGCCGCGTAGATCTTCTGCCACGCGGCGTCCATGATGCCCGCGACTTCCTGCACGTGGTGGCCGTACTCGTGGGCGAACAACGCCAGGTAGACGCCGGGGTTGTTGCCGTACTGGTCGGTCTGCAGGCCCTTGAACGGGACGTACAGGTTGTTCTCGCAGTAGTACGCCGCGGTCGCGATGCCGACCTGGATGGTGCCGCATTCGGTGTCGAAGCTCGGCCCGGTCGGGAAGTGCAGCGCGGGCGGCGTGAACGGCAGGTTGTAGGACTCGAGGAACGGGCCCCACGCCGCGTCGAGGCATTTGCTCGCCGCGGTGAAGAACGCTTCCGCGCCCCCTTGGGTGCTCGTCCACGGCGGCAGGTTGCAGGCAAGGTTCTGCAGACCGGCGTTGCGGTCCTGCAGGATCGGGTGATCGGCCAGCTTCAGGACCTTGTGCGGGCCCGCGCTGGCGGAGGTGCTCGGGCTGTCCGACGGACTGGTCGGCGTGCTCGAGGCGGTGGACGACCCGCTGGTGGGCGGCAGTTCGTAGGCGGACGTCGGCGAGGGCGGCGCGGCCTGGTAGCCGGCGTTGCTGGGACCCGACCCGCGGTTCAGCGAAACGATCGCCACGACGCCGAGCACCAGCACCGCGGCCGCGCCGAGGCACAGCCCGACGATCAGCCCGGTCGGCTTGCGCGGCGGCACCGGATAGGACGGCGGCTGCTGCCACGGCGAACCCGGCGGCGGACCCTGCGGAGGCGGACCCTGTGGCGGCGGACCCTGTGGCGGCGGACCCTGTGGCGGCGGGCCTTGCGGCGGCGGGCCCTGGTACGGCTGCTGCTGCCCCTGGTACGGCGCTTGTCCCGGCTGGGCCTGGTACGGACCTTGCGCCTGGCCCGGGTACTGGCCCGGCGGCACCGGACCTTGCCCCGGCACCGGCGGCGGTTGAACGGTCCCGCGTGGCGGCACCTGGCCGTAGGGCGGTTGCGTCATCAGAGCAGTCCCGGTGGGTCTCGGCGCGGGCCGGGCGTCCCCCGGCTTGCCGTTCAGCATATCGGGGGACCCCCGGTCCGCCGCAGCACTTCGCCGGACTGCCCGCCCGCCCGGACGTCCCCCCAGGTCTGGCCGGGTGCGGACGGCTCTGGAAGAGTGACGGCAGCAACCGCAGGGCCGTGCAGACGAGGGGCTCCGATGACAGACAAACCCGGTTCGCCCGGGCAGGGGGACGACACGCCTACGCCGAGCCGGGGCTCCGCCGTCCCCGACCCGGCCGCGTCCGCCGTGAACCCGCCGGAGACCGGCGAAACGGACACCTCGTCCTCGCCGTCCGGCGCGAGTGCCGGAATTTCGCCGTCCGCCAGCGAAAACGCCGCTTCGGCCGGGACGGATCCGGCCGCCGGGGAGAGCCCGGTGAGCGGGAATCCGTCGCCTGCCAGCGAAAACCCGGCTGGGGACGGCACGGGTGGCGTGACGTCGCAGTCCGGTGGCGGAAGCGCGGCTGGCCCGACGCCGTCAGCGGGCAGCGAAACCCAGGCTGGCACAACGTCGCCAGCGGGCAGCGAAACTCCGGCTGGCCCGACGTCGCCAGCAGGCAACGAAACCGCTGCTGGCACGACGTCGCCAGCAGGCAACGAAACCGCTGCTGGCCCGACGTCGCAGGCAGGCAGCGAAAACCCGGCCGCCCCGACGCCATCGAGCAGCGAAACCCCGGGCACGACGTGGTCCGCACCCGGCGACACCCCGTCCGGAACCACCCCGCCCCAGCCCGGCACGCCCCCGCCCGGCCAAACCCCGCCCGGCGCGACCCCGCCACCCCCGGCGGGCGGCCAGTGGCAATCCCCCGGCCAGCAACCGCTTCCCCCGTACCCCGGCGGAGTCTCGGGCCGCCCGGGCAGCGGCTGGAGCCCGAACGGCCTGGGCAAACCGGGCGTGCTCGCGTTGCGCCCGTTGAACGTCAGCGACATCCTCGACGGCGCGATCACCGCGATCCGCCGGTATCCGCTGCTGATCCTCGGGGTGTCCGCGATCGTCGCGGTGGTCTCGGCGGGGCTGAACCTCGTCGCGTCGCTGTGGCTGGTGCCCGATTTCGAGCGGGTCACCCGGCTCGGTCCGGCGGCGACTCAGCAACAGCAGCTCGACGCGCTCTACAGCATGCTGGGCTCCACGCTCACCGCGCTGCTGCCGTCGCTCGTGATCACCATGCTGGCGCAGACCTTCCTCACCGGATTCCTCACCGTGGTGATGGGCAAGGCGGTGCTCGGCCGTCCGGTCGACTTCGGGTCGGCCATGCGCGAAGCCGCGCCGCGCCTGTTGCCGCTGCTGGCGGTCACCGTGCTTTACGCGCTGGCCACGATTGTCGCCGCCGCCTTCTGCCTGCTTCCGGCCGTGATTCCGTATGTGTTCTGGTCGCTCGCCGGTCCCGCGCTGGTGCTGGAACGCGGCACCGTCGGGCAGGCGTTCACGCGGTCGCGCCAGCTGGTGTCCGGCATGTTCTGGCGGGTGCTCGGGGTGCTGCTGCTGGCGGCGGTGATCGGCTGGGTGATCTCGGCGGTCATCGGCATTCCGTTCAGCGTCGGCTCGGGCGCGTTCAGCGGCCTCTTCGACCCGCAGGCGGCGATCCCGAAGGTGACGACCGGCGGTCTGGTGCTGCAGTCGGTGGGCACGGTGATCGCGTCGACGATCGTCATGCCGTTCACCGCGCTGGTCACCGTCGCGCTCTACATCGACCAGCGGATGCGCCGCGAGGGCATGGACATCGAACTGGCCAGGGCGGCGGGGCTGAATCCGCCGGAGCCGCCGCGCCCGCCGCGGCAGGCGTGGTGATCGGTTTTCTCGCCGACGTCCCGGTCGACATCGACCGGGACCCGGCCCGGCTGCGGGCGATCCAGGAGCTGACCGACCCGGGGTACGCGGCCGCGCGGCCGGGTTTTCTCGAACAGGTCTGGCAATGGCTCGGAGAGCGGATCTCCGAGCTGTTCAACGCGTTGTCCGGGGTGCCCGGCGGGCCGCTCGGCCTGGTGCTGGTGCTGGGCTTGGTGATCGTGCTGATCGTGGTCGTGCGGCTGCGGGTGGGCAAGGTCGGGCGGGCCGCGAAATCGTCCGGCCAGGTGTTCGGCGGACGGCGGAAAACCGCGGACGAGTACCGGAAAGCCGCCGGGGAAGCCGCTGCCCGGGGCGATTTCGCCGACGCGGTGCGGGATCGGTTCCGCGCGCTCGTGCGGGGGATGGAAGAGCGCGCGCTGCTCGACGTCCGTTCCGGCCGGACCGCGGACGAAGCCGTCGCCGACGCCGGGAAGTTCCTGCCGGAGCTGGCCGGTGACCTCACCGCGGCCGCGCGGCTGTTCGACGACGTGCACTACGGCGGACGCCCGGGCACCGAGGCCGGTTACCGCGCACTGTCCGATTTGGACGACCGCGTCCGGCGTGCCCGGCCGGTTCTGGCGGACGCATGAGCACCGCAGTCTCCCCGGATCTGCGCCGAATCTGGCGCGGTGCCCGGATTCCGCTGGCGATTCTCCTGCTGATCGTGATCGTCGCACTGGCCATTGTGCTCAGTCGCGGCGACCAGACCAGCGGCGAACTCGAGCCCGGTTCTTACGAACCGCGCGGCAGCCACGCGCTCGCGCATTTGCTGGAGCAGCAAGGCGTCCAGGTCCGCGCGGTGCACACGCTCGCCGAAGCGCGCGAGGCCGCCGACAGCGGGACTCTGCTGATCACTGATCCGCAATTGGTGCCGTCGAACGGACTGGCCGACCTGCGCCGCCGGGTCGCGCACCTCGTGCTCGTCGCGCCCGGATCGTCCGCATTGGACATGGCCGCGCCGACAGTTTCGCCCGGTGAGTCTGGAGATGTCCGTACGCTGCAACCAGGTTGTACGGTCGGCGCGGCGGTCAGCGCGGGTCCGGCCACGCTCGGCGGCCGTCATTACCGCACCGAGGACCGGACCGCGCGCGCTTGTTACCGCCAGAACGGCGAACCGACTTTCCTGCAGCTGGCCGACCGGACCGGCACGGTGACCGTGCTCGGCACCGGGGACGCGTTCACCAACGACCAGATCGCCAAGGAGGGCAACGCGGCGTTCGGCATGCGGCTGCTGGGCGATCACCGGCAGCTGGTCTGGTATGTACCGTCCACAGAGGACCCCGCGCTGGCAGGCGAGAAGAAACCGTTCTTCGAGCTGATCCCGCCCGGCTGGCGCTATGGCGCGCTGACCGCGGGGATCGCGGCCGTGCTGTTCGCGCTGTGGCGTGCGCGGCGGCTCGGGCCGGTCGTGCGCGAACCGCTGCCGGTGGTCGTGCGGTCGGCGGAAACGGCGGAGGGCCGCGCCCGGCTGTACCGGCGAGGCGGGGCGAGCGGGCACGCGGCGGAAACCTTGCGCGAGGCGGCGCGGACGAGGCTGCGGAAGAGACTGGGATTGCCGCGCGACGCCGGCCCGCCCGCGGTGGTGGAGACGGTGAGCGCGCGGGCCGGCCGGGCGCCGAACGAGGTCGGGGCGGTGCTGTACGGCCCGCCGCCGTCCGACGAGGCGGCGCTGGTGCGGCTGGCGGACGAACTGGACGCGGTGGAACGAGAGGTGGAGCGTTCTTGAGTACCGAACAGATGCAGGACGCGCGGGCGGCCCTGATCGCGTTGCGCACTGAGGTCGGGAAGGCCGTGGTCGGCAACGACGCGGCCGTCACCGGGCTCATCCTCGCGCTGCTCTGCCGGGGGCACGTGCTGCTGGAAGGCGTGCCCGGCGTCGCGAAGACGTTGCTGGTGCGGGCTTTGGCGGCGTCGCTCGACCTGAAGACGACGCGCGTGCAGTTCACCCCGGACCTGATGCCGGGCGACGTCACCGGGTCCATTGTGTACGACGCGCACAGCGGCGAGTTCTCCTTCCGCGAGGGCCCGGTGTTCACGAATCTGCTGCTGGCCGACGAAATCAACCGGACGCCGCCGAAGACGCAGTCGTCGCTGCTGGAGGCGATGGAGGAGCGGCAGGTGTCGATCGACGGCACCTCGCGTCCGCTGCCGGATCCGTTCGTGGTGATCGCGACGCAGAACCCGGTCGAGTACGAGGGCACCTATCCGCTGCCTGAGGCGCAGCTGGACCGGTTCCTGCTGAAGCTGACGATGCCGGCTCCGTCGCGAGAGGACGAGATCGGCATTCTTTGGCGGCACGCACAGGGTTTCGACCCGCGAGACCTCGCCGCGGCGGGCGTCCGTCCGGTCGCTGGCGCGGCGGAACTCGCGGCCGCGCGGGAGGCGGTCGCGAAGGTGACCGTCGGGCCGGAAGTGATCGGCTACGTCGTCGACCTCTGCCGCGCGACCCGTGAACTCCCGGCGGTGCGCATCGGCGTTTCCCCGCGTGGCGCAACGGCTTTGCTCGCTGTCACGCGCGCGTGGGCTTGGCTGTCCGGCCGGGACTACGCGACGCCGGACGACGTCAAGGCCCTCGCCCGCCCCGCGCTCCGGCACCGCCTTGACGTGCGTCCGGAAGCCGAACTCGAAGGCGTGACCGCGGACGGCGTCCTCGACCGGGTGCTGGCATCCGTGCCGGTGCCGCGCTAAATGGCCGTCACCGGGCGGCTCGGGCTGCTGGCGCTTCTCGGGGCGCTGGTGGTCGGGCTGCTGTTCCCTTCCACTACGGGTGTAGTGGTCGTCGCCGCGGTGCTGCTGGTGCTGTTCGTCGTGGACCTCGTCTTGGCCGGAAGCGTTCGTGTGCTGCGGTTTTCGCGCAGTGGCACCACTTCCATCCGGCTCGGCGAGCCAGCCGAAGTCACGTTGACCGTGACGAATCCCGGCAACCGCACCGTCCGCGGCTTCCTGCGCGACGCTTGGCCGCCGAGCGCCGGAGCCGACGACCGGCACCCGCTGGTGGTCCCGTCCGGCGAACGGCGTGCGTTGACGACCGCGCTGCTCCCGACCCGTCGTGGCGACCGGATCGCGGCCCGGGTGACCGTGCGCGTGATCGGCCCGCTGGGGCTGGCGGCGAGGCAGGGTTCGCACGAGGTGCCGTGGACGGTTCGGGTGCTGCCGCCGTTTCACAGCCGGAAGCACCTGCCTTCGCGGCTGGCCCGCTTGCAGCAGCTGGACGGGCGCAACGCCGTGCTGATCCGGGGCCAGGGAACGGAATTCGACTCTCTTCGCGAGTACGTCATCGGGGACGACGTCCGGTCGATCGACTGGCGCGCGACGGCTCGGGCCGCTGATGTGATGGTCCGGACCTGGCGGCCGGAACGCGACCGTCAGGTGGTCCTGGTGCTCGACACCGGCCGCGTTTCGGCTGGCCGGGTCGGCGACGCGCCTCGACTGGACGCGGCGATGGACGCGGCTCTCCTGCTGGCCGCGCTGGCTTCTCGGGCCGGGGACCGGGTTGATCTGCTCGCCTATGACCGTCGGGTGCGCGCCTCGGTGCCGAACGCGTCGACGCCGTCGTTGGTGAATGCCTTGGCCCCGATCGAACCGTCGCTGGTGGAGACGGACGCGCGGGGAATGGTGGCGGAGGTGCTGCAGCGGACGCGCCGTCGGGCCTTGGTGGTGCTGCTGACCGGTTTGGAGCCCGCGCCGTTGGAGGAGGGGCTTTTTCCGGTGCTGGGGTCGTTGACCGCCCGGCACGAGGTGCTGGTGGCTTCGGTAGCGGACCCGCGAGTGGCGGAGATGGCCGCGGCGCGCGGGTCGGCGGAG
Source organism: Amycolatopsis silviterrae (assembly GCF_042684085.1). NCBI lineage: Bacteria > Bacillati > Actinomycetota > Actinomycetes > Pseudonocardiales > Pseudonocardiaceae > Amycolatopsis > Amycolatopsis silviterrae. Next base: position 67,612 of record NZ_JBHUKS010000020.1, read on the forward strand.
GCGGTTTATGACGCTGCGGCGGCGGAGCGCGCGCTGGCGGACCGGGAGTCGTCGGTGGCGCGGTTGACCCGGCGCGGGGTCGGGGTGGTGGACGCGGTTCCGGAGGAGTTGCCGCCTGCGTTGGCGGACCGGTACCTAGCCCTGAAAGCTGCAGGCCGGTTGTAGGTCCGTGAAGGACCCCTTGAGGGAATTTGAGTCTGTGCGGGTTCCCCTCACAGACGTCTGCGTTGCGGGCGGCGTTGCGGGGCGCGGTCGAGGCGTGCGGGAGCAGGGCGTGGTGTCTGTGAGGGCCTCCCTGAGGGAATCAGATTCCCTCAGGGTTCCCCTCACAGACCGGCGGAAACGGGCTGGCGGGCATGAAGCGGGCATTTCGGTGGCGTCGGTGTCCTTTGTGGACGATCGGCAGGCTGACGCCGCCCGGCATAAGCCCCTGCATTGGACGACTCAGCCGGGCCAGGGGGTCAGCCCGCTTCGGGCAACGCGTCCCCAGCCGCCCGCCGGTCTACGTCCCCGGTCTCCCCATCGAGAGCAGCCCGCCGCCCCAGCGTGAACACGTACGTCAGGAACAGCAGCTCCACCACCACGCCGATCCCGATCCGCATCCACGTCGGCCAGCCGGACGGCGTCACGAACGCCTCGATCACGCCCGACACCAGCAGCACGCACGCCAGCCCCAGCGCCATCACCACCACCGACCGGCCCTGTTCGGCCAGTGCCGCGCTCCGCGAACGCCGTCCCGGGTCCACCACGGTCCAGCCGAGTTTCAGCCCGGTGCCCGCCGCGATGAACACCGCCGTCAGTTCCAGCAACCCGTGCGGCAGCAGCAGTCCCAGCAGCACGTCCCCGCGTCCGGCCGAGGACATCAGCCCGATCGCGATCCCGGCGTTCAGCGCGTTCAGCCACAGCGCGGAGATCACCGGCAAGCCGAGCGCGACGCCGAGGAACAGGCACGTCGCCGCCACCCACGCGTTGTTCGTCCACACCTTCGCCGCGAACGACGCCGCTGGGCCGTCCGAGTAGTACGTCTCGTATTGACCGCCCGGCGCGGTCATCGCCTTCACCTCGTCCGGCGACACCAGCGCCGCGCGCACCTGCGGGTCGCCGGCGATCCACACGCCGAGCACCGCCATCACCGCGACCGACACCAGCGCCGCCGGGATCCACCAGCGCCTGCTCAGGTACACCGCGGCCGGGAAGCGCCGGGTGAAGAACAGCCCGACCTCGCGCCACGCCGGGCTGTGCGAGCCCGCCACCGCCGAACGGCCGCGCGCGACCAGCGCCGACAGCCTGGCCAGCAGGGCCGGGTCGGGCGCGGTCGAGCGGATCATCGACAGATGCGTCGCGGCGCGTTGATAGAGCGTGACCAGCTCGTCCGCTTCCTGGCCGGTCAGCCGCCGGCGTCCGGCGAGATCGCCGAGCCTGCTCCATTCGGCGCTGTGCGCCGCGACGAACACGTCGACGTCCACCGGCCACCTCCTCGACCGCCAGGATAGAGGCACCGGCCGAGCTCTACGCTTGCCTCGTGCAGGAAGAGTCCGATCTCGTCACCGGTGAGGCCGTCGTCCTCGACCTGCGGGTGGCGAAGCTCGCCAGCCGCGCGGTCGCGATGCTGCTCGACGTCCTGGTCCAGGCCGCGTTGCTGCTGCTGATCCTCATCACGCTGCTGCTGACCGCGGGGTCGTTCGACTCGGCGCTCACCATCGCGCTGATGCTGACCTCGTTCGTGCTGGTCGTGATCGGCTACCCGGTGCTGTTCGAGACGCTCAGCCGCGGCCGCTCGCTCGGCAAACTCGCGCTCGGCCTGCGCGTCGTACGTCTCGACGGCGGCCCGATCAGCTTCCGGCACGCGCTGACCCGCGCGCTGGCCGGTTTCTTCGTCGACTTCTGGGCACTCGGCTTCCTCGGCGCGGTGGCCGTCATCGTGTCGCTGACCTCGTCGAACGGCCGCCGCGTCGGCGACTATCTCGCGGGCACGCTGGTGATCCGCGAACGCGTGCCGCAATCCGCACAGGCAATTCTCGTGGTGCCGCCCGGCCTGGAAGCGTGGGCCGCGCACTTCGACCTCAGCGGCCTCACCGACGATCTCGCCATGGCCGCTCGCCAGTACCTCGGCCGCTACCACGACCTGCGCCCGGAAGCGGCCGCGTCGCTCGGCTTCGGCCTCGCGCAGGAGGTGTCCGCGGCGATCGGGGTGCCGTTGCCGTACGGGATGCCGCCGTGGGTCTTCCTCACCGCGGTGCTGGCCGAACGCCGTAACCGCGACCACGCCCGGATCGCGCCGATGCACTACGGCCCGCCCGCTTACCCGCCGCCTGCTTCTGCGCCGCCGCCGGTGCAGCCTCCGGCACCGCCGCAGTCCGACAACCCCTTCACCCCGCCGAGCTGAGGACATGCTCGCCGACGACGTCACCGTCACCGCCGCACCGGACGGTCAGCTCACGGTCATTGAGCGCGTCGTCGCCGACGCTCCGGCCGTCCACCGCATCGCCGAGCGGGTGCCGGTCAGCGACGGCGAGGACCGGCTTTATTCGATCACCGATCTGCGGGTTTCCGGTGCCGCCACTGCCGACGGAACCACGGTCACCGTCACCGGGCCAGCGACCGTGAAGTACACAGTGGACGGTGCGGTCGCGGCTGGCGGGCAGGTGCGGTTTCAGCTCACCGGCGGCTGGGATCGTGCGCTCGACCGTGTCACCGCCGACTTCACCGCACTGGGAGTGTCCACAGCGGACTGCTATGCCGGTCAGCCGGGTTCGTCTCGGCAGTGCACTTTTTCTGAACTCCGGAGCGGGGGAGCGCACGCCGAGCAGAACGTTCTGCGCCAAGGGGATCGGATCGACCTGGCCGTCCAAACCGGACCCTTGCCGGAGAACGCGCGGTTCGTCCCGAATGGACCGTTGGCGGCCTTCGCGCCTGGCTTCCCGACTGTCCTCAGTGGTCTGTTCTTGGTGCTGTACCTCCTCATCGGGGCCAGCTTGCTGCGCCGCCGCTCCGGTCCGCCCGCTCCCGGAGTCCCGCCCGCCTACCTTGCGTACGTCGCACGTGGCGAACTCGACCTCACTGGCACCGTCCTCGACCTCGTCGCGCGTGGCCATCTGCAGATCGCCGACGGCCAAGTCACCCACGGCGAAGGCGACCAGCTCACCCCCTTCGAGGAAGCCGTCAAAGCCGCGTTCCCGCCGGGTCCGCTCGCTGCCGCGCGGCCGGATCACGCCGAACTGCGCGGTCTTCTCGACGCCGAAGCACACCGTCAGCGCTGGCTGTCCAATCGGCAACCCCAGGTCCGCCGCGCCGGATTGGTCCTGGCCGCAACAGGCATCGTGACTACCGTCGTCCTGGCCGCGACGGTCGGCGAGGCCCTGATCGGGGTCGCGGTCCTGATCGCCGGGCTCGCCACCTTCGCCGCCGCCCCGATGGTTCCGTGCCAAACGCGCTCCGGCCGAGCGCTGGGCACTCCGGCAACCCGCGACGAATCCCCGCTGGCGAACGAAATCGACGCGGTCCAAGCGATGGCCGAACGACGCTCGGCGGTGTCCGCGCAATGAAACTCGCGGCCCTGCTGTTGCTCCCGTTCCTCTCCGTTACGCAAGACCAGCCGTCGCTGCCGGGCCTGCCGCAGAGCGTCGAGGTCGCGTTGAAGGTCCAGCACGACGGCAGCCTGTCGGTCACCGAGGCCGTTTCGGTGCCGCGCGACAACTCGATGACCCGCACGATTCCATTGCACGCCAACGAACGCGTGCTCGGCATCCGCGACATCAGCATCGAAGGCGCGGGCAACGCCGAAGCCAGCAACGACCAAGTCACCTTCTACCTGCGCGGCGGCACGTCCGTGCTCCGGTACACAGTGGACGGTGCGGTCGGCACGAGCCTCGGCGTCGAGCACGTGACCTGGGACGTTGCCGGCGGCTGGGACACCCGCCTGGAACTGGTCCGCGCGACCTTCGCCGCGCCCGCCGTCCCCGACGCGCTCAGCTGCCTCGCCGGTCCGCCCGGCTCGACGACCCGCTGCGGTGCCGCGCAGATCGACCACTCCGGCCTGACCCGTGTCTCGGTGCCGAAGCTCCAGCCCGGCTCGCGCGTGCAGCTGACCGCTGAACTCCCTGGCGGCACCGTCGCCGCGACAGAGCGTCGCGTCCCCTCTGGCCCCTTCGCCGCCACCGCGCCGGTGTGGTGGGCGTGGCTGGCCTTCGCCTTACTGTCGATCGCCGGCACCGTCACCGTGTTCGTACGACGCCGCCGAGACCGACAGCCCGGCCGAGCCACGCCCGTACAGCTTCTCGACAACGGCCGCTTCGCTTCGCCGGACGGCGTGCTCCCTGGACACGTAGGACTGCTTCTCACCGGACGCGTCAGCTCCGTCGACCTAGCGGCGACCGTGCTCGACCTATGCGTCCGTAACTACCTATGGGTCAGCGAGGACGGCCCGGGCAACTGGGTGCTCGTCCGCCGCAACCCACCCGACGAGCACCTGACAGCCTTCGAGCGCGCGGTGTACGCCGCCGCTGTGCCCGGCGAAGCCGCGACGCTCGCCGAAGTCCGCGAAGCAGGCGTACCCGAGCTAGTCGCCGACGCTGTCCGTCGCGGCTGGCTCTCCCCGAAGCGACTGTCGAAGGTCGGCCCCCGGCTGTGCGCGTACGGCGTCTTCCTCACTGTCCTGCTCGCCTTCACGGTCGGTTACGCCCAACTCGGGTTGGTGCTTCTCGCCACCGGCCTCGCTGTGACGGTAGCTGCCCGGCTCCTGCCGAAGCGGACGAAGGCCGGCCTCGACCTCCGCGACCGCCTTCGAGGCCTCGACGCCCAGCTGCGTATGGACGCGCCAGACGACGAACTGCTCGCCTCTCGCGCGCTCCCGTACGCGTACGCGCTGGGGGAAGCAGACGCTTGGCTTGTTAACGCTTGTTCGCTGTCGGCGTACTGGTATGGCACGCCCGGTGGAGAGAGTGTTCCGTTGGCCCGGACCAGCGGATTCGTGGCTGCACTGACCGTTGCTTTCGAGGGCGCGCGGCACCTCCGACCGGACGAGTCCAAGACGCCCGCGCCTGCGTAGGGTGGAGGCATGGCCGATCCCGAGCTTTTCCGTTTCACGATCGACAACGGTCTGCGCGTGGTGCTCGCTCCTGATCCGACCGCGCCGGTGGTCGGGGTCAGCGTGCACTACGACGTGGGCTTCCGTTCCGAGCCGGAGGGGCTGACGGGTTTCGCGCACCTCTTCGAGCACCTGATGTTCCAGGGCAGCGAAAGCCTGGAGAAACTGGCGCACTTCCGGCACGTGCAGTCCAGCGGCGGCACCTTCAACGGTTCCACTCACCCGGACTACACCGACTACTACGAGGTGCTGCCCGCCGCGGCACTGGAACGCGCGCTGTTCCTCGAAGCCGACCGGATGCGCGCGCCGAAGCTGACCGCGGAGAACCTGGCGAACCAGATCGAGGTCGTCAAGGAGGAAATCCGGCTGAACGTGCGCAACCGGCCGTACGGCGGATTCCCGTGGATCCTGCTGCCGCCGGTGCTGTACTCCACCTTCGCCAACGCGCACGACGGCTACGGAGCGTTCGAGGACCTGGAGGGCGCGACGCTGGACGACTGCGCCGCCTTCTTCGACACCTTCTACTCGCCGGCCAACGCGGTGCTGACCGTGGCGGGCGACTTCGAGGTGGAGAACGCGAAGGCGCTCGTCCAGAAGCACTTCGGCGACGTCCCGCATCGCCCGGCCCCGGTCCGGCCGTCGTTCGCCGAACCGCTGCCCACCACGCAGCTGCTCGGCGAGCACGCCGACCCGCACGCGCCGCTGCCCGCGCTGGCCGTCGGCTACCGGATGCCGGACCCGATCAACGACCTCGACGGCTACCTCGCCTACCTCGTGCTGGCCGGCGTGCTCACCGACGGTGACGGTTCGCGGCTGCAGCAGCGGCTCGTGCACGTCGAACCGCTGGTGGTCGACATCGGCGCGGGAGCCGGGCTCTTCGGCCCGTTCGAGGCGCGCGATCCGGACACCTTCACCATCACCGCGATCCACCCGCCGGACGTGCCGCGCGAGCGCGTGCTGGCCGCGCTGGACGAGGAGCTGGAGAAGCTCGCGTCCACCCCGCCGGACGCGCACGAACTGAAGAAGGTCACCGCGCGCTGGGCGGCGAGCCTGCACGCGGAGCACGACCGGCTCGTGTCGCGCACGCTCGCGCTCGGCGCGTTCGAACTCCTTTACGGCGACGCGTCGCTGGTCTACCAGCTCGCCGACCGCCTGTCCGCGGTCTCCGGCGAAGCCGTGTCGGCGGCGGCGAAGGCGCTGCGCCCGGACGCGCGCGCCGTGCTCGTCGTGAAGCCCGCAAGCACCGAAGGGACGGAACAGTGACCTCGGCTGAACAGGTCAAAGCCGCACACCGCAGCGCCGAGGAGATCGGCCGCACCGCCGCCGGACCGCGTCCACTGCCCGCGCTGGGGCACCAGCGCGCCGCCGCCGATCTGTCCCATGTGGACACCACGCTCTCCAACGGGCTGCGCGTGCTCGCGGTGCGCAAGGCGAGCGTTCCGATGGTCGAACTGCGGCTGTGGATCCCGTTCGCGGGCGAGGACCGGATGCACGCGGCCACCGCGGAGGTGCTCGCGGAAACCGTGCTCACCGGCACCGCACGGCGCGACCGGGTGGAAATCGACGCCGAGGTCGCGCTGATCGGCGGCGACCTCAGCGCGGGCGTGGACCCAGAGCGGCTGTACTTCGGCGGCACCTCGCTGTCCGACGGCCTGCCGACGCTGCTGGACGTGCTCGGCGACGTGCTCACCGGCGCCACGTACAACGACGCGGAGGTCGCGCGCGAGCGAGAGCGGCTGATCGAGCGCATCGCGGTGTCGCGCACGCAGCCGCGCACCATCGCGCGGGAAGCACTGCAGAAGCACCGGTACGGCGACCACCCGGCGACCCGCGAGGTCCCGCAGGCGGAGGACGTCGCCGAGGTGACCGCCGAGCAGGTGCGCGCGCTGCACACGGCTTCGGTGCTGCCGCGCGGCGCTGTGCTGGTGCTCGTCGGCGACCTCAACCCGCACGCGGTTCCGGCCGAGCTGGAGCGCGCGCTCGGCGGCTGGAAGTCCGACCGTTCGGCCGTGCTGCTGCCCCCGCTGCCCGAGCTGACCGGCGGCAACGTCCTGCTCGTGCCGCGCGCCGGCGCGGTGCAGTCGCAGCTCCGGCTGTCCGCGCAGACGGTGCCGCGCACCGACCCGCGCTACCCGGCGCTGCAACTGGCGAACCTGGCGTTCGGCGGGTACTTCTCCTCGCGGCTGGTGGAAAACATCCGCGAGGACAAGGGATACACCTACGGCGCGCACTCGGGCTTCGAGTTCACCGGCGACAGCGCGGTGGTCAATGTGGACGCGGACACGGCCAACGAGGTCACCGCCGCGGCCTACCTGGAAACCCGGTACGAGCTGTTCCGCCTCGGCACCGTGCCGCCGACCGACGAAGAGGTCGAATCGGTGCGGCAGTACGCGATGGGCTCGCTCGTCACCGGCACGTCGTCGCAGGGCGGGCTCGCCGGGCAGCTGATGGCGCTGGCCTCGAACGGCCTCGGCATCGAATGGCTGCAGAGCCACCCGGAGCGGCTCGCGGCCGTCACCGCGGACCAGGTCGCCGAGGCGGCGGCGGAATTCTTCGCACCGGGCCGGTTCACCGGCGTCGTGGTCGGCGACGCGGAACTGCTCGCGCCGAAACTGGCCGCGCTCGGCGTTTCCACCAGCGAGGTTTCCCCAAGCGAGAAGGACTGATGAGCGTTCCGTTCGAACTGGGGGCACTGCCGACGCTGTCGCGTTCCACAGTGGACCGTCAGGAAACCTTGCGCACCAACCCGGAGCGGCTCGCCGCGAAATGGTCGGAAGCCCGCGTGGTGCTGCTCGACGACACCGGCCGCACACCGGTCGTCGAGGGCAGCTCCGCGCTGGCCACCCGCAAGGCGATGGACTTCGGCACCGAACCGCCCGCCGACGCGGTGTTCCTCGGCGAGTGGGAAGACGTCGACTACTGGTCGCTGCCCGGCGGCATCGCGGGCGAAGCGGACACCGTGCGGCTGGCGGGCAGCTGGGGCGTCATCGAAGAGGTGCCGCGCGCCGACGGCGAGCTGTGGGTCGAACTGCGCGGCTACGGCGAACGGCTGGACGACACGTCGGCCGGGCTGTTCACCACCGCGCAGGCACTGCGGAACTGGCGGCGGCAATCGCGGTTCTGCACCCGTGACGGCTCGCCGACGCAGCTGATCCAGTTCGGCTGGGCCAGCCGCTGCGAAGCCAAGGGACACGAGGAATACCCGCGCACCGACCCGGCGGTGATCTGCCTGGTGCACGACCTCGACGGGGTCAACGGTTCGCACGTACTCCTCGCCCGGCAGCCGATCTGGCCGCCGGACCGGTATTCCGTGCTCGCCGGATTCGTGGAAGCGGGGGAGTCCCTGGAGGGCTGCGTCGTCCGCGAAATCCGCGAGGAGGCAGGAATCGAGGTCGGGGACGTGCGGTACCTCGGCAGCCAGCCGTGGCCGTTCCCGCGGTCGATCATGCTGGGCTTCACCGCGCGGGCTGACCGCAACGCACCGCTGGTCCCGGCCGAGGGCGAGATCGAGGAAGCGCTGTGGGTGTCCCGAGAGGACGTTCGAGCCGCGTTCCGCAACGCCGGGAGTGGGGTGCCGACGCCGATCGCCGGTGGTGCGGCAAATCTTGTGCTGCCGGGGAATTCGTCTATTGCCCGCGTGATGTTGAAGGCGTGGGCTGAAGCTGAGGAATGACGGTCGGGTGCGGGCCGTTTCTGCGCGTCCGTTCGTCTGGGGCTCGTGAGTGGCTATGCCGGTTCTAACCGGGATAAACACTCACGAGGCCCCCATGCGCTCGGCCGCGCCGTGCGATGCGATGGCGGCGCGATGGATGGCGGCGCGGGCCCGGCCTGGCCCGGCCCGCGCTCGCCACTCGCGACGAGGCCGCTGTTTAACCAAGACGCCACTCGGGACTGAATGCCGTACTCGGGGCTCGTGAGTGGCAATCCCGGTTAGAACCGGGATTGCCAC
>NZ_JBHUKS010000020.1:76653-152685 GCF_042684085.1 Amycolatopsis silviterrae
CTCACGACCCCTTTTCGCACCCCGCCACCGAGCCGCACCAGCCCGCGCCACCGCTCCCGCTGCGCCCCGCCCCGCTCCCGCCCCGCCCCGCTTCCGCTCCGCCTCGCTCCCGCCCCGCGCCCCGCGCCCCGCGCCCCGCGCTCCCGCTTCCGCTCCGCCTCGCTCCCGCCCCGCGCCCCGCGCCCCGCGCTCCCGCTTCCGCTCCGCCTCGCTCCCGCTCCGCTCGCGCTCCCGCTCCGCTCCCGCTCCGCCGCCTCCTGCCCGGCCCCCGCGTCACAGACCACCCCTCCCCGCTGGTCTGGACCGCGCACCCTCCGCGCTCACCCAGTCACCCTCCGCCGGTCGCCGACATTCCGCGGTATCAAGCCGTTACCCCGCCGTTTCCCGAGCCCATTGACGACGTGTGGCCGCGCTCACTACAGTCCCGGAAAACCGTCTGTAAAGTTTCCTAATAAAGGAGCAGCCAGGTGCGAGCCGGCAGTCCGCGAACGTTGCGCGAGATGAACGACCGCGCGGCGATCGAGGCGTTGCTGCGGAACGGGCCGCTCACCCGGGCCGAACTCGAGGCCGCCATCGGGCTGTCCAAACCGGCCACCGCGCAGCTGCTCACCCGGCTGGAGCAGGACAATCTCGTCGGCAAGGCGGGGGAGCGGGCCGGCGGCGGACGCGGGCCGCGCGCTCAGTTGTGGGCGGTCAACGGCGGGCTCGCGCACGTCGCGGCCGTCGACCTCACCCCGCAGGTCGCGGACTTCGTGGTCGCCGACGTCGCCGGTGCCGTGCTCGCCGAGTACCGCGTGCAGCTCCCGGTCGCCGAGGACGCGGACGTGGTCGGCTCGTTCGGCCAGGCGCTCCGGCGGGTCACCAAGGCCGCCGGGATGCAGCTCGACGATCTGGCCAATGTGGTCATCGGCGCGCAGGGCGCGTTCGACCCGCGCACCGGGTTGCTGTCCTCGGCCCCGCACATCCCGGGCTGGCTCGGGTTCAACGTGCCGGCGCGGTTGAGCGACGAACTCGGCGTCACGGTGAAGATCGAGAACGACGTAAACCTGGTCGCGGTGGAGGAAATGACCGTCGGCAACGCGCAGGACGTCGACGACTTCGTGTTGGTCTGGCTGTCCGAAGGCGTCGGTGGCGCGGTCGTCATCGGACGGCGGCTGCTGCGCGGCGCGACCGGTGGCGGCGGCGAGATCGACTGGATGCGCGTCCCCGATCCGGCCACTGTGGACACTGGCGACAGCTGGCCCGCGGCAGGCGCGCGGTTCGGCAATCTGGTCGACTCGTCCGCGATCACCCGGCTCGCCAAGGCGCACGGCATCTCCGCCGACAACGGCTGGGACGCCGTCGCGCAGGCACGACGCATTGCGCACCATGGGTTTCTGGACGATCTAGCGCGCCGCGTCGCCAGCGGAGTCGCCAGCCTGGTCGCGGTCGCCGACCCGCAGCTCATCCTGCTGTGCGGCGAAACCAGCCGGGCCGGCGGCGACGAGTTCGCCGGGATCGTCGCCGGAAAACTGCACGAACTGGTGCTGCCGCGCACGCCCGTCGGCGTCGCTTCGGTACAGGGCAACGCGGTGCGCGCCGGTGCGCTGCAGTCCGCGCTCGCCACCGCCCGTGAGGACGTCTTCGGCGTCGTCACCCCCACGCTCCTCGGGCCGCGCCGGTCCGCGGGAGAGCAAGCCCCGTCCCCGACCGAGTAGACCCACCCGAAGGACAGGAGGGTTCATGTCCGCTCCCACCCGCATCCGGAGGCTCGCGCGCAGGCGCGGTTCTCTGCTGCTCAGCGCCGTCGCGGCGAGCACGCTGCTGGCGACCGCCGCGTGCGGTGCCGCCGCGCCCGCTGGCGGCGGTGACGCCGCGGCCCCGCCGAACAAGGACGACAAGCTCACGATCACCGTCTACAGCAAGTTCACCGACCGCGAGTACGGCGTGGTCACGAAGGCGCTGGACAAGCTGAAGGCGAAGTTCCCCAACATCACCATCAAGCACGAGGGGAACCAGGACGACGACAAGCTCACCCAGTCGATCCGCGGCGGCAACCCGCCGGACGTGGCGATCTCGTTCTACACCGACAACCTCGGCGCGTGGTGCTCCACGGGCAGCTTCCAGGACCTGAAGCCCTACATCGACCGGGACAAGATCGATCTCGAGCAAATCCCGCAGGCGGTCCGCGATTACACGTCGTACCAGGGCAAGCGGTGCGCGATGCCGATGCTCGCCGACGTGTACGGATTCTTCTACAACAAGAAGCAGTTCGAGGCCAAGGGCATCGCCGGCCCGCCGAAGAACACCACGGAACTGTTCGAGGACGTCAAGAAACTCACCGAGTTCAACCCGGACGGTTCGATCAAGACCGCGGGCTTCCTGCCGTCGATGCCGTTCTACGCCAACCAGGCGCAGTACTGGGCACCGAACTTCGGCGCCAAGTTCATCGGCCCGGACGGCAAGTCCTCGCTCGCTTCCAGCCCCGGCTGGAAGGAAATGTTCGAATTCCAGAAGAAGCTCATCGACTTCTACGGCGGGCACGCGAAGGTCGAGAAGTTCAAGGCCGGTCTCGGCGACGAATACTCGAAGGACAACGGTTTCCAGACCGGCAAGCTGTCGATGATCTACGACGGCGAGTTCCGCACCGCGTTCATCAAGGACCAGGCGCCGTCGCTCGACTACGGCACCGCGCCCGCCCCGGTTCTCGACAGCCTGGCCAGCCAGTACGGCGGCGGCTTCGGCACCGGCACGATCATCGCGATCCCGAAGGGGGCCAAGAACCCCGGTGCCGCGTGGGAGCTGATCAAGCAGGCCTCGCTCGACACCGACACCCTCGTCGAGATGGCCAACGGCCTGAACAACGTGCCCAGCACGAAGGATTCGCTGAACTCGCCGAACCTGAAGATGCCGCCGCAGTTCAAGACCTTCACCGACATCTACAACAGCGGCAAGCTGGTCGCCAACCCGACCACGCCGATCGGCGACGCGTTCCTCAAGGCGGTCAACGACTTCGCCGAGAAGTGGCAGGCGGGCTCGGTGCCTGACCTGGCCGCGGGCCTGCAGAAGGTCGACGCGCAGATCAACGACGCACTGGCGCAGAAGGGCGCCGGCGGATGACCACGCTGACCGCGGCGGAATCCGGAACCTCCTCCGCGCCGAACCAGGCGCGGAGGGGGTCTCCCCGGGCCAAGCGCAGGCGCACGGTGTTCTACTTCATGGCACCGGCCACTCTCGGGTTCCTGATCTTCTTCGCCTACCCGCTCGGCGCGACGCTGTTCTACTCGTTCACCCGCTACGACCTGATCAACCCTCCACAGTGGATCGGGTTCGACAACTACGTGCGCATGTTCACCAGCGAACCGCTGGTGAAAACCGCCGCGTACAACACGTTGTGGCTGGTGATCATCCTGACCGTCTGCCGGGTGCTGTTCTCGCTCGGCGTGGCGTCGGTGATTTCGCGGCTGAAGAGCGGCGTCGGCATCGTCCGCACGCTCTGCTATTTGCCCGCACTCGCCCCGCCCGCGGCCGCGACGCTCGCGTTCGTCTTCGTGTTCAACCCGGAATTCGGCCCGGTGAACCGGTTCCTGCGGCTGGTGGGCGTCGACGGCGGACTGTGGTTCAACAGCCCGGAAATGTCGAAGCCCGCGCTGACCCTGCTCGCGCTGTGGGGTTCGGGCGAGCTGATGATCATCATCCTGGCCGCGCTGCTGGACGTTCCGCAGGAGCAGTACGAGGCCGCGGAACTCGACGGCGCGGGCCCGGTGCGCCGGTTCTGGCACGTGACGCTGCCGTCGATCTCGCCGGTGCTGCTGTTCGGCGTGGTCAACTCGATGATCTACGCGCTGCAGTTCTTCACCCAGGCAATCGTCGCGGCGTCCGCTTCGGCGGGCACGGCGGACGTCGCCGGAAACTCGAAACTGATCGGCGCGCCGGAAAACTCGACGCTGACCTATCCGATCTGGTTGTACGTGCAGGGTTTCCGGTACTTCAACATGGGCTACGCGGCGGCGATGGCCGTGCTGCTGTTCCTGGTTTCCGCGGGCTTCACGTGGATTCTCGTGCGGCAGATGCGTAAGTCACAGCATCAGGAGGAGGGGGCATGACCACGATTACGGCCCCTGCGCCCCCGGCTCCTCCGGTGCATCCGCGAGAGAAGTTCAAGCGGCGCTGGGACAAGAAACTGTCCTTTGTGGCCACCCATGCGGTCGGCATCGCGCTCGGCGTGATCTTCATGCTGCCGTTGCTGTTCGTCTTCCTCACCTCGGTGATGAAGAGCGACCAGGCGATGACGTCCAGTCTGTGGCCGACCGAATGGCACTTCGAGAACTTCATCGAGGTGTTCCGGAAGGCTCCGTTGCTGGAGTACTTCGGCAACAGCTTCCTTTATTCGGCACTCGCGACGATCGGGGCGCTGGTCTCGGCGATCCCGGCGGCGTACGGGCTGTCGAAGCTGAAGTGGCGCGGGCAAAACCTGTTCTTCATGCTCACCGTTGTCGCGATGATGCTGCCCCCGCAGGTCACCGTCGTTCCGCTGTACGACCTGTGGGTGCGGCTCGGTTTCACCGGCACTCTGGTGCCGCTCATCGTGCCGTACTTCTTCTTCGACGCCTTCTCGATCTTCCTGCTGCGGCAGTTCTTCCTCACCATTCCGAAGGACTACCTCGAAGCGGCGAAGATCGACGGCTGCAACGAGTTCCGGGTGCTCACGCGGGTGCTGATCCCGATGGCGAAGCCGGGTATCGCGGCCACCGCGATGTTCTGCTTCCTGTTCACCTGGAACGACTATTTCGGTCCGCTGCTCTACACCGGCGAGAACAAAGACAACTGGCCGCTTTCACTGGCGATCGCGTCCTTCCGAGGCATGCACCACGTCGAATGGAACCTCACGATGGCCGCGACCGCGCTGATCATGCTGCCGGTGATCGTGCTGTTCGTGTTCGCGCAGAAGTCGTTCGTCAAGGGCATCACGTTCACGGGAGTCAAGGGATGAAACTGGCAGTGGTCGGCGGTGGGTCCACCTACACGCCGGAGCTGATCGACGGCATCGCCGGACGGCGCGCCTCGCTCGACGTCGACGAGATCGTGCTGATCGACCCGGACGCCTACCGGGTCGAAGCGGTCGGCGGGTTCAGCCAGCGGCTGCTGGACCACGCGGGGCATCCGGCCCGCGTGCGCACCACCGCGAATCTGGAGGAGGGCGTCGACGGCGCGTCGGCGGTCCTCATCCAGCTGCGCGTCGGCGGGCAGAAGGCACGCGCGTCGGACGAGACGTTCCCGCACCTGTGCGGTTGTGTCGGCCAGGAAACGACCGGCGCGGGCGGCCTGGCGAAGGCGCTGCGCACGGTGCCGGTGGTGCTCGACATCGCCGAGCGCGTGCGCAAGGTCGCCGGGGACGACACCTGGATCGTCAACTTCACCAACCCGGTCGGCATCGTCACCCGCGCATTGCTGCAGGAAGGCCACCGCGCGGTCGGCCTGTGCAACGTCGCGATCAACCTGCAGCGCAAGTTCGCGAAGCTGCTCGGCGCGTCGACCGGCGACGTCAAGCTCGTCCACACTGGACTGAATCACCTGAGCTGGGAACGCGGCGTCCTGGTCGACGGCGTCGACCGGCTGCCGGAACTCCTCGCGCAGCACGCGGAATTCCTCGGCGAAGAGGTCAGCGTGCCGGTCGAGTGGATGCAGCGAATGCAGGCCGTGCCGTCGTACTACCTCAAGTACTACTACTCGCACGACGCGCAGGTCGCGAAGCAGCAGACCGAACGTCCGCGCGCCGAGGTGGTCAGCGACGTCGAGGAAGAGCTGCTGAAGATCTACCTCGACCCGGACCAGAACACGAAGCCGGAGTCGCTGGAGAAGCGCGGCGGCGCGTACTACTCGGAGGCGGCGGTGCAGCTCGTGCACGCGCTCACCTCCGGCGGTGCCGCCGAGGAACACGTGGTGAACGTCCGCAACAACGGCACCTTCGATTTCCTGCCGGACGACGCGGTCATCGAGGTTTCGTCCACTGTGGATTCCGCGGGCGCGACCCCGATCCCGCAGACCCCGGTCGACCCGCGGTTCGCCGGCCTGATCGCCGGCGTCACGGCCTACGAGCATCTGGCACTGGACGCCGCGGTCAAGGGCGGCCGGGACCGGGTCGCGGACGCACTGCTCGCGCACCCGCTCGTCGGCCAGTACCCCAAGGCGGACAAGCTGGCGGACGAACTCGTCGCACGCAACCAGGATTTCCTGCCCTGGGCGCGAGCATGAGCGACACCGTCGTCGCGATCGACGGGGGGAACAGCAAGACCGAAGTGCTGGTGGTTTCGCGGGACGGTGCCGTACTCGGCGCGTCCCGCGGCCCCGGCGTTTCTCCCCAGCGCGTCGGAGTCGACGGATGCGTTGCCGCACTGGAAGAATTCGTCCTGGAAGCACTCCATTCCGGTGGTCTGCCGACGGAGCCGCCGTTCGCCGTGCACACCTCGGCCTACCTCGCGGGCTTGGACTTCCCCCGAGAAGAAGCCGCGCTGCACCGTGCCTTGTCGGCACGCGGCTGGAGTTCCACTTTGGACGTCGGCAACGACGTGCTGGCTTTGCTGCGTGCAGGAAGCTCTGACGGCACCGGCGTGGCAGTGGTATGCGGCGCGGGAATCAACGGTGCCGGCTTCGCCCCGGACGGCCGGTCGTACCGATTCCCCGCACTGGGCAAGGTTTCCGGCGACTGGGGCGGTGGCTACCGCCTAGGCGAGGAAGCCCTGTGGTGGGCAGTCCGAGCCGAAGACGGCCGCGGCCCGCGCACCGCACTGGAATCGGCGGTGGCGGAGTATTTCGGTGCCTCGACGCTGCTGGATGTGGTGCAGGGCCTGCACTTCGAGGAAATCGACTCCGCCTCGATCCACGGCCTGTGCCCGCTGCTGTTCGAGGTCGCCGCGGCAGGCGACGAGGTCGCGCAAGACGTGGTGACCCGGTTCGCCGAGGAAGTAAGCCTGCTGGTAGCTGCGATCATGCGCCGCCTGGACCTGACGTCGGCCGCCCCCGAAGTCATCCTCGGCGGCGGCGTACTGACCGGCGTCGGCACATCGGTGATCGCGGACATCGAACGACGGTGTTTAAAGGTGGCACCACGCGCACAGGTACGCGTGGTGGAGGTGAACCCGGTCGTCGGAGCCGCACTGTTCGGTTTGGACAAACTCGGGGCATCCGCCGCTGCGAAAGCCGCACTGAAAGCCGCGACGCAACGCGCGTGAAGCCGTGGGGTGGCCGCACTTTCGCGCGGCCACCCCACGTTCGCGTCAGGCCGTGAGACCCTTGCCGGTCTCCAAAACGGACTTCAGATCCGACAGGACCCACGCCCAGCCACCACCCGCGTTCTCGCCCGGGCCAGCGTTGACGTCCTCCTGCGAGCCAGACACCAGCGCCGCGTGATTAGGCGCACCGGTGACGTCATGGGTGACGGTGAGGCGAGTGCCCGCCGTCTTCGTTTCCTCGATGTCGTAAGTGAGCGTGGTGTACGGCTCCGCGACGAGGCTCGGATCCATCTGCAGTTTCCAGGTGAGCACGAGCTTCCGCGGCGGATCGACCTCGAGCACCTCGCCGTCGAGAAGATCGGTCGTGTACCCCGAGTCGATGAACTCCTGAGTCGGCTTGGTGCGATGCTTGCCGCCGCGCTTGAGGTCGAACTCGGCCAGGCCGGTGTAGCCGTACTTCGCGGTCCACTCCGGCTTGGTGATGGCGTCCCACACCGCCTGCGGGGTCGCCTTGATGTACACGCGGTTGACCTGAACAGTCGTGGTGTCAGTCATTTTCCGGGCTCCTTCTGGGTTTCTTCGGCTTCGAGCCGGGCCTTGAGGTCCAGCAGCGCCGAGGTGTGGTGTGCGGTGTACTTGTCGATCCAGCGATCGTGGATTTGCCGGATCGGGATCGGGTTCAGGAAATGCCGTTTCTCCCGCCCCTCCTTGCGCGAGACGACCAGCTCGGCCTCCTCGAGCAGCTTGAGGTGCTTCATCACCCCGAACCGCGTCATGTCCACTTCGGACTCCAGCTCGGTGAGCGTGCGGCCGTCCCGCGCGTAGAGCAGGTCGAGCAGGAACCGGCGGGTCGGATCCGCCAGAGCCTTGAAAACCAGGTCCTCGTCGGGCACGCACCGAGAATAGGTGACCAAACGGTCACATGTCAACCGGGCAAAGCGCCGCGACCGGACTTCACCTGAGTGAAGGCCGGTCGCGGTCGTGAAGGGGGTTAACCCGAGTGAAGCCTTGCACTGCCATGAACCGGATTAGCCGGAGTGAAGCAACTACGCGGCAGTTAAGGGTGTTAATCAGGGCAAACTAGCGACACTGCCGTGAAGCAGGTTAACCGGAGTGAATCGACAATGCTTCCGTGAAGCTTATTAACTTGAGCGAAGCAGCGACCTCGCGGTGAAGTGGGTTAACTGAAGTGAAGGGGCGACCCTTCGGTGAAGCTGGTTAATCAGGGTGAAGCGGTACCCCGGCCGTGAAGCGGGTTGACCAAGGTGAATCGGCGACACCGCTGCAAAGGGGGTTGACCAGCGTTAAAGCAGCGCGCCCAAGGGGAGGATCAACGCGATCGCGACCACCGAGATCACCGTCTCCATCACCGACCAGCTCTTCAGCGTCTGTCCGACCGACATCCCGAAGTACTCCTTAACGAGCCAGAACCCGGCGTCGTTCAGATGCGAGAAGAAGAGCGACCCAGCACCGATGGCGAGGACCAGGAGGGCGTTGTGTGTCGGATCGAGAGTCGCGGCCAGTGGGGCGACGATGCCCGCCGCGGAGACCGTCGCGACGGTTGCCGAGCCGGTCGCCAGGCGGATCGCCACCGCGACCAGCCAGCCGAGCAGCAGCGGTGACAGGTTGGCGCCTTTCGACAGGCTCGTGATCACGTCGCCGACCCCGGCGTCCACCAGCGTCTGCTTGAACCCGCCGCCCGCGGCCACGATCAGCATGATCCCGGCGATCGGGGCGAGGGAATCGCCGACGATGGACGACAGGCGCTCCCGGTTCAGCCGCGCCGGGCGGCCGAGCACGACCATCCCGACCAGGACCGCCAGCAGCAGTGCGACGAGCGGGTCGCCGATGAAGTCCAGGACCCGGCGGACCGGGTTTCCCTTGTCCGCCAAGATGTCCGCCAATGCCTTGGCCAGCATCAGGACCACCGGCAAGAGCACAGTGGACAGTGTCGCGCCGAAGCTCGGGCGGTGCTTGTCGTCCGTACCCTCCGACTCCGGGACCAGCCGGGCGGGTGGCTCGGCGTCGGGCACCATCTTCGCGGCCAGGCGGCCGAACAGCGGTCCGGCGATCACCACCGTGGGCAGGCCGACCAGGAGACCGAGCGCCAGGGTGAGGCCGACGTTGGCGTTCAGCGACCCGGCGGCGGCCAGCGGGCCGGGGTGCGGCGGGATCAGGCCGTGCAGCACCGACAGTCCGGCCAGCGCCGGGATTCCCAGCAGCAGCACCGGTTTCCCGCTGCGCTTGGCGACCAGCAGCACCACCGGGATCAGCATCACGAGCCCGATCTCGAAGAACATCGGCAACCCGATCAGCGCCGCCACCAGCGCCATCGCCCACGGCAGCCCGGGGCCGCGGACCCGGCCGAGCACGGTGTCCACGATCCGGTCCGCGCCGCCGGAATCGGCGAGCAGTTTGCCCAGCATCGCCCCGAAAGCGATCAGCACGCCGACCGACGCGACCGTGCTGCCGACGCCGTTCGTGAAGCTCTTCAGCAGCTTGTCCACCGGCATCCCGGCGACCAGTCCGAGCACGCCGGAACCCAGCGTGAGCGCGAGCAGCGGATGCAGTTTCACCTTGCTGATCAGCACCACGATCACCGCGATGGCCAGCACGGTGGCGAGGATCAGGCGGGTGTCGTGGCCGGTCCAGCCGGCGGCGAGGGTGTTCATGCGCGCTCCCGGAACGTCTTCAGCGCCGACGCGACGAGGTCGGCGGGGGAGAGGCTGATGTCGAAGGTCGCCCCCGGCTCGTCCGCCTCCAGCGGTTCGAGGTCGGCGAGCTGGGAATCGAGCAGCGAGACCGGCATGAAATGGCCGGTGCGGGTCTTCATCCGCTCGGCGAGCACGTCGCGCGAGCCGTTCAGATGCAGGAACCACACGTCCCAGCCGCCGCGCAGCACGTCGCGGTAGCGCCGCTTCAGCGCGGACGAGCTGACCACGCCGCCGCGTTCCTGGTGCTCCGCGATCCACAGCGCGATCGAGGCCAGCCACGGCTCCCGGTCCTCGTCCGTGAGCGGGTGGCCCGCGGTCATTTTCTCGATGTTCGCCTGCGGGTGGAAGGTGTCCGCCTCGGCGTACTCGACCCCGAGCGCCTCCGCGACGGCCGAACCGACCGTCGTCTTGCCCGAGCCCGACACGCCCATCACCACGATGACCGTCATCCGCACCTCCCACGTCTTTGTGCCCTGGAGAGTCAAACTCAAAAGTACTACTTAATCAAGAAGAAGTAGTACTTAATCGAGTCAGAGCGTTACGTTAACCCAGTGGGCAATGATCGGCACGAGGAGATGCTCGACGAGCTGGGCGCGGCCATCGCGAGCGGCGAGCTGCCGCCGGGCGCGGTACTGCGCTCGGAAGAGCTGCAAGAGCGGTACGGAGCTTCGCGCACCGTCGCCCGCGAGGTCGTCCGGGTTCTGGAGACGATGGGGCTCACCAGCAGCCGCCGCCGCGTCGGGGTCACCGTCCGCGAGCCGGCCGAGTGGAACCACTATGACCCGAGACTGATCCGCTGGCAGCTCGACGGCGCGGACCGGCCTGCCGCGCTGCGCACGCTGACCGAACTGCGCTCGGCCGTCGAACCGTGTGCCGCTCGCTTCGCCGCGATCCGGGCGACCCCGGAGGAACGCGGCCGCATCCGCGCGCTGGCGGTGCACCTTCAGCGCACGGCCCGGGCCCGCGATCTGGACACCTTCCTCGGCCACGACATCGCCTTCCACGATCTGTTGTTGTCGGCGTCGAGGAATCCGATGTTCGCGCAACTGTCCTCAGTGGTCGCCGAGGTGCTCGCCGGCCGCACCGGGCACGGCCTGATGCCGGACGAACCGCAGCCTGAGGCGGTCGCGCTGCACGTCGAAGTCGCCGAGGCGATCGACCTCGCCGACCCGGTGCGCGCCGAACGCGCGATGCGCGACATCGTGGAGCAGGCACGCGAGGAAATCGCCGCCGCGGTGTCGAGTAATCTCGGCGACTGAATCGTCCACGTTCGGGGGGCTGCAAGTGAGCGCGGCGCGCGCGATCGGCTTGATTCTCGGTTTGGCCGCCGACGGTGCACTCGGCGATCCGCGGCGACGGCCGCCGGTCACCGCGTTCCGTCAGGTGGTCGCGTCCACCGGTTCGCGGCGCGCGACCGGGCTCGGAATCGCTGGCGCGGCAGTGGCCGCCGGCGTGCTCGTGGAGCGAACCGGGCGGCGCAGCCCGGTGTTGCAGGCGACTGCGACGGCGGTCGCGACCTGGGCGGTCGTCGGCGCGGCCGGGCTGGCCACGCAAGGCACCGAGCTGGCCCGTGATCTCGAAGAGGGCCGCCTCGAACCCGCGCGCGACACACTGTCCGAACTGGACTCGCGCGTCACCGACGGACTCGGCACGATCGGGCTTTCCCGTGCGTCCGTGGAAACTCTGGCCGAGAACACGTCCGAAGTGGTCGTCACGCCGCTGCTGTGGGGCGCGGTCGCGGGCGTGCCCGGGCTCCTCGCGGCCCGCACGATCGGACTGCTGCGCCGCCTGCTCCCCGGACACTGGGCCATCGACCGGCTCGACGAACTCGTCCACCTCCTGCCCACCCGGGTCGCGGCCGCGCTGACCGTGCTGGGCGCGCCGGTCGTCGGCGGTTCCGCGGGCGGGGCGTGGCGGGCCTGGCGGCGCGACACGATCGCGCACCCGAGCCCCAACGCCGGGCGCGTCGAGGCGGCTTTCGCCGGTGCACTGGAGATTCGCGTCGGCGGGAGGACCGAGTATCCGCAGGGCGTGGTGGAACTGCCGGTGCTCGGGGTCGGGCGGAATCCGGACGCGGGGCATGTGACGCGTGCGGTGGAGCTGTCCCGAGTGGTCGGTTGGCTGGCGGCTGGGACCTCGGTGGTCGTGGCGGTGCTGAGCGGGGTGCGCCGCCGAAACTCCTGAGCTGTCAGGGTTTCAGGTGTGCCACGGCTTCCGCGTCGTTGAGACCGTCCCTTTCGGACAGCAACGCGCCGATCCGCTGCCGGTCCTCGGACTTCTTGTTCCCGCCGTACTTGAACTTCGCCCGCACCTCGGTCACGGTCAGCTCGATCCCGCGAATCCCCGGCAGCAGCCGCCGATCCGGAGCGTCCACAGCGGACACTGGAGTGCGTTTGCCGTCCGGCTCGAAGTGCGCCAGCTGAAGGTTCAGCAGCGCGGCCTTCTCCGCCGGATCGTCGACGAGCCGGACGTCGCAGGCCAGCTGCACGCTCGCGTAGTACGAAGTGGGCACGCCGAGCGCGGGGTCGTCGGCGGTGTTCCAGTCCGAGCGGATGTAGGTGTAGTCGCCGGTCACCGTCAGCAGCGCGCGCGGGTGTTCCTCCAGCAGCGGCCACACCGGGTTCGGCCGGGCGAGATGCAGCCGTACGGTCGCGTCGCCGTCGAAGACGAAGTGCGTCGGCACCACCACGGGCAGATCACGGCCGCGGCCGCCGGCGACCAGCTCGCCGAAGTCGTGTCCGGCGAGCCAGTCCCGCCATTCGTTCTCGTCCGCGGAGTCCCAGGGGTGGATCAGCATGCCGCCAGTATCGGCTCCGCGAATGGACCTGCCAAAGGGCCATTTTCCAGCGAAACGACCAGGCCACTCAGTCGGTCGGCGTGTACTCGTCCTCTTCCTCGGCGAGCATCTCCGCGACGGACTTGCGGCGACCGCGCTGCGGCCGTTCGGTCGTCAGCGCGCCGCCCGGGCGCAGCTCGCGGATCGTGAAGTACAGCCAGCCCAGCAACGCCATCGTGCCGAACGCCAGCCACTGCAGCGCGTACGAGAAGTACGGGCCCGACTCCAGCTGCGGCAGCGGCAGCGCCTTCAGCACGCCGGGTTGGTTGCCGTCGAGCTGGAAGTAGCCAGGCCGGATAGTGAGGCCAGACGCCTTCGCCACTACGCGTGAGTCGACGGTGTAGCTCTGCAGCTTCCCGTTCGTCGACGCGTCGGAGAACGCTTCGCGGTTCTTCGGGTCTGTCTCGTCGCTTCGCACGCGCGCGACGACCGTGACCTGTCCGCCCGGCGCGGCCGCGTACGGGAGCACGCCGGAGTCGCTGTTGAGCCCCACGTAGCCACGGTCGATGAGGTACACAGTGCCGTCGGTGGCGCGAAGCGGCGTGAGGACTTCGTACGCGCCTTGGCCCTGCACAGTGCGCAGCCGCGCGACAACCTCCGCCGAAGGCAGGTACGTGCCGGTGATCGTCACGAGGTGCCACTCGGTGTTCTTGTCCGGCTTCGTCCCGGGCGGCAGCAGTTGCGCGGCGGGGGCGGGCTTCGCGGTGAACGACGTGCTCAGCGCGTTGTTCTGGGTGACCTGTTCGCCGTCGCGGCGGAACTGCCACGGGGCCAGCAGCGTGTAACAGCAGATGGCGAACGTGAACACCACCACTGTCAACGCCAGCCATCCCGGCCGGAGCAGAAACCGCAACCGCACCCCTCTACGGTAGGCCGTCGCGTTCCGTGCGCGCACCCGGACCGGACGTCACGCCTGTTCGCGGACCCAGTCCAGCAGACCCGGCACGCTCCGCTCGATCATCCCGAGCACGTCCTCGAAGCCGTCGCCGCCGCCGTAATACGGGTCCGGCACCTCGGCGCCCTCCGGCGCGGACGGGTCGAACGAACGCAGCAGCCGCACCCGCGAAGGGTCTTCGACCCGGGACTGCAGGAAGTCAAGATGACTCTCGTCGGCGGCGAGCAGCAGATCGGCTTCGAGGTCTTCGTCGCTGACTTCGGCCGCGATGTGCTCGGTGGGGTAGCCGTGTGCCTTCAGCGTGGCGCGTGCCCTTCGGTCGGCTGCCTCGCCGACGTGCCACGGCCCGGTGCCCGCGCTCGACACGCGCACAGCGTCGGCGAGACCCGCGTCGGCGAGCTTCGCGCGGAACACCAGCTCCGCCATCGGGGAGCGGCAGATGTTTCCGGAGCACACAAAGACGACGGAAGGCATGGCCGGAAGTCTTCCAGAGCGACCGTGCGAGGATCCCCAGGTGCCTGCATTAGCCGAGATCATCGCCGTCCTCGAACGCAGTTACCCGCCCCGGCTGGCGGAAAGCTGGGACGCGGTCGGGCTCGTCTGCGGAGACCCGGCCGAGGACGTCGCCCGCGTGCTGTTCTGCGTCGACCCGGTCGAGGAAACGCTCGCCGAAGCGGAGGAAATCGGCGCGCAGCTGATCGTCGCGCACCATCCGCTGCTGCTGCGCGGCGTGCACGGCGTGCCGGCGGACACCGCCAAGGGCTCGCTCGTGCACCGCATGATCCGCGGCGGCATCGCGCTCTACTGCGCGCACACCAACGCCGACTCGGCCGACCCCGGCGTGTCCGACGCGCTCGCCGCGGCCATCGGGCTGGAGGTCGACCGGCCGCTCGACCCGCACGAACCGGGCGGCCGCACCGGGATCGGCCGGATCGGGCACCTGCCCGCCGCCGAACCGTTCGCGCAGTTCGTCCAGCGGGTCGCCAGCGCGTTGCCGGCCACCGTGCCCGGCGTGCTCGGCGCCGGCGACCCGGACCGGCCGATCCGCACCGTCGCGGTGTCCGGCGGCGCGGGCGACTCGTATCTCGCGAAGGCGACGGCCGAGGGCGTGGACGCGTACGTGACCGCGGATCTGCGCCACCATCCGGCCGGCGAGCACCTCGCCGCCGCGGCCGCCGTGCCCGCGCTGGTCGGCCTCACGCACTGGGCCAGCGAGTGGCCGTGGTGCGGACAGGCCTCGGCCCTTGTCGGCGGCGCCTTTGCGGGTACCGTCGAAGCTCACGTCTCCACGCGGTGCACCGACCCGTGGACCATCCGCGCTACCGCCCAGTAACTAAATCAGGGAGCACAGTGAAGGCCGACCCCGCCGTCCAGCGTCAGCTGCTCGAACTCGCGAAGGTGGACGCTGAGCTTTCGCGCGTCGCGCACCGCCGCCGCACCTTGCCCGAGCTTGCCGAGATCGAGGCCGGGGAAAA
The DNA here is from genome assembly GCF_042684085.1 of Amycolatopsis silviterrae. Classification (NCBI taxonomy): domain Bacteria; kingdom Bacillati; phylum Actinomycetota; class Actinomycetes; order Pseudonocardiales; family Pseudonocardiaceae; genus Amycolatopsis; species Amycolatopsis silviterrae. The sequence continues at coordinate 91,785 of NZ_JBHUKS010000020.1, forward strand.
GACCGTCCGGGAGAAACGCGACGCGCTCGTGTCCGTCGAGACCGCGTCCTCGGACCTCGACCGGGAAATCGCCCGGCAGGAGAAAGAGGTCGAATCGGTGCGGGCGCGCGTGGACCGCGACCGCAAGCTGCTGGAATCCGGATCGATCGGCGCCAAGCAGATGACCGACGTCGAGCACGAGCTGCAGACCCTCGGCCGCCGGCAGGGCGCGCTCGAGGACGACCTGCTGGAGCTGATGGAGCAGCGCGAGGCACTGGGCCTGGACGCGCAGCGCACCAGCGCCGAGGTCGACAAGGCGGCGCAGGAGGTGCAGGCCGCCGAGGGCCGCCGCGACGAGGCGTTCAAGGACCTCGACACCACCGAAGCCCGGCGCAAGGAGGACCGCGCGAAGCTGCTGCCGCGCTTCCCGGAGCCGCTGCTCAAGCTGTACACCCGGGTCTACGACCACAAGGGCATCGGCGCGGCGCTGCTGCGGGCCCGCCGGTGCGGTGCGTGCCAGCTCGAACTCGACCGCAACACCATCTCCGAGATCAAGGCCGCGGCCGAGGACAGCGTCGTGCAGTGCGACAACTGCGGCGCGATCCTGGTCCGCACGCTGGAGTCGGGCCTGTGACCGACCGGGTGATCGTCGAGGCCGACGGCGGGTCGCGGGGCAACCCCGGCCCGGCGGGCTACGGCGCGGTCGTGAAAGACGCGGCCACCGGCGAGGTGCTCGCCGAACGCCACGAATACCTCGGCGTCGCCACGAACAACGTCGCGGAGTACTCCGGGCTCGTCGCCGGGCTCGCCGCGGCCGCCGAACTCGGAGTGTCCACTGTGGACGTCCGGATGGACTCGAAGCTCGTGGTGGAGCAGATGTCCGGGCGGTGGAAGATCAAGCACGCCGCGCTGCAGCCGCTCGCCGCGCAGGCGCGCGAGATCGCGGCGGGCTTCGACCGCGTCGGCTACACCTGGATCCCGCGCGCGGAGAACTCGCACGCGGACCGGCTCGCGAACGTCGCGATGGACAGCGCGGGGTCCGGCGCCACCGCGCCCGCCCCGGCTCCCGCGAAGGCGAAAGCCAAGGTCGTCGAACCGGACCGGGTGTCCCCGGCAGGCTGGACCGGAGCCCTCGGCACGCCCACCAAACTGCTCCTGCTGCGGCACGGCCAGACCGAGATGTCGGTCGACCGCCGCTACTCCGGGCGCGGCGACGTCCCGCTCACCGAACACGGCCGGGGCCAGGCCGCCGCGGCGGCGAAACGGCTGGCCGCGATGCCGGGGCTGATCGGCGAGGACGGCGAGCCCGCCCCGATCGTCGCGTCGCCGCTGATCCGCACCAAGCAGACCGCGCAGGCGGTCGCCGACGCGCTCGGCGGCCGGGTCGAGACGCACCCCGGGCTCATCGAGACCGACTTCGGCGAATGGGAGGGCCTCACCTTCGGCGAGGCCGCGAAGCGGGACCCGGAACTGCACCGCTGCTGGCTGAGCGATTCGTCGTGCCCGCCGCCCGGCGGCGAGAGCTTCGACGCGGTCCACGAGCGGGTCGGCAACGCCCGCCGCGACCTGGTCGAGCGGTACGACGGGCGCACGGTGCTCGTGGTCAGCCACGTGACGCCGATCAAGACCCTGCTGCGGATGGGGCTCGACGCGGGGCCGTCGCTGCTGTTCCGGCTGCACCTGGACCTGGCGTCGCTGTCGATCGTCGAGTTCTACCCGGACGGCAACGCCTCGGTCCGGCTGGTGAACGACATCTCGCATTTGTCCTGAACGGGACATTTGTGAGGTGGATCACGCTCGGGGATGACGTGTGAACCGGCCCGGATGAGGTATTGGCTAGAGTGCGGTGTCGACCGCGGCGCCGCGGCGCAGGTCCCGGCCGGGACTTCAAGGGGGGCGCAGGCTCGTGCGTTTCTTCGGCAGCATCCGCAAGTGGAAACAGTGACGAGGACATGACGGCTAGCGCACTCACCGCAGTATCCGAGCCCGACCTGCCGGGGGAGAAGACGTCCGATCCGCCCGCGCGGTTCCGGCTCAGCTGGCTGGCGTCGACGCTGGCGGTGCTGGCCGGCGTGGCCGCGGTCGCGTGGCACGCCACCCGCTACGGGCACTGGATCGTCGACGACGCGGCCATCACGTTCTCCTACTCGCGCAGCGTCGCCGACGGGCTCGGCCCGGTGCTGGCCCCCGGCGCGCCGCCGGTGGAAGGCTTCTCGGACCCGACCTGGATGATCCTGCTCGCGCTGGGCAAGGTCGCCGGCCTGTTCGACAAGGGCCTGCTGTTCGGCATCCCGGACTACGTGCTGTTCCCCAAGCTGCTCGGCCTGCTCTTCACCGCGGGCATCCTGGTGCTGTGCCATCTGGTGGCCCGCCAGGTGTTCCGCAGGCACGCGTGGGCGATCACGCTGGCCACCGGCCTCGGGCTGGCGGCGATCCCGTCGTTCGTGATCTGGGTGGTCTCCGGCCTCGAGAACTCGCTGTTCGCGTTCTTCGTCACCGCGCTCGCCGCGCTGGTGTTCACCGCGCTGCGCAAGGAAAACCCGCTGTCGTTCAAGGTCGCGATCGGGGCAGGCGCGCTCGTCGCGGCGGCCGCGCTGACCCGGCCGGAAGGCCTGATCTACGCCAGCGCGTACCCGATCGTCCTGCTGTTCGGCGTGAAGCGCGAAGGGTTCTGGCCCAGCTTCCGGTCCGCGCTGGTGTCCATCGCCGCCTTCGCCGTGCTGTTCGGCGGCTACGTCGTGTGGCGCTACACGGAGTTCCACCGGCTGCTGGCCAACCCGTCGGTCGCGAAGAAGCAGGGCCTGCCCACCTTCGCCTCGATCATCCGGCCGCACCAGCTGGTGGAGTACGCGGGCGTCGCGCTGACCCTCGTGCTGGTCGCCGTGGTCGTCTGGGCGCTGGTCAAGGCCCCGTGGCGGCGTCCGCTGCTCGCGCTGGTCACGCCGCTCGTGCTCGGCGTGATCGCGTACGGCGTGATGGTGCCGGACTGGATGGCGCAGTACCGCTTCGCGACGCCGGTGTGGGTGCTCGGCACGCTGTGCGGCGTGATGGCCTTCGCGGAGCTGATGCGCAAGCTGCCGCAGGTGCGCTGGCGGGCGCTCGGGGCGGTCGTGCTCGTGGCCGCGTCGGTCCCGTCGGCGATCGGCTTCGTGCAGCAGTCCGACGAGTTCATCAAGGCCCCCACCGTGCCGGCGTGCCTGATCGCGGACCGGTTCGGCCGCGGCTTCAACACCTACGCGGACATGCTCGGCATCCAGCAGGGGTCGCTGCTGCTGCCGGACCTCGGCGGCTCGTCGATGACCAGCAGGCTCGAACTGGTCGACATGGCCGGGCTGGTCAACGCGCCGATCGCGGACCTCACGCACAAGGAAGACATCGCCGGCCTGCGCGACTACGTGTTCGACACGGTGAAGCCGACCTTCATCCACTCGTGGGGCCCGTGGGCGGACGGCAACGAGATCAGCATCGACCCGCGCGTCGACCGGGACTACGTTCCGATTCTCGTGTACCCCGGCCCGGGCAAGCGTCAGGGCGACTTCGTCCGCAAGGACGCGGTCAGCGATCCGGCCAAGCTGGCGGCGGTTCAGCACTATGCGCAGGTCACGATGATGAACGTGGAAGCGCAGCGGTTCGGGGACGGTCTGGACGACTGTGGTCCGACGTTGTCGCGGGGGAGCACGATCGCGCCGCGCGGTTAGAGCACCAGCCACAGCGCACACGTCGCGGCGGCTAGCGACAGCGGAGTCGTGAGTGCGCCGAGCTTCAGGACCGCGCCTACTGGCGGGTGCTGTCCGTGGCGGACGACGCGGTGACCGACCCAGTGAAGCTGGCGGCTGTCCAGCACTATGCGCAGGTCACGATGATGAACGTGGAAGCGCAGCGGTTCGGCGACGGTCTGGACGACTGTGGTCCGACGTTGTCGCGCGGCAGCACGATCGCGCCGCGCGGTTAGAGCACCAGCCACAGCGCACATGTTGCGGCGGCTAGCGACAGCGGAGTCGTGAGCGCGCCGAGCTTCAGGAACTCGCCCACCGGCGGATGCTGTCCGTGCCGCACGACGACGCGGCGCCACAGCAGCGTCGCCAGCGAGCCGAGGTAGGTCGCGTTCGGGCCGATGTTCACGCCCAGCAGGACGGCGAGCAACACGCCCTGATTCGGGTGCGGGCCGAGGACCGACAGCAGGATCAGCGTCGCGGGCAGGTTGTTGACCACGTTCGCCAGCACGGCCGCGATGCCTGCCGCGAGCAGCAGTTCGGGCAGTCCGGCTGTCGTCGGCAGGATCGTGTGCAGCAGCCCGCCGAGGACGTGCTCGTTGACCGCCTCGACCACCACCGCGAGGGCGAGCACGAAGAGGATCAGCAGCGGGGACGCCTCGGTGATCACCTGCCACGGGCGGATCTTCCGCTCCGCCAGCGCCTTCGAAGTCAGCACGAGCGCGGTCAGCGCGGCGATCCAGACCGGCTCGACGTGCACCAGTTCCCCGGTCGCGAATCCGGCCAGCATGACCGCCAGCACGACCAGGGTGAAGACCGGCGCTTCACGGTGTTCCGGCCGACGGGTGCTGGCCGGTTCACGGAGGTCCTTGCGGAAGAACCAGGCGAACGCGGCGAGTTCGACGGCGAGGGTGACCAGCCACGGCAGGGCCATCAGCGCGGTGAACCCGGCGAAGGTGAGGCCGGAGGCGGTGAAGGCGAGCAGGTTGGTGAGGTTGGAGACGGGGAGGAGCGTCGACGCCGAGTTGGCCAGGTGGGCGCAGGCGTAGACGTGCGGGCGCGCGGTGAGCTTCAGCTCCGCGGCGGTGGCGAGGACGACCGGGGTCAGCAGGACGACGGTCGCGTCGAGGCTGAGCACGGCCGTGACGATCGCTGCCGCGGCGAAGGTGAGCAGCAGGAGCCGCGGTTGGCGGCCGCGGCAGATTTCGGCGAGTTCGGCGCCTAGCCAGGTGAAGACGCCTTCGGCCGCGGCGAGATGGCTGACCAGCAGGATCGCCGCGAGAAAGCCCATCGTGGGCAGCATCTGGACGACCCGTTCGCCGGCTTCGTGCGGCGAAGTCAGGCCGAGCGCCAGTGCAGCACCGGCGGCGGGGACCGCGAAGACGGCTTCGGGAAGGCCGCGCGGGCGCGCCATGGCGAACCAGAGCGTTCCTGCCAGAAGAAGCAGGGACAGGGGAGCGTTCACCCCCGAACGTTAGACGGCGCGGCGGATCAGATCCCCGCCGGTTCCGGGACTCCCGCGCCGCGTTCCAGCACCCGCTCCTTCTCCCGGATCACCGGCAGCACCGCCCGGCCGAAGTGCTCGACGTCCTCCAGGTAGTGCAAAAACCCGAGCAGCAACAGGTTCGCGCCGCGCTTTTTGTACTCGATCGCCCGGTCCGCGATCTGTTCCGGAGTCCCGATCAGCCCGGTCCGGAATCCGTCGTTGTACTGCACGAGGTCCGCGAACTCCGAATCCGCCCACATGCCCTTGGTGTCCGAAGTGGACTTCCCGGCCTGCGCGACCGCCGAGCGGAATCCTTCGACGGCGGGCACGTTCGCCTTCGCCACGATCTCCCGCAGGACCTCGCGTGCCTCGGCTTCGGTCTCGCGGGCGATCACGAAGCCGTTGAGCCCGAAGCGAACCGTGTGGTCGTTCCCGGCGGCATACCCGCGCACCTCGTCGACCTGCTCGCTGAACCCGGCGAAATCCTTGCCATTGCTGAAATACCAGTCCGAAACGCGACCGGCCAGCTTGCGCGCGGCCGTCGAGTTGCCGCCCTGGAAGATCTCCGGATGCGGCCGGCCCGGCCCGGCGACCGGCTTGGGTTTGAGGTCGAAATCGTGCACGCGGTAGAAATCGCCGCGGAATTCGGCGTGGTCGTCGGTCCACAATTCCTTGAGCACGCGGATGAACTCCTCCGAGCGGCGGTAGCGCTCGTCGTGTTCGAGCCAGGGTTCGCCGAGCCCGGTGAACTCGTCTTTGAACCAGCCGCTGACCACGTTGACCGCCGCCCGGCCGCCGGAGATGAAGTCCGCGCTGGCGACGAACTTCGCGAGCACGCCGGGCTGCCACAGTCCGGGATGGACGGCCGCGATCACCTTCAGCCGCTGCGTGGCGAGCAGCAGAGCCAGGCTGAAACCGGTGGATTCGTGCTGGTAGGCGGCCCCGTAGCTGGCGGTGTAGCGGACCTGGGTGAGGGCGTAGGAGAAGCCGTTGTTCTCGGCGAGCACGGCGAGGTCGCGGTTGTACTCGTAGCCCCAATCGGTGCGCTGTTCGATGTCGCTGGTGACCAGGCCGCCGCTCACATTCGGGACCCAGTAAGCGAATTTCAGGGGTGCTGGTGGTTCTGGTGCGGACATGGCGGGAGTGAAACAGCGGCCGGGAAGAGGGTCAACGCGCGTCCACGCGGTGGAATGTGCCAACCCGTGCCGAGGCCCGCGCCGTCTCCCGGGTAATCTGCTCCGGCGGACGAGCTGGCAGGACGGTCGCGGCCCGGGTTCTCCCGGTCCGAGGAAAGTCCGGACTCCGCAGGGCAGGGTGGTTGCTAACGGCAACCCGGGGCGACCCGCGGGACAGTGCCACAGAAAACAGACCGCCCCCGTCTCCGGACGGGGGTAAGGGTGAAACGGTGGTGTAAGAGACCACCAGCATCCCGGGCGACCGGGATGGCTCGGTAAACCCCACCCGGAGCAAGGCCAAGAGGGAGTTCGCTCCTGCGCAGGCGATCGAGGGCGGCCCGCCCGATGCCTGCGGGTAGGCCGCTGGAGCCTGCCGGCGACGGCAGGCCGAGATGGATGACCGTCGCCCGGTCCGCCGCGAGGCGGCCCGGGAACAGGATCCGGCTTACATGCCAGCTCGTCCGCCCGATCGCTACGATCGGGCGCATGGGTCAAGCCGTCGCCGCCGCTGTCGCCTTCCGGACCACTTTCGACGCTCTGCACGCCCCGGTCTACTTCGCGCCCGAGACACAGGAGCGGCTCGCCGCTGTCGGGCTCAAACCGGGGTCCATGACGTACTTCGCCAGCCGCGCCGCGGCCATGGGCCAGGTCGGACCGGGCACGGTCACGGCCACCTTCTACAGCTTCAGCCCCGGGCTGATCAGCCACTTCATCCCGCGCGTCTGGACACTCGCCACCCCCGAAACCGTCCTGGAAGCCCGGCTCGCCGCCGTCGACGAGATCTACCGCCGCCTGTTCGGCGACGAGACGCTCGCGTCCGCGGAGGTCGCCGAAGCCGCCGCGCTCGCCCGGGAAGCCACCGAGGGCTGCCGTCCGGAAGGCCGCCCGCTCTACGCCGCCCACGCGGACCTGGCCTGGCCCGAGCAGCCGCATCTCGCGCTCTGGCACGCGATCACGCTGCTGCGCGAACATCGCGGAGACGGGCACGTCGCCACGCTGACGGTGCACGATCTGTCCGGCCTCGAAGCATTGGTCACGCACAGCGCGACCAGCAACGGCACCCCGCCGGACACCGCCAAGCGCACTCGCGGCTGGAGCGACGAGGAGTGGGACGCGGCTGCGAAGCGGCTGACCGCCGACGGAATCCTCGACGCGGACGGCGCGCTCACTGAGCGCGGACTGGACCTGCGCGAGCGCGTGGAAACGGCGACGAACGAGGCGGCGCGGGGCCCGTGGCGGCACCTCGGCGAGGAGAAGACGGCTCGGCTGGAGCAGTTGTGCGCTCCGCTGAGTCGTCGGGTGATCGAGGCGGGGGCGATCCCGAGCGCGGCGTTCCGGGCCTGATCGGCGAGACGGTCCGGAACTGCCCGGGATCACGCTTTGTAGTGAACAAATGCGCAGATCGGACGCGACGGTGACGGTTATCGCATCGGAGAGTGATCAATTCCGGATTGTTTTCCACCCCGGTTGTCACTCACCGGACTCGCGGCGGAACGCCGATCGGGGCATGCCACACTGGTGCCTGCCCGACACGCCGGTCCGGGGCGCACCGAGAGTGAGCGCCGCGCGTTTTGCGGAGCCGCTCGGCCGGAACACTGCGCAATCCGGGTGGCTTGGGTTATTCCGGAGCACCCTTGCCACGATGATGGAGGGCGAGGAATCCTGACCGTCGGACCCGCAGCACCCGCCCCGTGACCACAAGTCGACATTCACCGATATCTACGCAGCGCGCTTTGACCATTACCCCTCGTAACGCCATGATGGTGTTCGTAGCTTCGCCGAAGCCAGAACAGCGCGGCGCCCGCCGTGCACCGGGAGTATCGCGATGACCAGCATGACCGCCCTCGCCGACGGACTGAGCACCGGCAACGTCCGCACCTGGCTGCTCGACAACATCATCCCGCTGGTGCTGCTCGCGGTGGCGCTGCTGCTGTTGTGGCTCGGCGGCGGCAAGGGCGACAACGCGGGGGTCATGCGGCGGCTCGCCGGCGTGGTCATCGCGCTCGCGATCATCGGGCTCGCGGTCAGCGGCGCGGGCGTGAACGTGGGCCAGTGGATCGCCGGCCTCTTCACCGGCTGAGGCGGAGCAGGCGTGCGGATCAGGACCGATGACGAGGTGTACCGGGTCGATGCCGTCTGGCTCGGCCCGCCGAAGGCGACTTTTCCCTGGCGAGCCCGCTACGTGGCGTGGCTCGTCGGCATTCCGGTCTTCCTGGTCGTGCTCACCGTGGAGCGGTGGCTCGGCTGGAGTTTCGGGTTTTTCTCCACGGCGTGGGCGTTCGTGGCCACGATCGTGATCACCCGGCTGATCACCGCCAAGATCAGCCACGAGCGCCCGCTGGGCGCGGTGATCGCGATGATGGGCCAGGAACTGCGCGCGCCGCGCGAGCGGACCTCGGGCACCGGCGGCGCGGTGAGCGCCAGCCGGGTCCGGGTGCGGGCGCAGCGCCCGCTGCCGAAGCACAAGAGAAGGCGGCAGTACCAGCACCGCGACGTGCGTCGCGGCGCTGGCACGAATGCCGGGAAACAGGGAGCACCACGAGCGCGCCGGAGCCGCCCCGCGGCTCGGGCCGGGAGGTAGTCGTTGTTCGGTCGCGGCGGAAGCCGAGGGAAACGGGAGCAAGACGTCCCCGCCGGCGCGTGGAACGCGCCACCGCGGGGCCGTCCGCCGTCCGGCGGCACAAACTCCGGCGGCAAGGGCCGCCGGCTGACCGGTGAACAGGCGATACCGGCGTACACGCCGTCGATCGCCGCGCGCAGCATCGACGGGCACCTGCTGCGGACCGGGTACGAGGTGTACGCCTGGTACCGGCTCGCGCCGCAGCGCTGGTCGTTCCGTTCCGATTCGCAGCGCCGCGACCTGATCGCGGCCATCGCGGGCCAGTACGCCGAACTGCAGGGCCGCTGGCTGCACCTGCGCGTCACCAACCGGCCCTACCCGATCCGGATGTGGGCCGAGGCGCACGTGCACAACGCGGTCGGCAGGCCGAACGACGTGCCCGGCGCGCTGTCGTTCGACGACTACCTGATCGGCGAGCAGCAGCAGCTGATGGGCCGCTCGATGGCGGAAAAAGAGGTCTACCTCGGCGTCCAGGTGCAGACCCGGCGCATGGTGGACCGCGCGGTGGAGCGCGCCGCGCCGGTGCTGCGCCGGATCCTGCCCGAGGCGGTCGACGCTGAACTGGCCGCGCTCGACTCCGAGATCGAGCACCTCGACCAGGTCATCGGCAGCGCCGGGCTGGAAGGCCGCCCGGTGCACGCCGAGGAGATGTCCTGGCTGATGCACCGCTCGTGCTCGCTGGGCCTGCCCGCGCCGCGGAACATGCCCGCGGTGCCGGGCGCGGCGTGGGAGCCCGAGGACCTCGCCAGCTTCACCGACGCGGCGGATTTCCACGCCGACCCGTACGCGCCCACGGTCACCGTGCGCGGCCGGACCGGGTCCAACGCCGGGGTGTCGCGGCATCTCGCGGTGCTCACCGTCGGCCAGATGCACGGGCTGCAGATCCCCGAGGTCGACGACCCGTGGATCCAGCACGCGGACCGGCTGCCCGCGGCGGTCGAGGTGTCCGCGCGGATCTACGTGCGGCGTCCGGAAGAGGTGTCCGGCGAACTGCAGCGGCAGATGAACAAGGTCCGCTCGCAGGTCAAGCACTACACCGACGAGCACGAGCTGGAACCGCCGCAGTCGCTGGCCCGCCAGGCCGGCCGGGTGCTGGAGATCGACGACGAGATGACGTCGGGCTTCACCGCGCTGGCCACGCGCGTGCGGTCGTGGTGGCGGCTGGCGGTGTCCGGTCCCACCGAGCGCGACGCGCTGCGGCTCGCTCAGCAGCTGCTCGACCTGTACAAGCCGAAGATCGCCATCGAGCATCCGGAAGCGCAGTACGCGATGGCCCGGGAGTTCATCCCGGGCGAGCCGCTGGCCTCGGGCGCGTACATGCGCCGCGGTTCGGTGGTGTGGACGGCTTCGGCGGTGCCCACCGCGACCGCGGAGGTCGGCGACCGGCGCGGCATCCTGCTCGGCGAAACGGTCACCGCGACCCGGCGGCCGGTGGCCTGGGACCCGTGGATGGCGCAGGAGATCCGCGACGGATCGGGCCTCACCGCGATGGTCGCCGGGCTGGGCGGCGGCAAGTCGTTCCTCGGCGGCGGCATCGTCTACAAGACGCTGCGGGCCGGGGCGCACTGGACGATCCTCGACCCGTCCGGCCCGCTGTCGCGGCTGTGCGACCTGCCGGAGATCCGGCCGTACGCGCGGCCGATCAACCTGCTCAACGCCCAGCCGGGCATCCTCAACCCGTACCGGGTGGTCGCCGATCCGCTGATCGAGCACTTCATGGACGAGGAGGACCCGGAACGCTCGTGGCGGCGCGAGAAGGCGCTGGCCGGCGCGACCCGGCGGCGGCTGGTGCTCGACGTGCTCACCGGCGTGCTGCCGTACGAGGTGTCGCGGATGGCGCAGACCCGGATCGTGCTGCTGCGCGCGGTGCGCGCGGTCGGCGGCCGGTTCGACGCCGACCCCGGCCAGGTCATCGACGCGCTGCGGCGGGATTCGAGCGAGCACCACGAGCACGCGGTCGTGGTCGCGGACTTCCTGGACGAGATGCGCGAGCGGATGGCGCTGCTGATCCCGGAAACCGACGCGGACCCGTACGCCGAGACCCGCGACGACCGGATGACCGTGCTGACCATGGCGGGCCTGACCCTGCCGAAGGACGGCGTGCCGCGCGAGTACTGGACCGACGCGGAATCGCTCGGCGTGGAAATGCTGAACCTCGCGGCGTGGCTGACCCAGCGGTCGGTGTACGAGAAGCCGAAGGAACTGCGCAAGGGCGTCTGGATCGACGAGGCGTTCTTCCTGTCCGAGGTGCCGACCGGGCGCGTGCTGATGAACCGGTTCGCCCGCGACTCGCGGAAGTGGAACGTCCGGGTGCTGCTGTCCTCGCAGATCCCGGCGGACTTCCTGAAGATCCAGGGTTTCGTGGCGCTGCTGGACTCGGTGTTCGTCGGCCGTCTCGACGACGACGACGCCCAGGCCGACGCGCTGCGGCTGCTGAAGGTGCCGGTCGGCGTTGGCTACGAGCAGGTCGTCGCCGCGCTCGGCCGCCGCCCCGGCGCCCAGCGCGGGCTGGAGCGCGACATGGAGCCCCGGCAGTTCATCTTCGGCGACGGCGCCGGCGGCGTGGAACGCATCCGCGTCGACTTCTCCGGCCCGCATCTCGACCCGCTGCGCTCGGTCATGGACACCACCCCGGGTTCGCCCGACGCGCGCGGCAAGCCTGGCAGCGAACTCGTGGTACCCCACGAGGACGAGGCCAAGCCGTACGTCCCCGCCCCACCGGAGGACGACGAGCTGGAACACGACTTCGAACTCCAAGCGGAACTCGAGGTCGGTCTCGCCGACGAGCAGCTGCTGGGCTCGCCGGACCCGCTCGCTTCCGAAACCGGCGAGGTGGAGGGTGCAGTGCGCAACGGACGGCAGGAGGACCGGCACGCCCGCGCCGGCGGCAAGGGCGGCGGCACCGGCAGGGATGCCGCGTGAACCCCGGTGATCCGGGCCGGCCGGCGCCGGCCGTGAGGAGGCCTGCGTGAACACCGTCTTCACGCTGGCGTTCGTCCTCGCGTTCGCCGCCGGCTGGCACACGCTGCGCAAGCGCGTGAAGGAAGGCCCCAAGCCAGGTGGCGGCCGCCCGAGCAGGCGGGCGTCGCTGCTGGCCGTGGTGGCGGTGATCGGGCTGCAGACGGTGCTGTTCGCCCCGTCGGCGAACGCGGCGGCGTGCGGGGAATCGCCGAACCCGGAGCGGCCGGGAGCGGGCATGGTCGGCGCGCTCGACCCCGCCGAAGGCCACGGCGAGGCAGGCAGCCCGTACATCGATTACAGCTACGCCGGGTTCGTGTGGAACACCTACCAGACGAACTGCACGGCGTTGTCGGCCATCGCCTCGCCCAGCTCCACGATCGACACCTGGGCGGGCAACCAGCTCTTCAACGTCGGCAAGAACATCGTCGGCGCCACCAACTCGCTGCACTACACGGTGCTCGAGGGCGGTCTGCTCAACCCGATCTACAACGCGGTGAAGTCAGGCGCGGAGAAGGTCTACAACAACATCTACGCGCAGCTGTTCGGGCTGGTCGCGCTGATTTTGTCGATCATGCTGTTCCGCAACATCTGGCGCGGCGATCTGGCCGGGGTCAGCAAGCGGGCGCTCTACGCGATGGCCGGGGTGTGGCTCGCCGCCTCGTCGCTGGCGATGCTGAGATATTTCGATCCGATCGACAAAGCGATCGTGCAGACCACCACGAACATCCAGGCCGGGTTCGTGGACGAGTCGGAGAACCGGGTCGTGCGGCACATCCTGCCGACCGACCTGCACACCGAAGTGGTCTACAAGAACTGGATGCGCGGGGAGTTCGGGTCACCGGACGCACCGCAGGCGGCCCAGTACGGCCGCCCGTTGCTCGATGCCCAAGCCTTCACCTGGGATCAGCTGCGCAACGGCGATGACGCCAAGCAGAACGTCGTCGACGCCAAAAAGGCCGCCTTCAAGGACATCTCCACCAAGCTCGGCCCCGCCACCGGCTACTTCACCGGCGAGGCGGGCGGCCGCACCGGCGCCGGGTTCCTCGCCCTCGGCCAGAGCCTCGTCTACTCGCTCTTCCAGCTGCTGGCCAAGGCGTCCGTGCTGCTCGCGCAGGTGCTGATCCGCCTGTTCGCGCTCACCGCGCCGCTGATCGGCCTCGTCGCGCTGCTCAACCCGGAGATCCTGCGCCGCGTGCTCAAGGTCGCCGGCGGCATCGCGTTCAACCTGGTCGTGCTGTCGGTGCTGGCCGGCGTGCACGCGCTGCTGCTGCAGGCGATCTTCGCCGCGGGCGACGGGCTCAACCTGCTCACCAAGATGGTCCTCGCCGGGCTCATCACGGTGCTGCTGTTCCTCGTCGGACGGCCGGTGCGCCGGCTGTGGCAGATGGTCGAGATGTCGGTCAGCATGGTCGGCGCGGCGGCGCCCTCGCCCGGCGGGCTGTTCTCCCGGTTCCGCCGGAAGAACGGGCCGACGCCGCAGGACGAGTTCTGGCAGAACGTCCGCGACACCGACGACGTCGTCGACGGCGACCAGCGCGGCCCGATCGGCGCGACGGTCGGCGGCGGCCGGTACCGGCCCGAGGCGGCGGTTTTCGCCAGCTCGCAGCGGCTCGACAACGGCTCTCGCGCGGCCCGGCCCGCCGCGGCCTGGTCCGGTGCGCCGTGGCCGGGCGCGGTCGGTCCCGCGCAGTCCGCCGCGGGCGCGCTGCCCGCGGGCGGCGGGGGCGGTTCGCCGGTGTTCGGCCAGTACCACCCGGTCGCCGGCGCGCCCGGCGACTACGTGATGGCAGGCGGACGCTGGCCGGTCAAGGAGAGCAGGCAGGTCGACACTTCCCCGGTCGCCGACCGGCGGTGGAGCGACGAGCCGGAGCCGGTGGTCGTCCCGTCGCGGATGAGCGCGCCCGATCGCGGGTACTCGGCCCCGGCCCCCGACCAGCCCGGGTTCACGGTGCCGACGCAAGGCATCCGGGCCCAGCCGCGCCGGGTGGATCCCGAGGTGGTGGCCGGGAAACCGGTGTTCGTGCTGTACCGCCCGTCGCGCGGCATCGAGGTCCGCGACACCGACCAGGCCATGGGGCGGTGACCGATGCCGATCCGCACCAACCGCGGCCGGACCGCGGTGTACCGCCGCCTGTGGGGCTTCCCGCTCCGCTCGCCCCGGCATCTCGTGGGCACGCTGGTGTTCCTCGCGCTGGTGATCACCGCGCTGGGCATCGGCCTGCCGAAGGTGCTGGGCAAACCGGCGGCCGCGCAGCCCGGCGCGGCCCCGCCGAACTCGTCGGCCGCGCCGCACACCGGCGTCGCGGCCCCGGTGCCGAGCACTGAAACCCTGCCCACCCGGCTGTCCCAGCCGCTGGTCACGCCGACGTCGGCGCCCCCGAGCCCGGACGCGCTGAACGTCGCGAAGCAATGGGCGACCGCCTGGGTGCGCCATCCGGCGGGCATCTCGAACGCCGACTGGCTCAACGGGATGCGCGCGCTCACCACCGACGAGTACCTCCCCGTCATGTCGACTGTGGACCCCGCGAACATCCCGGCCACCAAGGTCACCGGCGATCCGACAGTCGCGCAGTCCTACTCCAGTTCGGTCAAGGTCGTGGTCCCCACCGACGGTCCGAAACTCAGCATCACCGTGGTCAAAACCGGCGCGGGATGGCGAGTGTCGGACTACGACCAGGCGAGCTGACCGTGAAGCTGGCCATCCTCGTCTCGGTGGTGATCGCCGCCGTTTTCGCCACGGTGCTCACCACGAACGTCGTGACGAAGGTCGTGAACGACCAGCAGCAGGCCGCGGCCGGCGGGATCGCGCTGACCTCCTGTGATGCCGCGATCGGCCCCACCCAGCCCGGGCAGCCGGAGCAGGGCGGGTCGGACGCCGCCGAACTCGACCAGGAGTCGCGCGGCACGGTGTCGCTGATCATCGCGATCGGCAAGCAGCGCAGCCTCGCGCCGCGCGCGTGGCAGGTCGCGATCCAGGCCGGGATGACCGAATCGCGGCTGCACAACGTGAACTACGGCGACCGCGACTCGCTCGGCATCTTCCAGATGCGCCCGTCGATGAACTGGGGCAGCCCGGCGCAGGTCACCGACCCGAACTACGCGATCAACAAGTTCTTCGACGTCCTGCTCGGCGTCCCGGACTGGGAAAACCTGCGCCCCGGCGACGCGGCGCAGCGGGTCGAGCGGTCCGGCTTCCCGGATCGCTACCACCGCTGGGAGGCGATGGCGGCCTCGCTGGTGCAGAACATGGGCCAGATCGCGGACGTGGTCGGCTGCGGGCAGGGCATGGGCGCCGCGCTGCCGCCGAGCCAGGCCGCCGCGCAGGCGATCAAGTTCGCGCTCGGCGAGCAGGGCAAGCCCTACATCTGGGGCGCGACCGGCCCGGACTCCTACGACTGCTCCGGCCTGATGCTGCGCGCCTACGAGTCGGCGGGCGTGATCCTGCCGCGCGTGTCGAAGGACCAGTACAAGGCGGGCGCGATGCTGCCGGTGCGCGACGCGCAGCCCGGCGACCTGATTTTCCTCGCCAACGACCCGGCCGACCCGACCACCATCCACCACGTCGCGATGTACCTGGGAGACGGCAAGATCGTCGAGGCACAGCAGACCGGCGTCCCGGTGCACATCCGCCCGTTCTCGTTCGACGAGAACCAAGTCGTGCCGCAGGCGGTGCGCCCCGGCGTCTAGCATGGGTGCGGGAGGCACCGGCTCTTGACCCGCGGTGACTCGGTGCCGCGGGTCCGGATTCACCCCGAAGTCGCGGCCTGTCCACGAGCACGTGGCCGCGCGCTGGCAGAGGATGGCACACGTGGCACGGAAATTCGGCAAGCGCGGCAAACCAGGCCAGAGCGAGCCCCAGGACCCGGCGGCGCTGTTCGGCGCACCGCAGCCGCCGCGCCAGTCCGCGCACCCCGCGTCCAGCACCCCGCTCGCGGACCTGCTGAACCAGGGAATGCCCGGCGTCGACGGCGGGTACGTCGTGCTGCCCCGTTCCCTGGCCGAGGGCATGTCGCTGCCGTGGCAGCAGCAGATGGCGGCCTTGCTGGCCCAGTTCCACGGCGAGCACGCCCGGCTGTCGTGGCCGGTCTACCGGGTCGTGCCGTCCCGGTACGAGCGCCTGGTCGATCTCGACGAGGAGCAGCTGGCCGAGGCCGGCTACCTGGTGGAGATGGACGCCGAGGGGGAGATGGTCTACCGGGAGCGCAGCGGCCGGAAGGTCCAGGACCCGGACCGGACGACCGTGCTGGTGTCCTGCTTGGACCCGATCCCGCGACCGGCCTCGGCCGGGCCTTCGGCGGAGGCACCGCCGGTCGGCCCGCTGGCCGCTCCGGTGCCGATGAACATCGGCCCGGCTCCGGTGTGGCGATCGGCGGCTGGCGAGGGTGGGCCCGGTCCCGCCGGTGGCGGTCCGGCGCCACGTCCGCCGGAGGAGGTGCGGCCTGAGCCGGTGAGGAATGGCCAGGCTGAGCAGGTCTCGGAGACTACGGCCGCCGCGGAAGAGATCCCTCAGCCGGAGCCCGCGGCTGGCTCGGGCACGCCTGCCGAAGAGCATGACCCGGGCGCTGCTCAGCCCGCACCGGCGAGTCCCCAGGCCGATCCGCAGGTGCGGGCGAGGCAGTCGTGGCAGCCGAAGCCGTACGTCCACGAGCCGAGGCAGCCCGCCCGCCCGGCGGAAACTTTGCCGCCACAGGGAAATCCGGCGCACGGGCGGCACGAGGCAGACACTCCTGCGGCGACGGGGTGGCAGGGCCAGAATCCGGCTTCGGGGCAGGTTTCTCAGCCTGGTCCGGGGGCGCAGTATGCTCCGCCGCCGGCCGCTCAGGCTCCGGCGCAACCGGTTTCCGGGACCTCGCAACAGGTTCCGCCGACTGCTCCGGTCACAGAGCAGCCGACGGAGCCGTCCGAGTCCGGCAGGTCGCAACCGCTTCCGCCCGCGAATCCTGCGGCAGCGCAGCAACCACTGCCGCCTGCGAATCCTCCCGCACCGGCGTCGCAACAACAGGTTTCGCCCGCACCCGGCGGGCAACCTGCTGCGCAGCAACCCCCGGCTCAGCCGAGTGCGCCTCCGCCAGCGAATCCTCCTGCGCCGAGGGCACCGCAGCCTGCCCCTGGTGCGCAACCGGCTGCGCCCGCGCAGTCATCCTCAGCTCAGCCGCATCCGCCGGCGAATCCTCCCGCATCGGCGGTGCAGCAGCCTGCCCCCGGCCCGCAACAGCCTCCGTCCGCGCAGCAACCTCCGGCCCGTCCGGCAGAGAATGCCCCTGCACCGGCACCGCAGCCTGCTCCCGGCGCGCAGCCGGCTGCGCAGGATTCCCCGGCACAGCCGCATCCATCAGCGAATCCTTCCGCACCGGCGGTGCCGCCGCCTGCCCCTGCCGCGCCACCGGCTCCGCCCGCGCAGCAGCCCCCGGCTCAGCCCCCCGCGCAGCCGCAGGCAACCCCACCCGAACCAGCGCAGCCGGCCGCCGCCGGGACGCCCTTCCAGCTGCCGCAGCCCAGCGGCCGTCGGCGGAGCAGCGAGACCGGGCCGGACGGGCGTCCGCTGCCGGTCTTTCCGGGGCAGGAGACGGGGACGTCCGGGCCGCCGCCGTCGCGGACGTACCGGGACGAGCTTCCGGTCTTTCCCGGCAAGGACCCGGCCGTCCCGCTGGTGCCGGACTACGGCGCGCCCTCCCCGGCGGACGACGCGGCGACCCCGCCTCGCGGCATCCCCGTCCCGGACAACCGCGGGTGGTTCGACGAGCATCCCGACCACGAGGACGACGGCCCGTCCGACTTCGGGCCCACCGGGCAGCCCACCGAGGTCCCGTTCCGCTGGCGCAAGTGAGCGGCGAAGTGTCAGGCTGAACCCATGTCTGACGACCCGAACCCGGACCAGGGCTGGTACTACAACACCCGCACCCACGAGGTCGAGCACCTCGAACGCAGCCGCGGAGTCGACCTCCTCGGCCCCTACCCGGACGAGGCCACGGCCCGCCGGGCGCTCGACATCGCCCGCGAGCGCACGCGGCAGGCCGATGCCGCCGACCGTTCCTGGGACGGCGACTGAGCGGCGCGAAGAATCGGGGCCGGTGGGCGCTCTGCCGGTCACGTCGCTCGTGAGCGCACGCGCGGGGCCGATGCCGTCGATCGTTTCTGGGACGGACCGATCGGCGCGAAGAACCGAGGCTGATGCTGCGGTTCGTTCTTGGGCCTGGTGCGGGAAGGCCGGGCCGTGGCGTCCCCGGCCATCGCCCGTGAGCGCACGGCCCTGGCCGACGCCGCCGATCGTCTCTGGCATGGCGACTGATCGCCGCGAAAAGCCGGTGCCGCCCCAGAAATCAAGCGGGGCGTAGCGGCTTGGTGCGAGGCTGCCCCCACATCTGCAGCAAGCACCCAGACTCCGCGACGTGAAACCGGATCCGGTAATCGCCGTGGCCAGACGGCAGCGGCGGCAGCGGCAGCTCCCGCCCGGCCAGTTCGCGCAGGACGACGTGGCCGGAGTGGAAGCGGCAGCTCACCTCCGCGATCCGGGCATAGGCCGGGGAAGGGCCCGGGTCCTCGGGAGCGAGGACTACCGCCAGAGGCAGCTCACCGTCGTCGAGCGGGGGCCAGAACAGGGCCGCGCCGGGGACTGCGTCGATCAGGTCCGCGGAGTCGGCGGACGGCGGGACCGGCAGGATGTCGCCGAGCGGGCGGCCCCGGTCCAGGAGCATGAACTGGCTTGCCCGGACCTGCAGGCGAAAGTCCAGGTGCGTAGTCGTGTGCCGGACGGGGGCGAAGTCCTCGGGGACGCCGTCGGGGAAGCCGTGTGCGGCTAAGAAATCGGCGAGTTCGGCGTCAGTCACCTGGCGGGCGCGGTCGGCGAGGCCGGGGACGTCTCCTGGCTCCGGACGCTCGTATCTGCTCGCTACCGCCACGAGGCCCTCTCCGGTCGGCAGAGGGCCTTGCCATTGCCGGACCGAGACCATCCCGCAGGTACGGCACGCGTCCCGCCTGATGTGGACGGTCCTGCCGGACGGGTCGGTGTGCGTTTCGGTCGCTTCCAGCGCGAAGTCGGGGAAGTCGTGCGGGCGGCCGCAGGCGTTCAGGATTTGTTCCATCGCGACGTCTTCCCGGGTCGGGACGGGTCTCATCGGTCACCTCGGGGTCGAGTCAGCAGTTCGCGGCCGTGTTCGCGGGTGAATGTCGCGGCCAGCGCCGGGTCGGCGAGCAGGGCGACCGGGGCGATGTGGTCGACGGACCTGGGCTGCCATTGGGCCAGCGCCGTCCGGATGGCCTGCCACAAGGTGTCCGGGTCGTCTGCGTGTTCGGCCAGCGCCGTTCTGGCCAAGCGGTCGAACGCCGGATTGCCGAAGTTCGGGCGCGGGCCTTCGCGGCGGAGCCGGGCCTGGCCTTCGCCGATGGCGAGCTGGATTTCCGGGCGTTCGCCGTACATCGCCGTCTGCAGCACGGAATGGCGATAGCCCGTCGCGGAGCGGGCGTGCTCGGTCAGCAGCCACGGCATGAGTTCGTCGGTGAACAGCGGGTCGGCGAGAAAGCCGTCCGGCACTTGGCGCAGCAGGCGGCGGAGCGACTGGCTGGCTTGGTACTCCTGGCCGAGCAGCAGGTGGAGCTGGGCGAGCAGGACCGTGGCGCGGTCGCGGCCGAACTCCTCGGCTTGCGCGAGCACGGTCGCGGCACCGTCGACGTCGCCGGCGAGCGCGGCGAGCCTGGCCTGTTCGACCTTGGCGTCCCACTCGTCGCGAGTCTCGCCTTCCGGCTGGCGCATCTCGTGAAACTCGGCGTACAGGCTCTCCATCAACGCGGTGAACGACGCGAACCGGGTGGGCGGCTCAGCTCGCCAGGAGAACAGGCTGTACGCCGCCCACTCGCCGGATTCGTCGACGTCGCCCGGATCGAGGAACAGGATCCCGGCGTCGGCGTCGCGCGAGATCATCAGTCCCCGGCTGAACTTGTTGCCCCCGTCCGGATCCGGTTCGGCGTCGGAGAGGTCTTCCCACTCCTCCCAGTACGGCTCGATGTCGCGCAGCCACCCGAGGTCAGCGGTGTCCCGCATCCGCCAGACGAAGCACCCGGCATGCCGCCAGCCGTCTGTCGTCAGCAGGAAGTCCCGGTAGGACGGCGGCAGCGGCTGCCCCAGCCGGGCTTCGGTCGCCGCGATCGCCGCCTCGCTCGCCGGGGCGAAGCCGAGCCATCGCTCGCGCTGCACGTCCGGATCGAGTTCGTCGGGTTCGGCGCTCCGGACCCATTCCGCGCTCCAGCGGGACAGCCATGGCTTCCAGTCCATGGCCGCCATTATGTCGGCGGAGCTTCGGCCGGTGGCCGGTTTGCGCTATCCCGCCATGGCCGCCGGATCCAGCACGAATTCCGGATCCACCTGGTCCGCCAGATCTGTCCCCGCGCGCCCGTTGCCCCAGGCCCGCGCGTTGCGGAGGTGGAATTCCACGCCTTGGCGCTGGTAGCGCGCCCAATCCCGCGGCGTCGCGTCCACCTGGGACCGCATCGCGGTCAGCGTGGCCAGGTTGCGCGGCTCCAGTTCGCCGATCGGGCGGATGGTGCCGCGCTCGGCGGCCCGGACGTGGCCGGACGTGGTCATCCAGCCCAGCAGCGCCGAACCCAGCTGTTCGGTCAGGAAGTCGACGTCGTCGCTGTCGGTGACCTTGTTGCCCACGGCCACCAGGTGCACCCCGAAGTCCCGCGCGTGATCCGCGTACTGGCGGTAAACGCCGACGCTGCGCAGGGTCGGTTCGCACACCAGGAATGTCACGTCGAAGCGCGTGAACAGGCCCGAGGCGAACGCGTCGGCCCCGGCGGTCATGTCCATCACGACGTACTCGTCCGCGCCGTCCACCAGGTGGTTCAGCAGCAGTTCCGCGGCGCCGACCTTCGAGTGGTAGCAGGCGACGCCGAGGTCGTCCTCGTCGAACTGGCCGGTGACGCCCAGCCGGACCCCGCCGAGCGGGCGGAAGCAGGCGTCGAAGATCGGGTTGTCCTCGAAGGGGCGCACGAGGCGCGAGCCCCGGCCGGGCGGGGTCGTTTTGATCATCGCGTCGGCGGACGGGATCCGCGGGTTGTCGCCGCGCAGGTACTCCTTGATCAGCGGCATATTGTCGCCGAGCGTCGGCCACGCCAGTGCCTGCTCCTCGGTCGCGCCGAGGGCGACCGCCAGGTGCTGGTTGATGTCGGCGTCGATGGCCAGCACCGGCTTGCCCGCGGCGGCCAGGTGGGCGACGAACAGCGACGAGAGCGTGGTTTTCCCGCTGCCGCCCTTGCCGACGAACGCGATCTTCACCGATTCGGCCCCTTCTGAAAATGAAGACGATTATCAATGCCAGGCAGGCTACACCCGACCGGCCCGCGCCCGAACGGGCGATCACCGGCGCTCCGGCGGGATAGTGTTGGACCGTGCCGCCACTCGTGCTGAGGACGTCAGCGTCGGGAGGGGACTTCGGTCGTCTCCGGGCGGAGTTCGCGCTGCCGGAGTCGTTCGGTCCGGCGGTGCTCGCGGAGGCCGAGACGGCGGTGCTCGATCCGCTCGCCTCCGCCGGCGGCCGCGAGGACGCCACCGACCTGCCGTTCGTCACGATCGATCCGCCCGGGTCCAAGGACCTCGACCAGGCGATGGTGCTCGAACGGCGCGCGGGCGGGTTCCGGGTGCAGTACGCGATCGCGGACCTGGCGGCGTTCGTCCCGCCGGGCGGGGCGCTCGATCACGAGGCGCGGCGGCGCGGGCAGACGCTGTATCTCCCGGACGGCAACGTCCCGCTGCATCCGCCGGTGCTGTCCGAGGGGGCGGCGAGCCTGCTGCCGGGCGAGGTGCGGCCCGCGGTGCTGTGGACGATCGACGTCGACGGGGGCGGGGAAATCCTCGCCACGCGGGTGCGGCGGGCGCTGGTGCGTTCGACGGAACAGCTTGACTACGAAGGGGTCCAGGCCTCGCTGGAGGCCGGGCGGCCGCATCCGTCGGTGGCGGCGCTGCCGGAGCTCGGCCGGTTGCGGCGCAGTCTGGCGGTGCGTCGCGGGGCGGTCGAACTGCAGTTGCCGGAGCAGGAAATCAGCGGCGACATCGACGGCGGCTGGATTCTCGCGCGCCGGCCGCGCACGGCGGTGGACGCGTGGAACGCCGAGATCTCGCTGCTGACTGGCATGGCCGCGGCGCGGATCATGATCGAGGCCGGGATCGGGGTGCTGCGGACGTTGCCGTCGCCGGAGCCGGACGCGGTGGAATGGCTGCGCCGGTCCGCGTCGGCGGTGGGGCTGGCCTGGCCGATCGAGCTGGGAGTGTCCGAGTTCCTGTCCACTTTGGACCCGGGGCAGCCCGCGTCGATGGCGCTGTACGCGGACACCACGCGGCTGTTGCGGGGCGCGGGTTACACGGCGTTCGCCGGGGAATTGCCTGCGGTGACGACGCATGCGGGCATCGGCGGGGCGTACGCGCATGTCACCGCGCCGATCCGGCGGCTGGTGGACCGGTTCGGCACCGAGGTGTGCCTGGCGGTGACGGCCGGGCGCGAGGTGCCGGATTGGGTGCGCGAGGCGCTGGCCGAGGTGCCCGCGCAAATGTCCGCTTCGGACAGTCTGGCGGCACGGGTGGAACGGGCGTGCATTGATCAGGTGGAGGCGTGGGTACTCGCTGAACAGGTGGGCCACGAGTTCACCGCGGTGGTGCTGCGCGCGGACGAGACGCGGGCGGAGATCCTGGTGGAGAATCCGCCGGTGATGGCGAAGTGCTCCGGCGAGAAGTTCCCGGAGGGCGAGCGGATCGCGGTGCGGCTGACCGAAGTGGACGTCGAGCAGAGGAAGGTGTCGTTCGAACGGGTATGAGGAACGCGGAACTGGTGGACGATCTCGGCGAGCCGGTGCCGATCGAGGGGCCGCCGCGGCGGGTGGTGTCGCTCGTGCCGTCGCTGACCGAGGCGGTCGAGGTGAGCGCGCCGGGGCGGCTGATCGGGGCGACGGACTACTGCACGCATCCGGCCGATCTGGACGTGGCACGGGTCGGCGGGTCGAAGTACCCGAAGCTCGACCGGGTGCTCGCGCTCGAACCGGATCTGGTGCTGGCGAACTCCGAGGAGAACCGGCCGGAGGACGTGGAAACCCTGCGCGCCAACGGGATTCCGGTGTTCGTCATGGCCGCGGCGGAGTCCGTGCCCGCCGCGCTCGGGTCGTTGCGGCGCATTCTCACCCAGGTGTACGGGATCGACGAGCCGGAATGGCTGGACACCGCCGAAGAACTGTGGCGAGAGGTAGCACCGGTCCGGTACCGGGCGGTGATCCCGGTGTGGCGCAAGCCGTGGATCGTGCTGGGCCGCGACACTTTCGCCGGCGACGTGCTGCGCCGGGTCGGAATCGAGAACGTCTACTCCGGACACTCCGAGCGCTATCCCCGGCCGTCGCTGGAAGAACTCCGGAAGACCGGGGCCGACCTGGTCGTACTGCCCGACGAGCCGTACGAGTTCACCCAGGACGACGGCCCCGGCTTCTTCCCGGAGATGCGCCCGGTGCTGATCTCCGGGCGCTACCTCACGTGGTACGGACCGTCTCTGGTGGACGCCTACGCGGCGCTCAGAGAGTCAGTCCAGTAAGGACAGTCACGCGCTCCTCGGTGAAGTCCGCCATCGCCGCGGCCGGGCCTTCGCGGCCCACACCGGAGTCCTTCACCCCGCCGTAAGGCATCTGGTCGGCGCGGAAGCTCGGCACGTCGCCGACCAGCACGCCGCCCACCTTGAGCCGCGCCGACACGTCGAACGCCGTCGGCAGGTCGCGGGTGAACACCCCGGTCTGCAGGCCGAAACGGGACGCGTTGATCCGCTCCACGCCGTCGTCCACAGAGGACACGCGAACCAGCGAGACCACCGGGCCGAACACCTCGTCCGCCATCACCGAAGCGTCCTCGGGGGCTTCGGCGAGCACAGTCGGCTCCACCGTCGCGCCCTTGCGGCCACCGCCGGCCAGCAGCTTGGCACCGGCGACAACCGCGTCGGTGACCCAGGACTCGACCCGCGAAGCGGCCGCCTCGTTGACCAGCGGGCCCACGTCGACGCCGTCCTCGCGCGGGTTTCCGGTGCGCAGCGCGGCAACCTGCTCCAGCACCTTCTCCTGCAGTTCGTCGTAGACATCGGTGTGCGCGTACACGCGCTGCACCGAGATGCACGACTGCCCGGCCTGGTACATGGCGAACGTCGCGATCCGCTGCGCGGCGAAGTCCAGGTCAGTCCAATCCGGACAGACCAGCACCGCGCCGTTGCCGCCGAGTTCCAGTGCGACGTGCTTGCGCGGCACGGTGTCGCGGATCGCCCAGCCGACCGGAACCGAACCGGTGAACGACACGACCGGCAGCCGCGGGTCCTTGACCAGTTCGGCGGTTTCCTCGTTGCCCAGCGGCAGAATCGACCAGCTGCCCGCCGGAAGGTCGGTCTCAGCGAGGATTTCGCCGAGCAGCAGCGCGGTCAGCGGCGTCGCCGGGGCCGGCTTCAGCACGATCGGCGCGCCGACCGCGATCGCCGGGGCGACCTTGTGCGCCACCAGGTTCAGCGGGAAGTTGAACGGCGTGATGCCCAGCACCGGGCCGCGCGGCACGCGCCGGACGAGCGCGAGCCGTCCGGTGCCGCCGGGGTCGGTGTCGAGCCGCTGCAGTTCGCCGGAGAACCGGCGGGCCTCCTCGGACGCCCAGCGGAACGTCGACACCGCACGGCCGATCTCGCCGCGCGCCCACTTCAGCGGCTTGCCCGATTCGGCGGTGATCAGCTGCGCGATCTCCTCCGCCCGCTCGGAAAGCCGGCGCGAGATGTGGTCGAGCGCGCCCGCGCGGACGTGCGCGGGCAGCGTCGCGAACTCGTCGGCGACGTCGACCGCGGACTGGACCGCAGCCTCCACATCGGACGGTCCGGGCAGGTAGTGCTGACCGGCTTCGGAACCGTCGAACGAATGCCGGACGACGGTCGTTTCGCCACTGGTGACCGGCTTTCCGGCCACCCAGAACGGGAAAGTCACTTGCGGGCCTCCGTGCGGATTGCGTACTCGAGAACGGCGAGGCCTTCGTCGAGCAACTCGTTGGACAGGGACAGCGGGGGGAGCAGCCGGACGACGTTGCCGTACGTGCCGCAGGTCAGCACCACGACCCCCTGCGCGTGGCAGGCGGCGGCAATGCGCTTGGTGAGGTCGGCGTCCGGCTCGTTCGTACCCGGATTCACGAACTCGGCGGCCAGCATTGCTCCTCGCCCGCGCACGTCGCCGATCACGCCGGTTTCCGTTGCCAGCGCCCGAAGCCGCGGCAGCACCAGGTCCTCGATGCGCTTCGCAGAACCGGCCAGGCCGTCGCTCCGCATGGTCTCGATCGCGCCCAGCGCCGCGGCGCACGCGATCGGATTGCCGCCGTACGTACCGCCGAGCCCGCCCGCGCCGACCGCGTCGAGCAGTTCCGCGCGTCCGGTCACCGCGGCGAGCGGCAGCCCGCCCGCGATGCCCTTGGCGGTGCACACCAGATCCGGGATGACGTCCTCGTGCTCCGAGGCGAACCAGTTTCCGGTGCGGCAGAAGCCGGTCTGCACCTCGTCGGCGACGAACACGACGCCGTTCGCCTTGCACCACGAGGAAATCGCGGGCAGGAAGCCGGGCGCGGGCTCGATGAAGCCGCCCTCGCCCTGGATCGGCTCGAGCACGACGGCCGCGACCTGGTCGCCGCCGATCTGCTTCTCGATCCGGTCGATCGCCTGCCGCGCGGCCTCCGGCCCGGCCAGTCCGTCGCGGTACGGGTACGAGCCCGGCACGCGGTACACCTCGGGCGCGAACGGGCCGAAACCGTGCTTGTAGGGCACCGATTTCGCGGTCATGCCCATGGTCAGGTTGGTGCGGCCGTGGTAGGCGTGGTCGAACACCACGACGGCCTGGCGACCGGTGGCGGTGCGCGCGATCTTCACCGCGTTCTCGACCGCTTCCGCACCCGAGTTGAACAGCACCGACTTCTTCGCGTGGTCGCCCGGCGTCAGCTCGCCCAGCGCTTCGCACACCTCCACGTAGCCCTCGTACGGGGTCACCATGAAGCAGGTGTGCGTGAACAGGCCCGCCTGCTCGCGCACCCGGTCGACCACCTCGGGCGCGGAATGCCCGACGCTCGTCACCGCGATCCCGGAACCGAAGTCGATCAGCACATTGCCGTCGGCGTCGGTGAGCAGACCGCCGGTGGCGGAGGTGATGTAGGCGGGCAGCGTGGACGCGACCCCGGCGGCGACCGCGTTCGCGCGGCGTTCCTGCAGCGCGCGGGAGGCGGGCCCGGGGATCTCGGTCTGCAGCCTGCGCTGCCGGGGTGCCGGAGCCTGCGGCTCGGCGGCGGTGCTGGTGGTCACGGCGCTCCTACGTCGCGGGTCGTGAGTGCTGGTGCCGGTGAGAACCGGCGCAGGCACTCACGAGCTTCGAGTGGTTCGCCCCTCAGGATGGGCCCTCCGCCCCTCCCCGTCAGCTGGCCGTTCTGTCCAACTTGGCAGCTACACTTGGCTGTTATGGCACTCACCCTGCGCACCCTCGCCGCCGAACCCGCGCTCGCCCTGCGCGTGGTCGCGGGCGAGGCCGGGCTGGACCGCCCGATCGGCTGGGTGCACCCCACCGAGCTGACCGACCCGCAGAGCTTCCTCGAAGGCGGGGAACTGCTGCTCACAACCGGTCTGACGCTCTACAGCGCGACGTACGCGGCGTACGTCCGGCGGCTCGTCGACGCCGACGTCGCCGGGCTCGGCTTCGGCGTCGGGCTGAGCCACGCCAAGGTCCCGGACGCGTTGGTGGCGGTCGCCGACGAGGTCGGGCTGCCCGTGCTGGAGGTGCCGCGGAAGACGCCGTTCATCGCGATCACGCGCGCGGTGTCCCGGTCGGTCGCCGCCGACGAGTACGCCGCGACGGTGCGGATCGGCCGAGCCCAGCAGGAGCTGACCCGCACCGCAGTCGGCCGCGGCGGCGCCGGGGGAGTGGTGCGGCGGCTCGCGCGGCTCATCGATGGCTGGGTAGTGCTTTACGACTCCGCCGGACGCGTTCGCGAGGCTTCGTCCGCTAAGGCGCGTAGTGCCGAACTGGACGTCACCGGCCTTCGCGCGGGCACGCGCGTGGTGTCCCATGGCGACGACGAGGTCGTGCTCCAGACTCTGCACACCCGTGGCGCGTTGGCGGTCGGTACCGCGGAACCGTTGGACAGCACCGGACAGCACATCGTCAACACGGCTGTGTCGCTGCTTTCCCTTGCCCTGGAACAAGATCGCGCGCAGCGGGTTTCCCTGTCCCAACTGCACACTGGCGTACTGGAACTGCTTGCCGCCGGACACCATGAGCTGGCCCACGAGGTAGTGCCTGATCTTCCTCCGGAACCGTGGACGGTGCTCGCGGTGGCCGGGAGCAAGGCTGCCAGGAACACGCTGTACGAACGGCTGGAAACCCTGGCCGGGCAAGTGTTCGCCGCACATCGCGGAGATAAGCTGATCGTGCTGGCGGAGAACGACGCGGTACGCGAGATCGTCGCGGAGACCGGCGAATTCCACAGTGGACTGTCCACTGGGGAATTCCCGGTCGCGCTCCGGCAGGCGGAGGAAGCGGCCGAGGCGGCGCGGACGCAGCGCGTGCCGATGCTGCGCTACGCCGACCACGCCGGGGCCGGGCTGCTGGGCCTGGTCGATCATCAAGCCGCGCAAGCGTTTTCTGATCAGCTCCTCGCGCCGGTGCGGGAGTTCGACCGCGCCGGTCGCGGCGACCTGGAGCTGTCGCTGCGCTGCTGGCTCGAACACCACGGCCACTGGGATCTCGCCGCGACGAAGCTCGGCGTGCACCGGCACACCTTGCGCAACCGGGTCACCAAGGCTGCCGAGCTGCTCGGCCGGGACCTCGACGCACCCGGCGTCCGCGCGGAACTGTGGTTCGCTCTCCAGGTCAGGTCGTGACCAGCAGCGTGATCGGCGAATCCCCGCAGCGCCGCAACGTCATCCCGCCCGGAGCCGTATACGGTTCCGCCCCCGACGCCCACCAGGCCGGCACGTCGATCTCGCGCACCAGCGACCCGGTCGCCTTCCGCGCGCTGTTCGACACGATCACCCGCCCCTGCGCGTTGAGCAACGCGGCCGTCCGGCCGAGCGCGCGCAGCCGGCGACTCACCGTGCGCTCGAACTCGCGCACATACACGTCCGCACCAACGACTCCGGCGAATTCCTCACCGCGCGTGACAGGAATGGTGAAGGTGAGCGTGTACTCGTCGGTGCACAAATAGTCCACGTACGGCCCATTGACATGCCGCCGCCCGCTGTCGCGCGGGACGGTGAACCACGATTGCCGCGTGTAGTCAAGGAAATTGGGGCTCTCCGGATCGAGGCTGATGAACAGCTGTTCCGGCGAACCGTCGTCGGTGCGGCACGACGTCCACCACTCGAAGCCGAGTTCTTGATCGGCAAGGACATTCGGCGCGCTCACGAAGCCCGCGCCGACCACGAGGCCGCCGAGCGCCTCGATGACCTGCGGCCGGATCGCGTGCAGCGCTTCGGCCGAGAGGTCGGCGGTTTCGCCGAGCAGCGTTTCCGCGGCGGCCAGAACTGGTTTCAGGCGCGCGAAAATCTCCTCGACGAGGGCGGAAACCTGGGTCACTACCTCTTCGCCGGTCAGCGTGCGGGTATCGGTCACGATGCTCACCTCGTGATGCGGGTCATCGGAGCTTACGGCGTTTCGAGGGTCAGGTGCAGATCTGCGAGCCGATCAAGCGCGCCCAGCAGGTGCTCTTCGGTCAAGGCGCGCGCCCGATCGCCGTCGGCCGAGGCGATCGCGGAGACGATCGCCTGGTGCTCAGCGTAAGACCCGCGGCAGGTTTCCTTGTCGCCGAGGGGCGCCCAGAGCAATACGCCGTGTTCGCTCTGCAGCTGAACTTCCTGGTTGGTGAGCCGCGGGGACTGTGCGGCGGCGGCGACTTCGAGGTGGAAGTGCCGTTCCGCGCGGGTCGCGTCGGGGCCGCTCGCGCCGAGGAGGTCTTCCGCGGTTAGCCGCAGCCGTTCGAGATCTTCGGGAGTGCTGCGTTCCGCGGCGAGTTTCGCGGCCGAGCCCGCGACGGCGAGGTAGTGGTCGCCGAAGTCGCGAAGTTCAGCCATTGAGACCAATCGCAGGCGTTCGGCCCACGAACTCTGCGCGGGCCAGTCCGGGGTGCGCACGAAGCTGCCGCCGCCGCGGCCGCGCCGCGTTTCGACAAGGCCCTGCTGCCGCAGCACCGCGAGCGCCTCGCGCACGGTGACCGTGGAGACGCGGAACTGGGCGGCGAGTTCGGCCTCGCTCGGCAACTGCTCCGCGTCGTCGAGGAGACCGAGCGTGATGGCGTCGAACAGCCGCGCCGCGACCGCCTCCGCGCGCCCCACCTGTTCCAGCGGGGCGAACATCGCCAGTCGTGCGCTGTTCGACATCTCCTTGCGCATCGTGGGTCCACCCGTCTCGGCATCCGTTGGAGCCAATCCTGCCCCAGGGCCTTGTCATATGAAATATGGAGTTATATGTTTCATCCTGCCACGGAGAGTCAGGAGGCGCACGCGTGCAGGAGTTGAAGCACTACGTCGGCGGGACCTACGTCGACTCGCTGTCCGGAAAGGTCGCCGAAATCGTCGACCCGGTTACTGGACGTGCATACTGCACCGCGCCGGTGGCCGGCGCCGAGGACGTGGACCGCGCGCTCAAGGTCGCCGCGGAAGCGTTCGAAAGCTGGCGCGAGACCACCCCGGCGCAACGGCAGTTGGCACTGCTGAAGATCGCTGACGCGCTCGAGGCGCGCGGCGAGGAGATCATCCGCGTCGAAGCGCAGGACACCGGCAAGCCGTTCGCGCTCACCATGGAAGAGGAGCTGCCCGCGGTCATCGACCAGGTGCGCTTCTTCGCCGGTGCCGCGCGCGTGCTCGAAGGCCGTTCGGCCGGCGAGTACATGGAAGGCCACACGTCGTTCGTCCGCCGCGAGCCAGTCGGCGTCTGCGCGCAGGTGACGCCCTGGAATTACCCGCTGATGATGGCGATCTGGAAGATCGCGCCGGCGCTCGCCGCGGGCAACACCATCGTGCTCAAGCCGTCCGACACCACGCCTGCCTCCACGCTGCTGCTCGCCGAGATCTTCGGCGAGCACCTGCCCGCGGGCGTGTTCAACGTGATCTGCGGCGACCGCGACACCGGACGGGCGTTGGTAGAGCACGACATTCCGGCGATGGTGTCGATCACCGGCTCGGTGCGGGCGGGCATCGAGGTCGCCGGTTCGGCCGCGCACGACGTCAAGCGCGTGCACCTCGAACTGGGCGGCAAGGCCCCGGTGATCGTGTTCCCGGACGCCGATCTCGAAGCCGCCGCCGAAGCCATTGCCGCGGCGGGGTATTTCAACGCCGGCCAGGACTGCACCGCGGCCACGCGCGTGCTGGTGCACGACGACGTCCACGACACTTTCGTCAACGCGCTCACCCGCCAGGCCGAGGCGAACAAGACCGGCACCGGCGACGACGTCGCCTTCGGCCCGCTCAACAACGCCGCACAGCTGGAAAAGGTCGCCGGCTTCATCGACCGGCTGCCGGAGCACGCCACTGTCCACTGTGGAGGACGGCGCTCCGGCGACGAGGGCTATTTCTACGAGGCCACCGTGGTTTCCGGCGTCCGCCAGGACGACGAGATCACTCAGAACGAGGTCTTCGGCCCGGTCATCACGGTGCAGCGGTTCACCGAGGACGACGAAGCGCTCAAGCACGCCAACGGCGTTCCCTACGGCCTGGCGTCCTCGGTGTGGACCAAGGACCACCAGCGCGCCATGCGGTTCTCGGCGAAGCTCGACTTCGGGTGCGTGTGGATCAACACGCACATTCCGCTCGTGGCCGAGATGCCGCACGGCGGGTTCAAGCGGTCCGGCTACGGCAAGGACCTCTCGCTGTACGGCCTCGAGGACTACACCCGCGTCAAGCACGTGATGAGTGCGCTGTAGCCGTCGTGACCAGATCCATGGGAAGGCCCGTCATGCCCCATCAAGCCCCCGCCGAGACCCGGCCGCAGGGAAGGCGCCCGCAATCGGCGCAGCCCGCGATCCGGCTCACCGGCCTGGAAAAGCACTTCGACAAGGTGCGCGCCGTGGACGGGGTCGACCTCGACATCCCGCCCGGCGAGTTCTTCTCGATGCTCGGCCCGTCCGGTTCCGGCAAGACCACCGTGCTGCGGATGATCGCCGGCTTCGAACTGCCCACCGCGGGCACGATCGAACTCGAAGGCAAGGACGTGAGCCAATTGGCTCCGTTCGACCGCGACGTCAACACGGTCTTCCAGGACTACGCGCTCTTCCCGCACATGACGGTGCAGCAGAACGTGGAGTACGGCCTGAAGGTCAAGCGGGTCGCGAAAGCCGAACGCCGCGACCGCGCGAAGGAAGCGCTGCGCACGGTGCGGCTGGAGGACTTCGGCGACCGCAAGCCCGCGCAGATGTCCGGCGGGCAGCGGCAGCGGGTGGCGCTCGCCCGCGCTCTGGTAAATCACCCGAAAGTGTTGCTTTTGGATGAACCGCTCGGCGCACTCGACCTGAAGCTGCGCCAGGCCATGCAGGTCGAGCTCAAGCAGATCCAGCGCGAGGTCGGCATCACCTTCGTCTTCGTCACCCACGATCAGGACGAGGCGCTCACCATGAGCGACCGGATCGCCGTGTTCAACGCGGGCCGCATCGAACAGGTCGGTACTCCGGTCGAGGTCTACGAACGCCCGGCAAGTGCTTTCGTGGCAGGGTTTGTCGGCACATCTAACCTGCTCAGCGGGCGTAGCGCGGAGGCGGTGATCGGCAAGCCGGGCGTGTACAGCATCCGGCCGGAGAAGATCCGCATCGACGGCGATCTCGCTTCGCCGGCGGGCCCCGGCGAGACGTCCGCGACCGGTTCGGTGACGGATGTCGTCTATGCCGGATCGACGGTGCGCTACGCTGTCGCGCTCGATGCCGGGGGCCAATTGTCCGTTGTCCGCCAGAACACCAGCGAACCGGCCGAGTTCGCCGACGGTCGCGTCCGCCTGCGCTGGCGCCGCGAACACAGTTTCCGGGTCCCCGAAGCCGGCTAGTTCCTCACGGGAAGGTTTCTCTCGCTATGAAGAACAGGAAGACGCTGCTCGCAGGGCTGTGCGGCGTGAGCCTCCTGCTCGCCGCCT
Organism: Amycolatopsis silviterrae; assembly: GCF_042684085.1. Lineage (NCBI taxonomy): Bacteria > Bacillati > Actinomycetota > Actinomycetes > Pseudonocardiales > Pseudonocardiaceae > Amycolatopsis > Amycolatopsis silviterrae. The sequence goes on from NZ_JBHUKS010000020.1 coordinate 123,849, forward strand.
GCGGCACCTCGGGCTCCGACTCCAAAGCGGGGTCGGCGCCGGGCGCACAGGGCTTCACGCCGCCGAAGCTCAACGCGATGACGCAGCTCGGCCAGCCGGAAGGCCAGCTGAACGTGCTCGCGTGGCCCGGTTACGCGGAAAACGGCTCGAACGACGCGAAGGTCAACTGGGTCACGCCGTTCGAACAGCAGACCGGGTGCAAGGTCAACGTCAAGCCCTTCGGCACCTCGGACGAGGCCGTGACGCTGATGAAGACCGGGCAGTACGACGTGGTTTCCGCGTCCGGCGACGCCTCGCTGCGGCTGGTCGCCTCGGGCGACGTCGAGCCGGTCAACACCGCGCTCGTGCCGAACTACAACGACATTTACCCGTTCCTCAAGAACAAGTCGTGGAACAGCGTCAACAACGTCGCCTACGGCATCCCGCACGGCTGGGGCGCGAACGTCCTGGCCTACCGCACCGACAAGGTGCAGCCGGAGCCGAAGTCGTGGTCGCCGATGTTCGACGAGAAGTCGCAGTTCAAGGGCAAGGTCATCGCGTATGACTCGCCGATCTACATCGCCGACGCCGCGCTGTACCTGATGGCGCACCAGCCCGACCTCGGGATCAAGAACCCGTACGCACTGGACGACAAGCAGTTCAAGGCGGCCACCGACCTGCTCAAGAAGCAGCGCCCGCTGGTCGAGGAGTACTGGTCGGACTACCTCAAGGAAACGCAGTCGCTCAAGAGCGGCGACGGCGTGATCGGCACGGCCTGGCAGGTGACGGTGAACCTCGCGAAGAGCGAGGGCGCGCCGGTCGCGGCCACGGTGCCGAGCGAGGGTGCCACCGGCTGGTCGGACACCTGGATGGTGTCCGCGAAGTCGCAGCACAAGACGTGTGCGTACAAGTGGATGGACTACATCACGAGCCCGAAGGTGAACGCCCAGGTCGCCGAGTACTTCGGTGAGGCCCCGGCGAACTCCAAGGCCTGTGCGGAGTTCAAGGACAAGTCGCTGTGCGACACCTACCACGCCAACGACGCCGCGTACGCCGCCAAGATCCAGTACTGGACCACGCCGATCCCGCAGTGCCTCGACGGCCGCACGGACGTCAAGTGCAAGGACTACGGCGACTGGACCCGGGCCTGGACCGAGATCAAGGGCTGATCGACCCTCGCGGATGCCGGTACCCACCGCGCCGGCATCCGCGAGCCCGCCGGGGGCTGCGGGCCCTCCCCAATGTTCCCGCAGCTCCCGGCTTTTCTCCCTTCCGCACCCGAAAGCGCTAAGACATGACCGCCGTGAGCCCGCCGAGCCATCGCATCTCGGCCTTCTTCCACCGCAAACCCCAGCTGCGCCTCGGACTTCTCCTCACCGCGCCGATGCTCTGGCTCGGCCTGGCCTACCTCGGCGCGCTCGCCGCCCTCTTCATCACGGCCTTCTGGTCCACCGACGTCTTCACCGGCAAGGTGGTCACCGACTGGTCCTTCGACAACTTCGTCACTCTTTTCAGTGATTCGGTCTATCGCACGATCACGTTCCGCACCGTCGGCATCGCGCTGCTGGTGACGGTGATCGACGCGGTGATCGCGTTCCCGATGGCCTTCGCCATGGCCAAACTCGCCTCGCCGAAGGCACAGCGGGTGCTGGTGATCATGGTGATGACGCCGCTGTGGGCGAGCTACCTGGTGAAGGCGTACGCGTGGCGGACCCTGTTGTCCGGCAACGGAGTGCTCAACTGGCTGCTGGACCCGCTCGGCCTGTCCGGCCCGGGATACGGCGTCACCGCGACCGTGATCACGCTGTCGTATCTCTGGCTGCCGTACATGATCCTGCCGATCTACGCGGGCCTCGAACGGCTGCCGACGTCCCTGGTGGACGCTTCCGGCGACCTCGGCGCGAAGTCCTTCCGCACGTTCCGTTCGGTGATCCTGCCGCTCACGTTCCCGGCGATCGTCGCGGGTTCGATCTTCACCTTCTCGCTGTCGCTCGGCGACTACATCGCGGTGAAGATCGTCGGCGGCACTTCGCAGATGCTCGGAAACGTCGTGTACGACAACATCGGCGCGGCCAACAACCTGCCGTTCGCCGCGACCGTGGCGACAGTGCCGGTCGTGATCATGCTCGTCTACCTGGCCGCGGTGCGTCGCACCGGTGCGCTGGACAACCTCTAGGAGACCGCCGTGCGGATGTCGAAACCCGCCCGGGTGCTGCTGTGGACCGCGCTCGGCGTCGGATTCGCGGTGATTTACTTCCCGCTGCTGGTGGTCCTGCTGAACTCGGTCAACGCGGACACCACGTTCGGCTGGCCGCCGAAGAGCTTCACGCTGGAATGGTGGGGCCGCGCGGTCACCAACGAGGGCGCCCTGCATGCCTTGTGGACCAGCGTCATCGCCGGTCTTTCGGCGACCGCGATCGCCTTGGTGCTCGGCACGATGGCCGCGTTCGCGTTGCAGAAATACCGGTTCTTCGGCCGGAACTCGCTGTCGCTGCTGGTGGTCCTGCCGATCGCGCTGCCCGGCATCGTCACCGGGATCGCGCTGAACAACGCGTTCCGGACGATCTTCGGGCTCGACCTCGGGCTGATGACGGCGATCGTCGCGCACGCCACGTTCTGCATCGTGGTGGTGTTCAACAACGTCGTCGCCCGGCTGCGCCGGATGGGCGGGAATCTCGAAGAAGCGTCGATGGACCTCGGCGCGGACGGCATGACGACGTTCCGCCTGGTGACCTTCCCGATGCTGCGATCCGCTTTGCTGGCGGGTGGTTTGCTGGCGTTCGCGCTGTCGTTCGACGAGATCATCGTGACCACGTTCACCCTCGGCACCGGCATGGAAACGCTGCCGATCTGGATCTACAACAACCTGTTCCGCCCGAACCAGGCCCCGGTGGTCAACGTGGTGGCCGCGGTGCTGATCATCGTGTCGACGGTGCCGGTTTACCTGGCACAACGGCTTTCCGGCGGCGACAGCTCCAGCGGCGGCCGGATTTAATCCGGCTGCCGGGACCGACGCCCGGCCTGCACAGTGCCGCCATGGATCTGCGTGATCATGGCGGCACTGGCGCGCCGGTCGTCCTGCTGCACGGCGGCGGGGGCCGCACGAGGCACGACTGGGACGACCTGGTCCCGCTGCTGCCCGAATTCCGGATCGTCACGTACACCTTCCGTCCGGGCCCCTGGGACTGGCAGCGCGCGCTGGCCGATCTCGCCGACGTCATCGGGCATTTCGGCCTCGACCGGCCCGCGGTGGTCGGCCATTCGCTCGGCGGCATGCTGGCCGCGTTGTGGGCCACGGAGCATCCCGAATGCCCGCTGGCGGTCAACCTCGACGGGCACACGAATCCCACCGGCCCGGTGCTGCGCGCCTTTGTCGACGAGCAGGTCCGGCTCTCCGACGATCCCGACCTCGGCGCGCTGATCGCGGCGTTCGACGAACTCGACCTGATCGCGGCTTACCGGGCCACGCAATGCCCGCTCGTGGTCGTTTCCTCGCTGCGGCCCGAAGCCGGGATGATGCTTCCGGAAGACGTCGGCGTCGAGTTCGCCCGCTACCGCGAGGAATTCGCCGAACAGCTCACCGCCGCGGCCGCCGACACCCCGCTGCTTTCCTTACGGGAGACGGATACCGGGCACGACGTGCACTTCGAAGCGCCGGAGGAAGTCGCCGGCCTGATCCGCGCCGGGCTGGCTACCGGAACCCGTCCGTAGCCTCGCGCAGCGCGGGAATCACCCCCGGATCGCTGATCGCGTGCCCGGCGCCCTCGACCAGCTTCAGCTCCGACCCGGGCCAAGCCCGATGCAGCTGATGCGCGGTGATCGGCGGGCACACCGCGTCGTACCGCCCTTGCACCAGCACGCCCGGGATCCCGGCGAGCTTCCCCGCGTCCCGGATCAGCTGGCCTTCTTCAAGCCACGCGCCATGCCCGAAGTAGTGCACCGCGAGACGAGCGAACGTCAGCGCGAACTGCGGGTTCGCGTATTGGTTCACAAAGGACTGTTGCGGCAGCAGCGCCACCGTCGCGCCTTCCCAGACGCTCCACGCGATCGCGGCCCGCTCGCGCACTGCGCGGTCGGGGGAGTGGAGCAGTTCCGCGTACCCGGCGAGCGGATCTTCCGTATTTTCCAGCGGCTCCAGGAACGCATCCCACTCCGCCGGGAAGAGATTCGCCGCGCCGCCGCGATAGAGCCAGTCCAGTTCCCGTTGGCGCACGGTGAAAATCCCGCGCAGCACCATCTCGGACACCCGTGCCGGGTGGGTCTCCGCGTACGCCAGGGCCAGCGTCGAACCCCACGATCCGCCGAAGAGCTGCCAGCGTTCGATGTTCAGCCGTTCGCGCAGCAGCTCCATGTCGGAAACCAAGTGCCACAATGTGTTCGCCGACAGATCGTCGTCGCCGGCGTTGGGCGTGCTGCGGCCCGCCCCGCGCTGGTCGAAGAGGATGATCCGGTACGCCTCGGGGTCGAAGTGCCGCCGGGTCATCGGGGCGACGCCGCTGCCGGGCCCGCCGTGCAGCACCACGACCGGTTTCCCCCGCGGGTTCCCGGCTTCCTGGCAGTAGATCCGGTGCCCGTCGCCGACGTCCAGCATGCCGTCGGCGCGCACCGGGACCGGCGGGTAAAGCTCGTCCATGCCGGACACTCTTCCCGAAGGCCGGCGGCTGCACCACACCTGGGGTCGTGAGTGGCAATGCCGGTTAGAACCGGCATTGCCACTCACGAGGAGGTGGGTGGGGGCCCGCCCCCGCCGCCGGGCTGAGCGGGCCCCCGTCTGTGATCGCGGTCAGCAGCCTGATGCCGTGGCTACGTTCGCGAAGCCCTTCCCTGCGTTCGTCACCTTGTTGCTGACGCAGACCTTGTTCCCAGTGGCCGCTTTGACCACGTAGAAGCCGTAGGCCGACGGCGCCTGCACGTCCGCGGTGTTGTCCGAGAAGGTGTTGTCCCGGCCCCAGCCGTCGAGCTGCACATGGACCTCGAACGCCCCGTAGGTCGCGTCGTGCACGAAGACCTTGCTGCCCTTGTTGCCAGTGACCAGGTATCCGTTGCCCTTCAGGTCGACCCAGCTGTCGGCGTAGTTCTCGCCGCTCTGCCCGGTGCCGTCGAAGGTGTTGCCGCGCAGTTCGCCGCCGGTGGTGCCTTCCTTGACGTCGATGGACTCCGCGCGCACATTCGGGCCGATCTTGTTGCCGATCGCCTTGTTGCGGTCGCTGTGGTCGGGCTGCCCGTCCGGCCAGTTGCTCTTCGCCGAGCCGAAGTAGACGCCCTCGCCGAAGCCGCCGTTTTCCTTGCCGGTGTCGGAGATTTCGGAGTTCTGCACGACGTTGTCGCTGCTGCCGTGCTGGAAGTGGATGCCCTCGTGGCCGATGCCGGTCACCTTGAGCCCGTCCACGAGCGTGTGGTTGACGCCCAGCGCCATCACGCCCTTCTGGCCGCCGGTGACGGTGAACCCGGACAGCGTCCAGTAGCTGCCGGTCAGTTCGATGGTGCGGCCGCCGGACGCCTGCACGACCGCGCTGCGCGGGCCGGCGAGCGTGATGCGGCCGGACTCGGTGCCGTTGGCGGTGGCCTTGAAATTGCCGGTGTAGGTGGTGTTTTCGGCCAGCTGGATCGTGGTGCCGGGTTTGGCCGAGGCCAGCGCGGCTTTCAGCTCGGCGGAAGTCTTGACCGGGACTGTCCCGGCGGACGCCGCGGGTGTGGCGAGTGCGAGCAGTGCTGCGGTTCCGGCAGCGGCTGCCAGAACTCGGTCGCGGACACGCATTCCAACCCTCCTCGTCGAGGCTCGATGACTTCGGATGCGGCGTGCGCTCACGCTAAGACATCGAGAGAACACTGGTCAAGTACATGATTGATGTTCACGGATGTGAACAAGGTGAACAAACGGCGACGGAAAAGTGTCGCGTCCGAGTGTTTCCGCCCGGCTTGCTCAGCGTTAACCCGGCCCTCGGTAGCTTTTCGGGGAATGCCCGAACTGCGGCGAGAAAGGCTTCGTGAATGTCCGCGGTCAGCTACCTCGAGTCCATTGTCGTCGGCGCTTTGCAAGGCGTGTCGGAATTGTTTCCGGTGTCCAGTCTCGGGCACAGCGTCCTGGTGCCTGCTCTCGTCGGCGGAAGCTGGGGCCGCGACCTGAGCATCGGAAAGGATTCGCCGTATCTCGCGGTGCTGGTGGCCATGCACGTCGCCACCGCGATCGCGCTGGTCCTCTTCTTCCGGCGCGACTGGGTGCGCATCGTCACCGGGCTGTGGACGTCGATCCGCCGCCGTGAGGTCCGCACCGCCGACCAGCGCCTCGCCTGGCTGCTTATCCTCGCCACGATTCCGGTCGGGATCGCCGGGCTGCTGTTGGAAAGCCTGCTGCGCGACATCCTCGGCAAACCGGTGCCGTCGGCGATCTTCCTCGCGCTCAACGGCGGTGTGCTCTACGCCGCGGAGAAGTTCTCCCGCAAGCCCGCCAAGGCGGTCGCGCGCGAGGAGGAGACCGTCGACTTCAGCGCCGAGGACACGATGGTGATGCGCGCGGTCACCGTCGACGAGGCCACCGACGTCCGGCTGTCGAAGCTGAGCGTGAAGGAGGCCGTGCTCATCGGTTCGGCACAGATTTTGGCTCTGCTGCCCGGAATCAGCCGTTCCGGCATCACCATGGTGGCCGGTCTGCGGCGCGGGCTGGACCACGAGGACGCCGCCCGGTTCGCCTGGCTGCTGGCCACGCCGGTGATCCTCGCCGCGGGCGCGTTGAAGATGCCGACGCTGTTCACGCCGGAGAACAAGCCGTCGCTCGGCCCGGCGCTCGTCGGCAGCGTGGTGGCGTTCGCGGCGTCCTACATTTCTGTCCGTTTTCTGACGAAATACTTTGAAACGCGCACCTTGACCCCGTTCGCCATCTACTGCGCGGTCGCCGGAATTGGCAGCCTGATCTTCTTCGGAGTGTCGGGGGCGGCGTAAAGCGCAATTTCGCCGGGTGCACACTGAACGCATCGAAAACGTGCCTGACCTGCCCCCGCTGAGCGGATCGACGCTCTTCACGGCCTGGACCCTCGACGTCCCGGCCGTCCTTGTCGCGCTCGCGCTCGGCGTCGGTTACGTCGCGGCGGCCCGCCGGCAGGAGTGGGCGGCCGGGCGGACTGCAGCGTTCCTCGCCGGGCTGGCCACGCTCGTCGTTGTCACGTGCTCGTTCCTAGGGGTGTACGACACGACGCTGTTCTGGGTACGCGCGACGCAGAACACTGTGCTGCTGATGGTGACGCCGCTGCTTCTCGCGCTCGGCGCGCCGGTGACGCTCCTGATGCGCACCGCGCCGCCCAGGCTCGCCGCATGGTTGCGTACGCACGGCCGTGGCCCCTTCGCGCAGTTCATCACTTTCCCGCTGGCAGTCACCGTGGTGCTGATCGCGCCGTTCCTGCTCATCTACCTCACGCCGCTGTACGAGCTTTCGCTCGACTCAGCGGTCGTCGGCGGCTTCGTGCGCGTAGCGCTTGTACTCGCCGGCTTCCTCTACTTCTACAGCCGTGTGCAGCTAGACCCGACGCCACGCGGCGGCTCGCACCTGGTGTCGGTGTGGATCTCGTTCGCCGAAGTGGTCTTCGACGGCGCGCTCGGCCTCGTGCTGTGGCTCGGCCCGCTGCTCGCGCCCGCGCACTACGACGCGGTGCACCGCGACTGGGGACCGGACCGCCGGACCGACCAGATCATCGGCGCGGGCGTGCTGTGGATCGGCGGCGACGTCGCCGGCCTGCCGTTCGTCGGCGCGCTGTTCCTCCGCTGGGCGCGCGACGACGAGAAACGGGCGAAACGGCTCGACCGGAAGCTGGACGAGGAGGCGGCGGCAGGCGAGGCACCGGCGAAGGGGCTGTGGTGGGAGAACGATCCGGAGCTGGCCGAGCGGTTCCGCCGCTCGTGAGTGCCGGTTCGCACCGGCACTCACGAGACAGCTCAGTGGAACGCGTGCTCGGGCGCGGGGAACTCGCCGCGCCGGACGTCCTCGGCGAACGCCGTCGCGGCACTCTGCAGCACCCCGGCGACGTCGGCGTACCGCTTCACGAACCGCGGCGCCTTGCCGCGGCGCAGCCCGGCCATGTCCTGCCAGACCAGCACCTGTGCGTCGCAGTCCGGACCGGCGCCGATGCCGACCGTCGGGATCTTCAGCTCGTGCGTGACGCGCTTCGCCGCTTCGGCGGGCACCATCTCCATCACGACCGCGAAGGCGCCGGCTTCCTGCAGGGCCAGCGCGTCGGCGAGCAGCTTCTCCGCCGCTTCGCCGCGCCCCTGCACCCGGTAGCCGCCGAGGTTGTGTTCACTCTGCGGAGTGAACCCGATGTGGCCCATGACCGGGATGCCAGCCGAGGTGAGCGCCTCGACGTGCGGCGCGAACCGGTGCCCGCCTTCAAGCTTGACGGCGTGCGCGCGGCCCTCCTTCATGAACCGGACGGACGTGGCCAGCGCCTGCTCCGGGGACAGCTGATAGGAGCCGAACGGCAGGTCAGCCACCACGAGCGCGCGTTTCGCCGCCCTGGTGACCGAGCGGACCAGCGGAAGCAGCTCGTCCACCGTGACCGGCAGCGAGGTGTCGTAGCCGAACACGTTGTTCGCCGCGGAGTCGCCGACCAGCAGCACGGGGATGCCTGCTTCGTCGAACAGCTCGGCGGTATACATGTCGTAAGCGGTGAGCATCGGCCACGGTTCGCCGCGGTCCTTCAGCTCGCGCAGATGATGAATCCGGACTTTTCGCGGCTTGCTCGGGCCGGCGTTGCTAGCCGGGCCGGTTCCGTAAGGGGCGGCCACCTCGCCGGCGGCGCCGTCGGGTTGGGCAGACTGGGCAGACATCGTCGTCGACCGTCCTTCCCTCGAGGCCTCGCGGAGGTCCCCGGGTCGTGGAGTCAGTACCGGACACAGCCTGACACGCGCGCGGGAGGGTCCCAAGGTCGTGCGACCAGCTTCACACGGCCGGGTAGCGACAACCGTTTTGCCTCCTGTGACGTCTTGATAGGCACCGGGCCGATATGCGCCCGGTGGTGAGAAAGTCCGGCGCCTCGACGGAGTGCCGCGCCGCAAGAAAGCCCTGCTGCCGCCCCACCACCTCCCTCAACGGAGCGGCTGCGCCGCACAGAAAGGCTCCAATGGGAACCCCAGTGAGCGCCCGCCCGCGCGTCCTTGGCTGGAAGGCCCGCGCCGGCGGTCTCGTGGCCACTGTCGTGCAGCTGGCGGCGATTTTCTCGGTCGTGCTGCTGCTCACCGGCGGCCGTCACGGGCACCTGCTGAACGGCGTCGACATGGCGTTCGGCGTGCTGAGCGTGCCGACCAGTTCGAGCCTGGTGATCGTGCTGCTGCTGGTCGTGCTCGGCGCGGCGCTGCGCAGGCGCAAGAAGGCCGCGCTGTACGTGCTCGTGCTGTTCCAGGTCGCCGGGCTGATCACCACGCTGGTCCTGCAGGCGCTGCTGCTCTGGGCTCCCGACCTGCTCACCCTCAACGCCCGGCAGATGCGGCACATCCCGACACAGGTCGGCGCGCTCGCGGTGGCCGACGTGATCTCGATCCTGCTGATCGTGTTCCTGCTGTCGCTGCGGCCGGCGTTCCCCGCGCGGCTCGCCCCCGGCGCCTGGTGGAACGGGCTTTCCGTGCTGTTCGGCGGGTTCCTCGGGGTGATTGTGCTCGGCTGGGCGCTCACCGAGGTATTCCCGGGCAGTCTCGGCGACACGTGGGAGCGGTTCGCCTGGGTGGTCAACCACGCCACCGGCGAGAACCTGCAGCTGCGCCGGATCGGCGTCGGAGAAGGCCCGGCGTGGATCGACGTGATCCTCGACCTCGGCGCGACCTTCGTGTCCACGGCCGCGCTGTACACGCTCTTCCGCGGCGTACGCAGCCGTCGCATTCGGACAGACGACGAAGAACTCCAGTTGCGCCGTCTGCTGGGGGAGTACGGCGAAGACGACTCTCTCGGCTACTTCGCGACGCGTCGCGACAAGAGCGTCATGTTCGCGCCCAACGGCCGCGCCGCGGTCACGTACCGCGTGCTCGCTGGCACCACAGTGGCGAGCGCGGACCCGATCGGCGACCCGGACGCGTGGCCGGACGCGGTGCAGGCGTGGCTCCACGAAGCGCGTACGTACGGCTGGACGCCAGGCGTGCTCGGCGCGAGCGAGAAGGGCGCGAAGGCCTACGCCGCGGCAGGGCTGCGCGCGCTGCAGATCGGCGACGAAGCGGTCCTCGACGTCCGAGAGTTCTCTCTCACCGGCCCTGAGCGGAAGTCTGTGCGACAGGCGGTGAAGCGGATCCAGCGCGCCGGGTACACCGCGCAGGTCCGGCGGCACAGCGAAATCCCCGAAGACGAGATGGTGCAACTGCTGGCCCGTGCGCAGCAGTGGCGCGTCGACGAGACCGAGCGCGGCTTCTCGATGGCTCTCGGCCGTCTCGGCGACCCGAGCGACGGCCGCAGCGTGATGGTCGAGGCGTACGACGCGCGCGGCGAACTGCGCGGCCTGCTGTCGTTCGTGCCGTGGGGCCGTCGGGGGCTCTCGCTCGACCTGATGCGCCGTGACCGGGATGCCGAGAACGGGCTCAACGAATTCATGGTCGCCGAAGTCGTCGCGGCCGCCCAGCACGTCGGCGCACAGCGGATCTCGCTGAACTTCGCGATGTTCCGCGCAGTGTTTTCCGAAGGCGAGCGCATCGGCGCCGGCCCGGTGCTGCGCGCCTGGCGGGCAGTGCTCGGCCTTGCGTCGCGGTTCTTCCAGCTGGAATCGCTGTACCGGTCCAACGCCAAGTACGGCCCGGACTGGGAACCGCGGTTCCTCTGCTACTCCTCGGCACGGCGGCTCCCGCGGGTCGGCATCGTCGCGGGCGCGCTGGAGGGCTTCGTGCCCACCGGCCGCGCGCGGTCGCTGCGGCTGGAGAACGTGGGGGAGGAGTTCGTCGAGCAGGTCCGGCGGATCGACGAGGAAGCGGCGCAGGTCGTGCCGCGGGCCAAGCGGCGGCCGGAACAGGTGCGCGTGCGGGTGGCCAAAGTGGACAAACTGCGGGAACTCGGCGTGGACCCGTATCCCGTCGGCTTCTCCCGGGAAGACCACCTCGGCGACGTCGTGCACGCGTTTTCCGGACTGGAACCGGACTCTCACACCGGAAAACGCGTGCGAGTGGCCGGTCGGGTGCTCGCCCTGCGCACCCTCGGCGGCCTGTGTTTCGCGCGGATCAAGGACTTCTCCGGCGAACTGCAGCTGATGCTCGACGCGAAGGTGCTCGACCTGAGCGGCTGGCGCACCGGCGTCGACCTCGGCGACCACGTCGGCGTGAGCGGCGAGGTCATCACCTCTCGACGGGGCGAGCTGTCCGTGCTGGTGGACGAGTGGACCGTCACCGCGAAGTGCCTGCACCCGTTGCCGGACAAGCGAAAAGGCCTCACCGACCCGGAGACGCGGGTGCGCCAGCGCTACCTGGACCTGGCGGTCAACCCGGACTCCGCGAACATGCTGCGCCTGCGCTCGACGGTCGTCCGCGCCGTCCGCGAACGCCTGCACCAGGGCGACTTCCTCGAAGTCGAAACCCCCATGCTGCAAACCATCCACGGCGGCGCCAACGCCCGCCCGTTCGTCACGCACATCAACGCCTACGACATGCGGATGTACCTGCGGATCGCTCCTGAGCTGTACCTGAAGCGGCTGTGCGTGGCCGGCGTCGAGCGGGTCTTCGAACTGAACCGGAACTTCCGCAACGAGGGCGTGGACGCGACGCACAACCCGGAGTTCACGATGCTGGAGGCGTACCAGGCGTACGCGGACTACAACTCCATGCGCCACCTGATGCGCGACCTGATCCAGTACGCCGCCGAAGCCGCGTACGGCGCACAGATCGTGCGACGCCCCGACGCCAACGGCCACCTCGTCGAACACGACATCTCCGGCGACTGGCCCGTGATCCCGGTGCACCAAGCCGTCTCGGAGGCCTTGGGCGAGGAAATCGACTCACGCACACCAATAGCCACGTTGCGCAAGCTGTGCACGGCCGCCGGCGTCCCGGTGTCGGAGGAAGCCGGCCCCGGCGACCTGGTCCTGAAAGCGCACGAGCATTTGGTGGAAGGCTCAACGGTCCTGCCGACGTTCTACACGGACTACCCGACCGAGGTCTCCCCGCTGACCCGCCAGCACCGGCAAGACCCGCTCTTGGCGGAACGATGGGACCTGATCGCCTTCGGCTCGGAAGTCGGAACCGCGTACACGGAGCTGACGGACCCGCTCGAACAACGCCGCCGCCTGGAAGCCCAGTCCCTGCGCGCGGCGAGCGGCGACGTCGAGGCGATGGAACTGGACGAGGACTTCCTGCTGGCACTGGAACACGGAATGCCCCCGACTGGCGGACTGGGCCTCGGAGTGGACCGCCTGCTGATGATGCTGAGCGGGACTTCGATCCGGCAGACGGTGCTGTTCCCGTTCGTCCGCCCGCAGGGGTGACGGTTCTGGTTTTGTGCTGAGCCGCTCTCGCCGGGCCATGCTGGGCCGGTGCTGAGCGGTGTCGGCAACTGCAGACAGTGCGCCGCGTACGCCTGCGGTTGCCGACTCTGGAATGTCGGCAACCGCAGACACTCCCCGCCGCCGACCCCTGCCGTGGCTCAGGCTGGTCGCGGGCCGTCTGCCTTTAACTTCGGGCATCCCCCCACCGCCTCCTCCTGCCGCCCGCCGCTGCCCGCCCCGCTCCACCCGGCCTGCACGCGCGCCCAACCACTCCCGTGCGCGTCCGTCCAGTCCGCGATCCCGCCGCCTAGCCCCGCCGCCCTGGCCTCCCCCGATGCCCGCCCGCCCACGTCCACCCCCGTTTTCAGGGGTGGTATTGGCCGTCTGCCAACCGCGATCCGGTAATCTCCCCAGGGATTCGGTGAGTGAGTTCGTGGTAGCGGATGGTGTCCGGAACATCCGGTAAGTCACGGGTGTGACACCATCCGGCACTTCGTCGCAGAGATTCGCTTAGGGTGGGCAAGTGCATGCTGCGCGGGTGGCTTCGATAGTCCTGCTCGGACTGGGTTTGGCGGGGTATTCCGCGTGGCTGCTGGAGTTCTTCGTGCCGACCGGGGTGTCGCTGACCGACCAGCCGGTCTGGGATTTGTTCTACGCGCAACCGGTCTTCCAGCTCGCGACCGGCATCGGCGGCCTGGCCTTCTTCCTCACCGGCCCGACCCTGATGCGCCTGGCCCCAGTGCATTGGACCGGCAGGCTGACGTCGGTTTCGGTCTCGGCGTTCGGGATCGTGCTGATGGTGTACGCCGGCGTCCCGGAGACGGTCGTGACGCCGAACCTCCTGAACGCGGCCTTCGCCCTCGGCGCGCTGAGCCTGGTGTTCTGGTGGCCGTCCGGCTGGCGAGCCTGGGCGGTCGGCGGCTTGGCGGTCGTGCTGATCGCGTGGGTGCTGGTGGTGATCTCGACGGTGGCCGGGCATCTGGAGGGCCTGTTCACCCGGATCCAGCTGGTGGTGCACGCGGTGGAGATCGTGATCGGCGGCGCGTACGTCGTGCAGACTCCCGTTCCGGTCAGCGGCCGGAAAATGTCGGTGGCGGGTGCGATGCTGCGGAGCACCAGACACCGGAAGTGAGGCCACCATGCCTGACAAACTCTCCCTGACCCCCGACGAGCGCGACGGTTTGCTCGGTTTCCTGACCCAGCAGCGCCAAGCGATGAAGGCAGCCACCTACGGCCTGACGGACCACCAGGCGCGCGCCGTGCCGAGCGCGAGCACCCTGAGCGTCGGCGGACTGGTGAAGCACGTGTCATCCACCGAAAGCGGCTGGATCGACCGGGTGCTGCGCATCCCGCAGAAGCCGTTCGCCGAAAGCATGGCGGACTACCAGGAAAACTACCGGCTCGGCCCCGACGAGACGCTGGAGTCGGTCCTCGCCGCCTACGACCAGGTCGCCGCGCGCACCGAAGAGGTCATCGCCGGCATCGCGGACCTCAACCAGGAGGTCCCGATCCCGAAAGACGTGCCCTGGTTCCCGGACGACGCGTCGGCCTGGTCGGTCCGCTGGGTGCTGCTGCACCTGATCGAAGAAACCGCCCGGCACGCCGGCCACGCGGACATCATCCGCGAATCCCTGGACGGCGCCACGGCGATGCCCCTGCTGGCCGCAGTCGAGGGCTGGCCGGAAACGAGCTGGCTGAAGCCGTGGAAACCCGCGGAATGAACGGACTTCCACGCCGAGCCGACCGCTCGGCGAACGGCCTCGGCTAAACGAGGCAGGTGGGAACAGGCTGGTTCTTTCCATGGGTGAGGGGCGGGGCTGGATGGTTCTTTCCACGGGGAGGAGCAAGGCTGGCTGGACCCCACCGGCGAAGAACAGGCCTGGCTGGCCCCATCCGGATGCAGCTCCTGGCCGCCTCTAGGCGGATGCGGCTGGCTGCGCCCAGGCAGACCGATCGGCTGACCGAGCCCGATCAAAGCCGGGCAGGCCTTTCGCCGCGGCCAGTTGGTGCGATCGACTGGTCGGTGCGGTGCGGTGCGGTGCGGTGCGGTGCGGTGCGGTGCGGGCGGGTTGGCTGGCTAGGAAAGGCGGGCCAGTTGGCTGGCTGATCCTAGTCAAAGCTGGCTCGGGCTTGCTGCGGCCAGTTGGTTGGTCGATGCGGTGGAGCGTGGGCGGGGCTGGCTAGGAAGGCGGCCCGGTCGGCTAGCTGAGCCCAGCCAAAGTTGAGTCGGGCTGCTGCGGCCAGCTGGTTCAGTCGGCGCGCAGGCGGATTGGGCTAGCTTGCCAGCGAAGCCGGGCCGGTCGGCTGACCGCCCATGGTCGGCCGGACTAGCGAACCGCCGACCGGACAGCTTCGGCAGCTTGCGGCCTTCGCCCGGCAAGACGGTGCACTCGGTTGGGATCCTGCCGCACTGGGGGTGTGGCTGGATTCCGGCCGAGCGCACCAATCCCCGAACCAAGCTGACTGCCGCTCATCACCCCAGCAAGCATGAACGCGCCAGCCAGCCCGCAACCCGATACAGACCGTCCCGAAGCCGACCCGTCAGAACAGCGTCGGCTCCTCCGGGAACGCCCCTTCGATCACCAGCATCCGCCGTTTCGTCTCGACTCCTCCCGGCGCCGAAAACCCGCCGGTGTTCTTGCCCGCGCCCAAAACCCGGTGGCACGGCACGATGATCGGAAACGGATTGCTCCCCATCGCCTGCCCGACGGCCTGCGCGGAACCCGGCGCACCCAGCTGATGCGCGATGTCCCCGTACGTCAGCACCTTCCCCGGCGGAATAGCCCGCGCGACGTCGTACGCGCGCCGGTTGAATTCCGGCACATCCCGGTAATCCAACGGTGCCGCACGCAAATCGCGAGCTTCACCCGACAGCAGCGCGACGACATCGTCCACCACCACGCGCAGTTCTTCCGGCACCGGCGATTCCGCCGCGTCCGGAAAACGGGTCGCGAGGTGCGCGCGCGTCCGGTCAGCCGTGCTCCCCGGCAGCGCGGTCCCGATCACCGCACCATCCCGCCAAGCGAGGCCGCACGCCCCGATCGGGGTGTCGAACACCGTGTACCCAACCGTCATACCGCCCAGCGTACGACCCGCCACCGACAGAAACTGGCGAGAAAACGACACGACCCTGGAGCCGTGTCCGGTCAACCCGGTCGACTTCCGCTGGGCAATTCTGCCGACCATGTCCGGCATTCCGACCGGCTGGCCTGGCCGACCGCCTCTAAACCTCGCTCGGCCGAGCCTGCGTCCGCAGCCCGCCGCAGCCCGCCGCAGCCCGCCGCAGCCCGCCGCAGCCCGCCGCAGCCCGCCGCGGCTAAGCGCGGCCAGCCGCAGCCGGAGTTAGCAGCGGCCGACCGAAGCCGACCACCCCTGCGGGCTCCCGCCAGGCATCTCAGCCCACCACGTCCGGCAACCCGACCGCCTCAAAACCCAAACCAGCCGACTTCTCCAGCCAGCCGCCCCCGAACCCAGCCCAGCCGAGCCCAAACCCCGCGATCAGGACTTCCGTTCCCGCCACCCGTTGGTCATCGGAAGCCGCCGATCCCGCCCGAACGCCTTGAACGTGATCTTCGTGCCCGGCGGGTACTGCCGCCGCTTGTACTCGGCCCGGTCGACCATCCGCACGACCCGGTCGATCGTCTCCGGGTCGAACCCGGCCTCGATCAGGTCGGCGTACCCGCGGTCGTTCTCGACGTAGTCGTCCAGCACGTCGTCCAGCAGTTCGTAGTCCGGCAGCGAATCGGAGTCCTTCTGGTCCGGGCGCAGCTCCGCCGACGGCGGCTTCGTGATCGAGTTTTCCGGGATCGGCGGCGTTTCCCCGCGTTTGGCCGCTTCCTCGTTCCGCCACCGCGCCAGCTGCCACACGTGCGTCTTGAACAAATCCTTGATCGGCGCGAACGCCCCGACCGCGTCGCCGTAGATGGTCGAGTAGCCGACGGCCAGTTCGGTCTTGTTGCCTGTCGCCAGCACGAGGTGTCCGTCCAAATTGGACAGCGCCATCAGCAGCATCCCGCGCACCCGCGCCTGGATGTTCTCCTCGGCGAGTCCGGTCAGCTGCAGCTGGTTGACATAAATATCGACCATCTCGCCGATCGGCTCGACCCGGTAGTGCGCACCGATCCGCTCCGCCAAGTCGGAGGCGTCGTCCTTCGAGTGCGAGGACGAGTACTTCGACGGCATCGAAACCCCGTACACGTTGTCCCCGCCGAGGGCGTCCGCGGCGAGTGCCGCGCAGACCGCTGAGTCGATTCCGCCGGAGAAGCCGAACGTGACCGTCGAGAAGCCGTTCTTGTGCACGTAGTCGCGCAGCCCGACGACCAGCGCCGACCACACCTCGGCCTCGTCCGACAGCGGTTCGCTGATCGTCGGAACGACCAGCGGCGCGTACTCGACCACCGGCGAGTCGTTCAAAACCCGCCGGTGCACTTCCAGCCCGTCGAAAGAGCCGGTGGCGGCAGCGCTCGCAACAGGCAGGTCCAAGTCCAGCACCAGCAGGTGCTCCACGAACTGCGGCGCCCGTGCGAGCAGCGTCCCGTCCGCGCCGACCACCAGCGAGTCGCCGTCGAAGACCAGATCGTCCTGTCCGCCGACCTGGTTCGTGTACACGAGCGGCGCCCCCGCCTCGGCCGCGCGCCGGGCGATCAGCGGCAGCCGCTGTTCGTCCTTCGACCGCTCGTACGGCGACGCGTTCGGCGCGACCACCAGGTCGACCCCGGCCTTGCCCAGCGCGGAGATCGGCCCGCCGTCCTGCCAGATGTCCTCGCAGATCACCATGCCGATGTCGACGCCGTGCAGCCGCAGCACCTCGAGTTCGGTGCCCGGCTTGAAATACCGGTGCTCGTCGAACACGCCGTAGTTCGGCAGGTGGTGCTTGAACTGCCGGGCCACGACCTCGCCGCGGTACAGCGCCGCCGCGGCGTCGCGCGGGCCGATCTCGTCGTGGTCGAGGTAGCCGACGTACGCGAGCACGTCGCCGCAGCCTGCCTCGTCGAGCCGGCGCGCCAGTTCGGTCACCGAGCGGCGGGACGCGTCGGCGAACGTGCGCCGGAGCGTGAGGTCCTCGACCGGGTAGCCGGTCTGGGACATCTCCGGGAACACGACGACGTGCGCGCCCGCCTCGGCGGCCTTGCGGGTCCACTCGACGGTGAGCGCGGTGTTCCCGTCGATGTCGCCGACGGTGGTGTTGACCTGGGCCAGTGCGATGCGCAGTTGCGGCATGCCGCCATTCTGTCCCACCGCACCGACAGAAACTACGCGGAGGTGAGCCAGGGAACGGCGAAGGGCCCCTCACCCGCGGCGAGGGGCCCTCCGGAAGAAGGAATCAGGACTTCTTCATCCGCATCATGCTGCGCACCTTCTTGACCGTCTGCTCGAAGTCCGAGTCGAACGGGTTGTCGTGCACCAGATACGTCCACGTCGTGTTCGCCCGCCGCACGCCGACCTCGGCGAGATCGAGGCCGTTGTCGGTGATCTCGGCTTCCTCCAGCGTCTTCGCCGACCGCGCGGCGGACTCGGCGATGATCTTGTGGAACTCCGGGATCGCCGCGCGGTGGAACTCGTCCAGCGGCGTCTCGCGGGCCAGCGCGCGCAGGTGGATGCTCTCGCGCACGTCGGTGAGATACGCCAGGTGGTCCGACCACAGCTGGTCGAGGTGGAACAGCCGGACCTCGCGGCACACCTGCTCGAGCCGGTCGGCGTCGTCCAGCTTCTCCTTCAGCTCGGCGAACTTCTCCGGCTGCGCCTTCTCCAGCTCCTCGGCCGCGAGCCCGGTGTGCAGCACCTTGTCGCGGTGTTCCAGCAGCTCCGCGCGCTGCCGCTCGATCAGCCGGGTGTAGCGCCAGGTGTTGCGGTGGATCTCCAGGTCGACGCCCTCGGCGACGCGCTGGGCGTGGTTGAGCTGCCGGTGCGCGGCCGGGTCGGTGATCTCGCCGGTCTCGGTGTCCGCGTCGATGCCGTCCGGCAGATCCGGCGCGTTCGACAGCACGAGGTCGTCGTTGAGACTCGCGAAGAAGATCGCGCTGCCCGGGTCGCCCTGGCGTCCGGACCGGCCGCGCAGCTGCCCGTCGAGGCGGCTCGACGGATACCGCGCGGTGCCGATGACGTGCAGGCCGCCCAGCTCGGCGACCTCTTCGCGGGTCGCGCCGTCGCTGCCGCCGAGCCGGATGTCGGTACCGCGGCCCGCCATCTGGGTGGACACGGTGACCGCGCCCTTCTTGCCCGCCTCGGCGATGATCGCGGCCTCTTCGGCGTCGTTGCGCGCGTTCAGCACGACGCACGGCAGCTCGACCTTCGCCAGCTTCTCGGCCAGCTCCTCGGACTCGGCGACGTCCTGGGTGCCGACGAGGATCGGCCGCCCGGTCTCGTGCACCGTGCGGATCTCCTCCTCGATCGCGCGCAGTTTCTGCGACGGCGAGGCGAAGACGCGGTCCTGCAGGTCCTCGCGGACGTTCGGGGTGTTCGGCGGGATCACCGCGACCTCGAGCTTGTAGAACTCGCGCAGCTGCTCGGCGACCGCCACCGCGGTACCGGTCATGCCCGCGACCTCGGGGTAGCGCGCGAGCAGCGCCTGCACGGTGATCGAGTCGAGGATTTCGCCCCGGTCGGTGGCGGTGACCTGCTCCTTCGCCTCGACCGCGGCCTGGAGGCCGTCCGGCCAGCGCTGCAGTTCGGCGACCCGGCCGCGGGCGGCGTTGATCAGCTGCACCTTGCCGTCGCGGACCAGGTAGTCGACGTCGCGGGTGAGCAGGGCGTGCGCGTGCAGGGCGACGTTCACCGCGGCGAGCCGGTCCGAACCGGACTCGTCGTACAGGTCGACGCCGCCGAGCGACTTCTCCACGACCGACGCGCCGGCGCTGGTCAGCCACGCGTTGCGGCCCTCGGAGTCGGTCTCGTAGTGCAGGCCGAGGCGCAGCCGCCGGACGATCTTGGCGACCTCCTCGTCGGCGTCGTTGTGGTCGATCGAACCGGCCATGACCAGCGGCACGCGCGCCTCGTCGACCAGTACCGAGTCGGCCTCGTCGACGATCGCCACCTCGGGAGCCTTCTGCACCAGGTCGTCGGCGCTGGTGACCAGCCGGTCGCGCAGCACGTCGAAGCCGATTTCGGCGACCGCGCCGTAGGTGACCTCCTTGCCGTAGGCCTCCTTGCGCTCCTCCTTCGAGTGCGCCGGTTCGACCCAGCCGACGGTGACGCCGAGCAGCTCGTACACCGGGCCCATCCACTCCGCGTCGCGGCGGGCGAGGTAGTCGTTGACGGTGACCACGTGCACCCGGCGGCCGCGCAGCGCGTACCCGGCGCCGGCCAGCGCGCCGGCCAGCGTCTTGCCTTCACCGGTCTCCATCTGCACGACGTGGCCGGTGAGCAGGCCCATGGTGCCGAGCAGCTGCACGTCGAAGGCCCGCTCGCCGAGCTTGCGCCGGGCGGCCTCGCGGCCGAGCGCGCAGATCTCGATCAGCTGGCTGTCGGTGAACGAGGCGGCCCCGCCGATGGCGTCCCGCAGCTTGCCCGCGCGCTCGGTCAGCTCGGCGTCCTCGAGCTTCTCCAGCTCCGGTTCGAGCTTCTCGACGGCGGGCAGCAGTGCTTCGTAGCGGGTCAGCTCGACGCTGCCCGGCCGCTGGATGATCCGGCGGAGCCGCTTGCCCACCCGGCTGATCAAAGCCACCCCTGGTCTCCTCGTGTCGATGTGTCTCCGGTCGCACCCGCACTGCCCAACGCGCCGACGGTGCGTTCGAGTTCCGCACCCGGATGGCACGATCAAACCGTGTCCCGTCATCCCAGCGCCAGCCCGAAAGTCCATCCGATAGTCGCGTTGACGGCTGCCGGCCTGCTCGTGACCACGCTCGCGGCGTGCTCGTCCGAGCCCGGCCAGGCCACCCCCGCGCCGACCGTCGAATCGCACGCGCCGGTGGGCCCGGTGCCCGCCGGACTGGCGCGGTTCTACGGGCAGAGCATGTCCTGGTCCGCGTGTGCACCCTACGCGACCTCGGACGACTCGCGGTCGGCCTTCAAAGCGCCGGGCATCGAATGCGGACGGCTCACCGTTCCGCTGAACTATGACAAACCGGACGGGCGGACCATCACCATCGGCGTGCTGCGGCATCGCGCGGGCGATTCGGGCGGCAAAATCGGTTCGCTCGTGGTGAACCCGGGCGGACCGGGCGCTTCGGGCATGGTGGCCGCGGCGGGCTTGATCGACCAGGTGTCGAAGTCCGATCTCGGCGACCGGTTCGACCTGGTCGGCTTCGACCCGCGCGGGATCGGCGCCAGCGAACCGCAGATCAAATGCCTGACCGGGCCCGAGCGCGACGCCGAGCGTGCCGACGACACTGAGACTGACGGGTCTCCGGCCGGGGTCGCGAAGCAGGAGACGGAACAGAAGGACTTCGCCGCGAAGTGCACACAGCGGACGAAGCACGGCGACGACATGCTCGCGCACGTCGGTACACGCGACGTCGTGAAGGACATGGACGTGCTGCGAAGCGTCCTCGGCGACGAGAAGCTCACGTACCTCGGCTACTCGTACGGCACGCGCATCGGGTCCACGTACGCGGAGACCTTCCCGAAGAACGTGCGCGCGCTCGTCCTCGACGGTGCTGTCGACCCGACACAGAGCCCTGAGGACTCGCTCGTCGCGCAGGGCCAGGGCTTCGGCGGCGCGTTCAACGAGTTCGCGAAGTGGTGCGCGGCGCGTCAGGACTGCGCGCTCGGCAACGACCCCGCCGCGGCGACGAAGCAGTTCCAAGACCTCACGCGCCGGCTGATCGACTTCCCCGTGCCGGTCGGCGACGGCCGCAAACTCTCCTACGACGACGCGACGACCGGTGCCATACAGGCCCTCTACCAGCAGAATCTCTGGGAGTACCTGAACACCGGGCTGAACGAGCTGAAGCTGCAGCGCGGCACCACGCTGGAGAAGCTGGCCGACATCTACAACGAGCGCAACCCGGACGGCAGCTACGGCACCACCCAGGACGCCTTCATCGCGATCCGCTGCGTCGACGACCCGCGCGTCACCGATCCGAAGCAGATCCTCGAAGGCCAGGAGAAATACGTAAAGGCCGCCCCGTTCCTCGACGACGGCCGCGAGGCCAGCTCGGCCCGCGACGCGTGCGCGTTCTGGCCGGTGCCGAACACGTCGCAGCCCCACGAGCCGAAGGTCGAAGGCCTGCCGAAGACCCTGACGATCTCCACGACGAACGACCCGGCGACGCCGTACCAGGCGGGCGTCAACCTCGCGAAGGCGCTTAAGGGTTCGCTGCTGACCTTCGAGGGCACGCAGCACACGGTGTTCCTGCAGGGCAACGCGTGCGTCGACAAGGCGGGCACCGAGTACCTGATCGACGGGACGACGCCTCCGGACGGCACTCGCTGTAAGGCCAGCTGAGGTTGCGCTGGTTCGCGACAGCTGTAGTGGCGATGATGCTCGCCGCTACAGCTTGCGCGAGCCAGCAGACGGCGCTCGGCTGGGGACCGTGTGCGCCGTACGCGCAGACGGCAGGCGAGAAGGAGCTGTACGCGGACCAGTCGGTTGACTGTGCCCGGCTGACCGTGCCGCTGGACTACGCGGACCCACACGGCCGGACGGTCTCCATCGGCTTGCTGCGCCATCGGGCCACCGATCCGGCGCATCGGATCGGTTCTCTCGTGCTCAACCCCGGCGGGCCTGGCAGTTCGGGGATGACCGCGGCGGCCACGCTGGCGCGGTCTGCGGGGAAGCTCGCCGAGCAGTTCGACCTGGTCGGCTTCGACCCTCGCGGCGTCCATGCGAGCGAGCCACGCATCGGTTGCCGATCCGATGCCGAGCAGGACGCTGCCCGCGCGTCGGGTGTCGAGGGTGGGTACGCAGAAGGCTGCCTCAAGAAGACCGGCGCGGAGTTCCTCGCCCACGTGGGCACGCGAGAGGTCGTACGCGATCTCGATGCGCTTCGCGCCGCGCTCGGCGATGCGAAGCTCACGTACCTCGGCTACTCGTACGGCACGCAGATCGGCTCGGCGTACGCAGAGGCGTACCCCGGCAGGGTGCGCGCCATGGTCCTCGACGGTGCCATCGACCCCGCGCAAGACTTGCCGCAGACGCTGATCGCCCAGGCCGCCGGTTTCCAAGACGCCTTCACCCAGTTCGCACAGTGGTGCGCGAAGCGACCTAGCTGTCCACTGTCCGGTGACGCGACCGCAGCATTCCAGCGAATCGCTCGCACGCCAGCCCCTGCGCTACCTGGCCGCGGACTGTCTTTCCCCGACGCAGTCACCGCGACTGAAGCAGCGCTCTACTCCCGCGCACAGTGGCCGAACTTGCAGCAGGCGCTGGAAGAACTCGCGACCAAGCGCCGCGGCCCAACGCTGCTCCGGATGGCCGACGCCTACTACCAACGCGATCAGAACGGCCACTACAGCGGAGCAATCGACGGCTACTACGCCGTCCGCTGCGTCGACTACGACCGCGTCACGGACCGCGCGACCATCGACGCCGCGCACCGCCAAATGCTCACCACCGCGCCCTTCCTGACCGGCACTTCGCCCGACGCGCGCGAACTCGACACCTGCTCGGCCTGGCCAGTACCGCCGACTTCTCGAACCCACCGTCCGTCCGCGCCGGGCTTGCCGAAGACGCTCGTCGTCTCGACCACACATGACCCGGCGACGCCATACCGTCAGGGCGTAGCTCTCGCGAAAGACCTCAACGCCGCACTGCTGACTGTCGACGACGTACAGCACGCAGCGTTCCTCAAGGGCAACGCCTGTGTCGACAAAGCCGCAACGGCCTACCTCATCACCACAGCCGCTCGTGACGGCAGCTGTTAGGGCTGCTGGTCCGTCAACAGGACCTCGTACATCACCGGGCTGTCGTGGTTCGTCGCTGGCGGCACCTGCAGCCACATCCGCGCGAAGCGGTGCGGTTCGGCGACGGTGACCCAGATCTTCACGTTCACGTCGGAGTGGATCTGCGGCACCAGCGACGTCGCGACGGACTGGGGCACGGTTCCGCCGACGCGGTAGCCGTCGACGTGCTGGATCGTCTCGCGGATTTCGGTTTTCGGCTGCCGCAGCGAGCCGAGGAGGCGCATCAGGCCGGAGCGCGGGCCGAGGAACCGGTCGACCGTGAACGGCGTGGGACCGGTCGTTTCGCGACCCTTCGTGTCTTTGGCGGTCGCGGTGTCCCCGGAGACGGTGAACGCGAACGACCGATCGGTGAATTCCGCGCTGCCGCTGGCCTGCCCGCCGTTCTCGAGCGTCGCGTTGCCGGCCATCTTGATCATCGGCAGGCCGGGCAGCACCCCGTTGACGCCGACCGAGAAGTGCAGGCTGCGGACCCCGGCGAAGTTCGTCTTGGCGGCGGCGAGCAATTCGTCCGCCGCGGGCAAGGGGGGTGCCGCGGTGCAACCGCCGACCAGCCCGAGGAGCAGCAGCGCCGGCAGGACACGTCGGCTGAGCATGGCCGGAAGCCTACTCGGTTGGCCCGATCCTTTCGGATGGTGTCCTTCCGGCCACTGTCGACAACGCCCCGGGCACACCAGACTGCACACTCGTGACCGTTGAGACTCGTCCTGCCCGCCGCCTGCACCGCGCCTGGTTCGTCGCGGCGGCCGCGTTCGTCGCCCTCCTCGCCGCCGCCGGCTTCCGCGCCGCGCCGGGGGTCCTGATCGATCCGTTGCACCAAGAGTTCGGCTGGTCCCGCGCGACGATCGGGTCCGCCGTCTCGGTCAACCTCGTCCTGTACGGCCTCTTCGCGCCCTTCGCGGCAGCGCTGATGGAGCGGTTCGGCATCCGCCGCGTAGCGGCTACCGCGCTGTGTGTCGTCGCTGTCGGCGCGGGCGGCACGGTCTTCATGAGCGCGAGCTGGCAGCTGATCCTCTGCTGGGGCGTGCTCGTCGGCCTCGGCACCGGCTCGATGGCGATGAGCTTCGCCGCGATGGTCGCGACGCGCTGGTTCATCCGCCACCGCGGCGTCGTAACCGGCGTACTGACCGCCGCAGGCGCAACCGGGCAGCTGATCTTCCTGCCGTTGATCGCTTCGCTCGCGCAGGACGACGGCTGGCGGACAGCGTCCATGGTCATCGCCATCGCGGCTCTCGCGGTGGTTCCGGTCGTGCTGTTGGCCGTACGCGACCACCCCGCCGACGTCGGCACTGTCGCTTACGGAGCGCCCGAAGGAACCGAAGTGGCGCGTCCGGCACCGAAGGTCGGCACTGTCCGCCGAGGGCTGAGCGTGCTGTTCCAGGCCGCGCGCACCCGGACGTTCTGGCTGCTCGCCATCGGGTTCGCCATCTGCGGGGCGACCACGAACGGGTTGGTCAGCACGCACTTCGTCCCGGCCGCGCACGACCACGGCATGCCGCAGACGACCGCGGCGAGCCTGCTCGCGCTGGTCGGCGTCTTCGACGTGGTGGGAACGATCGCGTCGGGATGGCTCACCGACCGTGTCGACCCGCGGATTCTGCTCGGCATCTACTACGCGTTGCGGGGAGTTTCGCTCGCCCTGCTGCCGCAGCTGTTCACGGATTCGGTCCAGCCGAGCATGTGGGCGTTCATCCTCTTCTACGGCCTCGATTGGGTGGCGACAGTCCCGCCGACGGTCGCGCTCTGCATCCGGGCCTTCGGCGAGGCCGGGCCGATCGTGTTCGGCTGGGTCTTCGCCTGCCACCAGCTCGGCGCGGCCTTCGCCGCCTCGGCCGCCGGCGCGGTGCGCGACCAGCTCGGCGACTACGCCGTCGCGTGGTACGTCGCGGCCGGGCTCGCGGTGATCGCCTCGGTAGCGTCGCTGTCGATCACCCGGTCGAGGAAAACTCGGGAACCCCAGCTGGCGCAGGCGGCGTGAACCCGCCGCCGAAGTGGGTGACCCGTGAAACATGGCGTTAACACGTGCTGGTTAGGGTTCGGCCATGGATCGCCAGCAGGAATTCGTGCTCCGCACTTTGGAAGAGCGCGACATCCGTTTCGTTCGCCTGTGGTTCACCGACGTGCTGGGATTTCTCAAATCCGTCGCGGTCGCCCCCGCCGAGCTGGAGGGCGCGTTCAGCGAGGGCATCGGGTTCGACGGCTCGGCCATCGAGGGCTTCGCGCGCGTCTACGAATCGGACATGGTCGCCAAGCCCGACCCGTCCACGTTCCAGGTGCTGCCGTGGGAGACCCCGGACGGCAGCCCGTACTCCGCGCGGATGTTCTGCGACATCGCGATGCCCGACGGTTCGCCGTCCTGGGCCGACCCGCGGCACGTGCTGCGCCGCCAGCTGTCGAAGGCCAGCGAGGCCGGGTTCACCTGCTACGTCCACCCGGAGATCGAGTTCTTCCTGCTCGCCAACCTCCCCGACGACGGCAGCGAGCCCGAGCCCGCCGACAACGGCGGCTACTTCGACCAGGCCAGCCACGCCACCGCGACGCACTTCCGCCGGCACGCGATCGAGACCCTCGAAGCGATGGGCATCTCGGTCGAGTTCAGCCATCACGAAGGGGCGCCGGGACAGCAGGAAATCGACCTTCGCTACGCCGACGCCCTCACCATGGCCGACAACGTGATGACGTTCCGTTACGTCGTCAAGGAGGTCGCGCTGACCCAGGGCGTGCGCGCGACCTTCATGCCGAAGCCGTTCACCGACCAGCCCGGCTCCGGCATGCACACCCACGTGAGCCTGTTCGAGGGCGACCGCAACGCGTTCTACGACGCGGAGGACCCGCACGAGCTTTCCGAGACCGGCAAGGCGTTCGTCGCGGGCGTCCTGCACTACGCCAAGGAAATCTCCGCGGTCACCAATCAGTGGGTCAACTCCTACAAACGGCTGATCAGCGGCAGCGAGGCGCCCACGACGGTCTCGTGGGGGAGGGCGAACCGCTCGGCGCTCGTGCGCGTGCCGATGTACTCGCCGGGCAAGGCGTCGTCGCGACGCGTCGAGATCCGGACGCTCGATTCGGCGTGCAACCCGTACCTGGCGTACTCGGTGATACTGGCCGCGGGGCTGAAGGGCATCGAAAAGGGCTACGAGCTGCCGCCGCCCGCCGAGGACAACATCTGGCAGCTGTCGGACTCCGAACGCCGCGCCGCCGGTTACTCGCAGTTGCCGCAGAACCTCGGCGAGGCGCTCGCCGAGATGGAGAAGTCGGAGCTGCTGCCGGAAGCGCTCGGCGAACACGTTTACGACTTCTTCTTGCGCAACAAGCGGGTCGAGTGGGACAACTACCGGAGCGCGGTCACTCCGTACGAGCTTCGGACCCTGTTGCCGATGCTCTGACCGGTCCCCGGGCCGTGCTCCGACGTTGGGGAGGCATCGGAACATGGGAAAAAGACTGCCCGCCGTACTCGCTGCGCTGGTCGCGGCGGCGGGCTTGGCCACCGCGCCGCCGGCGGTCGCGATGCAGGGTGAACCCGACGTCGACGCGGCCGGTCTGCACTTCGACCTCGACCGCGCCGACATCCCGTCCCTGCAGCACCGGATGGCGTCCGGGCACCTCACCGCGACCCGGCTGACCAGCGCGTACCTCGCCCGGATCCGGGCGGTGGACCCGAAGGTCAACGCGGTCCTCGCGCTCAACCCGGCCGCGCTCGCCCAGGCCGCCGCCAGCGACGTCCGGCACCGGACCGGCCACACCCTCGGCCCGCTCGACGGGATCCCGGTGCTGGTCAAGGACAACGTCGACACCCACGACCAGCAGACCACCGCCGGTTCGCGCGCGCTGCGGAGCCGCCCGGCCAAGGACGCCACGCTGATCACCCGGCTGCGCGACGCCGGCGCGGTGATCATCGGCAAGGCGAACCTGTCCGAATGGGCCAACTTCCGCGCCGCGAAGCCGACTTCCGGCTGGTCCGGCGTCGGCGGCCAGACCAACAACCCGTACGTGCTGGACCACAACCCGTGCGGTTCGTCCGCCGGAAGCGCGGCGGGCGTCGCCGCGTCGCTCGCGCAGGTCGCGATCGGCAGCGAGACCGACGGGTCGATCGTGTGCCCGGCCGGGATGACCGCGACCGTCGGCCACAAGCCGAGCCTCGGCCTCGTCAGCCGCACCGGCGTGGTGCCGATCTCCGCGGAACAGGACACGGCGGGACCCATCGCGCGCAACGTCGTCGACACCGCGCTGACGCTCTCCGTGCTGCAGGGCCGCGACCCGTCCGACCTGGCCACCCTGCGCTACCCGTCGACCCAGCCGGCGGACTACGCGAAACTCCTCCGCCCCGGCGTCCTGCGCGGCGCCCGGATCGGCCTGTGGCGGCTGCCGGTGCTCGGCCCGGACACCGACGCCGTGGTCAGCAAGACGAAAGCCGCCCTGGAACACGCCGGCGCGACCGTCGTCGAGGTGACGCTGCCGTACCAGGACCGGCTCGGCGAGCTGGAGTTCCCGGCGCTGCTGACGGAGTTCCACCGCGACATCGACGCCTACCTCGCCACGCGCCCGACCGGTCCGCGAAACCTGGCGGACCTCATCGCCTACAACCGCGCCGACCCGCTGGAACGCACCTGCTTCGCTGGTCAGGAGCTGTTCGAACAGGCGCTCGCCGCGCCCGGCCCGCAGGATCCGACCTACCTGAAGAACCGGGCCGAGCTGACCGACCTGTCGCGCCGCTCGCTGGACGAGACCCTCGCGAAGTACGACCTGGACGCCATCGCGTCGCCGACGAACCCGCCGGCCTGGAAGACGGACTGCAAGACCGGCGACAACGACGTGATCCCGTCCTCGACCCCGGCCGCCGTCGCGGGCTACCCAGACGTGACCGTCCCGGCCGGTTCGGTCGGCCCGCTGCCGGTGGGGATTTCGTTCATGGGCGGACAGTGGACGGACGGGAAGATGCTCGCGCTGGCCGCGGACTACATGCGGGTGGCGCCGGTTCGGGTTCCGCCTCGGTATTTGCCCCGGTTGCCTGGGTAGGGCATGCGGGGGTTTGCCGGCCGTCGGCCAGTGCACTGCGCTGGCCGGCGGCTTTTGTTTGCGGGCGGAGCTGGCGGTGGACTGTTCGGGCGGTCGGCTGACCTGCGTAATTGGGTTGCGCGTCCGGCCGCGAAGGGGTGGGCTCGGGCAGTTGCCGGGCCGGATCGAGGGCGTACGGGCGGAGACCTGGGTCACTCGAGGGCGGTCCGGAGCCTCGCCGGGGGCCTCCAGCCGCCCGCGAACCGGTCGAAACGGCCCGCTGTCAAGGCGCTGACCAGCGTCGATGCCGTTAAGTGACCCCCCTGTTTTCGGGTGGTTGGAAGGCATGTAATCTTCTCTTCGTCGCCAGGAACACCGGGCCGGCGGGGCCGAAAGCCTCACCGATCAGGAGCCAGGGCCGAGCGGGTTGACACCGCGAAACGGACCAGGTAATGTTCAGCGTCGGCCCACGAGCGGCCGCCGACTCCCTACGACTAACATCGTAGGTACCGGCATGCTCGACCAAAAGCTTGAAATAACGCATCGAGCTTGGCCTGGTTGATTCCGGGGCTGGTTCGGGGTGTGTTGCT
>NZ_JBHUKS010000021.1:0-14662 GCF_042684085.1 Amycolatopsis silviterrae
GAGGCGGCGATCCAGGCGGCCTCGGACTACAAGGACATTTTCGGTGCGGGGAATTTTTTCCTGGAGCTGATGGACCACGGGTTGCCGATCGAGCGGTCGGTGCGGGAGGGTCTGCTGGAGATCGGGAAGCTGCTGGACCTGCCGCCGCTGGCGACGAACGATTCGCATTATGTGACGAAGGACCAGGCGGACACGCATTCGGCGTTGCTGTGCGTGCAGGCGGGCAAGACGCTGAACGATCCGACGCGGTTCAAGTTCGACGGGGACGGCTATTTCCTGAAGTCGGCGGACGAGATGCGCGAGTACTGGGATCGGGAGGTTCCGGGGGCGGCGGACAACACGCTGCTGATCGCGGAGCGGGTCGAGTCGTACGAGGACGTGTACACGCACAAGGACCGGATGCCGGTCTTCGACGTCCCCGAAGGCCACACCGAAGCCACCTGGCTGCACCACGAAGTGATGACCGGGCTCGCGCACCGACTGCCGGACGGAGTTCCCGACGAATATCGGGAACGCGCCGAGTACGAGCTTAAGGTCATTGTGGGCAAAGGGTTTCCCGGGTACTTCCTCATCACGGCCGACCTCATGACGCACGCCCGCGAGGCGGGAATCCGGGTGGGCCCGGGGCGCGGGTCGGCGGCGGGATCGCTGGTCGCGTACGCGCTCCGGATCACCAACCTCGACCCGATCCGGCACGGTCTGCTGTTCGAACGCTTCCTGAATCCGGAACGAGTGTCCATGCCGGACATCGACATGGACTTCGACGACCGCCGGCGCGGCGAGATGATCCGTTACGCCACCGATAAATACGGCGCGGACCGGATTGCGCAGGTCATCACTTTTGGCACCATTAAAACGAAAGCGGCGATCAAGGACTCCGCGCGAGTCCACTTCGGACAGCCTGGCTACTCGATCGCCGACCGCATCTCCAAAGCCCTCCCGCCGCCGGTGGCAGCCAAGGACATTCCGCTGTCAGGCATCGTGGACGCCAAGCACGAGCGTTACGCCGAGGCGGCTGAGGTCCGCACGCTGGTCGAGACCGACGAAGAGTGCAAGACGATCTTCGACACCGCCCGCGGCCTCGAAGGCCTGATCCGCAACGCGGGCGTGCACGCCTGCGCGGTCATCATGTCCAGCGAGCCCTTGATGGACGCGATTCCGTTGTGGCGCAGGGACGACGGCTCGATCATCACCGGCTGGGACTATCCGTCGTGCGAGGCCATCGGCCTGCTGAAGATGGACTTCCTCGGCCTGCGCAACCTCACCGTCATCGGCGACGCGATCGACAACATCCAAGCCAACCGCGGCGAAGACGTCGACCTCGACCGGCTGACCACCGACGATCCGGAAACCTTCGCCCTGCTGGCCCGCGGCGACAGCCTCGGAGTGTTCCAATTGGACGGTGGCGCGATGCGAGATCTGCTGCGCCGCATGCGTCCTACCGGGTTCGAGGACATCGTGGCCGTCAACGCGCTCTACCGGCCGGGCCCGATGGCGATGAACACGCACAACAACTACGCCGACCGCAAGAACCAACGGCAAGCCATCGAACCGATCCATCCGGAACTGGCCGAACCGCTGCGCGAGATCCTCGCCGAAACGCACGGCCTGGTGGTGTACCAGGAACAGATCATGCAAATCGCGCAGAAAGTGGCCGGATACTCGATGGGTCGCGCGGACGTGCTGCGCCGCGCGATGGGCAAGAAGAAAAAAGAAGTCCTGGAAAAGGAATTCGCAGGCTTCCGCGCCGGGATGATCGACAACGGTTTCTCTGCTGAGGCCGTGCAAGCGCTGTGGGACACGATCCTGCCGTTCGCGGGCTATGCGTTCAACAAGTCGCACGCCGCCGGATACGCGCTGGTCGGATACTGGACGGCGTATCTGAAGGCGAATTACCCAGCGGAGTACATGGCCGCGTTGTTGACGTCGGTGGGTGACAACAAGGACAAGTCGGCGATTTACCTGTCGGAGTGCCGCCGGCTGGGGATCAAGGTTTTGCCGCCGGACGTGAACGAGTCGGCGTTGCGGTTCGCGGCCGTCGGGAACGACATCCGGTTCGGTTTGGGCGCGGTGCGCAACGTGGGCGCGAACGTGGTGGAGTCGATCATCAAGACGCGCGAGGAGAAGGGGAAGTACTCCTCGTTCACCGAGTTCCTGGACAAGTCGGAGCTGGTGGCCTGCAACAAGCGGGTGATCGAGTCGCTGATCAAGGCGGGCGCGTTCGATTCGATGGGGCACACGCGGCTGTCGATGATCCAGGTGCACGAGGACGCGGTGGAAGCCGTCGTGCCGCTCAAGCGCCAGGAAGCGATGGGCCAGTTCGACCTCTTCGGCGGCGGAAACGACGAACCGGCTTCGTCACCGCTGGCGCACGTGAAATTCGCCGCCGAGGAGTGGCCGCGCAAGCAATTGCTGGCGCACGAACGCGACATGCTCGGACTCTACGTTTCAGCGCATCCATTGGACGGTGCCGAAGGCGTCCTCCGCAAACACGCGCCCCGCCCGATCGCGGCGATCATCGACAATCCGCCGAAGGAAGGCGAACTCGTCGTCGCCGGGTTGATCACTTCGCTGGAGCGGCGGGTGAACAAAAAGGGCGAACCGTGGGCGATCTGCACCGTGGAGGATTTGGACGCGTCGCTGGAGGTGCTGTTCTTCGCCAAATCGTACGCATTGTGCGCGGCGGATCTGGTGGAGGACAACGCGGTGCTGGTGAAGGGCCGGGTGAACTGGCGGGAGGACAAAATGTCGGTCTTCGGGGCGGACCTGGTGCCGCTCGACCTGACGGAACTCGGGGACGCGCCGCTGGTGCTTCGCACGCGGGCGGAGAAGGTGACGCTGCCGATGGTGCTGGAGCTGAAGCAGACTTTGCTGGCGCACCAGGGAAACACGCCGGTGCACATGCAGGTGGGGGAGCGGCGTTACGCGCTGGACGGGTACTCGGTCAAGGTGACGCCCGCGCTGCTGGGCGAGGTGAAAACGATTCGGGGGATCACGGTGGCCTCGTGAGTGGCAATCCCGGTTCTAACCGGGATTGCCACTCACGACGTCCCTGCGCGGCCGGCCGAGAGGGCCCGCGGCCAATGCCAGCGCAGCCGAATTGCCCGATTGATGTCCGCATGGCCACATCCGAAGGTCCGTGAGGGGAACCCTGAGGGAATCAGAGTCCGTGAAGGTGGCCCTCACGGACGACACAACCCCGCACCAGCCGACCCGCCGTCCAGCGGTGCCGGCCCTGGCCAGCCCCTTCAACCTGGGCGGACGAGCCTCAACCGCGCCCACAGCGCCGCCTTGGGTCCCTGGCATGGGGCCTGCGGCTGTGGAGGGGGTCGTGAGTGGCGTTGCCGGTTCTAACCGGGATAAACACTCACGACCCCCCCAACGGCGCGGCACTCACGGGCGAGCACCTCAGCCCTTCAACCCGTGCTCAATCGCCTCGATGATCCGCGGCCGCAGCTGCGCCGTGCTGACGATCGCGTCCACCGACCCGACCTCGACCGCTCGTTGGATGCTGTGCACCCGGTCGAACTCCGACGCCACCTCGCCCAGCTTCTCGGCCCGCACCGCGGACTTCACCTCGGCCAGCTCAGCCGCGCAAGCAGCCCGCTCGGCCCCGCTCAGTTCGCCGAGCCGCTTCTGCAGTTCGGCGACCCGCGGGTCGTTGGCCGTGCGGGTGTTCACGTCGCCCGCGAACACCACCGCGGCCGCCGGGGCACCGCCGAGCACCGAGGCGAACGAGCCCTCCAAGGCCAGCACCGTCATGTTCGGGTTCAGCGCCTTCGAGAACACCACGAACGCCCCGCCGTGGTAGCGCGAGATCACCGTGAACACGATCGGGCCCTCGAAGTTCACGATCGCGCGGCCGATCTCGGCCCCGTACTCCAGCTGCAGCTTCTTCATCGACTCCGGCGAGCCGTCGAAGCCGGACAGGTTCGCCAGCACCACCAGCGGACGGTTGCCGCTCGCCGCGTTGATCGCGCGGGCCGCCTTCTTCGACGACTTCGGGAACAGCGTGCCCGCGGTGAACGAGTCCGGGCCGTCGGTGGGCGGGAAGCCGCGGCGGGGCACCGACCGGGATTCGATGCCCAGCAGGCAGACCGGATGGCCGCCGATGTGCACGTCCTGCACCGCCGCGGTGTCCGCGTCCGCCATGCCCGCCCAGCGTTCCAGCACCGGGTGGTCCTGGTCCGACAGCGCGCGCATCACCGTGCGGATGTCGAACGGCTTCTTGCGGTCCGGGTTGTGCTCGGCGGAGAAGATCTGGCCCACCGTGGTGAAGTCGCTGCCGACGACGGCGTGCGGGTAGTCCGACACGTCGCGGCCGGCCGGGTCGGTGGTGGCGGCCGGGCGCGGGCCCGTCTCGCCCGGCACGACGTAGGTGTGCGCGTAGTGCGCCATCAGCACGTCGCGCGCGCCGGCGAGGTTCGGCGCCCAGTACTGCGCCTGCCCGTTCGGCCCCATCACCCGGTCGTAGCCGCCGATGCCGAAGTTGTCCTCGGCCGACACGCCGCCGGAGAAGTCCAGCGCCTGCTTGCCGGTGAGCACCATCGCCGAATCCGGCGTCATCACCAGGATGCCCTTGGTGTGCATGAGCATCGTGGCCTCGGCGTTCCAGTACGGCTGCGCGCCCACGGTGATCCCGGCGACCACGATGTTGATCTCGCCGCCGTCCTGGGTGAACTCCACGATCCGCTTCAGCGCGGCCGCGACCCAGTCCATGTTCTCGGTGCCGGAGTCCATCGAAATCCGCGCGCCGGACGACAGCGCGAACCATTCGACCGGGACCCGCATCTCCTGCGCCAGGTTCAGCGCCGCGATCACCCGCGCGCATTCCGGTTCGGACAGCGCGCCGAGCGACTTCGTCGGGTCGCCCAGCAGCACCACGCGCTGGACGCCTTCGGGCACCCGGTCGGTCGGGGTGCTGACCACGCCGGCCACGATCGCGGCCTTGTTCTGCCCGCGCGGCCGGTCGACCGGGACCAGCGCGCCGGTGTCGTCGAGGTCGTGCTCGGCGAAGGTCCCGCCGCCGGCCAGCAGTTCGGTGAGTTCGTACGGGTACACCGTGTCGCGCCGGGCCGCGCGCAGCACCTTCTGCCGGTAGTCGTCCAGCGGCTGCACCGGTTCGGTGCTGGGGGTCTCGACCGACAGCCGCACGCCCGCGCCGACCTCGTTGCGGACCGTCACCGCGATGTCGGTCAGCTCGCCGGTTTCGGCGTTCCGCTGCCGGGCGAGGAACTGGATCTCCTCCAGGCCCGCGCCCGCGGTGGTGGGCAGGATGCGGCGGGCGAGCAGGTTCAGCTCGTC
Organism: Amycolatopsis silviterrae; assembly: GCF_042684085.1. Taxonomy (NCBI): domain Bacteria; kingdom Bacillati; phylum Actinomycetota; class Actinomycetes; order Pseudonocardiales; family Pseudonocardiaceae; genus Amycolatopsis; species Amycolatopsis silviterrae. The sequence goes on from NZ_JBHUKS010000021.1 coordinate 5,305, forward strand.
CATGGTCAGGTCGCTCGGCGGCCACACGTAGATGACGATCCGGTTGGTGTCGAACCGGTTCCGCGCCGGACGCCGCGCCTGCGCGTTGCGGACCGCGTCGAGGCACGCGTTGAGCGTGTCCTCGGCCGAGGGCAGCGACACGAGCCTGCCGTCCGCCTCGCGCAGCGGCGTGAGGTCGCGGACCTGCGCCATCGCGATCAGCCGCTCGTCGGCCGGGTTGGCCCGCGCGGTGCCGGTGAACAGGTACACCTCTTCGTCCGCCGACGGCAGCCGGGTGAGGTCGAATTCCTGCAGCCGCTCCAGCTGCAGCCGCTCCGCGACGCGCGGGTGCAGCCCGCGGATCACCCGGTCCTCGGCGAACCCGGATTCGGTCCGGCGGAAGGTGAAGTGGTGGTGCATCACCGCGCCGCCGCCCCCGGCGACGGTGGTGACGACCCGGGTGACGTCGGCCGGAAGCGGTTGCGCCGCCACGATTTCGCCCAGCTGCTTGGCCATCGCGTCGCTGTCGGGCTGGTCGGCCCACTTCAGGTACACGTCCGCGGCGACCGGCGCACCGGCGTCGGCGGACAGCTCCGCGACCGCGCGCATCGCGTCCGGCAGCTGCGGGAAGTCGACGGCCGTGGTGACCACGCGCGCCGGCTCCGGGTGCGAAGCGGTGACGAACGTGCAGCCCGCGACCTCCCGCACGCGCACGTCGGTGAGCGCCTTGTTGCCGTAGTAGCGCCGGGACAGCACCTCGAGCATCGGGGCCGGGTCCGCGCCCGGCCGCCCGATCCGCTGGCCGAGCAGCCGCACCAGCGGCTCGTTGCTCGACACCATGCCGGAGATCCGCTCGGCGCGGTCGGCCGCGTCCGGATTGCGGTCGAGGTAGCGCAGGTGGCCGCGGATCTCCGCGTACACCTCGGCCCGCGCCCGGCGCAGCAGCGGCTGCGCGAACCAGCGGAACACCACGCCGCGCGCGAGGTCGCTGACCGCCGGGAAACGCAGCTGGGTGGCGGCGATCAGGTGCTCCAGCGCGAGACCGGCGGTCTCGCGCAGTTCGGCGGACGGCGGGGCCTCGGTGAGCCACTGCCGCAGCAGCGCGGACACGATCGCGCTGTCGCCCGAAGCCCGTTGCTGGGCAAGGAAAATCCGGAAGACCGCTTCCTCCAGCTCCGGCGTGCGCTCCAGGTCGCCGACGCCGTAGTGGCCGAGCACGCGGCGCAGCCTGCCCTGGAACTTCTCCGGCAGCCCGGCCCGTTCGACGTCGAGGCTCTGCAAGTACGCGTGGAAGTACTCGCGGGCGCTGTGCACAGGGCTGGACGCGCTGAGGTCGTCCGCGGCCGGCTTGTTCCGGCTCAGCTCGGACAGGTCGGCGAACACGTCCAGCAGGCCGAGTTCGCCCTCCAGCGGCCGCGCCGGCAGCTCCGCGCGCGCCGCCAGGTAGCCGCTGAGCACGCGGCCCTGGTCGTGCGGGTCGACGTCGAAGCCGAGAAGCAGGCTGAACAGGTCCTGCCTGCCGCGCTCGGCCCGGTCGGCCGCGCTCGTGCCGTCCGGCTCGCCGGGCAGGTCGATCTCGGCGGTCTCGGCTTCCGCGGCGGCCTCGTCCTCGGCCTCGTCGGCCAGCGGTTCGAGGCGCAGCAGCGGGGCCCCGGTCTCCACCTGGCTGCCGATCGACACCGGCAGTTCCTTGACCCTGGCCCGGAACGGCGCGCGCAGCACCGTCTCCATCTTCATGCTTTCCAGCACCAGCACCGGCGCGCCGGACTCGACCTCGTCGTCCACCGCGACCGGCGTGGCGACCACCAGCGCGGGCGCGGGGGAGCGGACGACGCCGCCCTCGTCGCGGCTGATCCGGTGCGTGACGCCGTCGACCTCCACCAGGTGGGTCGGCCCGTGCGTGCCGGTGACGAGCCGGAACCGCGTGCCGTTGACGGTGATCTGGCCGCTGTACTCGTCGAACCGCTCGAGTTCGGCGTCGGCCTGGTGCACGTCGCCGCCTCCGCTGACGCCGACCCGGAACCGCTTCGGCCCGGTCCGCGCGACCGTGACCCGGTAGGACGCGCCGCGCAGTTTCAGGTCCAGCGGACGGATTTCGTGGCGCACCTGCGGACGCCCGCCGAACGCGGTGGACAGCAGCCGCTGCCGGCCGACCTCTTCGTCGTCCTCGTACGCCTCGATCGCCGCCGCGGCGAGCGCGACCGCGGAGTGCCGCGTGGTGACGAGACGGCCTTCGGCGCGGACGCGGTCGATCCAGCCGGTGTCCGCGCTGGCGTCGATCACCTCGGGCTGGTCGAGCAGGTCGAGCACGAAGCTCTTGTTGGTGGCGCCGCCCTCGATGAGCACGGACGTCTCGGCCATCGCCCGGCGCAGCCGCGCGAGCGCCTGGTCGCGGTCGCGGCCGTAGGCGATGATCTTGGCGATCATCGAGTCGAAGTCGGCCGGGATGGTGTCGCCCTCGCTGACGCCGGTGTCGACCCGGATGCCCGGGCCGGCGGGCAGCAGCAGCCGCGCGATGCGGCCCGGCGACGGCGCGAAGTCGCGGTCCGGGTCCTCGGCGTTGAGCCGGGCCTCGACGGCGTGCCCGGACTCCTCCGGCTGCGCGCCTTCGAGCTTGCCGCCGGACGCGACGTGCAGCTGCAGCCGCACCAGGTCGGTGCCGGTGGTGATCTCGGTGATCGGGTGCTCGACCTGGAGCCGGGTGTTCACCTCGAGGAACGCGAACAGCCGGTCGCCCGGGTGGTAGAGGAATTCGACGGTGCACGCGCCGCGGTAGCCGACCGCGACCGCGAGCCGCTCGGCCGACGCCTTCAGCTCGGCGGTCTGGTCCGCCCCGAGCACCGGCGACGCGGACTCCTCGATGATCTTCTGGTTGCGCCGCTGCACCGAACAGTCGCGGACGCCGAGCGCCCAGGCGGTCGCGCCGTCGGAGATCACCTGGACCTCGACGTGCCGCGCGCCGGTGACCAGGCGCTCCAGGAACACGACGCCGCTGCCGAACGCGCGCAGCGCCTCCTGGCTGGTGCGCTCGTACGCCTCGGTGAGGTCGCCCGCCGACTCGACCTTGCGGATGCCGCGCCCGCCGCCGCCCGCGGTGGCCTTGAGCATGAGCGGGTAGCCGATCTTGTCGCCCGCCGCGAGCGCTTCCTCCAGCGTGGCGACCTCGCCGCCGCTCCACGGCGCGACCGGGACGCCGACCTCCTCGGCGATCAGCTTCGCGCCGATCTTGTCGCCCAGCTTGCGCATCGCGTCCGCGCTCGGGCCGACGAAGGCGACCCCGATCTTCTCGCACAGCTCGGCGAACGCCGGGTCCTCGGCGACGAAGCCCCAGCCGACCCACGCGGCATCCGCTTTAGTGTCGACCAGCGCCTTCTCCAGCTTGGCGAGGTCGAGGTAGGGCCGCGCGGAGGCGGGGCCGAGCGAGTACGCGACGTCGGCTTCGCGGACGAAAGTCGCCGTGGCGTCCGCGTCCGTGTAGAGCGCGACCGTCTCGATCCGTCGCCCGGTCTCGGCGGACAGATCCCGGACTGCGTGGATCAGCCGCATCGCGGCCTCCCCGCGATTGACGATGGCGACGCGATTGAACACGGACGATGCCTCCCAGCGAACCCAACTACACCCACGCACAGCAGGCGACGCCGGACCCGCCGGAACGTCGCCTGTCTTCGTCGTACACATTGCTCCTCTACCGCCGGGTACACCAATGTCGCGGATGACGCATGCCGCGCCTGCCGGTTTGTAGGAACCCGCCAAAAACCGCTCCTGTCACGTCGTCGCGGCCGGATTTATCGCGAGGTATGCCACAAATCACGGCGGGGTGTCGGCAACTGGACGGCCAGGGGTTTCCAGGGGGTCGGACAGGGGTCACCCGCAGTTCAGGCGGCGGTGCGGACGGTGGCCGCCGGAACCGGAGCTGAGGCTCCCCTGAGCAGTGAAAATGTGACCCTTGACACTCTTCTGGAGTACCCCGTACGGTCGCGGGTAATCGATTTCTCGACGTGGGGCGGGCCGAGAGGGCGGGGCATGGGCGACGGCGTCGCGCTGGCCGAGCTGGCCGGCGTCAGCAAGACCTACGGCGGGGTGCGTGCCCTGGGCGCGGTGGACTTCACCGCGGCGAAGGGGGAGGTGCACGCACTGCTCGGCGAGAACGGGGCAGGCAAGTCCACGCTGCTGAAGATCTTGTCCGGGGAGGTCGCCGCGGGGGAGGGGGCGATCCGGATCGCGGGGGAGGCGGTCCGGTTCGCCCGCCCGGCCGACGCGCGCCGCGCCGGGGTCGCGATGATCCACCAGGAACTGGACCTCGTGCCCGCGCTTTCGGTGGCGGAGAACGTCTTTCTCGGCCGCGAGCCGCACACCCGGCGCGGCACCGTCGACCGGCGGCGGATGGTCGCGGCCACGCGCGAGGTGCTGGCGCGCTCCGGCGTCGACCTCGACCCGCGCACGCCGGTCGAACGGCTGCGCACCGGTGAACAGCAGCTCGTCACCATCGCGAAGGCGCTGTCGCTGGACGCGCGCATCCTGCTGATGGACGAGCCGACGTCGGCGCTGTCGCCGCGCGAGGTGGAGCGGCTGTTCACAGTCATCGACCAGCTGCGCGCCGACGGGGCCGCGATCGTTTACGTGTCGCACCGGATGGACGAGATCGGCCGGGTCGCGGACCGTGCGACGGTGCTGCGCAATGGCGAAGTGGTTGCGGAGTTCAGCGCGGCGGAGCTGACTGCCGAGCGGGCCGCCGAGGCGATGGTGGGCCGTCCGGTGCACCTGATGTTCCGCGCGGACAGCGTGTCCTCGCCGAATCAGGACGACGTGCTGCGGGTGGAAGACCTTGTGGTGCGGCCGCGTGCCGGGCGGCGGGAGCCCGATGGCATCAGCCTGACGGTGCGGGCCGGTGAGATCGTCGGTCTCGCCGGGCTGCTCGGCGCGGGGCGGACGGAGCTGCTGGAGACGCTGTACGGCGCTTCCGGCGGAAAGCTGGTCAGCGGACGGATTGTCTTGCGCGGCACGGAGTTCCGGCCTCGGTCGCCGCGCCGGTCGATGCGGTCCGGGATCGCGTTCGTGCCTGAGGACCGGCGGATCGCGGGGCTGGCGCTGGAGCATTCCGTCGTGGCGAACACCGTGCTGTCCATTGTGGACCGGCTGGCCCGGTTCGGGATCGTGGCGGGCGGGCGCGAGCGGGCGGTGGCCGGGAAGGAGGCGGGGCGGCTCGGGGTGAAGCTGGGGTCGCTCGCCGATCCGGTGGGTTCGCTGTCCGGCGGGAATCAGCAGAAAGTGGTGCTGGGCCGGGCTTTGCTCACCGAACCGGTGTTGCTGCTGCTGGACGAGCCGACGCGCGGCGTGGACGTCGGGGCGAAGGCGGAGATCTACCGGCTGCTCGGCGAAGCCGCGCGGAGCGGGGTCGGCGTGCTGCTGGCGTCGTCGGAGCCGGCGGAGCTGGTCGGCGTGTGCGATCGCGTGGTGGTACTGCGCGGCGGGCGCAGCGTGCACGAGCTGGACACGGCGCACGCCGGTGAGGCCGAACTGCTCGCCGCGTCGATGGGAGACGTCCGGTGAACGGGCGCGGCGTGCTGGCGGCGGTGTTCCGGTTCCAGAGCGTCTTCGGGCTCGTGCTCGTCTTCGCCGCCGCGATCGTCTTTTCCCCGCACCGCGACGGGGAACTGGTGTTCCTGGGCAGCGGCAACCTGTTCAACGTCGTCCGCGCGATCTCCGAGATCGGCATCATCGCGGTCGGCATGACGCTGGTGATCCTCGTCGGCGGTATCGATCTGTCGGTGGGGTCGGTGATGGGGCTGGCCAGCGTCGGCGTCGCGCTGCTGCTCACCAGCGGCGGCTGGGGCCTGGTGCCGGGTGTGCTTGTGGTCCTCGCACTCGGCTTCGGTTTCGGGCTGCTGCAAGGGATCGCGAGCGCGCGGTTCCGGATCCAGTCGTTCATCGTGACGCTCGCCGGAATGCAGATCGCGCGCGGGATCGCCCGGATGTGGTCCGGCGGCGAGGGCGTTTCGATCACCTACGGCGACGGCCCCGGCCAGGCCCCGGTGCCGTTTTCGCTGCTGGGCGAGCGGACGTTCGGCGGCGTGGTGCCGATCCCGGCGCTGTTCTTCGTGGTCGTCGCGGTGCTGGCGGTGCTGGTGCTGCGGTCGAGCGCGTTTTCCCGGCACGTGTACGCGATCGGCGGCAACGAGAAGGCCGCGGTGCTGTCCGGGGTGCCGGTGATCCGGACGAAGGTGCTGGTCTTCGGGCTGTGCGGGCTGCTCGCCGCGCTGGCCGGGATCGTCCACGCGGGACAGTACAACTTCGGCGGCCCCAACGACGGCACCGGCTACGAGCTGAACGCCATCGCGGCCGTCGTGATCGGCGGGACCAGCCTGTCCGGCGGGCGCGGGTCGGTGTCCGGCACCGTCGCGGGCGCCCTGCTGGTCGGCGTGCTCGACAACATCCTCCAGCTCAACGACATCGATTCGAACGTCCAGCTGATCGTGGTCGGCGTGGTGATCGTGCTCGCCGCGGGCCTGCAGAGGCTGCGCCCGGCCACGGTATAGGCGTTCGGGAAAAGGGGAGCAGATGTCCGGCATCATCCGCGGCGGGGCGGTTCTGGCGGGGCTGGCCCTCGTCGCCGCCTGCGGCACCACGCACGAAAACGCTCCTGGCGCGGCATCCGGCACCGCGCCGGCCGCGAAACAATGCCACGGCCCGAGCGGCAAATACAAAATCGGGATGAGCCAAGCGAATCTCGCCGAACCGTATCGCGTCCGGATGGACGACGACGTCCGCAAGGCGGCGGCCGGCGTGCCGCAGTTCAGCGTCAGCTACGCGGATGCCGCGCAGGACAACGCGAAACAGGTCGAGCAGGTCAACACTTTCCTGACCCAGGGCATCGACCTGCTGATCATCAGCCCGAACGAGGCGACGCCGCTCACCAGCGTCGTGAAGAAGGCGTACGACCAGGGGATTCCGGTGCTGGTGCTGGACCGGAAGGTCGACGGCGACGGGTACACGTCGTTCATCGGCGCGGACAACGTGGACATCGGCCGCCAGGCGGGCAAGTTCTTCGCCGAGAAACTGCTGCCGAACGGCGGGAAAGTCGTCGAGTTGAAGGGCCTCGCCGGGTCGACGCCCGCCAAGGAACGCAGCGACGGATTCACCCAGGGCATCACCGGCCGCAACATCACCGTGGTGGCCAGCGCGGACGCGGACTGGTTGCGGGACAAGGGACAACAACAGGCGGACGCGCTGCTGAAGGCGCATCCGGACGCCCAGGCGATGTTCTCCGAGAACGACCCGATGGCCGAGGGCGCGCGCATCGCGGCGCAGAACGCGGGCCGCGCCGACCTGCCGATCGTCGGCATCGACGGCCTGCCGGTGCCCGAGGGCGGCATCAAAGCGGTAGAGGCCGGTCGCCTGTCGGCCACGTTCATTTACCCGACCGGCGGCAAGGAAGCCGTTGCGGCGGCGAAGAAACTGCTCGTCGACTGCCAGACCGTGCCCAAGACGCAAACCCTGCCCACCCGCCTGGTGACGCGCGAGAACGCGGCCCAGGTCTACGCCGAGCTGAACCGGAGCTGACCTATGGCGCGTATCGGTGTCCTTGCCGTTTCCGACGGGCGCGACCACGTGCACCGGCGGAATACCGGCTTCATCCGGTCCAAAGCGGACGAATTCGCGGCCGCGCTGACCGCGGCGGGCCACGACGTCGTCACCGGGGGACTGGTCGCCACGAACACCACCGCGACCGCCGCCGCGCGTTCGGTCGCCGCGAGTTCGGTGGACGTGACGGTGCTGTACTACGCGGTGTGGGCGTTCCCGCACTTCACTATGCTGGCCGCGGACGCGACGCCGGGCCCGCTGCTGCTGGTCGCGAGCACCGACCCGGCCGAACCGGGGCTGGTCGGCATGCTCGCCGCCGGAGGCGCGCTCGACCAGATCGGCCGCGCGCACACCCGCTTGTGGGGCGCGCCCTCCGACCCGGACCTGATCGCCGAGATCAGCGCGCACGCGAGCGCCGCGGCCGCCGTCGGCTCGCTGCGCGGTTCGACGTTCGGCCGCTTCGGCGGGCGGCCGATGGGCATGAACACCACCGTGGCCAACACCGATCAGTGGATGCGCCAATTCGGCGTGGACGTCGAGGAAATCGACCAGTACGAACTGGTGCGGCGCGCGGAATCCGGCCCCTCGGACGAAGCCGTGCGCGGCCGCGAGTGGCTGGAACAACACGCCACCGTGCACTACGACGGCGACCGCTTGACTCCGGAATTGCTTGAACGCCAACTACGCCTGTACCTGGCCGTGCGCGACGTCGCGGCCGAACGGCACCTGGATTTCTCCGGCATCAAAGCACAACCGGAACTGACCGAACACTTCGCGACCGCCGACGTGGCCGAGGCGCTGCTCAACGATCCTTACGACTGGAACGGCCCCAAGGCGGTGCACATCACCGCCACCGAGGCGGACATGGACGGCGCGCTGACCATGCAGCTGATGCACCGGATCACCGGGACGCCGGTGCTGTTCGCCGACGTCCGGCACTACCACCCGGACCGCGACGTGTGGGACCTGTGCAACTCCGGCCAGCACGCGACGTGGTTCGCCGCGCGCAGCGAGGATCCGGCCGAGAACCTGGCGAAGGTGCACCTGTACCCGGAGGTGTTCTTCTTCCCCGCAGGCGGGGCTTCGGTGCAGCACATCGCCGCCCCCGGCCGGATGACTTTGGCGCGCCTGAGCCGGTTGTCGGGGGAGTACCGGATGCAGTTGGTGCTGGGGGAGTTCGAGAACTTCGACGAGCGGACCACGGAGGAACTGGTGGCGCGCTCGACGCCGGAGTGGCCGCACGCGTTCGCCCGCCTGGATGTCGCTGCTGAGACGTTCCTGTCGCGGTTCGGGGCGAACCACGTGCACGCGGTGCCGGGGGATCGACGGAGGGAACTTCGGGCGGCGGCGGAGTTGCTGGGGGTGCGGGTGGAGGAGTGGCGCCGTTGAGGGTGGTCGTGAGTGGCTATGCCGGTTAGAACCGGATTAGCACTCACGAGACCCAGCCACGTGCATGCTCGCGCGGGCAGGCGGGGTGCCACGGCGCAGCACGAGTGCCACCGCGCGGTCGGAGGCTTGTGAGGGCGCGTTGAGGGGCACTGGCGAGCAGGCTGCGGCGAGTGCGGCGGCGCGCAGAGCAGGTCACGGCGAGATGGTGCAGGAGCGTTGATGCGCCGCGCTGTCGTGAGTGGCAATCCCGGTTCTAACCGGGATTGCCACTCACGACCCCTGCGCAGCCGCCTCCTCCCGGCGTCATGGCGGGCGTACTTGCCTGGGGCGGTCGTGAGTGCCTATGCCGGTTAGTACTCCAGCTGTAGTTCGTGATTGGGCGCTGGTTGCTGGTGTCGTCGCTGGTAGT
>NZ_JBHUKS010000022.1:0-7463 GCF_042684085.1 Amycolatopsis silviterrae
GAGGCGGCGATCCAGGCGGCCTCGGACTACAAGGACATTTTCGGTGCGGGGAATTTTTTCCTGGAGTTGATGGACCACGGGTTGCCGATCGAGCGGTCGGTGCGGGAGGGTCTGCTGGAGATCGGGAAGCTGCTCGACCTGCCGCCGCTGGCCACCAATGACTCGCATTATGTGACGAAGGACCAGGCGGACACGCATTCGGCGTTGCTGTGCGTGCAGGCGGGGAAGACGCTGAACGATCCGACGCGGTTCAAGTTCGACGGGGACGGCTACTTCCTGAAGTCCGCGGACGAGATGCGCGAGTACTGGGACAAGGAGGTCCCGGGGGCGGCGGACAACACGCTGCTGATCGCGGAGCGGGTCGAGTCGTACGAGGACGTGTACACGCACAAGGACCGGATGCCGGTCTTCGACGTCCCCGAAGGCCACACCGATGCTTCCTGGCTGCGCCATCAGGTGGCCGAGGGCCTCAAGTGGCGGTTCCCCGAAGGCGTCCCGGACGGCTACGAGGAACGCTGCGACTACGAACTCGGCGTCATCGAGGGCAAGGGCTTCCCGTCCTACTTCCTCATCACCGCCGACCTCATCCAGCACGCGCGGGAGGTCGGCATCCTGGTCGGCCCCGGCCGTGGTTCCGCGGCGGGCGCGCTCGTCGCGTACGCGCTCGGCATCACGAACCTCGACCCGATCCCGCAGAAGCTGCTGTTCGAGCGGTTCCTGAACCCGGAGCGCATGTCGATGCCCGATATCGACATCGACTTCGACGACCGCAGGCGCGGCGAGATGATCCGGTACGCCACCGACAAGTACGGCGCGGACCGGGTCGCGCAGGTGATCACCTTCGGCACGATTAAGACCAAGGCAGCGATCAAGGACTCCGCCCGCGTGCACTTCGGCCAGCCGGGCTACTCGATCGCGGACCGGATCTCGAAGGCGCTGCCGCCGCCGATCATGGCGAAGGACATCCCGCTGTCGGGCATCGTCGACTCGAAGCACGAGCGCTACGCCGAGGCGGCCGAGGTCCGCACGCTGGTCGAGACCGACGAAGAGTGCAAGACGATCTTCGACACCGCCCGCGGCCTCGAAGGCCTGATCCGCAACGCCGGCGTGCACGCCTGCGCGGTGATCATGTCGAGCGAGCCGCTCACTGACGCGATCCCGGTGTGGCAGCGCGACGACGGGTCGATCATCACCGGCTGGGACTATCCGTCGTGCGAGGCCATCGGCCTGCTGAAGATGGACTTCCTGGGCCTGCGCAACCTCACCGTCATCGGCGACGCGCTGGAGAACATCAAGGCCAACCGCGGCGAGGAGATCGACCTCGACCGGCTCGGCTTCGACGACCCCGAGGCCTACAAGCTCCTCGGCCGCGGCGACACGCTCGGCGTGTTCCAGCTCGACGGCGGCGCGATGCGCGACCTGCTGCGCCGCATGCTGCCGACCGGGTTCGAGGACATCATCGCGGTGCTCGCGCTGTACCGCCCCGGCCCGATGGGCATGAACGCGCACAACGACTACGCCGACCGCAAGAACAACCGGCAGCAGATCAAGCCCATCCACCCGCAGCTCGAGGAACCGCTTCGGGAGATCCTGTCCGAGACCTACGGCCTGATCGTCTACCAAGAGCAGATCATGCAGATCGCCCAGAAGGTCGCGGGCTACACGATGGGCCGAGCGGACACGCTCCGCCGCGCGATGGGCAAGAAGAAGAAGGAAGTCCTCGAAAAGGAGTACGAGGGCTTCGAAGAGGGCATGAAGTCCAGCCCGCTGGTCGAGGGCGGCTTCTCGCCGGAAGCGGTCAAGGCGCTGTGGGACACGATTCTCCCGTTCGCCGGGTACGCGTTCAACAAGTCGCACGCCGCCGCGTACGGCCTGATCGCGTACTGGACCGCCTACCTGAAGTCGAACTACACCGCGGAGTACATGGCCGCGCTGCTCACGTCGGTGGGTGACAACAAGGACAAGTCGGCGATCTACCTGTCGGAGTGCCGCCGGCTGGGGATCAAGGTTTTGCCGCCGGACGTGAACGAGTCGGCGTTGCGGTTCGCGGCCGTCGGGAACGACATCCGGTTCGGGTTGGGCGCGGTGCGCAACGTGGGCGCGAACGTGGTGGAGTCGATCATCAAGACGCGCGAGGAGAAGGGGAAGTACTCCTCGTTCACCGAGTTCCTGGACAAGTCGGAGCTGGTGGCCTGCAACAAGCGGGTGATCGAGTCGCTGATCAAGGCGGGCGCGTTCGATTCGATGGGGCACACGCGGCTGTCGATGATCCAGGTGCACGAGGACGCGGTGGAAGCCGTGGTCCCGCTCAAGCGCCAGGAAGCAATGGGCCAGTTCGACCTGTTCGGCTCGTTCGGCGCCGACGACGGCGACGCGGCCGAGGCAGCCCCGTCGTCCTCGCCGCTCGCGCACCTCAAGTTCGGCGAGGAGGAGTACCCGCGCAAGCAGCTCCTCGCCTACGAACGCGAAATGCTGGGCCTGTACGTGTCGGCGCACCCGCTCGACGGGGCGGAGCGCATCCTGCGCAAACACGCGCCGAAGCCGATCGCCGCGTTGCTCGCCGATCCGCCGAAGGAGGGCGAGGTCGTCATCTCCGGCCTGCTCACCTCGCTGGAACGGCGGGTCAACAAGAAGGGCGAGCCCTGGGCGATCTGCACCGTCGAGGACATGGACGCCGCGCTCGAGGTGCTGTTCTTCGCCAAGGCGTACTCGATGTTCGCCGCCGACCTGGTCGAGGACAACGCGGTGCTCGTGAAGGGCCGGGTCAACTGGCGCGAGGACAAGATGTCGGTGTTCGGCGGCGGGCTCGTGCCGCTGGACCTCTCCGAGATCGGCAACGGCGGCGAGGAACCGCCGCTGGTGCTGCTGGCCGCCGCGGAGAAGGTCGACCAGGCGGTGGTCAGCGAGCTGAAGTCGACGCTGCTCGCACACAAGGGTGAAACTCCGGTGCACCTCAAGCTCGTCGGCAAGAACCAGACGGTCTTCGCGCTTTACGATTACCCGGTGAAGGTCAGTTCGATGCTCATCGGCGAGCTGAAGGGCATCCCCGGGATCACCGCGAACACCTGATGACCGGGGCGGAGCCGGACCCCCGCCGCTGGCGGGCGCTCGCGGTCACCCTTGCCGCCGGCTTCATGACGCTGCTGGACGTCAGCATCGTCAACACGGCTCTGCCCTCGATCCAGCGCGACCTGAACACCGGCGCGGGCACCATCCAGTGGGTGGTCTCGGGCTACGCGCTCACCTTCGGCCTGGTGCTGGTCACCGGCGGCAGGCTCGGCGACGCCCTGGGCCGCCGCCGGATGTTCCTGATCGCGCTGGCCGCGTTCGTCGCGACGAGCGCGCTCGCCGGCGCGGCCCCCGACCCGGCGACGCTGGTCGCCGCCCGGCTCGCCCAGGGCTGTGCCGCGGGCATGCTGACGCCGCAGAACAGCGGCCTGATCCAGGACCTCTTCCGCGGCGCCGAGCGCGGCCGGGCGTTCGGCATGTTCGGCGCGGTCGTCGGCGTCTCCACCGCGGTCGGGCCGGTGCTCGGCGGCGTGATCCTCGCGCTGTTCGGCGACCCGGACGGCTGGCGGTGGGTGTTCTACGTGAACGTGCCGATCGGCGCGGTCGCGTTCGGGCTCGCGATGAAGCTGCTGCCGCGCACGGACCGGCGGAAGCTGCGGCTGCGCACGGAAATCGACTTCGCCGGGATCGTGCTGCTGGCCGTCGCGGTGCTCGGCGTGCTGCTGCCGCTCGTGCAATCCGAACAGGGCGGGCTCGGCCGGCTCTGGTGGCTGTTCGGTGTCGCGGTCGTCTTCGGCGCGGCGTTCGTGTGGTGGGAGCGGCTCGTCGTGCGCCGGAACCGCTCGCCGCTGCTGGACATCCGGCTCTTCACCGGCACTCCCGGCTACGCCAGCGGCGCGGCGGTCGGAGCGCTGTACTTCTGCGGGTTCGCCGGGATCTGGCTGGTGTTCGCGCTCTTCTTCCAGCAGGGGCTCGGCTACACGCCGCTGCAGTCGGGCCTGGCGGTCACGCCGTTCGCGCTGAGTTCGGCCGTGACCGCGGCGGTCGCCGGACGGCTCGTGGCCCGGTTCGGCCGGAGGCTGACCGTCGCCGGGCTGGGCATCGTCGCGCTCTCGCTGCTGTCCGTGGGAGTGGTCGTGCAGCTGGTGCCGCCCTCGGCCGCCGGGTTCGCGGTCGCTGGTCCGCTGCTGATCGGCGGCATCGGCGGCGGGATGGTGATCTCGCCGAACACGACGCTCACCCTCGAATGCGTGCCGAACCGGCTCGCCGGCGTCGCCGGGGGAGCGCTGCAGACCGGGCAGCGGATCGGCACCGCGATCGGCACGGCGGTGCTGGCCTCGGTGTTCGAGTCGGTGGTCGCGACGTCGGAGCACCAGACCGCGCTCACCGCGGCGATGTGCTGCGCGGCCGGCCTCACCCTGGTCGCGCTGGCCGTGGCGACCCTGGAACTGCGGGCCCGCCGCCAGCGTGCCACCCTGACGGAGGACGCGCAAGCCGCGCAGTCCGCCGCGGATATTCACCGAACGTGACTTAGCGACGCTTATGTTCCCCGTTCAGTGAGCTACTTACCGCCACCAGGTGATACTCCATCCGGGTGACAGGTGACCTTTGGCTCTAGTGCTACTCAGAGCAACCGAGTAGACCTTATGGAGCCTTCAGAACGCCACTTTGGCTACCTACAGTGGCAATTCGCTCGATCGACCGGGGATGGGTCGATCGGCCGAACGGCCCGGGAGTCCGAAGTTCCGGGGAATGGACACCCGGAGTCGCATCCCGGTACGAAATTCGTCGGCGTCCGCGGGGGACCGTACGGCGAATCGCCGGGGCACTGCCCGGAGTGGCAGGCCGAGTGCGCGCGAAGGCAACGGGGCGGGCCCGGGCGAGGGGGAACCGGGCCCGCCCGTCTTTCTTTCCCGGCATGGCGCGCCCCCTTGGTCTTCCGTCTCGGAACCGACGCCGTGTCTTGACCTTCCCCTTGGGTCCGGCCCCACGCTCGGGGTGTTCCGAACGACGGAGGACCCATGACGGACCTGCTGACCATCGGCGCGTTCGCACGCCTGGCCCGCCTTTCGCCCAAAGCGCTGCGGCTGTACGACGAGACGAACCTGCTGCCGCCTGCCCGCGTCGACCCGGACACCGGCTACCGCTGGTACTCGCCGGACCAGCTCGGCCGCGCCCGGCACGTCGTCCAGCTGCGCGGACTGGAGATGCCGCTGCCGCGGATCCGGGCCGTCCTCGACCTGCCGCCGGACGCCGCGGCAGCCGAGGTCCGCGCGTTCTGGGACGAGCGGGAGCGGACGTGGCACGCGCAGCGGGAACTCGCCGGGTTCTTCCTCGACCAGCTGGAAGGGAAGGAAACCCCGATGTACGACGTGTCCGTTCGCGAAGTGCCCGCCCGCACGCTGCTCACCACCTCCGAGCACCTGACCGCCGACCGGATCGGCGAGTTCGCCGCCCCGCTGTTCGCGTTCTTCGGCGGCCCCTCGATCCCGCGCCCGGAGGGCGGCGCCGGCCGCCCGTTCCTGCGCTATCACGGCGAAATCAGCAATGACAGCGACGGCCTGGTCGAATTCTGCTGTCCGGTCGACCCCGAAGGCGGGGAAATCGCCTTTCCGGAGATGACGCTCAGCGCCGACGACGCGGGTCGCGAGGCGTACGTCACCGTGCCGAAGGCGAACATGCTGACCGCGCTCGGGGCCGAGTCGCTGCACCGGTGGCTGGCCGAGCACGACGAGCGGGCGGACTGGAAGCCGCGCCAGATCTTCCTGTGCGACCCCGGCGCGGCCAGCCCGGAGGACCCGGTCTTCGAACTGGCCGTCCGGCTGCGCTGAGGCGTCCGGTTTCACCCGGTTCCGCCTGGTCGGGGATGTCGCGCTCGCGTACCGCGGTCGATCATGTTGGGATGGCCGCGTTCTGCGAAGAGGGGAGCGCTCATGGCCCACGAGTCCTTGCCGGGCAGCCGGATCCGGGTGTGGTACCGGCCGATGCGGGCACGCGACACCAGCGAGGGACACCGCGCGTCGACGCCGCTGGAGCTGCTGTTCGACCTGTGTTTCGTGGTCGCGGTCGGACAGGCGGCGGCTCAGCTGCACCACGCGCTTTCCGAAGGCCACATCGGGCACGGGGTGCTCAGCTTCGCGATGGTGTTCTTCGCGATCTGGTGGGGCTGGCTGAACTTCAGCTGGTTCGCGTCGGCGTTCGACACCGACGACGTGCCGTACCGGCTGGCCACCCTGGTCCAGATCGCCGGCGGCCTGACCGTCGCGGCCGGAGTGGACAAAGCCTTCGAAGGCAACTTCACGATCGTGGTCATCGGATACGTCCTGATGCGGCTCGCGGCGGTCACGCAATGGATCCGCGCGGCCCGGCAGTCACCTGAACTGCGCGCGACGGCGTATCGCTACGCGGCAGGCATCACGTTCTGCCAGATCCTGTGGATCGCCCGGCTCGCGCTTCCCGGAACCGCGGGGTTCGTCAGCTTCTTCGTCATCCTGGTCCTGGAACTCGCGGTGCCGGCGATGGCGGAGGCGCGGACGACCACGCCGTGGCACTCGCACCACATCGCCGAGCGGTACGGGCTCTTCACACTGATCGTGCTCGGCGAGACCGTCCTCAGCGCCACCAACGCGGTGAAGGAGGGGATCGCGGAGGGCGAGCACACCGGGGACCTGGTGTCGCTCGCCGCCGCGGGCCTGGTCCTGGTGTTCTCGATGTGGTGGCTGTACTTCGACCAGCCCGGGCACGCCCGGCTCGAACGCGGGAACTCGCGGTGGACCGCGTTGAGCTGGGGATACGGGCACTACCTGATCTTCGGTTCGGCCGCGGCGGTCGGCGCCGGGCTGGAACTGGCCGTCGACTTCGACAGCGGGAAGGCGCACGTCGGCGGAATCGCGACCGCGCTGGCCGTGACGATCCCGGTCGCGGTGTTCATGCTCAGCGTGTGGCTGCTGCACATCGGCCCGACCAACGAATGCCGCCCGATCGCGATCGGCTTCCCGGCGGCCGCGGTGCTCGTGCTGGCGGCGTCCTTCGGCCCGGCCCCGATCCACGTGACGGCGGTCCTGGCGGCGGTGCTCGTCGCGGTCACGGTGATCGCGACGCACGGGGAGCGCGAACCGGGCTGACCGCCTGCCCGGCGTCCCCTCGGCGTCTGCCGCCGGATCGACGCAGGTCAGGGGCTTGGCGCGAAAAAAGGGACCCCCCTGTTCGGGGGCTGTTCCGGGCCGTGTAATGTTCTCTTCGTCGCCAGGGAGACCGGGCGGCCACCGGGAACACGAACCAAGCTCCCACAGTAGTGGTAGAGTGGGTGGTCCCAAACCTCCGGAGCTGAACCAGCCCCCGACGAAGCCTCGAGCTTCCCAGGGTGTAGAGTTGGACTCCGGAAAAATAAAAGCTTGAAATAACGCATCGAGCTTGGCCTGGTTGATTCCGGGGCTGGTTCGGGGTGTGTTGCT
>NZ_JBHUKS010000023.1:0-400728 GCF_042684085.1 Amycolatopsis silviterrae
ATACCGAGCCCAGACCCCCGCCGCCTAACCTTCACTTAGCCAGTCCAACTTCCGGGGGCCAGTTCAGTCTGTGAGGGTTCCCCTCACAGACGACCCAGGCCCGCTCCCGACGGCCGGGCCAAGGGGCGCATTGGCCTGGGCCAGCCCTTCGAACTGGACAGACGAGCCTCAACGGCACCCATAGCGCCGCCTTAAGCCCTGGCATTGCGGAGCGGAACCGGCAAGCACCCGCCCCCCTGTGGACAACTGTGGACGGCTCAACCCCCGCCGCGAAGCGCGACCGCAGTGCGGACGAGGGCGGCCACCTCCGGGGAGCGGCTGTTCGGCGGCCAGCCGATCACCGTGGTGACGTTCGGGGCATCCACAACCGGGACCGCGACGTGCTCCGGCCACTGCCAAGCCCGGCTGGACGCCGGGATCACCAGCAGGGTCCGGCCGAGGGCGACGAGCTGCGCGAGTGTCGACTGCGTGCGCACTTCCGGCCCCGGGCCCTCCGGGTAGCTGCCGTCGAGACGGGGCCAGCGGGCGATCGGCAGGTCCGGTACGTCGCTGACCTCCGCCAGCGTCAACGTGTCCCGGGCGGCGAGCGGGTGCGTCGCGGGGAGGATCGCGACCTGGCCTTCGACCTGCAGTGGCTCGGTGTCGAATCCGGCGAGGTCGTCGTACGGGTGGTGCATGATCGCTACGTCCGCCGAGCCGTCGCGGAGCAGGCCGGCCTGTTCGCCGACCTCACACAGCAGGATCTCGACCGGCGGGCTGGCGTCCAAGAGCCGCTGCAGGAGTTCGTGTGACGCTCCGGCTTTGGTCGCCAGCACCAGCGGGTGGTTACCGGCTCGACGCGTGCGGCGGGCGGCGGCGGTGACGGCGTCTAGGGCCAGGCGGGATTCGCGGAGCAAGACCCGGCCGGCCTCGGTCAGTGCGACGCTGCGGCGGTTTCGGTCCAGGAGTTGGACGCCGAGCCGTCGTTCCAGCTGGGCGATCGCGCGGGAGAGCGGCGGCTGGGCGATTCCTAGGCGTTCGGCGGCGCGGCCGAAGTGCAGCTCTTCCGCAATAGCGACGAAGTAGCGGAGTTCGCGGGTCTCCAGATCGTCCACAAAGCACAGCGTAATACCTGCTGGGTATCACAGCGGACCGTATTGATCTTGGCCAGGGAAGCCATCCCGCACCAATCATGGGTGGAGTGAACGACACGAAGACCGCGCTGGTCACCGGCGCGAACAAGGGGATCGGTCTCGCCATCGCGCGTGGCCTTGGCTCGATCGGCTTCACCGTCGCGGTGGGGGCGCGGGATGAGGTCAATCGCGAGAAGGCCGTTGAAGAACTGCGGGCTGAGGGGATTGACGCGTTCGGGGTCGCGCTCGACGTCACTTCGGAGGACAGCGTCGCCGCTGCGGCCAAGGTCCTCGACCGGCTCGACGTGCTGGTCAATAACGCCGGAATCAGCGGCAGTGGCGCGCAGGATCCGACGACGCTCGACCTCGACGTCGTCCGCACCGTGCTCGACACGAACGTCTTCGGCGTCGTCCGGGTCACGAACGCGATGCTGCCGCTTCTGCGCAAAGCTGAGTCGCCGCGCATCGTCAACATGTCCAGCAACATGGGCTCGCTGGAGCTGCGATCTGGGCCGGTGCTCGCCGCTTACGCGCCGTCGAAGTCGATGCTCAACAGCATCACCGTGCAGTACGCCCGCGTGCTCGCCGACACGAACGTCCTCATCAACGCGGCCTGTCCTGGTTACGTAGCAACGGATTTCAATGGCTATGCGGGAACGCGGACGCCGGAGCAGGGCGCGGCGATCGCGGTCAAGCTCGCGACTTTGCCGGACGACGGACCGCGTGGCGGGTTCTTCGACGACGCCGGAGTCGTGCCCTGGTGACGCCTCACCTGCGCAGATCGGCGAGGACCCGTTCGCGGTCGTTGAGGTAGCGGCAGTCGCGGGCTGGCAGTTCGAAAGAGTTCAGGAGCTTCTCGAAATCCGCGTACTCGTCCGGGTTGAGCTGCATGCCGGTGACCTCGATGTGCGCGGCCAGGGTGTCGGCCAGTTCCTCCCATTCGCCGGACCACTGCAGGTCGCGGTAGTGGTCCAGGTCCTCAGCAGGCATCCGGTGGGCGAGCAGGCGCAGGACGCTGTCGGCGAAGTAGCTGATCCGGTTGCCCGCGCGGTCGTCGACGGTCGGGTTCGCCGGGTCTCGCGCGGCGTCCGGGTTCCGGACGACGCCGGGGCCCGGCAGCGGGTAGCTGGTGTGCACGTGGCCATCGCGGTTGACCAGGACGACCACGTGCACGCCGTACCGTTCGCCGACGCAGCGCCAGCGGCCGTTGTACTGCTGCCGCCGGGGCTCGCCCGGGTCGTTGGCGACGTCCTTGACCACCGCGATGATCTGCTCGTCGGTCCACCCGGGCGGAAACTCGCAGGTCGCCCTGCGGCCGATGCCGGAAGCGTGTCCACCGCCCACGTTCGGCTCCTCTCGTCGGCAGGGAGCCTAACCCGGGTGCGGCCGTTCAGCCGAGTTGCGCCAGCACCAGAATGCCGAGCACCAGCAGGTCCGGGCCGCGAAATAGTTGCCGCATAAGGTTTGCCGGCATCGGGCCGGCGGGGGTGTCGACGAAACCGGCGCTGCTGTAGTCGACCGGCTGCCGGGTGACGGTGCGCAACACCGAAAGCACCGCAAGGGCGACAGTCACCCACGAGAGCACCGAAAACGTGGTGCCCAAAGCCAAAAGTGCCACGGAGAGCAGAGCGGACCAGCCGATCCCGACCACCACGAGTGCCACGCCGTGCGCGAGAACCAGCTCCCACGACGACGAGCCCAGCCACCGTCGCCGGCCCGGATTCCGCCACAGCACGCCAAGACCGGCCCCGAACGGAGTAAGCGCGACGTACGCGCCGAGCCCGACGAGCACCGGCCCCGGCAAGGTGGGAACGGCAACATGACCGACGGCTACCGCGAAAGCCACTAACAGAACCGCGCCCGCGTACCGGGAACGGCCGACGATCCCGGCCCACGCGAGCCGGAACGCGGTGGGCGGGCGCAGCGACCACGAGCCGACGGGCGCGGACTCCGGCAGCATCATCATCGGGTCGAGGAACGTCACCGCCATCGCACGCAGGACCCGCGCGTTCCAGCCGTCGAGCAGCACCGCACGGCCCGCGCCGCTGACTGCTTCGCCGCCGAAAGCCAGCAGCAACCCGCATAACGCGAGCCCTGCGCCGACGTACTGCACCGCTATCGCGTCCAGCCTCGCCGCGGCGATGACGACACCGGCCACCGCGACCAGCAGCGGGCCAGCGGCTTCGAAGAGGAAGGCGGTGCGGCGTGCGGTGGTGAACGCCAGGATCGTGCCGCCCGCGACGAGTGCGGCGGCGGCTCGCCACCAGTCGAGCGAACCGCCGCCGACCGCGAGCATCAGCGCGGCGAGATACCCAAGCACCACAACGAATCCGGTGAGCACGCTGGCCAGCCGGGTCGCGACGACGCGGCGGCGGTCCACCTTCGCGAAGTCCATCCAGGTCAGCTCGGCCGGTTCGGCCCAGACGAATCCGCGCCGCAGCAGGCTTCGCCAGCCGACCGCGGCGCACAGCGCGACCAGGCCGAGCACCGCCGAGTAGTCCACTGCGGACGGTCCAAAGAGGACTCGATGCCAGGCGTCGGTGCGGAAGAACGCGGTGAACAGGAAGCCGACGCCGAACATCAGCACGAACGTGGGGCTGTCGCCGCTGAAGATGCCGCCGAACCGCTTGCGGCCGGGCACGCGCAACCGGGTCACCACAGTTCGAGCACGCTGTCCGCCGTGTCCAGCAACGGTTGATGGTGCGTGGCGACGACCACTGCCGCACCGGCCGAGGTGGAGCGGCTGATCAGGTCGACCAGCCATTCCTTGCCTTCAGTGTCGAGCGCGCGCTCGGGCTCGTCCAGCAACAGCACGCGGTGCGGCCGCGCGGTGACGCCCAGCAGCAGCAACCGGCGACGCTGTCCGGCCGAGAAATGCCCGGCGGTGACCCGGGCGCGTTCGGCGAGACCCGCGTCCGCGATCAGTTCTTCGAAATCGCCGAGATCCTCGCCGAACGAACCGGAAAGCAGCTCCAGGTGCTGCAGCGGGGTGAGTTCGGCGAAGAAATCTGAATCGTCGAAGAGCACGGAAACCTTGCGCCGGAAGGAAACGCTGCGCTCGTCCGGCTTCGCGCCGTCGATCAGCACCCGGCCCCGCTGCGGTTGCTGCATTCCGTACAGGCACCGCATCAGGGTGGATTTGCCGACGCCGTTCGGCCCGACCAGCACCGCGCATTCGCCTGGGTCGACCGAGAAGTCGAGATCCTCCAGCAACCACAGGTCGCCGGCCTTCACGCCGAGCCCGCGCGCGTCGACTATCGGCGACACAGCAGATCCACCACGGGGGCCAGCACTTCGAGGTTGGGCTCCAGGACCGTGTAGTAGCTGAAACCGAACCGGGCGCGGTGCGCGACCAGCTGTTCGGCGATTTCCTCGACCGTTCCGACCAACACGGTGGGAACTTCGGCCAGCTCCGCAAGCGTGAGCGTATCGCTAATACGCGCATGGATTTCCCGCAGCGCGCTTTCGCGGTCGTCAGTGATCTCAACGAATTGCACGAGCAGGTTGAATTCGGCTTCGCGGCCGTCGAGCCGTTCGGTGACAAACTGGACGCGCTCTTCGATCGCATCCGCCGTCGCCAACATCGGCGGCGCACCGTCGCGCACCTTTGCCATGCCGCTGAAGGCGATCGTCGCCGCGTGCTCAGCGGCGAGAGAAAGCAGCCGGTCGCCACGGCCGGCGATCATCAACGGGGGACCGCCGGGCCGCACGGGTTTCGGCGCGTATTCCGGATCCGCGTACAGCCGCCGAAGTTCCTTGATCGTGAGTTCGAGATGATCAACTCGTGCCCGCGCGCCGGGAAACGGCATTCCGGCCGCCTCGAACTCCGCTTTCACGTATCCGGCACCGAGGCCGAGGTCCAGCCGGCCGGACACGAATTGGTCCGTGCCCGCGACCTCTCGCGCGAGCAGCACCGGGTTGTAGAACGGCGCGTTGAGCACGAAGGTGTTGAGCCGCACCCGTTCGGTGACCGCGCCGGCCAGCACGAGCGCGGGAAACGGCGGCGCGATGCCGAGATGATCGGCCACGCTCAGCACGTCGTAGCCGAGTTCCTCGACCCGGCGGCATTTCGCGACCCACTCGTCGCGCGAGCCCGGCAGCACCAGGTTCACGCCGAACCGGAAAGTCTTCTCCCCATCCATGCGACCCACGCTACCGTTTCCGCGCACGAAGAAGGGGACGTCCGCCGCCCGGTGCGAACGTCCCCTTCTCTGGCTCAGGCGTCAGCCCAAGCGCTGCGCCAGCGCGTCGAGCTCGTCGCGCAGCGAGGACGGCACCTCGCCGATCTTCGCGAACCACTCCTCGATGAGCGGCAGCTCCTCGCGCCACTCGTCGTTGCGCACCTCCAGCGCGGCCTGGATGTCCTCGACCGGCTCGGACAGGCCGTCCAGGTAGAGGTCCTCGGCCTTCGGCACGAGGCCGATCGGGGTCTCGACCGCGTTGCCGTTGCCCTCGACGCGCTCGAGCACCCACTTGAGCACGCGCGAGTTCTCGCTGAAGCCCGGCCACAGGAACCGGCCGTCGTCGCCGCGGCGGAACCAGTTGACGTAGAAGATCTTCGGCAGCTTGTTCGCGTCGGCGTTCTTGCCGAGGTCCAGCCAGTGCTTGAAGTAGTCACCGGCGTGGTAGCCGAGGAACGGCAGCATCGCCATCGGGTCGCGGCGCACGTTGCCGACCGCGCCGACCGCCGCGGCGGTGGTCTCCGACGACATGGTCGCGCCCATGAACACGCCGTGCTGCCAGTCGCGGGCCTGGTTCACCAGCGGCACCGTCGTCTTGCGGCGGCCTCCGAACAGGATCGCCGAAATCGGCACGCCCTGCGGGTCGTCCCACTCCGGAGCCAGGATCGGGCACTGCGACATCGGCACGCAGTACCGCGAGTTCGGGTGGGCGGCCTTCTCCTCGGAGTCCGGCGTCCAGTCCTGGTGCTTCCACGAGGTGGCGTGCGCGGGCTTGTTCTCCATGCCCTCCCACCACACGTCGCCGTCGTCGGTGAGCGCCACGTTCGTGAAGACCGTGTTGCCCTTCTCGATGGTGCGCATGGCGTTCGGGTTCGTGTGGTTGTCGGTGCCCGGCGCGACGCCGAAGAAGCCGAACTCCGGGTTCACCGCGTACAGGCGGCCGTCCTCGCCGAAACGCATCCACGCGATGTCGTCGCCGAGGGTCTCCGCGCGCCAGCCCGGGATGGTCGGCTGCAGCATGGCGAGGTTGGTCTTGCCGCAGGCGCTCGGGAACGCCGCCGCGACGTAGTGGACCTTGTCCTCGGGCGAGATCAGCTTGAGGATCAGCATGTGCTCGGCCAGCCAGCCCTCGTCACGGGCGATGACCGAGCCGATGCGCAGCGAGTAGCACTTCTTGCCGAGCAGCGAGTTGCCGCCGTAGCCAGAGCCGTAGCTCCAGATCAGCCGCTCCTCCGGGAAGTGCGAGATGTACTTGGTGTCGCTGCACGGCCAGGCGACGTCCTTCTCGCCGGGGGCCAGCGGCTTGCCGACCGAGTGCAGCGCGGGCACGAACTCGGCCTCGGTGCCGTCGGCCTTGACGAACTTGTCCAGCGCGGCCTTGCCTGCCCGGGTCATCACGCGCATCGACGCGACGACGTAGGCGAAGTCGGTGATTTCGATGCCCAGCTTGGGGTTTTCGTCGCCGAGCGGGCCCATGCAGAACGGGATGACGTACATCGTGCGGCCCGCCATGCAGCCGCGGTACAGCTCCGTCATGGTGGCCTTCATCTCGGCCGGGGCGACCCAGTTGTTCGTCGGGCCCGCGTCCTTCTCCTCCTTGGAGCAGATGAAGGTGCGGTCCTCGACCCGCGCGACGTCGCCGGGGTCCGAGGTGGCCCAGTAGGAGTTCGGCTTCGCGTCCAGCTTCACGAAGGTGCCGGCGTCGACCAGCTCCTGGTTGATCCGGGCGGCTTCCTCGTCAGACCCGTCGACCCACACCACGCGGTCCGGGGTGGTCAGCTCGGCGACCTCCCGGACCCAGGACAGCACGCCACTGTGCGTCGTCGGCGCGTTGTCCAGTCCGGGGATGGCGACTGCGGTCATCTCTACTCCTGACTTCCGACGACAAAAGAGCCCACACCGCGAACGACAGTGTTCTTGGTGCGGGCTTCGTTGCCGGCGACCGAATGGCTTCGCACACCGGCGGAAGACCGGTGTGCGGGTTTTGGGATTCCCCGACTGTAGCCGGATGGACGGCAGGTAACCGAGAGCTGACCTGTCGGTTCTCTCACAAGAACGATAAGGGAATCGATTCAGTTTCACCGGAACGGGCCAGCACCGAAAATCTTTCCGCGTGGCCCGCGTCGCATTCGTGCCCGATGCCGGGACCTGGCCTGATCCGCCCCCGCTCCGTCCCCGGGGAGTGTCAACGCTGTCAGCCGTCCCCGGCCGGGAAACGACGAACGGGCCCGGCGCGAGGCCGGACCCGTTCGAGTGACGTCAGTTACTGAGGGCTCAGATGCGATGCCAGGGCCGCCCTCAGGTCCGTGCGGGCCTCCCTGAGGGAATCAGATTCCCTCAGGGTTCCCTTCACGGACCGCAACCCGGGCCCGCCACGAGCTAAGCCAGCGGCGCTAGCCCTTCGACCTGGGCAGGCACGGCCTTAGTTACCGGGGGCTCAGTTGGGGCTGATCCACTGCCCGGTGCCGCTGTCGATCTTCGCCACGCCGCTGAGCAGCTGGGCGCCCTCGCCGCCCCAGGCGGAATCGCTGCCGGGGTCGGTCGCGGCCGCGTGGTTCCCGGTGCCGTCGGCCTCGGTCCACTGGCCCTGGCCGGTGTGCTCGAAGGTGTGCGTGGAACCGTCCGCGCCGACCTGCACCGCGATGTCGGCCTGGCCGTCGCCGTTGGTGTCGGTGAAGGCGATCGTGCCGCCGGACTTCGTCTCGACCACCGCGGTGTCGTTGTGCCCGTCGTGGTCGGTGTCGATGGTGGCGACCCCGGCGTCGACGTTGCCGTCTGGCAGGTCGGCGTTGATGTGCCCGGTGGTCGAGGTGTCCTGCGAGTGCGTATCGGTGCCGTCGGAGCCGGGCTGGCCGGTGCCGGATTCGACCCAGCTGCCGCTCTGCTCGTCGTAGACCGCCTGGTCCACGACGTGCCCGGTCGCGTCGAGCACCGCGTAGTGGTCGGCGACCCCGTCGTGGTCGGTGTCGGCGAACGCCTGCGCGGAGCCGTCGTCGTGCTCGACGACCGCGGTGTCGGAGACCCCGTCGTGGTCAGTGTCGTAGTTGACCTCGGCCTGGTACTCCTGGCCGTCGACGTGGACGGTGAGTGCCTCCGTGCCGTTCGCGTCGGTGCCGCCGCTCTCGTCGACCCACATGGGTTGATCCCCCTTAGTACGCCGGGTCTGCCGGTTCTCGCTCGGTATGACTCACGTTAGGCCGGTTCGGTTCCCGTCCACAAGCCGATCACCCGCTGGTCCGCGCGCCACCGGCTGGTCATGCCCGGTCGCGGACCGTGCGGATGCGGGAAAGCAGCGTTTCGGCCCTGGTGTGGCCCTCGGTGACGTCCTTGAGGCGTTTCGAGACGATCGCGATCTTCTTCGCCCGCTCCTGCGCGCTCATCTTGATCGTCTGGTCCACCTCCTTCAGCTCCGCCTCGATCGCCTCGATGCGGCGGCCGAGCGCCTCGTCGAGGGCGAGCGACAGCTGCTGTTCGGCCTCGATGAGCTGTTCGGCGATGAGCTGGTCGAGCGTCGAACGGGCGTCCGCGATGGCCTCGACCAGCCATTGCTTCAGGTGCTGTTTGTCCGAGGCGTGTTTGCGAGTACGCGCCATCCACCAGCCCGCGCCGAGGCCGATCACGATCGTCGCGGGCAGCACCACCGGGTTGAGGATCGCGACGCCGGCCAGCGGCAGGGCGGCGATCTTGCCCGCGCCGACGCCGCCGGAGATGCCCATGAACACGAGCAGTTTGTCTTCGGCGGTCGGCGGTTTCTTGTCCGGCGGGCGCAGCACGACCGGCGGACCGCCGGCCCGGGCGAACTGGGCGCGGATCACGTCGAGTTCTTCCGCGGAGAACAGCTCCGCCAGCGCCGTGTTCGTGACCTGGTTCAGCCGTTGCGACAACTGCATCGACACCCGCTGCGACGCGGTCTGCAGTGCGATGTCCACTTCCTGCGGCAGCGCGGCCAGCTCGTCGCGCTTCGCCGCGTCGATGCGCTGCCGGAAATGCGTCTGTGCCTCACGCATTTCGCGGCTGCTCTCGTGCCCGACCTCGACCCGCGTGCGCTGGATTTCGCCGCGCAACCGCAGCTGCCAGCCGCGCGTGGAAGTACGGCGCTGGGACTGAAGATCATCGCGGCGGGCGCGGAGTTGTTCGGCTTCGGCTTCGCCCGCCGACAGCGCCCGGCTTTCCGCCTGCAGCTTCGCCTTGATCCCGGCCAGCGCGCTCGACAGCGAGCGGAGCGTGTTGGCTTCCTTGAGCATCATCGACCGGCCGACCAGCAGTTCCTGCAGCGCGACCTGCACCGCGGCGATGCCGGACTTCTCCCGCAGCATGGCGGCGACCTGGGCATTCGGTGCCTTGGCGGCGGTCTCGAACACTCGCGCCGACACCGGGTGGAACACCGCGTCGGCAAACCGCGGCGCATGTTCGGCGAGCAGTTGCCGGTCGGCTTCCAGGATCTCGCGCCAGCCGCGGAACGCGTCGGTCTTGGCCAGCACGAAGACGACCGTCTCGACGCGGTCCGCGACCTCGCGCAGGAACTGCAGCTCAGTGGACGTGAACGGGGCCGACGCGTCGACCACGAACACCAGCGCGGTCGCGCCCGCGGCGGCTTCCTTGGCCAGCTCGCCGTGCAGCGAATCGAGCCCGCCGACGCCCGGGGTGTCGACCAGGGTCAGCCGTTCCAGCAGCGGGACTGGGCCGGACACCTCGACGTAGCGCGGCGGCAGCTGGCCCGGCGGCAGCTCGTGCGACGCGGACACCCAGTCGACCAGCTGCGTCAGGTCGAACGGCACCGACGCCAGCTGACCGGGGTAGCAGGCCTGCGCGCCCCACTGCTGCGCGTGTTCGAAGACGAGGTACGTCGCGGTGGCCACGTCAGCGTCCACAGGGGACAGTCCCGGCGTCGCGAGCAGGGCGTTGACCAGCGAACTCTTGCCGCGGTTCGTCTCGCCGACGACCACCACGGACGGCTTCTCGGACCGGGCCTTGCGCTGGTCCTCCACCCACTTGGCGGCCTGCGGATCAGCCTCGCGGACAACGCCGAGCAGCTGTTCGCGAGCGGCCTGGACCTGGGCGGGAAGCGTTGGTGCGGTCACTGCGCCCGCTTCGCGTAGACAGTGACGATCGGCGCGCGCAACAGCCGTTCCTGGTCGGCGAACCCGACGACCTCGGTCTCCGCGACGACGCCGTCCAGCTCCGGATCGTCGGTGGGTACGGCACCGCCTGCCTCGTGCCGCGCCGGGTCGAACCGCTCGCCCTCAGCACGCAACGCGGTGACGCCGATGGCGGCGAGCCCGTGCTCAAGCCGTTCCACGACGCCGCTGCTGCGGGCGCGGTCCAGCGCGTACAGGCAGAGCTGGATGAGCGCCTGCCGGTCGGAAAGCGCGCGTTCGAGGTCACCCGGGGCAGCTACGAGGTCCACATCGGGATCCGACGCATCGGCCGCGGCGGCGGTTCCGTCCGCCTCGGCGATGATCCGCGCGAGGCTTTCCGCGCTGATCTCGCCGGTCGGCGCTTCGGCCGCATCGGCATCCCCGGCTTCCTCGGCTTCCTCGCGGCCGAACCACGCCATCGCGGACCCTCCCCTGGTCGTCCCGGTGATTTCACCAGTTTGCGGCACCGCGCCGCGCGGCGGGGGCAGATCACTCAGACGGGCCGAGGATCCGGGTCAGCAACAGCCGCAGCACCGCTTGCTCGTGCTCGACGTCCAGGTCGGGGTCGAGGCTCGCGCGGGAAAGCAGGGCGTCGACCAGCGCGACGACCCAGTTGCCCGCGTCGGCCGGGGACAGCAGGGGGGAGAGCCTGCCGGTCTCGACGCCGCGCTCGATCAAGCCGACGAGACCGACGCGCATGAGGTCGTCGTTGCTGCGGATCAGCTCGTTGAACTCCGGATCGCGCGCGGCCTGCGCGGCCGCTTCGAGGATCAGCCGCACGACACCGGGCAGCACGATCGCCGTCGTCATCCGCGCGACGACCGCGAGCACGCCCTCCCACGGATCGGCCATTTCCTTCGCCGCGGCAAGCAGTTCCTCGTTGTCTTCGGTGTCCGCCTCGAAAATGCCGACGAAGACCGCGCGTTTGGTCGGGAAGTAGTGGAACAGGCTGCCGGAGCTGATCCCGGCCGCGCGGCAGATGTCCGCGGTGGAGGTCTTCTCGAAGCCGTTGAGCGCGAAGCAACCGGCGGCCGCGTCGAGGATCGCGCGTCGTTTCGCCGCGTGCTTCTCCGGATCGACGGTTCTCATCGCTCAGGCGGCGGTTCGTCGAGCCATGGTCGGCCGTGTGTGGTGAACGCTTCGGCAAGCTGCTTGCGGGAGAGATCGGTCTTCTCCCTGGCGATTTCCCGGTCTTCTTCGCCGAGCAGCACGAGCTTGCCGTCGTCTACGAACACGGCGGTGAGGGGAGTGTCGATGCGGCGGCGGCGCTCCCGGCGTTCGAGCGTGACGCGGGTGGTGGACACCGTGACGATCAGCCGGTCCCACGCCCAGAACCAGGCGAAGGCCACCCCGAGCAGCACCCCGACGACGACCGCGCCGATCAGCCGCCACGGTTGCGGGACCTGGTGCAGCAGCCGGAACGGACCCTGCACGGGGAACCACGCCAGCGACGTAATCCAGTCGGCGAGCGCCTGCACGCCCCAGCCCAGCAGGGCCCCGCCGATCGGGCAGGCCAGCCAGGACCCGCGGCGCACCCACGCCGGTTCGTCGACCACTGTCTCCATGGGGAGCAATATTAGACCGCGTACTCGGTTTATGAATGTCCGGCCTGGTCAAGCGCGTGGTTCAGGCGAGTTCGCGGATCAGCGAGCGCATCGCCGGATCGAGCGCCGGGACGTCCGCGGCCAGCTGGGAAGACACCAGGAGCTGGTGCTCCGCCGTCCGCAGCCACACGCGGCCGGCCACCGGGATCTCCAGCACCGACAGCCGGAACGGCCGGGCGCGGCGGCCCAGCTCCACCTCGGTTTCGCGGACCAGCCTGCCCAGCCGTTCCCCGGCGAGGAGCTGGCGGCGGTGGAAGCCCGACGAGACCGGACGGCGGGCGGCGGCGAAATGTTCGGCGGCGGCGGGGGCGAAGTGCTGTGCCGCGAGGTCGATCGCCGAACCGTCGCCGGGAGCGGGGCTTTTCCGGCGAATACGGCGTTCACCGAGGTTGGTCAGCAGGCCGTTCCACCACGGCTCCCACTGGGTTTGCACCGCGGCGCGGTCGAGGGCGGGCGGAACGTGCACCGGCACCGCCGGTTCGACCGGGGGCAGCAGCTGGCCGTCGGCGATCGAGAGCGCGAGCACGTCCCGGAGGAACAACGCCACGTCGACGTCGTGGTCGCTCCCCCAGTAAACCCGCCACGAGGTGGTGTCCTCCAGCCGCACGACATTCAGCCTACGCGTCGCGGGCGAGTTGTTTACTGTTCGCGAATCTGTTGCCAGATCAGGAAATAGGCCCGGTGCACGACGTGTGCCACGCGGCTTTGCGCCGGAGTCGCACCGAAGGACGCGAACGAACGCCACCAGCCCGCGCGTTCCAGCGCGTGCGCCGCCAGCTCTGGCCGCGCGGCGCCGGGAAGGCCGAGCTGTGCGCCGATGTCGGCGTTGCTGCCGACCCGGAGCACCTCCTCGGACAGGTCGTCCGGCATCTCGACGGCACCCGAAGCGACCAGCGTCAACGCCTCCAGCAACCGCAGCTGATGCGCTTCCGGACGGGCCAGCAGCACCTCGATCGCGTCGTGCACGCGCTGCCGTTCGCCCGGGTCGCCGGACGTGTGCGCCAGCGCGGTCACCGACGCCAGCGCGGCGGCGGCCTTGATCCCGTCCGCGCGGGCGGCGAAGACGATCGACAGCCGGCGCCGGACCGCGTCGAGCCCGGAGATGTCGAGAAGCTTGCGGCGCAATGCTCCCGCGGTGATCTCCGGTTCCGCGCGGATCGCCTCGACCGCGCAGCGGATTCCGAAGAGATCGAGTTTCTCCAGCAGCCGCAACCGGATCCCGGTCGGGATGTCGCACTCCCAGCTGGTGAAGATGTCGGCCGCGATGAGCATCGTTTCGAGGACGTCGTCGTCGAGCGCAGCGAGCTGGCCGAGCGCCTCAGCGTCGGCGGAGGTGAACCCGCCGGACTCGGCCGATTCGGCGATCAAGCCGATCACCGGCAGCACGTCCGCGACGCGCGGCTTCAGCGTCGCGGCCTGTTTCTCGGCGAGCATCTGCGCGGCTTTCCACACGTCCCCACCGGAGCCTTCGACAGATTCCGCGACGACCGTGTCCGCCTTGTTCAACACGGCGATCGCGTTGACCGGCCCGGCTTCGCGGCTCGCGGTCGCGGCGGTGAACGCGGCCAGCGCCTGCTGATCGTCCGCGCGCACGCCCTGGGTCACGACGTAGAGCACGGCTTCGGCACCCGCGACGGCATTGCGCGAGGTGTCGTCGAGGTCGTCGGAGCCCTCGTCCTGCTCAGCCGCGCCCAGCAGCTGCTCGGTCCGCGACACGGACGCCGCGTCGAGCGAGCCGAGGCCCGGGGTGTCGATCACCGTCATGTCCTGCAGCACCGCGTTGGTGAGGTACGCCTCAAGGTGCGAGACCTCGGCGATGTCGACGCCAAGCTCGGCCGGGATCGACCCGTCCGCGGCGAACGGCAGCACCTGCTTGGGGCCGTCGAGGAAGACCACCTCGACCCGGTCGACGGTGCCGTACTGGAACCGGGTGACCAGCCGCGTGCACTCGCCGACGTCGGTGGGTGCGACCAGCCGTCCGATCAGGGCGTTGACCAGCGTCGACTTCCCCGATTTGATCCGGCCGGCGACCGCGACCTGCAGTGGCGCGCCGAGCCTGCGCAGCACCTCGGCGAACCCGGCGGCCGTGCGCGGGGACACCTGGGAGCGCAGCCGGTGGCACAGCTCCGCCACCGACGCGGACAGGGGCCCGGCGAGTCGTCCCCGCTCCGCCGCTGCCGTCACGGCCCGGCCCCCTTCCGGCTCGATTCGCTCGACTGTGCGGGAATCGTCGCATGCCGGTCATCCTTCGGTCGCACCGAAGGTGCTACCCGCGACCGACGCGGCCGCCCGCGGCGCGACCTACTGTTGAGTCGTGCGACGGCTCAGCCTCTGGATGCGTGCCCACCCGATGGTGGGGGACTCGCTGCTCGCGCTGTTTCTCGCGGCATTCGACATCCTGGTGTTCGCCACCGGCGGCCTCGATCCCGAACTGCCCGGCCCGGAGTGGTACGTCGCGATCCCGATCGATCTCGCCGTGGTCGCGCCCCTGGTTTTCCGCCGGAAGCGGCCGGTGCTCGCCGCGTACGTCGTGTACGTCATTTCGTACGCGCACAGTGCGCTGGACCTCGGGGTGTCCGGCCTGGCCGCGCTCGCGATCAGCCTCTACTCGGTCCAGGTCTACGTCGGGCGGAAGCAGGGGCTCATCTACGGCGGCGCGTTCATCGTGGCCAGCGTCGTCACCGCGATCGTCAAGCCCGAACCGTCGGTGGCGGCCCAGCTGGTGTTCAGCGCCTTCACCATCGCCTTCTGCTGGCTGCTCGGCGAGTTCATGTACGCGCGCCGTGCCTACCAGCGCGAGCTGGAAGCCCGGCTGCACCTGCTGGAGACCGAACGCGACCAGGCCGCGCGCATCGCGGTGGCCGAGGAGCGCGGCCGGATCGCCCGGGAACTGCACGACGTGGTGGCGCATTCGGTGAGCGTGATGGTCGTGCAGGCCGACGGCGCGGCGCTCGCCCTGAAAACCAACCCGGAGCTGGCCGGACGCGCGCTGGGAACGATCTCCGAAACCGGCCGCGGCGCGCTCGGCGAACTGCGCAGGCTGCTGGACGTGCTGCGCAACGACCGCGGCGACGACGAACCGCGGGTGCCCCAGCCGGACGCGACCGCGCTCGGCGACCTCGCCGAGCGGATGCGCGCCGCGGGCGTCCCGGTGGACCTCGCCCTCGGCGACGGGCTGGACGAACTGCCCGCCGGGGTGTCGCTCGGGATCTACCGGATCGTCCAGGAATCGCTCACCAACACGCTCAAGCACGCCGGGGCCGGGGCCCGCGCCGCGGTGCGCGTGCAGCGGACCGGTGACCAGGTCGAAGTGCTCGTGCGCGACGACGGCGCGGGCCGGGCGCGGCAGCTCGAACAGGTGGGTACCGGCGGAACCACGACGGCGACGCGGCAATCGGCGCCGCGGCTGACGGTCGCCGGCGGGAACGGGCTGATCGGGATGCGGGAGCGTGCGCACGTGTACGGCGGGACACTAGAAGTGGGCCCCGCCGCCGGCGGTGGCTGGCAGGTGCGAGCGGTGCTGCCGGTTAGGTTGAACTCGTGATCCGAGTGGTGGTCGTCGACGACCAGGAACTGATGCGCGTCGGGTTCCGGATGGTGCTGGGCGCGCAGGCCGACATCGACGTGGTCGGCGAGGCGGGCGACGGCGCGCAAGCCGTGCGGATGGCCGCCGAACTGCGGCCCGACGTCGTGCTGATGGACGTGCGAATGCCGGTGCTCGACGGGGTGGAGGCGACGAAACAGATCGTCGCGGCGGGCACCGCGCGGGTGCTCGTGATGACCACCTTCGACCTCGACGAGTACGTCTACGCCGCGCTGCAGGGCGGCGCGTCCGGCTTCCTGCTCAAGGACACCCAGCCGGACTATCTGGTGTCCGCGCTGCGTTCGGTCGCCGACGGCGACGCGGTGATGTCGCCCTCGGTCACCCGCAGGCTGCTCGACCGGTTCGTCGGCTCCGGCAGCGCGGAAATGCGCGATCCGGCCGAACTCGACGTGCTGACCGACCGCGAACGCGAAGTGCTCGTGCTGATCGCGAAAGGCATGTCGAACGTCGAGATCGCCGAGACGTTGTTCCTTTCCGAGGCTACGGTGAAAACACACGTCGGGCGGATCCTGTCCAAGCTCGACCTGCGCGACCGGGTGCAGGCGGTCGTCCTCGCGTACGAGACCGGGCTGGCCCGGCCGGGGATCGGCTGAACCGTCCAATTCGGACACTGTCCACAACGGACCCCGCCGCGGCCTGCCCGGCGGGGTCCTCGCGTACCGGGTGAAAATCAGGGTCGGCTCAGGGGCATCCCCCATCGCACTCCGCCTCGGGAAGCGATTAGGTACTACTCAGGTCGGGTAGCGGGTTCGGTCCTCAGGATGACGCGAAAACGGCCGCGCTGAGACAGGATGAACGCAGTCCGCACCGCCGTAGAGGGAGCAGGGGATGATCGAGGCAACAGGTCTCACCAAGCGTTACGGGAACACGCTCGCGGTGAACAACCTGTCGTTCAGCGTGGCCGCCGGGAAAGTCACCGGCTTCCTCGGTCCGAACGGCGCAGGCAAGTCCACCACCATGCGCATGATCCTCGGCTTGGACAACCCCACCGGGGGCCAGGTCCGGATCGGCGGCAAGCTGTATCACGACCTGAAGGAACCGCTGCGCACGGTCGGCGCGCTGCTCGACGCGAAATGGGTGCACCCCAACCGCTCGGCCCGCGCGCACCTGCAGTGGATGGCCCGGTCCAACCGGATCCCGGCGGCGCGGGTGGACGAGGTGCTCGACACGGTCGGCCTCACCAGCGTCGCGGGCAAGCGGGCGGGCGGGTTTTCGCTCGGCATGTCGCAGCGGCTCGGGATCGCCGCCGCGCTGCTCGGCGACCCGGAGGTGCTGCTGTTCGACGAGCCGGTGAACGGACTCGACCCGGAAGGCATCCTCTGGATCCGGAAGTTCATGCAGCGCCTCGCCGCCGAGGGCCGGACCGTCTTCGTGTCGAGCCACCTGCTCTCGGAGATGGCGCTCACCGCGACCGATCTCGTGGTCATCGGCAAGGGCCAGCTCATCTCGCAGTCCACCACTGAGGAGTTCGTGGCGCGGGCCGCGGAAAACACGGTAAAGGTGCGTTCGCCGCAGCTTCCGGCGCTGCGTCAGCAGTTGATCTCCGCCAGCGCACAGGTGACCGACGCGGACCAGGCGCTCATTGTGTCCGGAATGGACAGTGCGAAGATCGGCGAGATCGCCGCCTCGGCGAACCTCGTCCTGCACGAGCTGAGCCCGCAGACCGGCTCGCTCGAACAGGCCTTCATGCAGATCACCGGCGACTCCGTCGAGTACCACACCGGGCTCGAAGCTGAGGCGCGGCAGGCCGCGGCCATCCGCTGACCACACTCTCGTTGGGAAGAGAAAAACCATGACTTTGCTCGCGGTCGAACGCATCAAGCTCTTCACCACCCGGTCGCCGTGGTGGTGCGCCCTCATCGCACTGGCCCTCACCATCGGGTTCGCCGGCCTCATCGCCGGTTCGCTCCCGAGCGGGGAGACGCTGTCGGTCGCCAACACCCAAGCCGGGCACCAGTTCGGCATCGCGGTGGTGATGGTGCTGGCGGCGCTGGCGGTCACCACCGAATACCGCTTCGGCACGATCCGCACCACGTTCCAGGCGGTGCCGCACCGGGGCAGCGTGCTGGTCGCCAAGGCCACCGTCGTCGCGGTGCTGTCGCTCGTGATCGGCGAGATCGCCGCCTTCGGCGCATGGGGCCTCGGCTACGCGATCCGCCCGTCGGACTCGGTGGCGCTGCAGTCCTCCGCGGACTGGATCACCGTCGCGGGGGTCGGCGTGGTGTTCGCCTTCGCCGCGGTCATCGCGGTCGCCGTCGGCACGCTGATCCGGCACAGCGCCGGCGCGCTCTCGCTGCTGCTGATCTACGTGCTGGCCGTGGAAAACCTGGTGCAGCTGATCCCGACCATCGGGCCGAAGATCCACGAGTGGATGCCGTTCACCGTCGCGGAGCGGTTCCTCGGCGGCAGCTCCGGCGGGCCCGGCACGGCGGACGCGGCGCTGTCGCAGTGGGGTTCGCTGGCCTACTTCGCCGGCGTGGCCGTGGTGCTGCTGGCCATCGCGATCGGCGTCGCGAAGAAGCGCGACGCGTAAAGACCCACAGGGGCGTTCGGACGAGTCAGGCGGGGGCCGGCGGAGCCGAACAAGGGGAAAAAAGGGGAAAAGGGGAACAAGATCCGGGTCGCCATTCGGGGGGCGGCCCGGATCTTTCCGTTTCGGTAGAGTTCGGTTTCACGAGAAGGGGTGGAACGTGCTCGAAGCGACCGGACTCACGAAGTCCTACGGCGACACCGTCGCGGTGCGAGACCTGACGTTCACCGCGCGCGCCGGTCGCGTCACCGGGTTCCTCGGGCCGAACGGCGCGGGCAAATCGACCACCATGCGGCTGCTGCTCGGGCTCGACGCGCCCACCGCGGGCACCGCGCACATCGAGGGCAGGCCGTACCGGCAGCTGACCGATCCACTGCGCACGGTCGGCGCGCTGCTCGACGCGACGTGGCGGCATCCGGGCCGTTCCGCCCGGCAGCACCTGCGGTTCCTCGCCGCGACGAACGGACTGCCGGACCGGCGCGCCGACGAGGTACTGGAGCTGGTCGGGCTGACCGCGGTGGCGGGCAAGCGCGCGGGCACCTTCTCGCTCGGCATGCTGCAGCGGCTCGGCATCGCGAGCGCGCTGCTCGGCGACCCGCGCGTGCTGCTGTTCGACGAGCCGGTGAACGGACTCGACCCGGAAGGCGTGCACTGGGTGCGCCAACTGCTGCACGGGCTCGCCGCGGAAGGCCGCACGGTGTTCGTGTCGAGCCATCTGCTGCCGGAGATGGAGCAGACCGCGCAGGATCTCGTGGTGATCGGCCGCGGACAGCTCATCTACCAGGGCACCATGGCCGATTTCGTGGCCCGCGCCGGTTCGCGCGGCGTCCGGGTGCGCACGCCGCACGCCGACGAGTTGCGGAAAGCGCTCACCGAAGCCCGCGCGGTTTTCACCGAGGATTCCGGTGCGTTCCTGGTGTCCGAAATGGACAGTGACGCGATCGGCGAACTGGCCTTCACCGCGCGGGCCACGCTGCACGAGCTGAGCCCGCTGGCCGGTTCGCTCGAGCACGCCTACCTCGAATTGACCGGCCAGGCGGCCGAATTCACCAGTGGAGGTGCGCGGTGAATCTGCTGCGGGCGGAACGGATCAAGCTTTTCAGCACGCGCGCGCCGTGGTGGTGCGCGCTGATCGCGGTGGCCGCGCCGATCGCGTTCACCGCGCTGTTCCTCGGGCTGTCCGGGGCCGAAATCACCGCGGACGTGAGCAATACTCAGCTCGCCACGAGCACCGGCCGCACGGTCGCGCTGGTGCTGGCGGTGCTCGCCGCGACCGCCGACTTCAACTGGGGCACGCTGCGGCTCACCTTCCAGGCGGTGCCGACGCGGACGCCGGTGCTGCTGGCCAAGGGCGCCGTGGTGTTCGTGGTCTGCGCGGTGCTCGGCCTGGTCGCCGGCGTCGGCTCGTGGGGGCTGGCGCACCTCGTGCGCCCCGAGGCCGATCTCGGCCTGCACTCCGGAGCCGACTGGCGCGTCGTGTTCGGGCAGACCCTGACGTTCGCGCTGACCGGGCTGCTCGGCGTCGGCGTCGGCCTGCTGCTGCGCAGTTCCGCGCTGACGCTCGCGATCGTGCTCGTGTGGACCCAGCTGGTCGAGGGCCTGGTGCTGCTGATTCCCAAGATCGGCAGCACCGTCTACCCGTGGATGCCGTTCTACGCCGCCGCGCAGTTCGCCGGTGGGGATTTCACCAGGGCGACGCTGAAACTGTCCACGCCTTTCGGCCCGTGGGGATATCTCGCGTATTTCGCGGCGATCAGCGCGGTGTTGTTCGCCGCCGGGGTGGCCACCGCGAATCGGCGGGACGCCTGACCTGCACGTGCACATTCCCGATTGCGTGGCGGGCAATCGGATTAAATTCACGTAAACCGGTGTGGCTTCTCTCACAGCAAGCGGACATACTGTCGGAAACCCACGGATATTCAGTGCAGAGCCCCGTCTCAGCTCTCCGGAGGTGAACCTTGACGGTGGACGCTGATCACAAACTCGTTTCCCGCGACGCTGCGGTACCAACCCCCCGGCTCGAGCCGATGCTGGACCTCGAATGGTCCCAGGCGATCGAACTGCCGCGATTCGCGCTGCCCGCGACCCGGCCCGCCGAACTGCGCCAGGCGTGGGTGCACCGCGCCCCCGAGGACGCGGTGCTCGGGCTGTACCGGCGGGCGAGCGGCACCGACGAAACGCTGCCCGCGCCGTGGTGGCTGCGCGCGGTCGCGAGCGGAAGACTGGATTCGCGCGAACTCGGCTTCCGCATCGAGGACCGGGTGGCGCAACTGCTCGGCAAACGGATGGGCTGGGAATTCGTGCCATGGGCGGCCGACGGCGAATCCGGGTACTGGGAGTTCATGCCGTCCGAACGCGGCAAGTCCGGGCATTCGATCCCGACGACCGTGCTCAACACCGACCGGCACGACGGCTGGATCGACGTGCTGCCCGCGCATTCCGCCCGCGCGCCGGAGCCGGTCGCGGTGGCCGGACTGGCCGGACTGCGCTCCCGGCTCGGGGAGTTCGAAGCGGTCCGCTGACCCGATGCGTATGTTGTCCGGGTGGAAAACGAGGACCAGCCACGACTGCGCAGCGTGGTCAGCTACGTCAAACGCGGCGGGCGGATGACCGTCGGCCAGCAGCGGGCCTGGGAAGAACACTGGCCGCGGCTGGGCCGGACGGTGTCCGAACTGCCGGAGGGACCGGTCGACTTCACCGACTGGTTCGGCCGGGAAGCGCCGGTGATGCTGGAGATCGGCTCCGGCATGGGCGAGACCACGTCGCAGCTGGCCGCCGCCGCGCCGGAGCTGAACTACGTGGCGGTCGAGGTGTACGACCCCGGGCTCGGGCAGCTGATGCTGCGCGCGGAAAAGCTCGGCGTGACGACCCTGCGGCTCATGCACGGGGACGCCGTGGTCCTGCTGACGTCGCACGTCGAGCCGGGCACGCTGTCCGGGGTGCGGCTGTTCTTCCCGGACCCGTGGCCGAAGAAGCGCCACCACAAGCGGCGGATCGTGCAGCCGGAGTTCGTGGCACTGGTCGCGTCGCGGCTCGCGCCGGGCGGGACGTTCCACATGGCCACCGACTGGGAGCACTACGCGGAGCAGATGCTCGAGGTGTGCTCGGCGGAGCCGGCGCTGCGGAACCGGTACGCGGACGAGCCGGGCGGCTGGGCGCCACGACCGGAGTGGCGGCCGGTGACGAAGTTCGAACAGCGAGCGGACCGGGAGGGGCGGGTTTCGCACGACTTGATCTTCGAGAAACGCTGATCTGCGGTTGAGTCGGGTCGGCCTGGGCGAGCTTTGTTGTCTGTGAGGGCCACCTTGAGGGAATCAGGTTCCCTCAAGGTGGCCCTCACAGACTTCTCCAGGATGGCGAAGCACGCGACGCTTGCGGAGCGAGCGAAGCCGTCGGGGCTGGCGTAGTCGGCGACGCGAGCCGTGCTGACGAGACGAGCGAAGCGCGCGAAGCAGCGACGTGACGAAGGGCCGTTGCCGGGTTCCCACCCCCGGCAACGGCCCTTCGCTTTCACCCCCGGTGCCGCCCCTCCCCCGACGAGGGGCGGACGCCCGTTACTCGTCGGCCAGCGGTTCCGCCTGCACCCGCTTCAGCGCGGGCGTGCAGACCGACGCGCCGAGCAGCGCGACCCCGATCCCCAGCACCACCGGCGCGGCGATCCATGGGCTGAACACGACCGACCCCCGTTCCATCGTCGCCATGAAGAGTCCGAGTCCGACCACGACGCCGGTCACGCCCGCTCCGATGGTCGCCACCAGCGCGGGCAGCGCGGCCTCCATCCGCAACGCTCGGGACAGCACCCGTACCGGCGTGCCCGCCGCCATGAGGGCGCCGAACGTCCGCCGCCGGTCCATCACCGAGCCCGCGGTCGCGACCGCGGCGCTGCAGCCCGCGAGGATGCCCGCCGCGACGAGGCCGATGACGGTGACCCGGCGCAGGTCGTTGAGCTGCACCTGCTGTCCGTAGAGGTACTGCTCGCGGCTGCCGATTTCCTGCCCGACCGCGTTGGGCACCAGCGCGGTCCGCACGGCCTCGCGGTTGGCCTCGGCGGTCGGCACGACCAGGGTGACCTGGGACGGCTTAACGCCAGCTGGCACCGCGGACGGGTCGATCACGTATTCGCCGAAGCTGTTGTGCTTCTCCGGGTGATAGGTGCCCGTCTGCACCGCGCCGAGCGGGGTGCCGGTGCTGTCCTCGCCGCCGTAGCGCGCGACGCGCAGGTTGTTCGTGTCCAGCTGGTACGGCGTGTACAGGCCGACCCCGGGCTTGCAGTCCTGCTGACTGATCCCGAGCCGGGTCAGTTTGGCGGCGTCGGCGCAGGTCATGACGTACGCACGCTGCATCGACCGGTAATTCCCCTCGCCCTGCATCACGTAGACGCTGGCCACCGGGACGACCCGTTCGGACAGCCCGGCCTTCGCGAGAGTGGCGTTGGTCCGCTCGGTCGCGTCGGGTGCCCGGTCCGCGTTGACGTCGACGTACAGCGCCGAGTCCACGTACTGGCGGCCACCGCCGGCCAGGGATTCGATCGACGGCAGCAGGGTGAGCGCCATCGACCCGGTGAACACCGCGAGCACGATCCCCGCCGAGGCCCGGTAGGAGCCCTTCGGGTCGTTGCGCAGCCGACGTCCGGCCAGCAGCGACGACGGCCGCCGCCAGACCCGCACGAACGAGCCGCCGACCGCCGAGGTCACCCACGGTCCGACCACCATCGCCGAGCCGACCACCAGCAACAGGCCGAACAACACCAGGTTGCTGCTGCCGCCGCCCCGCGCGCCGAAAACGGTGTAGAAGAAGAACAATCCGGCCGCGGGCAACGCGAGCAACCGCCACCAGCGCAACGGTTTCACCGTGTGGCCGCCGGTCGCGAACAACGGCGTGCGCACCACCCGGCGCAGGCCGAGCACCCCGGCGAGCACCACGAGCA
Source organism: Amycolatopsis silviterrae (assembly GCF_042684085.1). Lineage (NCBI taxonomy): Bacteria > Bacillati > Actinomycetota > Actinomycetes > Pseudonocardiales > Pseudonocardiaceae > Amycolatopsis > Amycolatopsis silviterrae. Next base: position 23,097 of record NZ_JBHUKS010000023.1, read on the forward strand.
GCGGGACCAGCAGCACGGCGAGCACGGTGAGCCCCACCGGCAACGCGAAGTCCGACGCCAGCCAGGTCCCGCCGTCCCACGGCACGAACGTGGCCAGTCCGCGCAGCGCCGGGCTCACCAGCAGGCCGAGCAGCGCGCCGACCCCAGCGGACAATCCGGTTTCGGCGGCGACCATCGCGGTCACCTGGCCCGGGGTCGCGCCGGCCAGCCGGATCGCGGCGAGCCGTTGTTCGCGGCGGGCGGCGGTGAGCCGGGCCGACGACGCGACGAGCACCAGGCTCGGCACGAGCAGCACGATGATGCCGACCCAGGACAGGACGGTGAGCAGGCTGTCCGGATGTCCCTGCCCGGTCGGGAAGGACGAGGCCGGGAACGCGTCCTGGCCGGACTGTTCCTTGTGCCCGTACGGACGCATCTCCTGCGGGCTGTGCCCGACGAGCGCGACGAGCTGTTCCGGGTACCGCAGCGCCTCGTCGCCGAACGCGGCGACCGGCTTGCCGAAGCGGTTCCCGAGCTGGTCGGCCGGGGTGGCGTTCAGCAGCTTCCCGAGCGCGGGCGACACGATCGTCTCGCCGGGGCCGGGCAGCTGCGGGATGCCCGGCGGCAGCCGCACCGAATCGGTCGGGCCGGTGAGCGCGATGTCGACCCGGGCGACCTGCTTGCCGTCGAAGTAGTCCTTGGAGGAATTGACGAGCAGGGCGTTCTGCTCGCCGGAGTCGTAGCGGCCGCTGCTCTGCCACAGCGCCCGCTGCTCGCGCGCCTGAGTGGCGTACGGCAGGGTCGCCAGCAGCAGGACGAGCCCGGTCGCGACGGCGACGCCGACCGCGGTGAGGATCGCCGAGGTGCGGGTCCGCCGGTCGCCGCGCAGCACCCGGAGGGCGAGCTGGAACGGGTTCATGCCGCGAGCCTCGTCGCGATCAGGCCGTCGCGGATGGCCACGGTGCGCGGCATCGATTCGGCGAGTTCGCGGTCGTGGGTCACCACGAGCACCGCGGCTCCGGACGCCTGCCCGGCGGCGAGCAGCGCGTCCATCGTCTCGCGGCCGGTGCGGGTGTCGAGCGCGCCGGTCGGCTCGTCGGCGAAGATCACCTTCGGCCGGTGGGTGAGCGCGCGGGCGATCGCCACGCGCTGCGCCTCGCCGCCGGAAAGCTCGCCGGGACGGCGGGTCTCCTTGCCCGCCAAGCCGAGTTTGCCGAGCCATTCCCGGGCCGCGGCGATCGCTTCGCCCCGGATTCCGCCCGCCAGCAGCGACGGCAGTGCGACATTCTCTTCGGCGGTCAGCTCGGACACGAGCATTCCGGACTGGAACACGAAACCGAATTCGGTGCGCCGCAGTTCGCTGCGCCGCTTTTCGCCGAATTGGTCGATCCGCTGTCCCTGCAACCAGATCTCGCCGCTGTCGGCGCGCAGGATGCCGGCCAGCACGTGCAGCAGCGACGTCTTGCCGGACCCGGACGGGCCGACGATCGCGATCGCCTCGCCCGGCTGGACGTCGATGTCGATCCCGGCCAGCGCGTGCTGCTGCCCGTAGCGCTTCACCAGTCCGCGCCCCGACAACACCGGTCCGGCACTCCACTGTGGATTCGTCATCCGCCAGCTCTCTCCCTGTATCCGTGATCCGTCTTCGACTGCGACGGAAGGCAGCTTCGCGGATCCGGGCGAAGGTCTGCTTCGGGCAGACGGCCGGTACCGGCTGGGCGGCCATCGGCCGATCGGCCGATGGCGACGAACCACCTGGCCAAGGTGCGCGCGGCCGAGGATCCTCTACCGTCACGGTGTGCCGCACTCCCCGCCGTCGAAAACGCTTGCCGCGCGGGCGACCGAACTCGCCCGCAGGCTCGACATGTCCGTGCTCGTGTTGCTCGCCGCGCTGGCGTTCGACCTCGTGTTCGTGACCGACGCGGCGCTCGACAACGCCGGGCCCCGATTCATCGATCTCGGTCTTTTCCCCGGCATTTTCACGATGGCGGCGTGCGCGCTGTTCGCCCGCAAACGCGCGGCGGTCGCGGGTGTGTTCGGCGCGCTGGCGCTGATGTTCTTCACGTTCTTCATCCGCTACCTGAACATCCCGGCCTACTCCAGCGTGCTGGCGAACCTGAGCATCACCGAGGTCGTGGCCGGGATCGAGATGGTTTACTTCCTCGCCCGCCGGGCCCGGCCGGGGGTCGCGTTCGCGGTGATCAGCGCGCTGGTCCTGGGCGCGCTCACCGCGGTGTTCGGCCGTGAATTCGACAGCAGGCTCTACGCCAGCAGCATCGTGCAGTCGTTGCTTTTCGGGTTCCTGCTCCTCGCCGCGGCCGTGGTCACCGGCGTGGTCGGCCGCCCGCGCCGCGAGCGCGACCCGGCGGCCGTGGAACGCCTGCGAAACATGCACCGGTTCACCGAATTGGTGCGCGGCCAGTGGCCGTTGATCGGCATGCTCAGCATCGGCGTGCTGATCGAATTCGGCTACACCTACGAAAGCGGCAGCCGCGGTTTCCCGCTGCTGGCCTGTTCGATCGGCGCCGCCGCGGTGACCGCGCTGTCGCCGCGCCGTCCGCGCGACGCGATCCTGGTGGTCGCCGGGATCCTCCTGCTGTCCGCGCTCGCGACGCCGTTCCTGCATCCCAGCCACAGCTATCAGCTGCTCGGCGGCATGCCGCCGACCCAGATCGTGGCCGCTTTCGGTGTGGTCGTGAACGTGGTGCGCGCGGTGCCGCTCGCGCGGGCCTGGCCGCGGATCGTGGTGCTGTCCGGCGTGGTCGCGGTCGGGTCGGTGCTGAACTTCAGCCAGTACCGCACCGGACGGCTGCTGACTGATCCGATGACGCTCGGGATGCTCGCGACCGTCGCCGTCCTGCTGCTCGGCATCGCCATCGCGATCGGCCTCTACCTGCGGTCCCGCGATTCCGAACGCGCGCAGGTGGTGAAGTCGGCGGTCACCGACGCGCAGACGTCGGAACGGATGGCGCTGGCCAGGGAGCTGCACGACGTGGTCGCGCACCACGTGACCGGGATCGTGGTGCAGGCGCAGGCCGCGCGGATGATGGGGGAGAAGAACCCGGAACTCGCGTTCGAGGCGATGGGCCGGATCGAGAACGCCGGGGTGGAGGCGCTCGCCGCGATGCGCCGCCTGGTCCGCAGCATGCGCGGCGACGCACAGGCCGGTTCGGGCGAGTTCAACGAGCAGGCGACCACCGATCTTGCCGCCGACCTGCGCAGGCTCGTCGACGCGGGCAACCACGGGGTGCCGACGAAACTGGAGCTGAACCTCCCGCCGGACCTGCCGCACGAGGTAGGCCGGTCCGCGTTGCGGCTGGTCCAGGAGTCGCTCACCAACGTCGGCAAGCACGCCTCGGACGCCACCGAGGCGGTCGCGCTGGCCGAGGTCGTCGGCGGCGAACTGCACCTGAGGGTGACCGACAACGGCACCGGGCAGACTCATCGTCCGGCCGGCGGGTCGGGCGGATACGGTCTGGTCGGCATGCGCGAACGCGTCGCGCTGCTGCACGGCAGGCTTTCGGCAGGCCGCGAGCCGAACGGCGGCTGGCGGGTCGAAGCGTGGCTGCCGCTCGAGGCGAACGGGGAGACAGACGGGTGATCCGGGTACTGATCGCGGACGACCAGGAAATGGTGCGGATGGGATTCCGCATGATCCTGGACGCTCAAGACGACATCGAGGTGGTCGCGGACGTTCCGGACGGGGTCTCCGCGGTCGCCAAGGCGCGCGAACTGCGCCCGGACGTGTGCCTGCTGGACATCCGCATGCCGGGGCTCGACGGGCTGGAGGTCACCCGCCAGCTGGCCGGCCCGGACGTCGCCGACCCGCTGAAGGTCGTCGTGGTGACCACCTTCGACCTCGACGAATACGTGCACACCGCGCTGCGCAACGGGGCGAGCGGCTTCCTGCTCAAGGACGCCGGGCCCGCCCTGCTGATCGAGGCGGTGCGCGCGGCCGAACGCGGCGACGCGCTGGTGTCGCCGCAGATCACCGTGCGGCTGCTGAAGCATTTCGACGGCGGCACCACGGTGAAGCGCGAGGCCCCGGCCCCGTCGGAACCGCTGACCGCGCGCGAGCTGGACGTGGTGAAGGCCGCCGCGCGAGGACTCACCAACACCGAAATCGGCGCGGAACTGTTCCTGTCGCTCTCGACGGTCAAGACGCATTTGGCTTCGGTACAGGGCAAAGTCGGCGCGCGTAACCGAGTGGAAATCGCAGCTTGGGCCTGGCGTAGCGGCGTAGTGGATTAACCGCTACTGGCACGCCCGTACTATCTCGTTATGTCGCGTCGATTCCATGCCCCCGTCGTTCTCCCCGCCGACCCGTCCTGTTCGCTGCTCCGCGACGCCGTCGTGGACGTTGACGACGAAGGCCGGATTACGCATACCGGACCGGCTTCGAGCGCACCGGAGTTCACCGGCGAGGTGACCCGGCTGACCGGAATCCTGTTGCCCGGCTTGGTGAACGCACACGCACACAGCCCGATGACGCTGCTGCGCGGAATGGGCGGCGACCTGCCGCTGCTGCGCTGGCTGCGCGAGATCATCTGGCCGACCGAGGCGAAGCTGAAGCCGACTGATGTCCGTACCGGGATGCTGCTCGGCTCGGTCGAAATGCTCCGGCACGGCGTGACGACCAGCGCGGAAATGTATTTCGAGGGCGAACAGCTCGTGGACGCGGTCCTCACCACCGGCGGCCGCGTCCTCGTCGCGCCGCCGGTGATCGAGCTGCCCGGGATGGACTGGCGCGCGACCCTGGCCTCGATCGACCGCTGGATCGACGCCGACGGCCTGCGCTTCGGCCCCGGCGAACGCATCGAGCTGGGCTACGGCCCGCACTCGGCGTACATGCTGAACCCGGACGGCCTGCGCGCCACCGCGGAATCCGCTGCCGCGCGGGGTGCGCTGGTGCAGATCCACATCGCCGAGGCCGCCGCGGAGGATCTTGAGCAGCGCAAGGAGTACGGCTCGGTGCCTCGCCTGCTGGACTCGCTGGGCATGTTCAACGGCCGCACGCTCGCCGCGCACGCGGTCCACCTGTCGGACGAGGACATCGCGATCTTCGCCGCGCGCGGCGTCGGAATGGCGCACTGCCCTGGCTCGAACGCGAAGCTGGCTTCCGGCATCGCCCGGATCAAGGACCTGCGCGCGGCAGGCGTCGCGATCGGCCTTGGCACCGACGGCCCCGCGTCGAACGACGACATCGACCTGTGGGAAGAACTGCAGCTCACCGCGATGCTGGCCCGCCTGGCCAACGACGACTCCACCGTGGTGACCGCCAAGGACGTGTTCCTGATGGCCACCCGAGGCGGAGCCGAGGCCCTCGGCCGCCACGACCTAGGCGTACTGGAACCAGGCCGCTGGGCCGACCTGGTGCACGTCGACCTAGACGACCCAGCTTTCGCGGCGGGCCTGGACGTACCGGACGAGCAACTGCTGGCGAACCTGGTGTGGGCAGCCGGTTCACGCCGAGTGCGGGATGTATGGGTCGCCGGCGAACAGGTAGTCGCCGACGCCGAACCGACCCGAGTCGACCGCCGCGAAATCCAGGCGACAGTCGCCGACACCGCGGCCCGCCTACGCGCCTAACACCGTCCGTGAGGGGAACCCTGCGGGACTCTGATTCCCTCAGGGTTCCCCTCACGGACAGCAAAACCGTCACCGAGGCCGAACTACCACCTCAGTGAAATGCGCCTCCGGAGTAGCAGTAACAGCGGTCACCACAGCCGTAGCCACCGAATCCGGCCGCAAATACTTCCCGGCCTCATACGACCCACCCTCCTGAGCCCGAGCCTCCCGCTGCATATCGGTATCAGTCCGCCCAGGAAAAACAGACGTCACGCGCAAATCCGGCTCCTCGGCACGGAGTGAATCCGCAAACGCCCGAGCAGCGAACTTACTGGCCGCATAAGGCCCCCACCCAGGCCGAGCGGTATACCCAGCCCCAGAGTTGATCACCACCACATGCCCCCGCGCAGCCCGCAACGCAGGCAGCAGCAACCGGGTCAACTCAGCCACCGCGATCACGTTCACCTCAAGATTCGTCCGCCAAACGGACGACGGCGACTCCGCAACCGTGCCGATCTTGCCCACCCCCGCGGAGTGCACCAGCACATCCAGAGAATCGATCTCGCTCACCGCGGCCTCAAGAGAAGCAGCATCAGTCAGATCAACCGCCCACGGCGAAGCACCGGGCAACTCATCAGCCACCTTCGCGAGAGCGTCGGTGTCACGGCCACCAAGCAGCAGCCGATGCGTAGGGGAAAGCTGATGCGCGATAGCCGCACCAATGCCCCGAGAGGCACCGGTGATCAAAGCAAGCGGAAGATCGGTCATACCAACCACGGTATGCGTCCGCGGCTTATCTGCCAGCCGAGGGAGTCACGCCCCACATCGAGCCGCGGCTGACGGGTCCCGCGGATAACGAATCTCCGTCCGCCCCACCGCCCCGGTGAAATTGTCGACAAACCGACCCCAGGTGAGCGGCGCGCGAGTCGACGCAAGCACCTCCCGCACGTCCGGGCACCCCACCGCCCGGCGAGCAGCGTCGATCTCCGCGGGCTGGAACATCCGGATCTGCCCGTCAATGGCGTAATCGCCCCGTCCAGCCTCAGCGATCTCCCAAGCCGCGACCAGCCACTTCGAATGCCCAGGCCGCCCGTTGGGGATCGACGACGAATGCGCGGCGAGGTCACTCGCCAGCCCGTAACCGTCATGAATCCGCACGTCAAGCGACACAATGTTGCTGATCGCGCCCATACTGTCCGCCGCCATAGTCACGTACGGCCGCTCAGTCGGAAAGCGGAACCACTGCTTCACGTCGCCGTAGCTATAGACGAGCACCGCCGGCTGATCAGTTCCCTGCACCGCATCAACAGCACGGCGGATGACGTCCTGCCCGAGATAGTCCGTCGCCAGCACCGGATGCTCATGCCCAGTCGCCCACGCCCAGTAACTGCGCTCATCGGTGACACTCACTGCTTCATGCGTGTTCTCGTACGGCACCCGCAGCCAGCCACCCGCGACCACCGCCCACGCCGCGGTCCCGGCGGCGAACGCGATCGTCCGCTGCGTCAACGGGATCGCCATGATCGGAAGCAACAGCACGAACAACGCGGGCAGCAACATCCGCCCGTGCATGAAATCACCGCCGACGCGCACGACGTACAGCGCGAGCAAAACCGCGCCCACCAACGAAGTCAGCAGCAGAATCCGCGACCGGCGCTCCAGGACCACGACAATTACGAGCAGCAGCAACGGAATCCACAGCACGTACGGACTGAACAGGTCAGCCAGGTACGCGAACCCGCGCGGCCAGTCGGCGTTCGCCGCCTCCTTGGCGAGCGCGGTGTTCGGCGTGAGCAGACCGTAGTAACCCATCCGGAACACCTGATAGGCCACCGGAATCGCGATCCCCGCGCCGAACCAGCCAAGTCCGGCACGCCATCGCGGCCGCCGCAGCAGCACGAGCGCGACGAAGCCGACCACGCTGAACAACGCCAGATCCGGCCGCACGAGCGGCCCGAGCCCGAGCACGACCGCGGTGGCGACCGGTGCCTTGCCGCGCACCAGCAGCCACCAGCTCAGCCCGATCCACAGCAGCACCAGGCCGGTTTCCAGCCCGGACGTCGCGAAATCCCGGAACGGCGGCAGCGCGCACACGATCAGCGCGCCAGCGGGTGCCACCGGTCCGGCATACAGCCGGCGCGCGCCGTCGAGACCGAAGAAGAGGCCGCCGACCGCGCACAGCAGGCCGACGATCACCGCGATCCATTCCAGCGGCGGCCCGGGAATCGTGCCGACTCCGGCGAGCAACCAGGTCCACAACGGACTCGTGCTCGCCTCGACCCGCTCGCCGACGTTGAACACCGGCCCGTTCCCGGCGAGGATCTGCCGGACGGTGCGCAGCACGAGCAGCCCGTCGTCGCTCATCCACCGGCGCTGCCAGGCGAGCACCGTGTACAGCACGAGGACCGCCCCGGTGGCGGCCCACGTCCAGGCCATCGGGCGGCGGTACCACGAGGGCGGGTCGTCCAGCGAAGCGCCAGCGGCCGCGGTCATGATTGGTCCAGACCTCCCCGAGACGTGGTGTGCAGCCACAGTCTCGCATCCGCCTGGAGGTGACGCTCAGTGGTCGCCGCAAAGGTCCGTGAAGGACCTCAGACGGCCGGGACGGTCGGGGTCGGCGGCACGGACGGCGCCGGCGGGGCGAGGCCGATGTCCAGGTCCATCCGCTCGCGGTCCTTGCCGCCGAGGGTGAACGGGGAGGTGCAGCCGGTCGCCGGGTCGACGGCCGAGTCCAGGCCCGGCGCGCCCGCGCCGCGCTGAGTGACGGTGAGCCCGTCCGGCAGCTTCGACACGTCGAAGCACACCTGGTACGTGCCGTCCTTGCGCTGGTCGAACTGGTAACTGCCGTCGGCGTTCGTACGCGTGGTGGCGACCGTGCCGCCCGCTCCGTCCTTGAGCGTCACCGGCAGCTCCGGGAAGCCGGGTTCGTCGTCGCCCTGGATGCCGTCGCGGTTGACGTCTTTCCACGCGCGGTCGCCGATCTTGCCGACCGCGGGCTGCGGCGTGACGGTGACGGTCGCGGACGCCTTCTGCTCGGGAAGCGGCCCGCCCGGCCCGGTGCCGGTGACCTTCGCGGTGTTGACGTGCCCGTTGTCGTCCTCGGTGAGGTTCGGGTGGATGCAGGCGAGTTCCTTCGACGCGCTGGCGGCCAGGTCGAACGCGCCGGGAAGGCCGGCGCACCACGGGTCCTTCACGAGCAGGCCGGTGAGCGGCTGCGAACCGGTGTTGGAGACGGAGATGCGGAAGTGCGCGGCATCGCCGGCCGGGATGGCAGCCGACGGGCCCCACTTTCCGTCCGCCGGATTCCGCACCTCCATCTTCACCGTGAACGCGGCGAGAGCCACGTGCACGCAGTCCCACAGCACCCAGTTGTGGTTGGTGCTGGCGAAAAACGAGACTGCCGCGGTGTCGTCCGGCGCGGTGACCGGCGGCACCTCCTGCCGCGCGAGCTTGCCGTCGGACGCGACCTCGTGCGTCACCGCGAGCGGTTTCTCCACCAGCACCCGGCCGGTGCGGTCGGCGAAGCGCAGCCCGGTCGTCGCGCTCGCGTGCGACCCGAGGCCGGACGGTGTGGTACCCGCCCACACCGACAGCGAGTATTGCCCGCCGGGCACCGCTTTCACCTGCTGGCTGGCCGAGCTGATCCGGCCGTCCGGCGTCTGGATCTGGGCGTTGACGTGCCCGTCGACCGCGTGTGCGGTGCTGGTGACCAGCTTCGGCACCCGGTCCGGCGGGGTGCTGCGCGGAACCGGCGCGGCCGGGCTGAACAGGTACCCGCGCGGCGCTCCGCCGGGCGAACCGGCGTCCTCCACGCTCGGATTGGCCGCGATGCCGCCGCAATCCGGGGCACCCGCGGCGGGAGCCGACCCGGGGGTGACGACGGCGAGCGCGCCGACCAGCATCGCAGTGCCCGCCGCCGCGCCCGCCGTACGTCCGATCGCGACTTTCCTTGCCCGCCTCACGCGGTGAAGCTAGACCCAGGAAGGCGATGTGGCGGTGAGAAACACCCCAAAGTGTTACTTGCGGCCGATGCCAGGGGTTTAAGGGTGCGGTTGAGGCGTGGCCGCCCGGGGTGCGTCGGCTGTGTGGGACTCCTTGAGGGAATCAGATTCCCTCAAGGAGTCCCTCACAGACTTAAAAAACGGTCATACCGTCATTATTCGGGCATTTCGTTGACGTTAGCGTCCTTTGCGGATGGTCGGCAGGGTGAGGCCACCCGGCTTGAGTTCCTGACCTGGGTTACCGGTGGCCGATCCGGCCCGGCAATCCGAAGGTGCCCTTCTTCCACACCGACACGATCGCCGGCCGCGGCTGCGAACCGCCGCCGTCCGGCCAGTGCGAGGTCGGGTTCGCCGAGCTGGCCGCGTCCTCGCCCGGGTGCTGCACCGCGACGAGCACGAGGTTTTCGGTGACGACCGGACCGCACGTCTCGGCGCCGACCGGCACGGACAGGAACTGCTTCACGTGCCCGCGCTCAGGCCCGGACACCGGGACCGAGAAGAGGCCGTCGTTCGCGCCGAGGGTGTTGCCGTCGGTCGAGATCCACAGGTTTCCGTGCGGGTCGAAGGCCACGTTGTCCGGGCACGAGATCGGGCTGACCTGGTCCTTCGGGAAGCCGCCGAAGTAGGTGTCGGCGGTGGCCGGGTCGCCGCAGACGAGCAGCAGCCGCCAGGAGAACCTGGTCGCGGCGCTGTCGCCGCGTTCCTCGTCCCATTCGAGGACGTGCCCGTTTTTGTTGCGGGTGCGCGGGTTCGCCTCGTCCGGAGCGGCCTTGCCCGCCGCGCCGCGGTCGGAGTTGTTGGTGAGCGCGGCGTAGATCCGGCCGTTGACCGGGTTCGGCTCGATGTCCTCCGGACGGTCCATTTTGGTCGCCCCGGCGCGGTCGGCGGCCTGGCGGGTGAAGACGTAGACCTCTTCCGCGGTGAATCCGTCCACAAAGGACTTGTTCCCGCTGGCAAGGGGAATCCACTCGCCGGTGCCGTCGAATTCGCCGTCCGCGGGCAGCTTGCCGGAGCCGTCGATCTCGCCCGGGCTGTCGCCGGAGAACTTGGCGGCGTAGAGGGTTCCGTCGTCCAGCAGCGCCGAGTTGTGCCGCCTGGCGAGCGCGGAATGCCCCTTCTTGTACTTACCCTTCGACACGAATTTGTAGATGTACTCGAACCGCTCGTCGTCGCCGGAGTACACCGCGACCCGTCCGTCGGCGGTGATCTTGACGTTCGCCGCCTCGTGCTTGAACCGGCCCAGCGCGGTGTGCTTCACCGGCGTCGAATTCGGGTCGTTCGGATCGATTTCGACGACCCAGCCGAACCGGTTGGGCTCGTTGGGCTCGCGCGGGACGTCCCAGCGCTTGTCGAACCGCTCCCACTTGCGCGTGCTCGTGCCGGTGCCGATCGCGTACCGCTTGAGCCGCGCGGCCTCCGCCGGGTCGGTCACCTTGTCCGCGTTGGCGAAGTACTGGTGGAAGTTCTCCTCGCCGGACAGCACGGTGCCCCACGGCGTGACGCCGCCGGAGCAGTTGTTCTGCGTGCCGCGCACGCGCTTGCCGGACGGGTCGGCCGACGTCTTGAGGTACTTCGACCCGGCCGCCGGACCGCGCACCTCGAAGATCGTGTCGAGCGTGATCCGCCGGTTCAGCGGGCTCGGGACGGTGCGCAGCGCGCCGCCGATCGGGTCGCGCAGCGTCTGCAGCACCGACAATCCGTGTGCCGCCCAGGCGATCTTCACCTGCTCCTCGGTGGGATTGGCCGGGTCGTACTGATCGGCCGGGAAGAGGTGCACCTCGGTGGTGTACTCGTGGTTGACCACCAGCAGATTGCGCAGGCCGAGCGGATCCTGCGGGATCAGGCCGACGAAGTCGTTGTTGTAGCCGAACTGCTTGGCCTGCGCGGCCGCGGTCTGCTTGCGGAAATCGAACTTCGGCGCGCCGGGGACCACCGGGTCGCCCCAGCGGATCACCACGTGCTGGGCGTACCCGTCCGGGATGCTGACGGCGTCGAGTTTGTTCGGCGGCACCGGCGTGAAGTCCGTGCCGGGCACCGTGCGCCCCTTCGCCAGCGGAGCCGGAGCCGGGGCCTGGGCCTGGCTCGGGGTCGCCGCGGCGGTGCCGGACAGCGCGGCGAACCCGCCCGCGGCCGCGGCCATCACCGCACCGGCCTTGAACACTCCGCGCCGCGAGACGCCCTTGGCGATGTCGCCGAAGTACTCGTTGCCGGTCGGGTTCGGGGCCTCGTGCGCGCACGCGTTGCCGCAGCGGTATTCGCAGGTGATCGGTGACCGGCCGCCGGAATGCGCGGTGAACAAGGGCAGCAGTCGTCCGGGCTCCAGGGACACGGGGCCTCCAGGGTCGCTTCTCGGTGGGAACCCGGCGACCGTATGCGGCGAAAACCCCCTGAACCGGACCAAAAGGTTAACGGCGGATGTATTCGCGGAAAGACGACGATCGCCCCCGAACAGACAGTCCGGGGGCGATCGCCAAGCGTGGCGAAAGGGTCAGAACTCCTCGTCGCCGACGAGTGCGGCCTCCTTCGGCAGCACGCGAGAGTCGGCCTTCTTCTCCCGCTGCGACAGGAGAACGGCGGCGATCACGCACAGCACCGCGGCGACGACGAACGGGCCCTGCTCCCAGCCCATCCACTCGGCGATGTGCCCGACGAGCGTGGCCGCGACCGCGCCGCCGAACCAGCGGCAGAAGTTGTACCCGGCGCTCGCGACCGGCCGCGGCGCGTCGCTGATCGACATCGCGGTTCCGGTGAACAGCGTGTTCAGCAGCCCGGAAACCAGCCCGGACACAATGATCCCGACGACCACCACCGGCTTGCTCGGGATGGCGAGCACCAGCATCAGCACGGTGTAGCCGGCCACCGCCAGCGCCGCCGCGTGCCGTTCGCCGAAGCGGGCGGCCATTTTCGGGGCGAGCACCACGCCCGCGACCGCCACGCACAGGCCCCAGCCGCAGAAGATCAGGCCGACCGCGATCGCGTTCCAGCCGAGCACGAACGGGGACCAGGCGAGCACCGCGAAGAACGCGGCGGTGTAGAGCGCCGAGGCGATCGACGTACGCAGCAGGCCGGGGTGCTTGAGCGCGCGGATCGGGTCAAGCAGCTTGATCGGCTCCCGCTTCTCGTGCGAGTCGCTCTTCAGGAAGATCGAGCACAGCACCAGCCCGGCGACCATCAGCACCGCAGTGCCAAGGAACGGACCGCGCCACGAGATCGTGCCCAGCAGCGCGCCGAGCAGCGGACCCACGGCGAGCCCAACGCCGAGCGCGGCCTCGTAAAGCAGGATCGCGCCGGATTGCCCGCCGGTCGCCGCGCCGACGATCACCGACAACGCGGTGGCGATGAAGAAGGCGTTGCCGAGCCCCCACACCGCACGCAGGCCGACGAGCTGCTCGATCGAACCGGCCGCGGCGCACAGCGCGGTCGCGGCGACGATCAGCGTCAGCCCGACGAGCACGGTGCGCTTGGCGCCGAACCGGGCGGACATCGCGCCGGTGAAGAGCATCGCGATCACCTGCACGCCGAGATACGACGTGAACAGCAGCGTGACCTGGGACGGAGAAGCGTTCAGGCCCTTCGCGATGGACAGCAGGATCGGGTCGACGAGCCCGATGCCCATGAACGCGATGACCGCGGCGAACGCGGTGATCCACACCTGTTTCGGCTGGCCTTTGACCGCGTCCAGCAGGCTTGAGTGGTGCTCAGCGCTCATTGCGGATCAGTTCCTCCTTCGGGAGTTCGGGAGCTTCGGGGGAGTTCGGGTCGTCGCGGTGGAAATCGGCGATCAGCTTGGTGAGAGCGGGAAGCGCGGCGTCGATGGCGGCGCGCTCGGCCGGTTCGAGGCGGTCGAGCCGCGCCCGCAGCTCCGCCTCCCGGCCGGCGATCATCTCGGCGTAGAACCGTTCGCCTTCCGGCGTGGCCTCCACGAGCACGGCGCGCCCGTCGTCCGGGTCGGGGCGGCGCGTCACCATGCCGAGCCGTTCGAGCCTGCCGACGACGTCGGTCATCGACGGCATCCGCACGCGTTCGAGGCGGGCGAGCCTGCTCATCCGGCTGGGGCCCCGGCCGACCAGCTCCGACAGCACCGACCCCTGGGTCAGCGTGAGCAGCTGCGCGGATTCGCGGCGCACCAGGTAGTACAGCCGGAACACCACCGGCCGCAGCCGCCGCGCCAGATCGCCCATCGAGGAAGTCACTTAGCTAGGCTAACAAAAATTAGTTAGGGTGGCGAAGTAATTCGGCTCACAAGGTAACCCGGACAAGTCCCCCTAGGCTGGACCGGTGGATGCGGTGATCTTCGACCTCGACGGCGTACTGGTGGACTCCGAGCGCACGTGGGACGAGGTGCGCCGCGCGGTAGTCGCCGAGCACGGCGGGACCTGGCGCCCCGAGGCGACCCGCGCGCAACAGGGGATGAGCACGCCGGAATGGGCGCACTACCTGGTGGAAACCCTGGGTGCCCGGCTCACCCCGGACGAGATCGCCAGCACGGTGATCGACGAGATGGCCGCCCGCTACGCCGACCGCCCGCCGGTGATCGACGGCGCGGACCAGGTCGTGCGCGAGATCTCCCGGCACTGGCCGGTCGCGATCGCCAGTTCGTCGCCGCCGGTGCTGATCCACGCGTTCCTGACCGCCTGCGACCTGACGTCCCTGGTCCCGGTCGCGGTGTCGAGCGAGGAAGTGGCCGCGGGCAAGCCGGCCCCGGACGTCTACCTGCGAGCGGCGATGCTGCTGAACGTCGACGCCTCTCGCTGCGCCGCGGTGGAGGACTCGACCAACGGGCTGCGGGCGGCGTTGGCGGCGAACATGGCGGTGTACGCGGTGCCGAACCCGCACTTCCCGCCGGACCCGGCCGCCTTGCAGGAGGCCACGGTGCTGCCGAACCTCGCCGCACTGCCTACCGCACTCAGGGAGTGACACAGCTCACAGCAGAGCCGCTAGCGTGGCGCCATTCTGAGCCTTGATCAGCGAGAGGGGCGGAAATGGCTGTGCCGCAAGGGGACTGGGACATCGTCAGCAGCATCGGGCGCACCGCGCTCGGCGTGACCGCGGGCCGGGCGATCGCGAGCGCGTCGCCGGAACCACTGGTCAGAGATCCATACGCGGCTGAATTCGTCCGCGCCGCGCACCCGCCGCAGCCGCTGCCGACCGAACCGGTCGACGACGCGCTCTGGATGGGGATCGCCGACTACGTCCAGTTGCGCGCGCGATTCTTCGACGACCTGATCACCGGCACCGACGCGCCACAGGTCGTGGTCCTCGCCGCCGGGCTCGACGCCCGCGCCTTCCGGCTGGACCTGTCCGGCCGCGACGTCTACGAGGTCGACCAGCCGCGCGTGCTCGCGTTCAAACAGGACGTGCTCACGCGGCTCGGCGCGACTCCGCAGTGCCGACGGCATCCGGTTGGCGCGGACCTGCGCGAAAACTGGCCCGCCGCACTGGAAACCGCCGGGTTCGACCCGTCCCGGCCGTCCGTGTGGATCGCCGAGGGGCTGCTGCCGTATCTGGCCGCGCGGGCCGAGGAGCTGCTGTTCGACCTCGTGCACGCCCGGTGCGCGGCGGGCAGCCGGATCGGGGCCGAGCACATTCCGATCGGCGACCTCACCGAACTGTCCGGCACCTTCCAGACGTCCGAGGCGGGCGAGCAGATGGGCTTGGCCGTGAAGGACGTCTTCTCCACCGAGCCGCGCCGGGACCCGGCCGGATGGCTCGCGGAGCAGGGCTGGGTCGTCCGAGTGGACCGCGTGGCCGACCTCGCCGTCCGATTCGGGAAGCGGATGCCCGACGTCCTGGCCGGTCAGATGGCGAAAACCGCGCTGGTCTCCGCCGACCTATAACGCCGTGAGGGGAACCCTGAAGGAATCAGATTCCCTCAGGGTTCCCCTCACGGACGGACAGGCTGAGGTCAGCGCTCCACGTCGCCGCGGATGAACGCGTCGACCGAATCCCGCGCGGTCGAGTCGTCGTACTGCTCCGGCGGCGACTTCATGAAGTAGGACGACGCGGACAGGATCGGGCCGCCGATGCCGCGGTCCTTGGCGATCTTCGCCGCGCGCACCGCGTCGATGATGATGCCCGCCGAGTTGGGCGAGTCCCACACCTCGAGCTTGTACTCCAGGTTCAGCGGCACGTCGCCGAACGCACGGCCCTCGAGCCGGACGTAGGCCCACTTGCGGTCGTCGAGCCACTGCACGTAGTCCGACGGTCCGATGTGGACATTGCCCTTGCCGAGCTCGCGGTCGACCTGCGACGTGACCGACTGGGTCTTCGAGATCTTCTTCGACTCGAGCCGCTCCAGCTCCTTCATGTTCAGGAAGTCCATGTTCCCGCCCACGTTGAGCTGCATCGTGCGGTCGAGCTGCACGCCGCGGTCCTCGAACAGCTTCGCCAGCACGCGGTGCGTGATGGTGGCGCCGACCTGGGACTTGATGTCGTCGCCGACGATCGGGACGCCCGCGTCCTCGAACTTCTTCGCCCACTCCGGGTCGGAGGCGATGAACACCGGCAGCGCGTTGACGAACGCGACCTTCGCGTCGATCGCGGCCTGCGCGTAGAACTTGTCGGCCTCTTCGGACCCGACGGGAAGGTAGGAGACGAGCACGTCCACCTGTGCGTCACGCAGCGCGGCGACCACGTCGACCGGAGCCTCGTCGGACTCTTCGATGGTCTCGCGGTAGAACCGGCCGAGGCCGTCGAAGGTGTGCCCGCGCTGGACGGTGACGCCGAGCGGCGGCACGTCGGCGATCTTGATCGTGTTGTTCTCGCTGGCGGAGATCGCCTCCGAGAGGTCCCGGCCGACCTTCTTCGCGTCGACGTCGAACGCGGCGACGAACTCGATGTCGCGCACGTGGTAGTCGCCGAACTGGACGTGCATCAAACCGGGGACGCGCGCACCGGGATCCGCGTCGCGGTAGTACTGCACACCCTGGACCAGCGACGAGGCGCAGTTGCCGACGCCCACGATGGCCACCCGAACGCGGCGGTTCTCGCCCATGCCGGTTTCTCCTTCAATCTCATTCACTTGCATCTGCAGGTCTGCCGCCCCGTTGCGGCCGCCGCTCAGCTCGGTCCCGGCTGCTCCGGGCCGCGCTGCTCGGCTTGTTCGTGCGCGATCAGCTCGTTGAGCCAGCGCACCTCCCGCTCGCTCGACTCCAGCCCCAGCCGGTGCAGCTCGCGGGTATAGCGGTCGATCTTCTCCTCGGCCCTGGCCAGCGCGTCCCGCAATCCTTCGCGCCGCTCCTCGACGCGGCGGCGCCGTCCTTCCAGGATCCGCATCCTGACGTCGGCCGGTGTCCGCGAGAAGAACGCCAGGTGGACGCCGAATCCCTCGTCGTCCCACGTCTGCGGTCCCGCGTCGCCGAGCAGTTCGGCGAAGCGTTCCTTGCCCTCGGCGGTGAGCTTGTAGACGCGGCGGCCGCGCCGGGACCAGGCCCGGTCGTCCGCCTCGTCGAACTCCTCGACGAGGTAACCGGCCCGCAGCAGCCGGCGCAAGGTCGGATACAGCGAGCCGTACGAGAACGTCCGGAACATCCCGAGCGTCTCGTGCAAACGTTTGCGCAGCACGTACCCGTGCATGGGCGCCTCGTGCAGCAATCCGAGGATCGCGAGTTCGAGCACACCACACCCCATCTCGGGAATACGCCGCGGCCGATGCCGTTGACCACACGGAACCGGCTCAGCCAACCTACTCGCCGAGTATATCGCGCCGATACATCGAAGTGGCGGAAGTAACCCGCGACCAGCACCGGCCCGGCGATCCGTGATCAGAGCGTTATCCAGCTTTCGGCGTGTCCGAACGGTCGCGAAGGGTGCGGGAAAGCAGGGGGCACCGCGGACACAGAAAGAGCCCGTACTCTGTTCTCGTGCGAAACCAGCGGCAGGTTGTGGATTACGCCTTGCAGCGCCGTGCGCTGCTGGCCGGCGTCCGCTCCGGACGCGTCGGAGACCACGAGGTCTGCGACGCCAGCCCGTACCTGCTCCGCGCGGCGAAATTCCACGGCAGACCCGAGGACCGGGCCTGTCCGATGTGCCGCCGGGCGCCGCTGCACCTGGTGTCCTGGGTGTACGGCGACGAACTCAAGCACGTCTCGGGATCGGCACGCACCCCCGCCGAACTGACCCGGATGGCCGGGCTTTTCGGCGAGTTCACCGTCTACGACGTAGAGGTGTGCCGGACGTGTCATTGGAACCATCTGGTCCTGTCCTATGTCCTCGGCACGGGAGAGCCCCAGCCGACCCGGCCGCGAAGGACCGCCGGCCAGTGACGAGTACCACAACCGCTGCAGAACGCAGGGCGGCGCGCCGCCGTCCGTCCCGGACAACGGCACGAGCAGCGCAGACAGTGCCGCTTTCGGAGGCCCCTTCGTGAACGACGACCGCAACCGCTCCTGGCCGAGCCAGGAGCCAGATGCACCTCGCCGTGCCCGCCGGCCCCAGGAGGACCCCGGTCCCGCCTGGCCAGCCGATGACGGCCCCCGGCGCCCCGCGCCGCCCCGCCGCCCGCCCGCCGGAGGCCCGCGCCCGCCGCGTGCCCCGCGCGCCGAAGCGAGTCCGGAGTGGCCGAGCGGCGACGAAGGCGGTCCACAGTGGCCCGCCGACGAGCCGCGCCGTCCGCAGCGTCCGCCGCAGGGCCGTGCCCCGCAAGGCCGTCCGCCGCAGAATCTCGGACCGCAGGACCGCGGTTCGGCCACTCGCGCGTCGCAGATCCTCGACGGACAGGGCGCGCCGCCGCGTCGTCAGCCGCCAGCCGGACGCCCGGCAGGCGGCCCCGGAGGTCCTAACGGGAACGCCACCCAGGGCTTCCGGCAGCCGCCGCCCAGCGGACGGCCGCCGCAGCGCCGTCCGGTCCCGCCGCCGCCCCCGCCGTCGTATGGGGAGGCCGAGCGCGAACCGGACCTGATCACGCACGCCGCGCACAACGGCTACGCGCCCTACGACGACCGGTACGACGACGACCGCTACGACCCGTACGACGAGGAAACCCGCCTCGCCCAGTACTCGGACGACGCGGACTTCGAGGACGACCCGGAAGGCGAAGAGGACGGCAAGAAGAAGAGCAAGGCCGACCTCACGCCGAAGCAGCGCCGCAAGCGTCGCTGGAAAATCGTCCGGCGCGTGCTGTACGCGATGTTCGGCCTGTTCGTCGTGGTGCCCGCGATCGCGTTCGTGATCACCTACTTCACCGTCGACGTGCCCTCGCCGCAGGACGTGCTCGCGCAGCAGAGCCAGCCGATCACCTTCTATTACGGCGACAAATCGGTGATGGGCCGCTCGGTCCCGCAAGGCGGCAACCGCGAACTGCTGCAGCCCAACCAGGTGCCCGAGGTCGTCAAGCACGCCGTGTACTCGGCCGAGGACGCGACGTTCGAGACCAACTCCGGCTTCAACGTGATGGCGATCCTGCGATCGGTCTTCAACCAGGCGACCGGCGGCACCGGCGGTGGTTCGACCATCTCGCAGCAGTACATCAAGCAGGCGACCAAAAACGACGAGGCCACGCTGACCCGTAAGTGGACCGAGCTGGCGAAGTCGTTCAAGCTGAACAACGAGACGTCCAAATCGGACATCATCACCGGGTACCTGAACATCGTCTTCTTCGGCCGCCGCGCGAACGGCGTCGCCGCCGCGTCGAAGGCGTACTTCGGCAAGGACGTCAAGCAGCTCAACGCCTCCGAGGCGGCCCTGCTCGCCGGGATGATCCAGGGCCCGGGCAAAGACCGCGACACCGCGTACATGCAGAAGCGGTGGAACTACGTGATGGACCAGATGGTGGCCAACCACTGGCTCTCTCCCGCCGACCGCAAGGCCGCGCAGTTCCCCACGCTGATCCCGCGCGACTCGCAGCAGAAGGAAGACGCCGGCACGCTGGACTTCCACATCCAGCAGCGCATCATGCAGGAGCTGGCGGCCAAGGGCTACGACGAGGACAAGCTGTACTCCACCGGCGCGAAGATCTACACCACGATCGACCCGAACGCGCAGAAGCTCGCGGTGCAGTCCGTCCAGGACAACATGGAGGGCCAGACCGACGAGAACCTCAGAGGAGCGCTGGTCGCCGTCGACCCGAGAACCGGGGGCGTGCTCGCCTATTACGGCGGGCCGACCACGGTGAAGAACGACGCGGGCAAGGACGTGCTCGCCACGGACTGGGCGAACGTGCCGCAGAACCCGGGCTCGTCCATGAAGCCCTTCGACCTCACCGCCTGGCTCAAAATGGGCAGGGGCCTCGGTGAAACCTTCGACGGCACCAACAACCGGCAACTCGGCGGCCGCGTGGTCCGGAACGCGGGCGAAAGCGCCAGCTGCGGTCCGGTGTGCACGGTCAAGAAGGCCATGGAGGTCTCGGCGAACACCGTGTTCTACGACATGGTGCTGAACGACGTGAAACCCGCCCGGGTCGCCGAAGCCGCCAAGGAGGCCGGCGTGCAGCCCGCCCCGAAGGGCAAGGGCAAGCTCGGCACGGAGGACGCGAACATCGCCCTCGGCGGTGGTGCCACCTCGGTCACCCCGGAGGACATGGCCGCCAGCTACTCGTCGTTCGCCTCCGGTGGCGTGCGCCGTGACCAGCACTTCGTCGCGAAGCTGACCAACTCCCAGGACGAGGTCGTCTTCGACGACACCAACGGCCAGGGCAAACCCGCGTTCGACGACAACGCGGACAAGAGCAAGCAGATCGCAGGCAACGTCACCGACGCGCTCATCCCGGTCATCGCCGAATCGCACCTGAAATGCCCGAGCGGCCACGACTGCGCGGGCAAGACCGGTACCCAGCAGTACACGATGCGCGACGACGATCCGAAGTCCTATTCCGATCGGAACTCGCAGACCTGGATGGTCGGCTACACGCCTTCGGTCTCGGTCGCCTCGTGGATCGGCGGCGACGGCACGAAGCCGCTGCACGACAAGAACAACAAGCCGATCTACGGCAAGACGATCGCGGGCCCGACCTGGCAGGACTTCATGACGAACTACCTGAAGGACAAGCCGGGCGAGAAGTTCGACAAGGTCGATCCGATCGGCAAGGACGCGGACGAGGTCGTCACGTCGAGCAAGGCGGCCCCGCCGCCGCGCGAAACGACCAGCGAGCAGGCTCCGCCGCCGTCCACCCAGTCCTCGTCGTCGGCCCCGCCGACCAGTTCGTCGCATCCGTCGTCCTCGACGACCAGCCCGACCCGGCCGAGCGGCATCTTCGGCGGCGGCACCGAAGGCGGCAACCCGGGCAGCGGAGGCGGTCCGGTGGCGGGCGGCGATCCACCGCGACGCACAGGCTGACCAGCGTCCGCGCTGACCAAGAGGCTCCTCTCCGTTACCGGGGAGGAGCCTCTTTTTGCCGGTACCGCCCGGCTGGGGGTGCGGTAGGTTCACCGACGGTCTCCCTCCCCCGCGAAGGGGATCGGCCAGGCGAGTGAACCTCGACCGGGGTTGGTGCGTCTGGTGATCAGAGGGCCTTCTGCGTCCGCAGCTCGCCCGTGTCCGAGAAGAGGGATCCGCAGTGAACGACGACCGCAGCCGCTCCTGGCCCGACCGGGATCCCGACCCGCGGCGTCAACCACCCCCTTCCCAGCCCGGCCCGCCGCCGTGGGCACGCGGTCCGCAGCGCCCCGCCGCGGGTCCGACCGGTCCGGCCGGGTCCCCGCCGCCGGGCCGCCGCCCGCCGCCACCCGGCCGTCGCCCGGTCCCGCCGCCGCAGCGCGAACCGGAGCTGATGACCCACCGGATCGCCGAGGACGACTACCGCGACCCTGGCTATCGCAATGCCGGCTACCGGGACGCCGATTACCGCGACGAGGGCCCGCTGGATCCGGACGACGTCTACCCGTCGGAGGACGTGGACAAGAAGGGCCGCACGCCCGCCCAGCGCAAAAAGAGACGCTGGAAGATCATCCGGCGCTGCGCGTACGCGTTCGTCGGCATCTTCATCGTCATCCCGGCGATCGCGTTCGTGATCACCTACTTCAGCGTCGACGTGCCCTCGCCGCAGAGCGTCGCGCAGGGCCAGAACCAGGCCGTCACCTACCTGTACGCGGACGGCAGCCCGATGGGCAAGGACGTGCCGTCGGGCGGCAACCGGCAGATCCTCACCCCGCAGCAGATCCCGGACGTGGTGAAGCACGCGGTGATCGCGACCGAGGACTCGACGTTCGAGACCAACTCCGGCTTCGACGTCACCGGCCTGCTGCGCGCGGCGTTCAACCAGCTCACCGGCAAGGCGGGCGGCGGGTCCACGATCTCGCAGCAGTACATCAAGAAGGCCACCGACAACGACGCCCCGACGCTCACCCGTAAATGGACCGAGCTGGCGAAGTCCTTCAAGATGAACCAGACGTACGAGAAACAGGACATCATCACCGCGTACCTGAACATCATTTACTTCGGGCGCGGGGCGTACGGCATCGGCGCGGCGTCGCAGGCCTTCTTCCACAAGGACGTCTCGAAGCTGGACTACACGGAGGCCGCGCTGCTGGCCGGGCTCATCCAGCAGCCGGGCCGTTCGGAGAACCCGAAGGTGGCCCAAGGCCGCTGGAACACCGCGCTCGACCGGATGCTCGAGAACAAGTACATCACCGCGCAGCAGCGGCAATCGGCGAAGTTCCCGGACGTGATCCCGCTGGAGGAGTCGAAGGACGACACCAACGCCCCGTACCGGTTCATCCGCGACCAGGTGAAGGCCGAGCTGGGGCAGCACGGCATCGACGACGACAAGTACTTCGCGGGCGGCTACACGGTCCAGACCACCATCGACAAGCACGCCCAGGAGGTCGCGACCAAGACGGCGACCGACGCGCTGAAGGACCAGTCCGACGACCGGCTGCTCGATTCGCTGGTGGCGGTCGATCCGAAGACCGGCGGGGTGCTCGCGTATTACGGCGGGCCGGGACTGGTCGACGTGAACGGGAAGAAGCAGGCCGCCCGGGACTGGGCGAACACGCCGCAGAACCCCGGTTCGTCGATGAAGGCGTTCGACCTCACCGCGTTCCTCAAGATGGGCAAGGGAATCAACTCGACGTTCGACGGCAGCAACAACCGGGTCTTCGACGGCCGCGTCGTGCGCAACGCGGGTCCCAGCTCCAGCTGCGCCGGGCAGTGCACGGTCGCCGAGGCGATGAAGCGGTCGGCGAACACGGTGTTCTACGACATGGTGCTGAACGAAACGCATCCCGGCCCGGTCGGACAGGCCGCGCAGGAAGCGGGCGTGAAGACCAAGGACAACGGCGGCCAGTCGCTGATCTCCACCGCGGACGCCAACATCGCGCTCGGCGGTGGAAACACCCGGATCACGCCCGCGGACATGGCCAGCGCGTACGCGACCTTCGCGGCCAACGGCATCCAGCGTGACCGGCACTTCGTGCAGAAGGTGACCAACGCGCAGAACGAGGTCGCCTACGAGGCGCAGCCGAGCGCGGGCAAGCCGGTGTTCGACAGCAGCGCGGACAAGGCCAAGCAGATCGCCGGCAACGTGACCATGGCACTGGGTCCGGTGGTCGACTTCTCGAAGCTGAAGTGCCCGTCCGGCCACGAATGCGCCGGAAAGACCGGTACCCAGCAGCACACGAAGCGGTCGGGCGAACCGGCGTGGGCGGCGAACGCCAACGCGCAGACCTGGATGGTCGGCTACACGCCGTCGGTCTCGGTCGCCGCGTGGGTCGGCGCGGACGGCGACCAGGCCCTGCACGGCGCGGGCACGTCGCCGATCTACGGTTCGACGATCGCGGGTCCGATGTGGCAGAAGTTCCTCGACGGCTACCTGAAGGGCAAGCCTGCCGAGAAGTTCGACCAGGTGCCGCTGATCGGGGCGCAGGCCCCGCCGCAGCAGCAGGACCAAAGCGCGGGCGACGACCATCCGCCGCAGGAGACCAACGGCAACGAACCGGACGAGCCCGGCGACGGGAACGACCACGGCGGGCCGATCACCGGCGGGCCCACCCAGCCGAACTGGCCGACCGGGCTTCCGCACTGGCCGTCCGGCAGGCCGTCGACGCACAACCCGCCGCACAGCGGCGGTCCGTCGACGGGCGAGGACCCGCCGCAGGAATGACGAAAGAGGCCGTGGCCGCGACGGTGGGGGGAGGCCGTCGCGGCCACGGCCGTTCAGAGGGCGGCTTCAGCCGCCGAGCGTGATCACACGGCCTTCGGCACCCGAGCGATGCGCGGCTTCGATCACCCGCAACGTCTCGACCGCGCTCGCCGGATCGACCGGGAAGTCCGCCTCGCCGCGCAGCGCGTCCCGGACCTTGGCGTAAAACGCTTCGTAGCAACCGGTTTCGGTCGGCACCACTTCGGTCTGGTCATTCACGCCGAGCCGTCCGGCGTCGGTTTCCGGCTCCACGCCCCAGCCGTCATCGCCGGGGCGGAGACCGGCTTTGATCTGCGGCTCCTGGACGTCGAGGCCGTATTTGGTGAACGTCGCCTGATCCCCGAGCACCCGGAAGCGCGGGTTGCGGGTGCCGGCGAGCGCGGACGACCACAGGTGCGACCGCACGCCATTCGCGTGGTGCAGGGCCACGAACACGTCGTCGTCCACCTGGACGCCGGGACGGCGTCGGTCGACCTCCGCGTAAACCTGGGTGACCGGGCCGAACAGCTGCAGCGCCTGGTCGACGATGTGCGCGCCGAGGTCGTAGAGCAGACCGCCCGCCTCGGCCGGGTCGCCGAACTCGCGCCAGTTGTCCTTGATCTTCGGCACCCAGCGGTCGTAGCGGGATTCAAAGCGGAAGACGGTGCCGAGCCGGCCGGAGTCGAGCACCTTGCCGACGGTGCGGAAATCCGAGTCCCAGCGGCGATTCTGAAACACCGTGAGACCGACGCCCTTGGCCTTCGCCGCGTCGACCACCCGCTGCGCTTCGGCCGCGGTCGGCGCGAACGGCTTGTCCACGACCACCGGCAGCCCGGCCTCGATCGCGCGGAGGGCGAGCGGCACGTGCGTGCGGTTCGGCGTGGTCACCACGACCAGGTCGAGGTCACCCGCGCGGGCGAAAAGCTCGTCCGCGTCCGGGACCACCTCGGCATCGGGATGCTCGGCGTGCGCCTGCGCGGCCCGGTCCGGATTCCCGGTCACCAGCACGGCCGGGACCAGGCCCGGCGTCGCCGCGACCAGCGGCGCGTGGAAGATCCGGCCGCCGATCCCGTACCCGAGGATGCCGACCCGCGCGTCATCAGCCATGACCCCTATTAAACAACACTGTTGCGTAATGGGCCACCCGTCCGAGATGATCGGCCGATGGCGGAAACCGGCGTCAACCTGCGCGGGCTGCGACGCCACAACCGCGCGCTGCTGCTCGGGCACATCCTGCGCGCGGGCGGGCTGAGCCGGGTCGAGCTGGCACAGCGGTCCGGGCTGACCCAGCAGGCCGTGTCGAAAATCGTGTCCGACCTGCTGCCGGAAGGGCTGCTGGACGTCGAACGCGCACCCGCGGCCGGCGTCGGCAAACCGCGCACGATGCTGCGGCTGCGCGCGGAAGCCCGCTGCGCACTGGGCGCGCAGCTCGACCGGGACGGCTACCTCGTGCTGCGCACCGGGTTGACCGGCGAGGTCGAGGACATCGTGGAAGGCCCGCTGCCGATCGGGTTCAGCCCGGAGGTCGCGGTCACCGCGATCGCCGACGGGGTGCGCAAACTGCTCGCCGACGTCGATCCGGCGCGGGTGCTCGGGCTCGGCGTCGGCGCGGTGGGACCGCTCGACCACCGCGCGGGCCGGGTTCGCGACGCCACGAACATGCCCGGCTGGCACGACGTTCCGCTGCGCGATCTCCTCGCCGAACGCACCGGCTTAACCGTCACGCTGGACAAAAACACCAACTCCGCCGCCTTCGCACACGCCTGGCCGGAGGAGACCGCGGCGGCGACCGCGGTGGTGCTCGTCGGCACCGGAATCGGCGTCGGCTTGCTGATCGACGGGCGCGTTTACCGAGGTCCGCGCACCAACGCGGGTGAGTTCGGCCACACCACCATCGCCTACGCCGGGCCGCGCTGCGCCTGCGGACGCCGCGGCTGCGTCGAGGTGATGCACCGCGCCGCGGGCACCCCGCACGACGCCGCCCGGCTGCTCGGCATCGGGCTCGCCGACCTGGTGCAGGTGCTCGACCTCGAACGGATTGTCCTGTTCGGACGGACCGTGCGCGGCGCGCCGGAGATCTACCGGGAAACCGTCGCCGGGCAGCTGCGCGACCTGCTCCCGGTGCCGTATTGGCAGCGGATTGACGTCGAACTGAGCGACCTCGACGAGGAGGCGGTGGCCCTCGGCGCGGCTTTCGAGGTGCTTGCCGGGTTCTACGAGGATCCGAAATGACCGGCACCCCACCCGCGGACCGATAGCATCCCGACGTGTCCCGCGTCTCCGACCCCGCCGACGAGCCGGATTCGGCTCCCCGCACGCTGACCCCGGCGGAGCGAATCGCCCCCAGCCGGCACGACCCGCTGGTGGCCGCGGCGACGAGACCCATCGGCGGGCCGATCGGCACGCACGCGGCGGTGGGCAGGCAGTGGTTCTGGTCGCCGCAGCGCGTCGGGCTCGCGATGGCCGTGCTCGCGCTGGTGCTGTGCTGGTTCGGCAAGGCCTCCTGCATCCAGCAGTACAGCGACTCCAGCGGAGCGCATCAGCTCGACTGGCGTTCCGGCCGCCCGTTCGTCGCCATGTGCTACTCCGACATCGTCCCGCTCTACAGCTCGGAGAAGCTCGACGATTCGCGCACCTTCCCGTATGTCACGTCGTGGCAGGAGGACTCGCAGACCGCGGAGAACCAGACCCGGTACATGGAGTACCCGGTGGTCACCGGCCTGTTCCAGTGGATCAACGCGAAACTCGCGGCGGGCTGGACCTCGGTCGCGAACGCCGGCTGGCTGCCCGGCGCGCTGCCGGTGGCGATCTACTTCAACATCTCCGCGTTCTGGCTCGCGCTCGCCTGGCTGGTCACCGTGTGGGCCACCGGGCGGACGACGAAACGCCGGCCGTGGGACGCGGTGCTCGTCGCCGTCTCGCCGCTGGTACTGGTCCATACCTTTACGAACTTCGACGCGCTCGCCACCGCGGCCACCGCCGCCGGGATCCTGGCCTGGTCGCGAAAACGCCCGGAGGTCGCCGGAGTCCTCTTCGGACTCGGCGTGGCCACCAAGCTGTATCCCTTGTTACTGCTCGGCGTGCTGTTCCTGTTGTGCCTGCGGGCCGGGAGACTGCGCGCGTGGAGCCGGACCGCGGCGTTCACCGTGCTGGCCTGGCTGGTGGTGAACGTCCCGTTCATCGTGGTCGCGCCGCGCGGCTGGTGGGAGTTCTTCCGGCTCAACACCTTGCGCCCGATGGACCCGGATTCGCTCTACAACGTGGTCTCCTACGCCACCGGCTGGGCGGGCTTCGACGGCGTCCTCCAAAAAGGACAGTCGCCGACCGTGCTGAACATCGTGGTCGCGGTGCTGTTCCTGGCCTGCTGCGCGGGGATCGCGTACGTCGCGCTCACCGCGCCACGCCGGCCGCGGTTCGGGCAGCTGGCCTTCCTGATCGTGGCGGCGTTCCTGCTCACGAACAAGGTGTGGAGCCCGCAGTACTCGCTGTGGCTCGTGCCGCTGGCGGTACTGGCGATCCCGCGCTGGCGGCTGCTGCTGGGCTGGATGATCATCGACGCGGCCGTGTGGGCGCCGCGGATGTTCTATTACCTCGGCGTCGACCACAAAGGACTGCCCGCGGGCTGGTTCCTCGGCGGCGTGGTGATCCGCGACCTCGCCGTGGCCGGACTGTGCGTGCTGGTGGTCCGCGAGATCTACCGGCCGCGCACCGACCTGGTCCGGCTTTCCGGCGACGACGACCCGGCGGGCGGCGTGCTGGACCGGGCCCGCGACAAAGTCACCTTCGCCGCCTTCCGCCGCTCCCGCACCGACGCTGAGCAGCCGGTCTCGTGATCCGTGAAGGACTCCTTGAAGGAATCTGATTCCCTCAAGGAGTCCTTCACGGACTTCAGGCGAGCTGTTTGCGCAGGTAAGCGATGTCGGCGGCCTGGCCTTCACCCGGCGTCTCGACGACCACCGGCGCACCGGCCTGGCGCACGACTTCAGCCAGCAGTTCCGGCTCGATCGTGCCGTCGCCGTCGACCACCGACGCGTGCCGGTCGCGGTTGGAACCGTGCTCGTCGCGGGAGTTGTTGCAGTGCACGAGGTCGATCCGGCCGGTGATGGCCTTGACCTTCTCCACCGCGGTCGCGAGGTCCCAGCCCGCCGCGTAGGCGTGGCAGGTGTCGAGGCAGAAGCCCGCGCCGAACTCGCCGACCTTGTCCCACAGCCGGGCGATCACGTCGAGTTCGCGGGTCATCGCGTTGTCGCCGCCCGCGGTGTTCTCGATCAGGATCGGCACCGCGAAACCGCCCTTCTCCGCTTCTCGCTCGAAGAGCTTGCGCCAGTTGACCAATCCCTCCTCGACGTCGTCGCCCGCCCCGACGTGCCCGCCGTGCACGATCAGGCCCTTCGCGCCGATCGCGGCGGCCCCGTCGGCGTGCTGGGTGACGTTCTTGCGGGACGGAATCCGGATCCGGTTGTTCTTGGACGCGACGTTGATCAGGTACGGCGCGTGGATGAACACCTCGACCGGGGAGGCCTTGATCTCCTCGCCGTGCGGATGCGGTTTCGGTGCCTTCCACCCCTGCGGGTCGGAGAGGAAGAACTGGACGACGTCGGCTTCTCGCTCGGCGACGGCGGCCAGCGGATCGTCGTCGCGGACATGGGCGCCAATCTGCATGCCCTGACGCTACTACCGGGCGAATCTCCCCCTTCCGGCCCAGTTGGTGACGCTCGTGGAGTACCGTGAGCGCGTTCCGTGATCCAGTCGGGGGAGGAAAGGCATGCGGAAACGCGCTGGACGGATGACCGCGCTCGGAGTCGCGCTCGCGGCACCGCTGCTGTCCGCGGCTCTGGCATTTCCCGCCACGGCGTCCGCCGATCCGAATCCGACCGTCACCGGCGATTGCGAATCCACGCTGCAGAACGGCAAGAACGGCACCGGCCTCGCCCTCGACGCGGGCGCTCCGCTCAACGCGCCGAACCGGGTGACGGTCGGCCTCGATTCGAAGGCCAAGCAGGCCGACGGCAACAACACGCTGCTCAACGTCCCGGTCGGCGACACTGTGCGAGCGCTGGGCGTCGGCGAGGTCCCCGTCGTCGGCGAAACGGCCGCGAAGGACACTTGCCCGTTCGTGCAGGCCGCGGGGAACGGCGTCGGCAACACAACCCAGGCACTGGTCGGGGGGCTTCCCGGCACCCCGCTCCCCACTCCGCCGCCGACTCCCAAGCCGCCGAACCCCACTCCGCACCCGCCGTCCCCGGCTCCCGGCCCCGGCGGCCCAGGCCAGCCCGCCCCCGGCGGCGACTCGCTCGGCCCGGTGACCACCGGCGGCGGACTGTCCGGCCTCGGCTCGGTGTCCGGCATCTTCACCGGGGCCGCGATGCTGCCGGCGAGCTTCGTGCAGGCCCCGATCGTCACCCAGGTCGTCCCCGGCCAGCTGCCGCAGGGCCAGGTGCCGACGGTCGACGCCAAGAAGTCCGGCACCGCCGAGGCGCTGCCCGCGGCCAACCCGCCCGCCCGGCTGCCGCTGCTCATCGCCGTGCTGGCGCTCGCGATGGTGGCCGCCGCGCTGGTGCGTGCGTGGCTGCGCCGCAAGCCCGCCTGACTCTCACCCTGAGTAGCGCCCGCTTCCACCCGAATGCCTGACCTCGGAGGGGAGGCGGGCGTTACTCGTCTTCGTTACCGTCGTTGTCCTCAGCAAGCAGGTTCTCCCGGACTCGGCGAAAGGGTCGACGGCCATGCAGCAGCACCGGGCACGGAGGGCAACCGCAGTGGGTGCCGCCGCTTTCGTCCTGGCCGGCTCCGCCGCGCTCGCCGCTCCCGGCACCGCGTCCGCGGACACCCTGACCGCGAAGTGCGGTTCCACCATCTCCGCGAAACCGGGCGACCACGTCAAGGCGACCACCCCGCTGCTCGGCATCCCGCTGGACCTCGGCATCGTCGGACAGGTCTCGGGCGTGCTCACCGGCACCATCGACGCTCTGCTGGGCACGGTCTGCAAGGTCACGGTGAACGTGGTCAACACCGTCGTCGCGCCGGTCCCGGTGATCGGCGCGCCCGCCGCGAGCGCGGTCAACGGCGCCGTCGCGGGCACCACGAACACGGCCCGGCAGGGCGTCGCCGCGGTCAGCCAGGGCTTCACCGGCAGCCAGCCGGGCAAGCAGAACCCGGGCCCGAACCCGCAGCAGCCGCCGGGCGGCAATGGCGGCACCCCGCAGCAGGGCGGTGCACCGGGGCAATCCCAGATGCCCGGTTCGACCAGCCCGGTGCTCGGCGACTACGGCGGCAATGGCGGCGGGGCCGCACCGTTCTCGGCGTTCCTGCCGAATTTCGGCAATTTGTCGTACGGCTACAGCACCGGATACGCGCCGATGCGCGACTACAGCGGTATCCCGATGGCGATGGCCGGGTTGTTCAGCCCGTCGCCGTCGCTCCGGTACGGCAGCCAGATCCCGGGTTACGCGCCGCAGTACGGCGTCGCCAACCCGGACGGCACGGCGGGCGGCGATCGCACCGTGCAGAACGCCGGTAACGCCGAAGCACTGCCGGGCACCGGCGGCAACCACACGAACGGGTTGGACTGGCCAGTTCTGGTGGCAGTTTTGGCACTCTCCGGAGTCAGCGCGGGCCTGGTCCGCACCTGGGTGCTCCGCCGAATGGCCGCTACGAGTTAGCCCACCCCGCCCCACCACCACCTCAACGGAGCGGCTTCGCCGCACTGTGTTGGCACAGCACCAGTATCTTTACCGGGGTCCACTCGTTGTTCCTGATGCGACGAACCATGCCCACGGACCCCGGAGGATAGCGCTCGTGCGGAAAATCCCCACCTGGAAGCGAACCCGTCGAGCACTCACCGTCACCGCTCTCGCCGCCCTCTTCACCGGCGGCACGTTCCTGGGCACCGGCACCGCGTCCGCCGCGACCACGCTCGCGAACCAGTGCAAGGGCTCGGTCACCGGCGGCATGGGCGATTCGGTCGCCGTGCCCGGCTCGGCGGTCAAGGAGATCGTCCGCCAGTCAGCCAAGAACCAGGTGACGTTCTGGAGTTTGGCCACCGTCTGGCCGGACTCGCTGGCGAACGCCATCGCGAACAAGGGCAACCTGCAGGTCGGTGCGATCCCGAACGCCGCGGGCGGCACGATCGGCGGAGACGCGATCGGCCAGGTCGTCTCGAACGCGCTGAAGAACGAATGGGGACTCGGCGTTCTGCCGGACACCAAGACCAAGGTGCTGAACGGGATCCGCACCGGGGTGGCCTCCGCGTGCGGGCTGACCACGGTCGCGAACAACTACCAGGCGCCGTCGTCTCCCAGCTCCTCCTCGAACGGCGGCAGCCAGTCGAACGGCAACACGCCGACGCAGAACGGCGGCGGCTCGCTCGGCAACTACCAGCCGGGCTCCACCGGCGTCGCCGCGCCGCGCGACTACGGCAACATCCCGACCGCGACCCCGGGCAACCCCGGCGTGCTGGGCACCGCGATCGCCCCCGGCGCGCGCTACGGCTCGCTGCCCGGTTCCGGCGCGCTGCCGCAGCAGCCGTCGGCCGGACAGGACCCGCAGGGACAGCAGGGCCCGGACATCCGCAACGCGGGCAACGCCGAAGCGCTGGCGAGCCAGGGCGGGAACTCGGACGTCCAGCTGCCGATGCTGCTCGCGGTGATCGTGCTGGCCGGCGTCACCGCCGGGCTGGTCCGCACCTGGGTGCTGCGCCGCGTCAGCTGACCCGCCGCGCCGGACTGTCGGACCCGCCGGGTACGCTTACCTGGACAAACCCTCCTGTCACGGAACCGCCGTGACCGCGAGCCCATAGGAGGTGAGTGGTTATGTCACGCCATTACGAGGTAATGGTCATCCTGGACCCGACGCTCGACGAGCGTACGGTCGCGCCCACGCTGGACAACTTCCTCAACGTGATCCGCACTTCGGGCGGAAGCGTCGAGAAGGTCGACGTGTGGGGCCGTCGTCGTCTCGCGTACGAGATCAAGAAGAACGCCGAGGGCATCTACGCGCTGCTGGACCTGAACTCCACGGCCGACGCCGTCAAGGAGCTGGACCGCCAGCTGTCGCTGCAGGAAACCGTCCTGCGCACCAAGGTCATGCGCCGCGAGGTCAAGCCCGCGGCCAAGCCCGCGCCCGCCAAGGCCTGATCCGAGCCCGATCCGAAGGGACGCCATCCGTGGCTGGAGACACCGTCATCACCGTGGTCGGGAACCTCACGTCCGACCCGGAGCTGCGCTTCACCCCGTCCGGTGCGGCGGTCGCGAACTTCACCGTCGCGTCCACCCCGCGCACGCTCGATCGCCAGAGCGGCGAGTGGAAGGACGGCGAGGCGCTGTTCCTGCGCTGCAACATCTGGCGACAGGCGGCGGAGAACGTCGCCGAGTCGCTCACGCGGGGCGCCCGCGTGGTGGTGCAGGGCCGGCTGAAGCAGCGGTCGTTCGAGACCAAGGAAGGCGAGAAGCGCACCGTCGTCGAACTCGAGGTCGACGAGATCGGCCCGTCGCTGCGCTACGCGACAGCGAAGGTCAACAAGGTCAGCCGCGGTGGCGGCGGCGGTGGTGACTTCGGCGGCGGAGGCGGCGGCTTCAGCGGAGGCGGCGGAAACCGCGGCGGCGGAGGCAACAGCGCGCCCGCCGACGACCCGTGGGGTTCGGCACCGGCCGCCAGCAGCGGCGGCGGAGGCTTCTCCGACGAACCCCCGTTCTGATCTCATCTCTTTCTAGAATTCCAGGAGTACAACAGTGGCCAAGCCACCCATTCGCAAGCCCAAGAAGAAGGTCTGCGTGTTCTGCAAGGCCGAGAAGAAGGGCCGCCCGGAAACGATCGACTACAAGGACACCAACCTGCTGCGGAAGTACATTTCCGACCGCGGCAAGATCCGTGCCCGTCGCGTCACCGGCAACTGCAGCCAGCACCAGCGCGACATCGCCATCGCGGTGAAGAACTCGCGCGAGATGGCGCTGCTGCCCTACACGTCCACCGCGCGCTGAGGGGAGCACTAGTCATGGCGAAGATCATTCTCACCACCGACGTGGCGAACCTCGGCGGCCCCGGCGACATCGTCGAGGTCAAGGACGGATACGCCCGCAACTACCTGCTGCCGCGCGGCTACGCCATCGTGGCCAGCAAGGGCGCGGAGAAGAACGTGCGCACGATCCAGCGCGCGCAGGAATCCCGCCGCATCCGCGACCTCGACCACGCCAAGGAGATCAAGGCGACGCTCGAGAGCCTCGGCGCGATCCAGCTGACCGGCAAGGCCGCGGCGGGCTCGAAGAAGCTGTTCGGCTCGATCACCGCCGGCGAGATCGTCGACGCGATCAAGGCACAGGGCGGCCCGCTGCTCGACAAGCGCGTCCTCGACCTGCGCGACCACATCAAGACGGTCGGCAAGCACTCGGTCAACGCCCGCCTGCACCCGAACGTGAAGGTGGACGTCCGGCTCGAGGTCAAGGCCACGGCCGCGAACTGACGCTCGCGTCTTTTTCCGCGAAACCGCCCCCGGGACTTCTCCCGGGGGCGGTTTCGTTTCGGCGGTCTTCCCGCAGCTCGCACGTGGTCTCGAAAGAACTGAACGCTCAGCGGGAACCAACGGGCGTGCGTTACCATCCAACATGCTGATCTCGCCGCTTGGGGAGCGAGAACTGTGCCAAAGGGGGTCACCCGGATGTCCGACGTACCACCGCCCGCGCCGATCATGGTCGGCGGATACGGATCCGCAGGCGGGTACAAGTTCAGCGAGGACGAGGTCGACTCGGTCATCAAGCAGTGGGAAGACCTGCTCGCCCACCTGAACGACGACCTCGCCGACGCGAACAACATCAAGAACGTGAAGCCTCCCGCCGCGGAGTTCGCCAGCGAGGACTTCGTCAACAAGGGCGCGAACCCATCCGGCGATACCCTGCTCAAGCAGCACGAGCGCATGCGCGACTACGTTTCCAACTTCATCACCGCGCTGCGCGCCGCCAAGAACAAGATCTCCGTCGCGGAGCAGGAAAGCCGCGACCAGATGAACCAGCAGGCAAAGGGAGTCTGAGCACCAGATGCCGCACCGCACCGTCCGACTCGCCGCCGCTGCCGTCGCCACTATCGGCTTGCTCGCCGCCTCCGCCTGCGGCGGTGAGACCGGCGGGACCGGAGGAACGACTCAGCCGCCGGCAGGCTCGAGCGCTCCGGCCGACGGCGGCGGCTCGGGACCCAAGGTCCCCTCCCCGCTGCCTACCAAGGACTTGATCGCCAACCCGTGCAGCGTGCTCAACGCCGCGGAGGCAGAGCAGGTCGGTCTCAAGTATCCCGGCGAGAAGAGCACCGGCGTGCTGAACGGTTGCCGCTGGACCTCCTCTGGAAGCAACCAGAACTTCGTCAACAACACGCCGATCGAGGAAAACAAGCGCGGGATCAGCGACATCTACGACCAGAAGGCCAAGCAGGCTTACTTCGAGCCCACCACGGTCAACGGCTACCCGGCCGTCTTCGCGGGTACCGAGGACAGCCGTGCGAACGGCATCTGCACCCTCTGGGTCGGCGTCACCGACCAGCTCGCCGTCTCGGTCCTCCCGAACATCAGCATGGGTTCGAACAAGAAGGACCCCTGCAGCATCGCGAAGAAGTTCGCCACCGCGATGATCGGACATCTCCAGGGGGCGTCGTGATCGTCACTCGACCTCTGCCCAGCACGGAAGGAATGGCTCATCATGGGGAATGACGCCAATACCGTAGGCAAAGAGCTGAAAGGCATGGCCATCGGGGCCGGGACCGGGGCCGCCATCGGGTCGGTCGTGCCCGGCGTCGGTACCGCGGTCGGCGCGGGCGTCGGTGCCGTTGTCGGCGGCCTGGTCGGCCTGTTCAGCGGCGGTCCCGAGGCCCAGAAAATGTCGGCGGACCTCGGCGGCCGCTCGATCGACGCGTACACGATCTACGAGAAGATCAACGCGGGCAACACGAGCTCGCTCGACACCGGGGTCGCGTCGGCCAAGACTCTCGGGGCGGCCCACGACAAGCGGGCGACCGAGATCGACAATCTGAACAAGAAGATGGACGCGGCCTGGCAGGGCGGCGGCGCCTCCGCGGCACAGGCGGGCGCGCACCCGCTCAAGACCTGGCTCGAGGACTCCGTCCAGAACCTGAACAAGAGCCACACCTACCTCAACACCCAGGCCGACTGCTTCCACACGGTCAAGGGCAAGGTGCAGGAGCTGCCCAAGGATCCGCCGTCGGCCGGATTCCTCGACGGGATCAACCCGTTGAGCGACAAAGACGACGAGATCAACAAGTACAACGACAACAGCAAGGCCAACGTCCAGGCGTACACGAACTACTTCAACGCCAGCGGGCAGAACGCGGGCCAGTTGCCGCAGTACAGCGCCTGGCAGGGCAACAACCTCTCCAACGGCAGCGGCGATCCCGGCAAGTTCGGCGGTGGCGGCGGCAGCACCATGCCGGGCGGCGTCGGCGGTGGCGGCGGTGGCGGCAGCTTCTCGCCGCCCAACGTGGACACGCCCAAGTTCGACCCGAACGGGCCCGGATCGCACTCGAACGTGCCGGGCGGTCCGGGCCACTTCACTGACCCGAACGGTCCGGGCAAGTTCACCCCGGGCGGACCGGGCAGCTACACCCCTGGCGACGGGACTTCGACCTCGGGCTGGACGCCTCCGACGACGGACCCGTCGAAATTCAACCCCAGCACGTTCGGGCCAACCGGCGGCGGAGCGGGCCAGTTCGGTCCCGGCGGCGGCGGGGGCGCGGGCAGCGGCGCGGCCTTCGGTCCCGGCGCGTTCGGCGGCGCGGGCTTCGGTCCCGGCGGCGCCGGTTCCGGTGCGGCCGCGGGCGGCATGGCCGGCGGCGCGGGTGCTGGCGCTGGCGCTGGAGCCGGCGGCATGCGCGGCGGCGCGGCGGGCAAAGCCGGTGCGGCCGGAATGGGCGGCATGGGCGCTGGCGCCAAGGGCGGCAAGGGCCAGGAGGACGAGGAACACCAGACCAAGTACCTGGTGGAAGAGGACGCCAACGAGATCTTCGGGTCTGATCAGCTGACCGTTCCGCCGGTCATCGGTGAATGAGGACAGGCACAGTGATCACTCTCGACGCGCCAACCCGCTTCACCCTGCTCACCTTGTGCAACCTGATCAAGCGCCGCGGCGGGGAACCGCACCAGGTCATCGCCGACGCGGCGACGTTCTACGACCCGACGGCTGACCGGCGCATCGACCAGGACGTCAACGCCGTGCTGACCGAGGCCGGGCTGATGGGCCCCCGGGGGATGGATCGCGACCTGCTCGCGCTGATCGAGTCCATCTCGCACCCGCAGATCGAGTACTACGGCTGGTTCGACGGGACGTTCGAGGACGACAGCCCGTCGAACTACGGCGCGCTGGTCGGAAGCGGCAACGGCGGCGGCTTCGGCCTGATCCGGGTCCAAGGCGAGCAGGTGGTGACGGTCACCCGCCAGCGACCGGACCTGCTGCTGCAGACGTTTCTCGATCTCATCCCGGCAGGCAAGGCATCGAACGGGCAGACGCTCATCACCAGCCGGGCCGAGTACGAGAGCGGCCGGGCGGCAGGCTCGGACGAAGTCCCGCAGGGCTCCATCATGCGCGGCGGCGGTCAGCGGAACGAAAGCGTGGCTCCGCTCAAAGAGATCCAGCGGATCCTGAAACTGCCGCGCACCGGAAGCGGCGCGCTGTACGTCGCGGCCCGGCCGCAGGGCGGACGTCGGCGGCGGATGCCCAAGCCGGTCAACTTCATCGACACCAGCGAAGGCCGGTGGCTGATGGAGGAGCGGCCAGGGAAAGAGCCGCTCATCGTGTTCACGCCTGGCACTCAGCAGGCGATCTCCGAACGGCTCCGCCAAGCTCAAAGCGCGTTGGGCTGACCCTTCGAGCGTTACTCCGGGTGGGGTTCCCGGCACGGCACCGCGAGGTGTCCGGCCGGTGAACCTCACCCGGTTTCGCGTTTGCACGCGGTTAACCTGCGCTTTTGCCCGGTTGCTCACTGTGCGCGACCGTCGGCTAGGCCGCGTGGGGAATTCTCCTTCGTTCAGCCCATCGAGTCAGTGATCTACCGTGCGTAGCAACCATCCACAGGCCGGTGGACTGCCGCCGGTGCGACACGCCGAAGAACCAGTTCGGCACGACACGCCGGATGAGTTTTCGCGAAGTTCTCCACAGTCTCTACACAGGGTTTGACCTGCGGGTTCTCTGAAGCCGATCAGCACTGTCCCCACTTTGTCCACAGGCTTACCGGCACCTGTGATTCGTTGCCCCCAGTCATCCACAGGTTGTCCACAGGACGGTCAACACCCGGAATTGCGCTCGTCCTTCCGGGGGATCTAGCGTGCCTTCGCGCCCAGTACTCCCGGTGGCCCCGCGTGGCGGTCATCGGCGCGGGGAACCGCCCGGTCCATCATCGAAGAGGACCGGACGGGCGACTGGGAAAGCCGGGCCGACTCCGGCATACTCGAACAGGTGTTCGCATGAACCGGTCTCCGGATGAGCCGGGCGGACGCCGTTCGGCACAGGACAGGCGCACGCGAGACAACGGGGACGGCCGGAAGCACGGCCGGGCGAGGGAGGTGTCCGGGCAGTGGCGGTGACCGATGACCGCGGTCCGGCGTACGCGGAGTCCGATCCGGGTCCGAGCGACCCCGGCCCTGGCGGGTTCGACCGCCAGCCGCCGCAGGACATCGCGGCGGAGCAGTCGGTGCTCGGCGGCATGCTGCTGTCGAAGGACGCGGTCGCCGACGTCATCGAGGCGCTCGGCCCCGGCGACTTCTACCGGCCCGCGCACCAGGCCGTGTACGACTGCATCCTCGATCTCTACGGCCGCGGCGAACCGGCCGACCCGATCACCGTGGCGGCCGAACTGGAGCGACGCGGCGAACTCGGCCGTGTCGGCGGCGCGCCGTACCTGCACACGCTCATCGCGACCGTGCCGACGGCGGCGAACGCGGGCTACTACGCGGAGATCGTGTCCGAGAAGGCAGTGCTGCGCCGGCTCGTGGAAGCGGGCACGCGCATCGTGCAGTACGGCTACGGCGCGGCCGCGGCCGACGGCGCGAACATCGACGAGGTCGTCGACCGCGCACAGGCCGCGATCTACGACGTCACCGAACGCCGCACGAGCGAGGACTACGTCGCGCTGGAGGACCTGCTCCAGCCGACCATGGACGAGATCGACGCGATCGCCTCGCGCGGCGGCCAGTCCCAGGGCATCCCGACCGGCTTCGCCGACTTCGACGAGCTGACCAACGGCCTGCACCCCGGGCAGATGATCATCGTCGCGGCCCGCCCCGGTGTCGGTAAGTCGACTCTTGGGCTGGACTTCGTCCGCTCCGCGTCCATCAAGCACGGCCTGACCAGCGTCATCTTCTCGCTGGAAATGAGCCGCACCGAGATCGTGATGCGCATGCTGTCGGCCGAGGCGAAAATCCGCCTCGCCGACATGCGCGGCGGCAAGATGTCCGACGACGACTGGACGCGGCTGGCCCGCCGGATGAGCGAGGTGTCCGAGGCCCCGCTGTTCGTCGACGACTCGCCGAACATGACGATGATGGAGATCCGCGCGAAGGCCCGCCGGCTCAAGCAGCGGCACGACCTGAAGCTCGTGGTCGTCGACTATCTGCAGCTGATGACGTCCGGCAAGCGCGTCGAATCGCGGCAGCAGGAGGTGTCGGAGTTCTCCCGTCAGCTGAAGCTGCTGGCGAAGGAGATCGAGGTGCCGGTGATCGCGATCTCCCAGCTGAACCGTGGTCCGGAACAACGCACCGACAAGAAGCCGATGCTGTCCGACCTGCGTGAATCCGGTTCGCTGGAGCAGGACGCGGACATCGTCATCCTGATCAACCGCCCGGACGCGTGGGAACGCGACGACCCGCGCGCCGGCGAGGCCGACCTGATCCTGGCGAAGCACCGTGCCGGTCCGACGAGCACGATCGTGGTCGCGCACCAGCTGCACTACAGCCGGTTCGCCGACCTGGCCCACGACTGACAGCGACCCGGATCCGGGGTCACGCTGCTGCTGCGGAGTATCAGCCATGCTGAGCGAGCAGCCCGGGACTGTCGTCCGTCGTATCGGTGGCGTGCCCGTGCGCGTATCGACGCACCGAGCGTGCTCTGACCAGCGGATTGCTGGTGAATTCGGGTTGAGTTGAGCGCGACACCGGGAAATCCGGGTGATCCTGAGTAGTTGTACCTGGGTGGTTTGCGTAGTCGGCCCCAGCGCGTCATCGCTCTTGCGTTGTAGCGTCAGAGTGCTTCACTAAGCACAGACAGCGACCACCGACAAGGCCTGGGGAGGACTTGATGGGGTTCACGACGGTGCCGGATGCGCTCCGCTCCGCAGGCCGGGCCGGGCAGACAGCGGTCGGCGAGATCCGCGCCGCGGACTGCGGAACACCCGTCAACGGCGTCACCGCTGCGCTGCCCGGCGCAAAAGCCGCGGCTGCGGCGGGAGAGTTCGCGAGTTCATGGGCGGCGACGCTGACTACCTGGTGCAACGACGCCGGTGGACACGCCGCGGCACTCGACAAAGCCGCGACCGCTTACCGCGCGGGCGACGAACACGCCCGCGACGCCTTGCCGGACGAGCACAAGATGCACGGACCCCGCTGATGGCTTCAGTCAGCGACGTCAAGCGGTGGAACGCCGCGGCTCTCAACGAGATCGCTGCGACCATGCAGCAGCGGGAACAAGTGCTGATCAATTCCGGTGACGATTTCGGCAAGGTCATGCCGGTCGACGGCTGGACCGGGATGGCCGCCGACGACGCGGGGTCCGAGCATCGGCTTCTCCACTTCCGGATCGACAAGATGGCCGCCGGAGCCAGCGTCGTCCATAAAGCCTTGATGCAAGCTTCTGACGCGATTCCGGCGGTGCAGAACGCTATCCACGCTGCTGAAAACCTCGCCGAGAAGTACGGGTTCACTGTCGGCGACGGCGGTCAGCTCACCGATTCCTGGGCGGGAAAGGCCCTGCCCCAGGACATGCACCCCGAAGACAGGGCACGCGCGCAACAGCAGATCGTCGACGATGTGGCGCAGGCATTGCGGACGGCCGACGACATCGACAACGACCTCGCGTCGGTCCTGCACCGCGCTGCGCAAGGCGAGTTCGGCACCGGCGAGGACTCCACCGTCGCCGCGGCAGCCGCGGCAGCGGATTCCGGCAACCCCGGCCTCACTCCGCCCGAACCTCCACCGAACGCCTCCCCGTCCCAGAACGCCGCCTGGTGGGCCAGCCTTTCTTCGGCAGGGCAAGCGATTCTATTGCGCGACCACCCCGACTGGCTGGGAAACCGCGACGGACTCCCGGGAGCCGTCCGGTCCCAGGCCAATGTCGCGCGCTTGCCCGCCGAACGGGCCTCGCTGGAACGGCTGCACACCGCCGCGCAAGCCGTGGTCGACCAGACGAAGTCCGTCTACGACCCAAGCGGCAATCTCATGGTCAACGCTCTGCGCAATCTCGACCAGATCGACCGGAAGCTGCGCTCGCTGGACGCGATCGACGCTGCCATGGCTCACGGCGGACGGCAGTTGCTGACCCTCGACACGTCCGGGGAGCGAGTGAAAGCTGCCGTAGGTGTCGGCGACATCGACACCGCCGAGCACGTCGCGGTGTTCACCCCGGGCTTCACCTCGACGGTGGACCGCAGCCTCAAGGGCTACGACCAGGACATGGGCAACTTGCAGCAGCACAGCCAGAACCTCTCTTCCCGATACGGCGACCACGGCCAGGTCGCCACGGTGGCGTGGATCGGCTACGAGGCCCCGCAAACCGCTGACGTGCTCAACCCCGACAAGTCGGTGGGCTCCGACGGACTGGCGAAGATCGGCGCGCAAAAGCTGGACGGCTTCCTCAACGGGGTCGGCGCCGCGCACAACGCATCCGGGCAGCCGCTTCACCTCACCGCGCTCGGGCATTCGTATGGAAGCCTGACCACCGGCATCGCCTTGCAGAACGACACGCCCGTCAAAGACGCAGTGGTGTTCGGGTCTCCCGGGCTGGACATCAGCAACCGCAGCGACCTCAAGGTGCCGGAAGGGCACATGTTCTCCGAATGGTCGGATCAGGACCCGGTTCCCCGCCTGGATATCGCCAACAACTTCGGCACGTCCCCCTACGAAGGCATCTCGGGCGGGGCGCTCAACGACATTCAGCAACTATCCACAGGAGACGCCACCGGCGCGGACGGACCCCACCACATCACCCACGAACACGGCCAATATCTCGACGAGAACTCCACCAGCCAGTACAACATGGCCAGTGTCGTCGCGGGACGTCCCGACCTCGCCGTTCGGCACGTGCAACCGTGGGAGATGCCGGTCCCGCCACCGGCACCGGGCGAGCCGATTCCCGCGCCGCCCGGCCGGGAGCCTCAGCCGCCTCCGCGATGACAAGGAACCGCGACATCCCATGACACGCAAACACGGCCCGACAGCCACCGGACTGGCGCTGGCCTTGCTGGTGCTCGCCGGGTGCACCGGACCCGACACTCCGCCGGAGGACACGACCGTGGACCAGACAACCCAACAGTTCAACCAGCTCCTCCAGCGCCCCGACATCGACCAGGCCACCGTGCGCTACGAACAGATGTACAGCCGCGTCCGCGGTGCCATCGCCACGGCAGCCCCCGGCCTGAAGCCGTGGCAGATCACGAATCAGGCGGGCGGGTCGGCGTGCGGCAACGATTTCGCCGCCGTCAACACCGACTTGCGCACAGACGACGCAGTAGTCAAGGGCCTGCCGAACTGGACGGCCGAAGGCAACATTCCCGACGACAGGTGGCCGCACACGGTCGACGCAGTTCGCTCGATCGCCGCCGAGTACGGCTTCGGCACCAGCCAGGTCACGGTTGACCGGCCTGGTGATCACGAGGTCGTCTTCCGCGACGAATACCGGGCCGAACTCAACGTCGGCACCGCAGCGAACACCACCGTCCTGCTGCGCACTGGCTGTCATCTCACCGCCGCAGCCAAGAAACGCGGCGCACCGGCACCGAGGCCGACGTACTAGCCGCTGAACACAAGAGCTTTTGCCCGGCGCGCTGCGCTGGGCCGGTGAGACTGGGGAGGCTCACTATGGCCGTCACCATGTCCGGCGCTCGAACAGGCGCGGACACCGTCATGGGCGATGACGCGCACGCGTTGTTCGTAGCCCGCGTTCTGCTCCGGGCAGTGCGGCATCACCGCGGCGAGGACGACGTTGCCGCGGCCCGGACGCTCGGGTACCTGTTCAGGGAATGCACCACGTGCCAGCCGAGCACGGTCGCTCGGTTCTGCACGTGGCTTGACGACGTGCCGAGAACTGGCGGGCATGCCGCACGAGCGCTGGCTTCGGGGGTCTCGTGACCCAGCCGATCGGTCAGGATGCCGATGGAACCTGTGCATGCTCGGATCGGGACGAGAGATCCTTGCCGCAAAAGGAAAAGGCAAACAGCGGACTACCCGCTGGCGCGGACACCGCGGCGAGTGTGCGGGTGAACCGGCGATGGCCTCCGTACCCGCGCTTCGACGCCGAGTTCGTCTCGACGCTCGTCGATCGGCTGGACCTGTCGGGCGGCGTGCGCAAGGAGCTTGTCGACGGTCATCGCCGGTGCTCGCGGCGCCGCTGGCTGTTCGCTACAGCGGAGGTCATGTTCGTTGTGATGTATGCGGCGTTCGCTCTGCTGACCATGAGCGCGGCCGGTTTCATCCTGTCGGGAGTCGCCTCGCCCGCAGCCAAGATTTTCATCGCATACGGCGGACTGGTGGTGGCCCTTGTCCTCCTTCCTGCCGTCTTCTTCCGCGTCATCTGGTGGGACCGGTCGGCAGCCAGGCAGCGTGCGATCCGTGCGTGCGGACTGCTGCTGCGGCATGTGCGGATCGACGAGCACCGCACCAGTTGGCCGCAGCCGGGAACGTGGGTTCTCGCGCGGCTGGGGGTGATGGCGAAATCGGCGTTCACGATGGCGCGCGGCGGACGCCTGACCTGGACTGTTCCGCCCGCGGTGTCCGACCGGGCCACCAGTGTCGCGCTGCCGTTGCTGGACGTCGCATTGCCGGACGACATCGACCTGCCCGGCAGCGCGGCCTACCGGCAAGCGATCGCCGAGTTCGCCGCCGATGCCGCGTACCTTCTGCTCGCCGGCCGCCCGGATCTGCTCCCGCGACTGCGGCAGCGGTACAGCCACCGTCTCCGTCCCCGCGCCGCCGACTTGACCGATCGTGACGAGCGGTACGTCGATCCCCTGCGCGGCCGCACCCCGTGGGACGTGGCCAAGGACCACATCCTCCCGATCGTCGCAGTGCTGGTGTCGCTGGTCGCGATCCTTCGGAAGTGACTGGTCGGCAACCGTGGAGCAAGACGGCTGAGGGGATATGAAGGTTCCTAGGTGGTTGCGGCTGCTGTTGTTATCGCCGTCGGTGCTCGCGGTCGCGGTGGCGACCCGGCTGCTGTTGATGGCGAACCTCGACCCGATGGTGGCGATGAAGATCGCAACCACTGGTGGTTTGGTCGGCACCTTGGTGGGGACGATTGTGCCGCTGCTGCCTCCGTTCCTGCCGCTGTTCGTCGTGTGGCTGGCCATCGCCCGCCGCTACTTCCTGGCATTCATGGCGGCAATGTCCACGACGCTGGTGTCTCCTGCGAAAACCGGTGCAATGGAAGGTTGACGCCACATTTACCAGGGGGGATGGGCGTTCTTCTCCGACCAATTCAGCCAACCGGGGCTGTGGGCCGTAGCGACGCTGAGCATGATCGCAGCATTTGCTGCCTCAGTGACGCCGTCGGAATTGCTACCGGATCGACGGTCTTCGCCGTGATCCTGGCGCTCGCCTCCCGGCCGGGGTAATCGTCAGGAGCGACCGCCCGGCTGCCAGTGATGCACCTCGATCGCCGCATAGTGTTCGGCCGTAAGGATTTCCCGCGCCGCGCGCACGTCCGCCGCCTGCACCAGAGCGGCGGTGCCGAGCCAGGCGGTGCCGTCGTCTGACCACAGTGGACCGTAGGCGATCAGGGCGGCCGAAGAGGGCGGTTCGAGGTCGGCGGCGGGACCGGAACCCAAGCCCAGCACCAAATATCGGCTCCCTGCCGACAGATCGCCGGGGAACTCCCACATGGTGCGGCCAAGAGCGTTGTCCCAGCGGCGGATCAGCACGTCCCGGTAGGCACCGGCCTGGTAATTCGGTTCGGCGAAAGCGAATTCGCGGGCCGCGGCGGCGTCCGGGAGGTC
This sequence comes from Amycolatopsis silviterrae, assembly GCF_042684085.1. NCBI lineage: Bacteria > Bacillati > Actinomycetota > Actinomycetes > Pseudonocardiales > Pseudonocardiaceae > Amycolatopsis > Amycolatopsis silviterrae. The sequence continues at coordinate 66,882 of NZ_JBHUKS010000023.1, forward strand.
GACGACGTGCACGCTGCCGGTGGGGATCTCGCCGTCCATGGTCGGGCCGCGCGCGATCAGTTCGGCGGCGTAACCGTCCATATAGGACCAATGCGCCTCGGCCAGCTCGGTGCGCAACGCGGCGGAGCCGGGGCGGTCGCGGTGGTAGCAGAAGAACTTCACCGGGCGAGTCTGCCGCACCCCAGGGCGAGTTCGCCAAGACCGGAAACTCGGCGTACGGTAGTAGTTGAAGTTTCAAACACTTGGAGGCAGCCATGGCGACCCGCACGCCGGTCCTGTACTTGAGCCACGGTGCGCCCCCGCTCGCCGACGACGCGACGTGGACCCGGCAGCTCGCGGAATGGTCCGCCGACCTGGCGAAACCTCGCGCCATCCTGGTCGTTTCGGCGCACTGGGAGGAGGCTCCGCTGACGCTGGGAGCCACCACGACGGTCCCGCTGGTCTACGACTTCTGGGGCTTCCCCGAGCACTACTACCAGGTCAAATACGCCGCACCCGGGGCACCGGAGCTGGCCGCGCGGGTGCGCAAGCTGCTGCATTCGACCGAAACCCCGGTGCACGACGCCCCGGACCGCGGCCTCGACCACGGCGCGTACGTCCCGCTGGTGGAGATGTTCCCGAACGCCGACGTTCCGGTACTGCAGATCTCCATGCCTTCGCTCGACCCGCGGGCGCTCTACGACCTCGGCCGCAAGCTCGCGCCGCTGCGCGACGAGGGCGTGCTGATCATCGGCAGCGGCTTCTTCACCCACAACCTCCGCGCGATGCGCGAGGTGAACGGCTCCGACGGAACCCCGCCGGGATGGTCGGCCGAGTTCGACCACTGGGGCGACGAAATGCTGCGCGCCCGCGACCTCGACGCGTTGCTCGATTTCCAGCACAAGGCCCCGGCCGCCGCGGTGGCGCATCCGCGGATCGAGCACTTCGCGCCGCTGTTCGTGTCGCTCGGCGCCAGTTCGGCCGAAGGCGAGGGCCGCACGGTGATCGACGGCTTCTGGCACGGGCTGGCGAAGCGGTCGCTCGAATTTTCCTGACCCAGCACGCAAAACGGGCCCGGAAGCACGTGGCTTCCGGGCCCGTCCGGGGTTACCCCCGGCACGCTTCAGGCGAAGCGGTTCACTTCTTGAAGAAGCTGGTCACCTTCGCGGCCAGCTTCTGCAGCGCACCCAGCTGACCAGTCGCGTCACCGGCACCCGGCACGGCCGGAGTGGTCGGCAGGGTCGTCGGGGCACCCGGAACGGCGGGCACCGCGGCGACCGCGGGCAGCTGGTTCAGCGTCGGCAGCGAGGTCTTCACCGGCAGCTGAGCGGGCAGGGCCGGAACGTCCGCACGCTCGGCACCCGCACCCGGCAGGGCCGGAACGCCCGGCAGACCCGGAACGGCCGGAGCCGACGGCAGCGTGATGCCCTTCTGCAGCCCGGACACCGAAGGCAGCACCGAAGCGCCCTTCAGCTGGTTCAGCTGGCCAAGCCCGGACAGGCCGTTGACCTGCGGCACGTCGGCCCGCTCGGCACCCGGCAGCGCCGGGGCGGGCAGCGTGGTGGCGGTGGGCAGACCGGACAGGCCCGGCAGCGCCGGGGCCGACGGCAGCGACGGAGCGGCCGAGGAGCCACCCGGCACGGCGGGCAGCGCGGGGAGCTGGTCTGCGCCCATCTCGCCGCCGATCGGCACATTGATGACCGGGTCCTCGTCGACGTCGGTCGAGTTGGGGGCCTCGGCGGTAGCCACGCCGAGCACCTCCAGCGGCACGCCGTAGACCTGCACCAGCGCACCCAGCGGGTGGTAGAAGTCGAAGCCGGAGAGGCCTTCGCCGGTGCCGTCGGTGTTGGTCGCGTCGTCGCCGACGGTCACGTCGGTGACGTTGTCGCCGACCGCGTGCGCCGTGCCGGCCGCGGCGACACCGTCGCCGAAGACCTGCGCGACGGCCGGAACCGGGAAGTCGAGGATGTCGCCCGAGATCGAGCCCTCGGTGCCCGAGGTGGTGTCCTTGCCGGCGTCGGTGACGACGGTGTTGTTCATCGAGTCGCCCGAGGACACGCCCGCCGCGGAGACCGCGTCGCCGAAGACCTGCGCCACCGGAGCGGCGTCCGCGCCGACGATGTCGCCCGCGACCGCGCCGCCGTCACCGTTGGTGTCGGCGTCGCCGCCCGCGGTGGAGGTGACGTCGTTGGTGGCGGTGCCGTGGCCGAGCGCGCCCCCGGCGACCCCGTCGCCGAAGATGGTGCCCGCACCGGCGATCGGCGCCTTGACGATGTTGCCGGCGAGCGCGCCGTCCTTGCCGTCGGCGCTGGCGTCGCCGCCCGCGGTCGAGTCGGTCAGGTTGTCCGACGTGCCGGTGCCGATGCCGGCCACCGAACCGCCGACGCCGTGGCCCTGAACCGGCAGCGAAACCGGAGCCTCGACGAGGTTGCCCGCGCCCGCGCCCTTCGCGCCGGTCGCGTGCACGTCGCCACCCGCGGTGGAGGTGGTGTCGTTGCTGGACTTGCCGTGGCCCTGTCCGACGAACGAGGCACCGGTGCCGAACACCTGCACCGGCAGCGAAGCCGGGACGGTGCCGAGGTTCGAGCTGAGGAAGCCGTTGTCGTCAGCGGTGTTGCCGCCGCCGCCCGCCTTCACGACCTTGGTCTCGGAGCCGTCGCCGGAGCCCTGGCCGACGAACGAGCCGCCCACGCCGAACACCTCGGCCGGAGCCGCCACCGGCACCTGCACGATGTTGCCCGAGCCGGACGAGTCGTTGCCCTGGCTGCCGTCGTAGTTGCCGGCGGTCACGGTCTTGGTCTCGGTCGAGGTGCCCGAGGCCTGGCCGATGTGGCTGCCGCCGATGCCGTGCACCTCGGGGGCGCCCGCGATCTGGCTGTTGACGATGTTGCCGGTCAGCGTCGAGCCGTTGCCGCGGGTGTAGCTGCCGTCGCCGGAGGTCGCGGTGGTGGTGTTGTCGCAGTTCGCGACCGCGCGGCCGATGTAGGTGCCGCCCACGCCGCAAGCCTCGACCGGGAGCGCCACGGCCGGGTCGACCACGTTGGCCGAACCGGCGGCGTCGTTGCCGCTGGTCTCCACGAAGCCGCCGGACTCGGCGGTGGTCTCGTGGGTGGAGCTGCTCTGGCGGCCGGCTTCCGAACCGGTGTCGGCGTTGCCGATCCACGAAGCGGCGACGGACGCGACGTTCGCGACCGGGCTCGCCTGCGCGGCGGCGGCGTTGCCGGAGAGGAACGACTCGTCGCCGTTGCTCTCGATGTAGGTCGGGATGTGGTTCAGCTTGCCGGTGCGGGTGTCGCCCGCCTTGGCGTCGGCCGAGGAGCTGGACACGGAGTCCGCGTCCGAGCCCCACGCGCCGGCGGCGTTGCCGTTGAACTTCACCGGCAGCGCGATCGGCGCGCCCACCACGTTGCCGCTGCCCGCGGCGCCCTTGCCGTCCGACGCGATGGAACCGCCGGAGGTGGCGGTGGTGTCGGCGGTGTAGTCGCTGTAGGCGTTGCCGAGGATCCAGGACGCGGCGTTGCCGGTCACCTGGACCGGGGTCGCGAACTGGCCGCCGACGACGTTGCCGGACAGGCCGGAGCCCTCGCCGGTGGTGTCGATGTTGCCGGTCTCGGTGGTGCTCTGGTGCGCCGAACCGCCCTTGACCGCGCCACTGCCGCCGGCCAGGCCGACGCCGTTGCCCGCGATCTGCACCGGCAGCGCGTAGTCGAGCGCCACGACGTTGCCCGCGAGGCCGGAGTGCTTGCCGTCGGTCGCGACGTCCTGGTTGTGGGTGTAGGTCTGGTCGTGCGAGGTGCCCTCGACCTTCGCGTCGCCGAGGACGCCGACCGCGTTGTCCACGATCTGGATCGGGACGACGACGTCACCGCTGACCTTGTTGCCCTTGAACGCGTCGCGGGTCGGCGTGATCTGCCGGGGCGCTTCGGTCTTCGGGAGGCTGCCGGTCAGGTTGCCCGCGGAGCCGGCGGGCGTCTTCGCCGAGGCGAGCGCCTCCTTCGCGGCCGAGGTGACGGGCTTGGTGCTGATCTCGTTCTTGACCGCCGGGAGGTCGGCCTGGCCGAGCGGGGTGCCGATGGCGTTGTTCGACGTGTCGACCGGAACGGTGACGTTCAGGTCGAGCGGCGAGGCCGGGGTGTCCGGGTTGACGTTCTCGTCGGCCGAGGCGATGCCGGTGCCCAGCATCAGCAACCCACCCGTGACCAACGCGGTCTGGAGTCCGCGCTTTGCCCAGGTCTGCATGGGATTTTTCTCCTTCATATCGGGGTCCCTTGCGGGTTTGTGGCGGTGCGGAATGCACCGGGGAATGCGTGCGCGGAAATTGCGCAGCGCGCGAAAAACCCGCGGGATATCTGTCGATGACGGCGACGGCGCACAAAGGTGGCCGAGGGTGCGTCAAAGACCCCGCGGGTGAAGTGGATCAGTCAGGAGTGACGCCGGGCTGCTCGCCCGGGGTGCGCGGCGTGTGCGCGAGGCCGGTGCGGGTCGATCCCGCCACGGCGTTGTCGACGGCGTCGGTGACCCACGAGGGGACGCCGAAGTTCAGGCCGTCGAGGTGTCCGCCGGGCGCGGTGCTGCCACCGGCCGGCGCGTTCGGGATGGACAGCGGCGCGGCCGGAAGCTGCGCCGGGGAGAACGGCGCGCCGGGCAGGCCCCGGTCGCCGTCGTGCCGCGACGGCAGCTCGGTGTCCTGCACCAGGTCGGTGGACGGAGCGGCCATCGACGGGAAGACCGACTGCAGTGCGTCGGACGTGGTCATCGCGGCGGCACCGAGATTCTGGTCCGCCTCGGCGGGCTGCTCGGGAATGCCCGGCGCGGGCAGCCGCTCGGCTCCGGAAACCGGACCGGCGGGCAGCTTCGGCAGGTCGACCAGGTCCGCGGGAGCGCTCGGGTCGAGCAGATCCCACAGCTGACGGCCGAAGTCCTGTGCGGCGGGCGGCGGGGTGGTCGCGTCCGCGATCACCTGGCGGGCGTCCTCCGGCTTGCGCGCGATGTGCTCGAGCGAGCCGAGCGTGCGCTGCACCGGCGTGACCACCGCGTGCTCGCCGAGGTCGCTCACCGCGGTGCTGACCTTTCCGGCGGCCTCCTGGCCGCTGGCGAGGTCGTCCCGGTGCGGGGCACCGAGCCGGTCGAACGAGCAGGCAGGCCGCGACGTGCCTGGTTCAGACCACGTGGTGGCGCCCTGTCCGCACGACGAAAGCCCTTGCGCGGCACCGGCGACGTCGCCCGCGAAGCGGGACACGCCGTTGGTGACGTCGCCGATTCCGGCGGTCGTCGCGTCGGTGACCGGCGTGACGCTCGCGCCGGGAGCGTCGGCTTCAGTGGTGTCCGCCGAAGCGGCGGAAGAGGAGACGGTCCACGCGGCCGCGGTGGCCGCGAGCGCGCCGCCGACGACGAGCAACGCACGCGACGCGAGACGGCCGAAGCGCGTCGCGCCCCGCCTCTCGTGCACAGCGTCGTTCGTCACAGGTGAATTCTCCTCGGGTAAAAATTGATTTCGGTTTTCGGCGGGAACGGCATAGTTCCGCGGTGGTGCAAAACCGAGACAACCAAATTTCCTCCCCGCCGCGCATCCTTGACACGGCTTGATGCCACCATCGTGTGAACAACACAGAGTGTGGCCGGGTCTCACGATGCGTCATCCCGGGAGAAGACGGCCGGTTACTCCAGAGTCGGTTCGCGCGGCACCGGCGAAGCGGTGATTCGCGCGTGCCCCCTGGCGATCCGCCCGGTTTTCGTCGACAGGGCCGATACGGTTGACCCCGTGAGCCAGCCTGGGCGCGGACAACGCGAACAACCGTCCCTTTCCGAACCGGTCGCCGACGTCACCGGCTTCATCCCGCGCGGCCTGCGCGTGTCCGCCGCGCTGTCGTGGCGGTTCATCGTGGTGATCGCCGCGCTGTACGCGGTGGTGTGGCTGCTGGGCTACCTGGCCTCGGTCGTGGTGCCGGTGTCGATCGCGCTGCTGCTTTCGGCGCTGCTGGCCCCGGCGGTGTCGCGGCTCGTGCAGATCCGCTTCCCGCGCGGGCTCGCCACCGCGATCGTGCTCGTGGCCGGGCTCGCCGTGCTCGGCGGGCTGCTGACGTTCGTCATCACCCAGTTCTCCAGCGGCCTCCCGGAACTGCAGCAGCAGCTGACCACCAGCCTCAACCAGATCAAGGACTGGCTGATCAACGGTCCGCTGCACCTGCGCCAGGAGCAGATCCAGGACTTCATCAACCAGGCCATCGGCTTCCTGCAGAACAACCAGGCGTCGATCACCACCACCGCGCTGACCACCGCGGGCACCGTCGGCGAGATCCTCACCGGCTTCGTGCTGACGCTGTTCGTCACGATCTTCTTCCTCGCCGGCGGCGACGGCATCTGGTCGTTCCTGGTGCGCGGCGTGCCGCAGCGGGTGCGCACGCGGGTGGACGTGGCGGGACGGCGCGGGTTCGCGTCGCTGGTCAGCTACATCCGCGCGACGGCGGCGGTGGCCGTGGTCGACGCGGTCGGGATCGGCATCGGGCTGTGGATCGTCGGCGTGCCGCTGGTGATCCCGCTGGCGACGCTGGTGTTCCTCGGCGCGTTCATCCCGATCATCGGCGCGCTGATCACCGGCGGCGTCGCGGTGCTGATCGCGCTGGTGTCCAAGGGCATCATCGGCGCGGTGGTCGTGCTGGCCATCGTGGTCGGCGTGATGCAGCTGGAAAGCCATGTGCTGCAGCCGCTGCTGCTCGGCCGCGCGGTGCGGCTGCACCCGCTCGCGGTGGTGCTCGCGATCGCCATCGGGCTGGTCGCCGCCGGCATCTCGGGCGCGCTGCTCGCGGTGCCGCTGCTGGCCGTGCTCAACTCCGGGGTCCGGTCGCTGCTGCACGAACACGATCCCGATCCATCGACAGTCGACGCGCTGCACAGCCAGGCCGCGAACCCGAACGACAATCCCCAAGACAGCAAGGCCAGCAAGGACTCCGGCGACAAGAACGACAAGGACGCCGGGTCCGGCGAAGACGAGAAGTGAGCGTTCGTTCCACCCGGGATCCAGCGACGCCGCTGTGGCGCGGCGTCGTGGTGCTTCGTGTCGTCACGTGGTTGTTCGCGCTGGCAGTGGTGATCGCGCACCACTCGGACTTCCAACGGCCGTGGCTGGCGTGGCTCGTCGTCGGGGTGATGGGCGCGTGGTCTGTCGTGTCGAGCCTCGCGTACATGCGCGAGAGCGGACGGCACCGCTGGCTGGTGATTTTCGACGTCGTACTCACCACAGCGCTCATGCTCACGTCGCCGTGGATCCTGTCGGACGCTCAGTACGACGCTGCTTCGCCGTTGATCACCACAGTGTGGGCCGCGGGCGGCCCCCTCGCGGCGGCAACGCGCTTCGGTGCGCGCGGCGGCGTAGTGGCTGGCCTCGTCGTGGCAGTCGGTACTGGAATCGCACGCGAGAAGGTCGATCTCGACGTCGTGCGTGACGGGGTGCTGCTGTGCGCGAGCAGTCTCCTTGTCGGCATGGCGGCGACGCTCGCGCGTAGCTCCGCCGAAGCGCTCGCGCGCGCTCTTCGCACCGAAGCAGCGACGGCCGAGCGTGAACGCCTCGCGCGTTCGATTCACGACAGCGTGCTTCAGGTGCTCGCGCGCGTACGGCGTCGCGGTCTCGAAGTGGGCGGCGAAGCAGCTGAGCTGGCACGGCTCGCGGGGGAGCAGGAGATCGCGTTGCGCGCGTTGGTGAGCAGCGAGCCGACACGGTCCGGCGACACCGCGGATCTCCGTTCGGCGCTGCAGCTGCTGGCGACCACGTCGGTGCAGGTGTCGACGCCGGCCGGCACCGTGGACCTGCCCGCGCACGTGACCGAGGAGCTCGTCGCGATCACCCGCGAGGCGCTGGCCAACGTGGAGAAACACGCTGGTCCGGATGCGCACGCCTGGGTGCTGCTGGAGGATCTCGGCGGTGAGGTCGTGGTGAGCATCCGCGACGACGGCCCTGGCATCGAGGGCGGCAGGCTGGAACGGGCGGCCGCCGAGGGCCGTCTCGGGGTAGTGAAGTCGATTCGCGGCCGGGTGGCCGACCTCGGCGGGACCGCGGTGCTGGACAGCGCTCCCGGCCGGGGCACGGAGTGGGAAGTGCGAGTGCCGGCGACGGTGAGGGACGGACGATGACGGAACGGACGATCTCCGTGATGGTGGTCGACGACCACCCGATCTGGCGCGACGGCGTGGCCCGCGACCTCAGCGAGAACGGGTTCGAGGTGGCCGCGACCGCCCCGGACGCCCCGGCGGCGATCCGGATCGCGCGCGCGGTGCGGCCGGACGTGGTGCTGATGGACCTCAACCTCGGCGGCACGTCCGGGGTCGAGGCGACCCGCGAGATCACCACGGCCGCGCCGGACACGCGGGTGCTGGTGCTCTCGGCCAGCGGCGAGCACAGCGACGTGCTGGAAGCGGTGAAGGCGGGCGCGTCGGGCTACCTGGTGAAATCCGCGTCCGCGGCGGAGCTGGTGGACGCGGTGCGCCGCACGGCCGACGGCGATCCGGTGTTCACCGCCGGGCTGGCCGGTCTGGTGCTCGGCGAGTACCGGCGGATGGCCGACGCTCCGGAAGGCGCGCCGGAGCCGCCGCGGCTCACCGATCGCGAGACCGACGTGCTGCGGCTGGTCGCGAAGGGGCTGACCGCGCGGCAGATCGCGGAGCGGCTCGTGCTGTCGCACCGGACGGTGGAAAACCACGTGCAGTCGACGTTGCGGAAGCTCCAGCTGCACAACCGGGTCGAGCTGGCGAGGTACGCGATCGAGCACGGGCTGGACGAGGACTGAGCTTTACGAAGTAGCCACCCCGGCCGCCTGCTGCGCGGAGGCGAGTTTCGCCTTCCCCAGCCGCCACGCCGGTTCGCCCGGATGCCACGCCGCGACGGCCCCGTCGTCCACGACCAGGTCGCCGGCCTCCGTCCACTCCAGGCCGGAGCGCTTGAGGTTCTCCGTCGAGTACGGCATCGAGGGAGCCTGCTGCCAGGTGCCGTCGCGCAGGTTCAACAGCCACAGGTCCCGGGTCTGCGTGCCGGTTCCGGGAAACGACGGGGTGCCGAAATCGACCACCGCGACACCGCCGTCCCGGCTGGGCAGCACGGCCGGATTGGGCTCCGGCACCGGCAGGGTCACCGGTTTCCGTGCCCCGCTGCGCAGGTCGAGCACGGTCAGATCGGTGAGTTCGCCGAGGACCAGCCGGTCGCCCGCCGCGGCGAGAATGCGCGGCGACTGGTGCACAGAGCGTCCAGTGGCCGGGTCGATGAGCACGTCGACCGTGTTCGCGGTGCCGCTGCCGACGGTGATCAGCAGCCCGCGCGACGTCTCTACCCGGACCAGCGTCCGGCACGACGCCACCGTGCCCCGGCCGAAGGAGATACCGGTGAGCGCGACGTGCTCCAGCCGGCAGAGGTCCGGACTGTCCTGCCGGATCAGCCACACGCTGGTGCCGTCCGCCCCCGGTGCCGCACTCACCGCTTTGCCGAGCGACCGCGGGGTCGAAAGCCCCAGGTAGACATACACTTCGGCCGGTTCGCAGCCGGATGCCTGGCAAGGCGGCGCGGTCAGCACGACCGGGGTGTGGCCGGCGCGCAGCACGGACACCACCCGCCGCCCGCCGGGAACCCCGGGCAGAGTTCCGCGCACGCCCGTGTCGGCGTCGAACACCGTCGGCGGGGACGTGGCCAGCAGCAGCTCCACGCCGATGCCGCCGGTGGCGACGCGACCGTCGAGGCCGGTCGGCGGCGGGGTGGTCGGCTTCGGGCGGGCCGAACTCACGGGAGCGGGTGCGGGAGCCTCGCTCGTGCAGGCGCTCAGCAGCCAGCAGGCCGCGACCAGGGCGACCGACGCGCGGAATACGGGACCGTTCAGGGTTTTTCCCCGATCTGCCAGCGGAAATGGAGTTCTACCATCGAACCCATGGCCGAGGAAGAGACGACCGCCGCGCAGCCCGCGACCGAGACCAAGCCGTTGACCGAGCGCGACATCCGGGTGTCCGACGACGAGCGCGAACACGTGGTCGGGGTGCTGCAGAAAGCCATCGGGCAGGGGATGCTCACCCTCGACGAGTTCACCGAGCGCACCGATCAGGCGCTCGCGGCCCGCACCAGGGGCGAGCTCAACGCCGTCCTCGCGGACCTGCCCGGGCTGGTGCACCCTGGCGCGGCTCCGCAGTACGCGCCGCTGCCCGATCCGCCCGGCTACGGGCCGAACTACGGCCTTGGCCAGCGGCTCGAACTCAACGCCAAGTACTCGTCCCTGCAGCGCAGCGGCCCGTGGCAGGTGCCTGCCGCGATGGTGGTGCGCAACAAGTACGGCAGCACCAAGCTCGACTTCACCGAGGCGCGCGTCGCGACCCCGGTGGTGCAGATCGAACTGGACTCGAAGTGGGGTTCGGTCGAGCTGATCCTCCCGCAGCACGCGGCGGTGGACTACAACTCGATCACCGAGATCAAGTTCGGCTCGCTCGACGACAAGACCGGCAGCAACGGCCGCGCGGGCACCCCGCGTTACGTGCTGACCGGCCGCATCCACGGAGGCTCGCTGGTCATCCGCCACCCTCGGCGGGGCATCTTCGGCTGACCAGCGGCAGGCGCCGGATCCGGTACCCCATCTCTCCCGGGTCCGGCGTCCCCTTATGCCCTTATGCCGAAAGCGCGTCCGCGACGGCCTTGCGCGCCGAGGCCGGATCGGCGGTGGCGAGCGCCGCCGCCGCGATCTCGCGGGCCCGTTCCCGCGACACCGTAGCCAGGCTCGCGCCGACCGCCCGGATCGCCGGGGCGTTCATCGACAGGCTGGTCAGGCCGAGCCCGGCCAGCACCAGCGCGAGCCGCGGGTCAGCCGCCGCCTCGCCGCACACGCCCGCCGGTTTGCCGGTCGCTTCCGCCGCGTCGCCGATCAGCTTGAGCAGGCGCAGCAGACCGGGCTGCCACGGGTCGTTCAGCTTCGCGACCGCGCCGAGCTGACGGTCGGCGGCGAAGGTGTACTGGGCCAGATCGTTCGTACCGACCGACACGAAATCGACCACGCCGAGAATCTCCTGCGCCAGCACCGCGGCGGCGGGGATCTCGATCATCACGCCCGCCCGCGCGATCCCGGCGGCGCGCACGCGCTCGGCGAACCACGCGGCTTCCTCGACGGTGCCGACCATCGGGGCCATCACCGAAACCTCCGCGCCGGAGTCCTCCGCCGCGCCCGCGATGGCTTCGAGCTGCCGGTCGAGCACCTCGGGCCGGTCGAACGCGATCCGCAGGCCGCGGACGCCGAGCGCCGGGTTGGGTTCGTCGTCCGGGGACAGGAACGCGAGCGGTTTGTCCGCGCCCGCGTCCAGCGTGCGCACGATGACCGGCTTGCCACGGAACGGCGAAAGCACTGCGGCATAAGCTTTTCGCTGCTCTTCGACGGTCGGCTCGGCCGGTGCGTCGAGGTAGCAGAATTCGGTGCGGAACAGTCCGACGCCCTCGGCGCCCGCGTCCGCCGCGGCCTGTGCGTCGGCCGGGGAGCCGACATTGCCGTACACCTTCACCCGGTGCCCGTCGGACAGCTCGCCGACGCCGTTCCATTCGGCCGGGCCGGAAGCGGCGGCGGTGACGATCGGCGCGGACGCGTCGACCGCCTCGATCACGCCGGTGTCGCCGTCGACCGACAGCGCCTTGGCGTCGGAGGCCAGCAGCCCGCGCACCGCGACGACGGCCGGAATCCCCAGCGCCCGCGCGAGAATCGCGGTGTGGCTCGTCGGGCCGCCCTCCTCGGTGACCAGCGCGAGCACCTTCGCCGGGTCGAGCCCCGCGGTGTCGGCCGGCGCGAGGTCGCGGGCGACGAGCACGCTCGGCGACGTCAGCTCGGGCACCCCGGGCGGGGCGACGCCGAGCAGTTCGGCGACGAGCCGGTCGCGCACGTCACGGACGTCGCGGACCCGCTCGGCCATGTACCCGCCTGCCGCCGCCAACGCGTCGGCGAAGCCTTCGGCGGCCTGGTAGACGGCGCGGGCCGCGGGTAGGTTCCGCGCCGTCACCAGCTGTTGAGCCTGAGCGGCGAGCGCCGGGTCGGCGGCCATCGCGGCGGTCGTGACGAGGATCGTCGCGGCTTCGCCGGTCGCGGCCTCGGCCTGCGCTTCCAGCCGCGCGGCGACCGCCTGCGCGGCGGGTTCGATCCGGGCCGCCTCCGCCGCCGGGTCGTCCGGCGCGGGCGTGCTCGCGGGTTCCCCGAGCGGCTCGGCGACCCGCACGACGGGTCCGCTCGCGCGTCCGGGGCTCACCGCGACCCCGGTCAGCGAGGAACCGGAAGCGGACTCGGCCGGAGCGGCAGCACTCTCAGACATGGTCTAGACCATAGCTCACGTAGACGGCGATCTCCCGGGGCGCCGCACCCGTTTCCCGATTTCGCACCCGTTCGACCACCGGACGGACCTCCTCGTGCCACCAGGCGCTAGCCAGTTCCGCGCGGTCGCGGAGCACCCGGCCCCGCAAAGTCTGCCGGAAACCCCAGGCCTCCGCCGAGTCCGCGAGCCGGAACCAGTCCGCGGGGTCGTCCAGCCACAGATCCGTCCGGTCCGCGTCGGCGAGCGGGACGCGCTCCAGAAACAGCCGCTCGGCCTTCTTCGACGGCAAGTCCGCCAGCGTCAGGCAGCGCATCGCCCACGCGACGGTGCACACCGATCGCACCTCGGCTTTGACCGTCTCGGCACCACGTGCCCTGGCCAGCGCGATCCGGTGATGCCCGTCCTCCACGAAGTACATGTCGCCCAGCCGCATGAGCCGTACCGGCGGCAGTTCCCCGACGGCGTCGGCGATCGCCCGCCAGCGCTCCCGCAGAGCTCGGTTGAGGGGCCGGAACAGCCGGTCGAAGTCCTCGGCGCGCGCGAGCGACCCGACCACGCCGTCAACCGGCACGGAGCGCAAACCCTCGTAGGTCTCCGCAGTTCTGCCCAGCGCGGCGAGGGTTTCGTCGAGCGGCATCAACGCCAGCGGATCACGCCGCCGCGCTGCCGCGGTCCTCCGCAACCGGGTCGCGTACCCCTGCCACCACGCCGAACCGAACGAATCGCCCACGTGATCCACAACACGCGGCAAGCGTGGCTCATTCCAGTTCGGCCGCCGTCGGGTAGGACGGCTGGGCACCGTGCCTGGTCACGGTCACCGCGGCCACCTTTACCGCCCGTTTGGCGGCTTCGACCAGGTCAGCGCCGTCGGCGAGCGCGGCCGCCAAGGCACCGGCGAACGCGTCGCCCGCGCCGGTGGTGTCGACCGCTGCCACCTTGGGCGACTCGACGGTTGTCGACTTGTCTCCCTCGATCACCGCCGCGCCCTTGGCCCCGAGCGTCACGACCGCCGCGCGCGGGCCGAGTTCGAGCAGCTTGCGCGGATCCACGTCGTCCGCGCCGAGCAGGTACGCGGCCTCGTGCTCGTTGACCAGCAGCACGTCCAGCGCGGCCAGCGTTTCCGCCGAGACCTCGGCTGCTGGGGAGAGGTTCAGCAGCACCCGCACACCGTGTTCGCGCGCCCGCACGACCGCGCGTTCGACGGTCGGCAGCGGCACTTCCAGCGAGGCGACCAGCACGCGGACGCCGTCCAGCGCCTCGTCGGTGATGTCGCCGGGTTCCAGCGCGGAGTTCGCGCCGGGGGAGACGAGGATTGAGTTTTCCCCGTCCGGAGTCACGGTGATGTAGGCGATTCCGGTGGGCCGCTCGACCGTTCGCACGAATTGCGCATCAACACCGGCATTGGACAACGAATCGCGCAGCATCCGGCCGTAGGGATCGTCGCCGACCGCGCCGAGCAGCGCGACGTCCGCACCGAGCTTTCCCGCCGCGACCGCGGTGTTCGCCCCTTTGCCGCCGGGGGACAACGCGGTGTCGCCGCCCAGCACCGTCTCGCCGCCGCCGGGGCGACGGTCGACCGGCACCACCAAATCGGCATTCGCGGAGCCGACTACCAGTACCGCAGCACTCATGGCCGCCACTCTGCCACGACCCGTCCTTTCCGCCATCTGTGCCCGAAAGTGAAAGCGTTTGTAACTTTCGCGGCGCTCAGTGCGACAATCAGGCGGAACAGCGGCTGTCCGTCACTCGATCGGGGGATCCGTATCCCCCGGGCGTCACTTCTGCGACGGGCTTCGCTCTTCTTCGAGCGTCACCGGACTTGAGCCGATGACGTTGCCCCGACCGGAAGCGCACCGGAGAGGGCATCGGGTCGCCGGCGCCGATCACGTAGCCCCCCGAGTGATCGGCGTCGGCGGCGCCCCGATTCGCGCGCCAGGCCCTAAATCGGTGTCCAGACCACCTAGACTGCCCAGATGAGCAGCCCCACACGCAGGGGTCGCGCGCGAGCGGCTACCGAATCCGACATCCGCCGGACCGCGCGGAAACTGCTGGTAGGCCAGGGCCCGGAAGCCGTCACGCTGCGCGCCATCGCCAGAGAGCTTGGCATCACCGCGCCGGCTCTCTACCGCTACTACGAATCCCGCGACGACCTGCTGGAAAGCCTCCGTCTCGACGTCTGCACCGACCTCGCCGCCGAAATCGCCGAGGACATCGCGGAGCTGAAGGACGAGGGCCTGCTGCAGCTGTTCCAGATCTGCAAGGGGTTCCGCCGCTGGGCGCTGACCCACACCAAGGAGTTCACCCTGGTGTTCGCGTCGCCGACCGGGGCCACCGGCACGGCGACCGGCAGCGCGCTGCGCAGGCTCGACGAGCCGTTCGGCCGGATCTTCCTCGCCGCGGCCGGCCACGTGCTCGCCCAGCACGACCTGGTCATGCCGCCGAACGACGTGGTCCCGCCCGAACTCCGCGACGACCTCACCGCGTTCCAGGAAGACCTGCTCACGGTGCTCAAGGAGTCCGGGCGGGAGATTCCGCCGGAGAAGCTGGACCTCGGGCTCACGTACCTGATGATCACCTTCTGGGCGCGGCTCTACGGCCACGTGACCCTCGAGGTGTTCGGCAACTACCCGATCCCGGTGTCCAAACCGGACGTCCTGTTCGAGGCCATGCTCACCGACCTCGCCCGGGACGTCGGGCTCTACACCGGCTAGCGAGGCCTAGGCCGCGTGGCCGCCGTCGACCGAAATGATCGAGGCGGTCAGGTAAGCGCTGGCCGGCGAGGCGAGGAAAGCCACCGTGTCGGCCACCTCCTCGGGCTTGCCGTACCGGCCGACCGCGGTCATGGACGCCTGGTCCGCGGCGTACGGGCCGTCGGCCGGGTTCATGTCGGTGTCGGTGGGTCCCGGGTGCACCAGATTCACCGTCACGCCATTCGGGGCCAGTTCGCGGGCCAGCGCCTTGGTCAGCCCGACCATCGCGGACTTGCTGACCGCGTACAGCACCATCCCCGGCCCCGGCACGCGATCGGTCACGCAGCTGCCGATCGTGATCACCCGGCCGCCTTCGCGCAGATGCGCGGCGGCGGCCTTGGTCGCGGCCAGCACCCCGCGCACGTTCACCGCCAGCACGCGGTCGACGTCGTCCATCCCGGTCTGCTCCAGCGGCCCGACGAAGCCGACGCCCGCGTTGTTGACCAGCACGTCCAGCCGCCCGAACTCGGCGACCGCCGCTTCTACCGCGGCTTCCACGGCCGCCGAATCCGCGCTGTCGGCACCCACCGCGAGCGCACGCCGTCCGAGCGCCTTGATCCGGTCGACCACAACCGCGGCCTGCTCGGCGTTCACCGCGTAGGTGAGCACCACATCCGCCCCAGCCTCGGCGAGCCGCAGTGCCGTAGCCGCACCGATTCCGCGGCTCCCACCAGTCACCAGCGCCACTTTGCCGTCGAGGTTCATGTCCGTCCTTTCCGTTTGTTTCGCTTTCAACCATCGAAGCGCCGAACGGCGGGCGAAGCTGGCGTCTTTCGGTCGCGGCGGTTCGATTCCGCACCCGGGCGGCCACAGCGTGTGACAAACTCCTGCCAGCGGGAAAACGGGGAGGGGGACGGGTTGCTGCACGTCCAAGAGCTGGTGAAGGTCTACAACCAACGCCGGGTGGTCGACACCGTGTCGTTCAGCCTGCGGCCGGGCACGGTGACCGCGTTCCTCGGACCGAACGGCGCCGGGAAATCGACCACGCTGCGGATGATCTGCGGTCTGACCACGCCGACGTCCGGCACCGCGACCATCGCCGGCCGCCGCTTCGGCGAGTGGCCCAACCCGGCGCACGTCGCGGGCGTGCTGCTCGACGCGTCCGCCGTGCACCCCGGCCGCACCGGCAGGCATCATCTGCGCAACGCCGCGAAACTGATGCGGCTGCCCGCCGTACGGGTGGACCAGGTGCTCGGGCAGGTCGGCCTCTCCGACGCGGCGAACCGGCGGATCGGCAAGTACAGCCTCGGCATGCGGCAGCGGCTCGGCATCGCGCAGGCGCTGCTGTGCGATCCGCCGGTGCTGATCCTCGACGAACCGATCAACGGCCTCGACCCGGACGGAATCCGCTCCACCAGGCAGTTGCTGCGCGGGTACGCCCAGCGCGGCGGCACCGTGCTGTTGTCAAGCCACGTGCTGTCCGAAGTGGACCAGACCGCGGACCGCGTGGTGATGATCGGCCAGGGCCGCGTCGTCGCCGACGGTCCGCTGGAGAGCTTCGCCGGACCGGCCCGCACGCTCATCCGCACCGCCGACCTGCCCCGGCTGACCTCCGCGCTGCACAACGCCAGACTCGAACTGCGCCAGACCAGCGCGGACGGAGTGTCCGTAGCCGCCCCGATGAAACAGGTGTCCGACCTCGCGTTCGCCGCCCGCGTGCAGGTGCTGGAGCTGCGCGAGGAACAGCAGAACCTGGAAGAGCTTTTCTTCCGGCTCACCGGAGGAGCCCGATGATCCCGGCGCAGGCGCCCGCGTGGCAGGCCCCGGCACAGCGGCGCGCGTCGTTCGGCACCGTGGTGGGCGTCGAACTGCGGAAGATGACCGCGACGATGGCGGACAAGATCCTGGTGGTCTCCGCGCCGATCCTGCTGGTCGCGCTGTCGCTGCTGTTCTTGCAGGGCGGACTGCGCGACTACACGCTCGACAAGCAGCTGCTGCCGGTATTCCTCACGATCCGGCTCGGCGCGGTGCTGATGAACGTCGTGCTCGTGAAGCTGATCGCCGCGGAATGGCATTACCGAAGCGCGCAGCCGACCCTGCTCGCCCAACCGTCGCGGCTGCGCTATGTGCTCGCACAGTCCGCCATCGCGATCGGGGTCTGGCTGGTCACTTCGGGGCTGAACCTGCTGATGACCTTCACCTATTACCGAAGCCAGCTCGACGGATACGACACGCAGTTCCTGCTCGACGCCCGGCCCGGCGCGATGGTCGCGACGATTCTGCTCGGCGGCTTCTGCATGACCCTGCTCGCGGTCACCATCGGCTGGCTGATCCCCAACACCGCCGGATCGATCACCGCTTACGTCCTGCTGTCTCTGCTGTTCGTGTTCCTGCAGAGCGGCATCGACTACGCGGGATGGGTCGATCCGGCCGAACCCGCGCGGCAGCTCGCGGGGATCGCCAAGCACGGACCGGTCGCGCTGGCCGCGTCGATGGTGGTGTGGATCGGCCTGGCCGGGGTCGCGATCTGGCGGGCGGGTACGCGAGAAGCGGCGTGACCCCGGGTCAGCCGGCCAGCGAGCCGCCGCCGGGGTCGACCGTGTTCAGGTAGTCCTCGGCGGCCTTCCGCGCGTCCGGACAGAACTGCTGAGCGGTCTGGCGATCGACGTCGAGGCTGTCGCCGGGGACCGGGCCCCTGCCCGCTTCGGTGCCGACCCGGACGGTGACGACCTGCGGCGAGCCGGTGTTCACCGCGACCACGCAGCCGTATCCCTGGAGCTGGGAAACCGCGTAGTAGCGGTCCAGCACGAGCATCCGGCGGAAGTGGTGGACGCTGTAGTCGTAGACCTTCCACCAGCCGGGCCACGGCTCCGGGATGCGCTGGTCCGGGTCCATCGAGCCGACCTCGACCTGCGTACCCGCGGACCGCTTCAGGACGCACGCCTTGGCATACGGGTTGTACATCGGCGAACTGCCGCCGAGGGCGCCTACCAACGCCGGGTTCTTTTCGAACTGCGAACAGTCGCCAGGGAACAGCTTCGGCCTGCTCGTGATGACCGGCAGCGTGTCGTAGGCGATCGAATCCGCTGGCAGCCGCGGCGCGGGTTTCCCCGGTGGCGGAGCAGGCGCGACGGCGCACCCGGAAAGCACTGCCGCCACCGCGACAGCGATCCCGGTGACCGCGGTGATCGCTCGGTTACGCACGGAAAGCACAGTACCGGCCCGGGCACACCGCCCGGGCCGGAACGAGCTTTTTCAGAGCACGATGTTGACCAGCCGGCCCGGCACGACGATCACCTTGCGCGGCGTCTTGTCGCCGACCAGCGCGGCGATCTTCTCGTCGGCCAGCGCGGCCGCCTGCACCGCGTCGTTCTTCGCGTCGGCGGGCACGGTGATCCGCGAGCGGACCTTGCCGTTGACCTGGATCGGGTACTCGACCGAGTCCTCGACCAGGTACTTCTCGTCCACGACCGGGAACGGCCCGTGCACCAGCGAGTCGGCGTGGCCCATCCGGTGCCACAGCTCCTCGGCGACGTGCGGGGCCAGCGGGGCCAGCAGCAGCACCAGCGGTTCGGCCAGCTCGCGCGGGGTCGCCGCGGCCGAGCCGTACACCTTGGTCAGGTGGTTGTTCAGCTCGATCAGCTTCGCGCCCGCGGTGTTGAACCGCATCTCCGCGTAGTCCTCGCGGACGCCGGCGATGGTGCGGTGCACCAGCTTCCGGTCCGCCTCGGTCGCCTCGTCCGCCGAAACCCGCAGCTCACCGGTCTGCTCGTCGACCACCAGCCGCCACAGCCGCTGCAGGAACCGGTGCGCGCCGACGACGTCCTTCGTCGCCCACGGCCGCGACATGTCCAGCGGGCCCATCGACATCTCGTACACGCGGAAGGTGTCCGCGCCGTAGGTGTCCGACATTTCGTCCGGCGTCACGGCGTTCTTCAGGCTCTTGCCCATTTTGCCGTATTCCTGCTTGACCTCTTCGTCGCCGAAGAAGAACTTGCCGTCGCGCTCGACGACGTCCTCAGCAGGCACGTACACGCCGCGCTTGTCGGTGTAGGCGAACGCCTCGATGTAGCCCTGGTTGAACAGGCGGCGGTACGGCTCCTTCGAGGACACGTGGCCCAGGTCGTACAGCACCTTGTGCCAGAAGCGGGAGTACAGCAGGTGCAGCACCGCGTGCTCGACGCCGCCGACGTACAGGTCGACGCCGCCCGGGTCGTCCCCGCCGTGCTCGGCCGGGCGCGGGCCCAGCCAGTACGCCTCGTTCTCCGGCGCGCAGAACACGTCCTGGCTCGCCGGGTCGACGTAGCGCAGCTGGTACCAGCAGGAACCGGCCCACTGCGGCATGACGTTGGTGTCGCGGCGGTACTTCTTCGGCCCGTCGCCCAGGTCCAGGGTGACCTCGACCCAGTCCTTCGCGCGCGACAGCGGCGGCGACGGCTCGGAGTCGGCGTCGTCCGGGTCGAAGGTCTTCGGCGAGTAGTCGTCGACCTCCGGCAGCACGACCGGCAGCTGGTCCTCGGGCAGCGCGATCGGCAGGTTGTTCTCGTCGTAGACGATCGGGAACGGCTCGCCCCAGTAGCGCTGGCGGGCGAACAGCCAGTCGCGCAGCTTGTACTGCACGGTGCCCTCGCCCGCGCCGCGGTCCTCCAGCCAGGCGATGATCGTCTTCTTGGCGTCGGCGACGCCCATGCCGTCCAGGCTCACCGAATCGTTGGCCGAGTTGATCGCCGGGCCGTCGCCGGTGAACGCCTCGCCCTCGAAGCCCTCGCCGGGGTCGACCGTGCGGACGATCTCCAGCTCGAACTTCTTGGCGAAGTCGTAGTCGCGCTGGTCTTGCGCGGGCACCGCCATGATCGCGCCGGTGCCGTAGCCCATCAGCACGTAGTCGCCGACGAAGACCGGGATTTCCTTGCCGTTGACCGGGTTCACCGCGTAGGTGCCGGTGAAGACACCGGTCTTCTCCTTGTTTTCCTGCCGGTCCAAATCGGACTTGCGGGAGGCGGCGGCCCGGTACGCGGCGATGGCCTCGGCGGGCGTCTTCGCGCCGCCGGTCCAGCTTTCCGGGTGCTCGCCCGGCCACTGCTTCGCGGTCAGCTTCTCGACCAGCGGATGCTCCGGCGCGATCACCATGTAGGTGGCGCCGAACAGGGTGTCCGGACGGGTGGTGAAGACCTCGATCTTCTCGTCACCCGCGGCGAACGAGACGCGCGCGCCCTGCGAGCGGCCGACCCAGTTGCGCTGCATGGACTTGACCTTCTCCGGCCAGTCCAGCAGGTCCAGGTCGTCGACCAGGCGGTCGGCGTACGCGGTGATCCGCATCATCCACTGGCGCAGGCTCTTGCGGAACACCGGGAAGTTGCCGCGGTCGCTGCGCCCGTCCGCGGTCACCTCCTCGTTCGCGACGACGGTGCCCAGGCCGGGCGCCCAGTTGACCGGAGCCTCGGAGATGTAGACCAGCCGGTGGTCGTCGATGATCTTGCGCTGCTCGACGCCGCTCAGCTCAACCCACGGACGGCCGTCCGGCGTCGCCCGCTCACCCGCGGCGTACGCCTTCTCCAGCTCGTCGATCGGGCGCGCCTTGCGGGCGTCCTCGTCGTAGTAGGAGTTGAAGATCTGCAGGAAGATCCACTGGGTCCAGCGGTAGTAGTCCGGGTCGATCGTCTCGATCGAGCGGCGCTCGTCGTGGCCCAAGCCCAGCCGCTTCAGCTGACGGCGCATGGTGGCGATGTTCTGCTCGGTCGTGGTGCGCGGATGCGTGCCGGTCTGCACCGCGTACTGCTCGGCGGGCAGGCCGAACGCGTCGTAGCCCAGCGTGTGCAGCACGTTCCGGCCGATCATCCGGTGGTAGCGCGCGTAGACGTCGGTGCCGATGTAGCCCAGCGGGTGCCCGACGTGCAGGCCGGAACCGGACGGGTACGGGAACATGTCCTGCACGAACAGCTTGTCCGAAGGCACCGGCTCACCCGGGTCCGCGAGCGGGCCCACCGGGTTCGGCGCGTGGTAGGTGCCGTGGTCGGACCAGTGGTCCTGCCAGCGCTGCTCGATCTGCCCGGCCAGCTCCGCGGTGTAGCGGAACGGCGGGGTGTGCTCGGCGTCCGTGCGCTGCTGCTGCGCGGCCTCCGCCGTGGCCCCGGTGTCCGTGGACCCTGTCATCGCCGTCTTCCTCCGTGTCGAGCCACTCCAGAAACAACTCGACCCCCCAAGCCCGAAGGCATGAGGGGTCGCCGCGCCGAGCCGGTCATCGGACCAGGTCAGCGCGGCAGGCCAAGGAGCAGCCGAGCCGTGTTCATGCACTCATCGTAACGCGCTGGTCAAAGCCGTTCCGACGGGACCGCCAAAGCGACGAGCTGGGTCACCTGGGACGCGGAGAAGTTGTTGTCGCTGACGAGCACGAGACTGCGCTCGCCGGACGGCAGCGGCGGGCCCCAGGTCATCCCCTCGATGTTGTCCACAGTGGACACCGGAAGGTCGGAAAGGTCGGCGAGCAGCTTCTTCTTCACCGGCTTGACCTGCTTGGCGGCGGCCAGGGACGCGGTGTGGAGGACATTCGTCGCACCGGTGGTGTCGATCTCGAAGATGCGCACCTTGTTGCCGACGCCGGTGACGAACGACCGCTCCATCATCAGGAATTTCGTCGGATCGGCCTGGTTCACCGCGAGCATCGAGGAAACCCCGGTGTCGGCGAACCCGTCGGCGGGCTTCGGCGCGGCGAAGAGCTTCTCCTGCGGGTACGCGTACTGCGCGAGCACGTGCCCGAACCGGGACTGCACGGTGATCCGCGACAGCGCCCCCGACGTCGGCGTGGGCGGCGGGCCGTCTTGCAGCAGCGGGGCCTCGACCTCGCTGGCCAGCAGCGTGCCGAACCCGGTGTAGGCGAGCCCTTCGAGGACGTAGTTGCGGCGCGGACCAGCGTCCGGCGTCATCCGCTCGTTGGCGGGCAGCGGCAGGTCACGCACGTAGTGCCCGTCGCGCTTGGCTTCGCGGATCGACGGCTGGATCAGGTGCTGGTCCGCGAGCCGGTCGCCTTCCTGCGACCAGACGTAATGCCCGGTCCACGGGTCGACGCGCAGTTCCTCGGGGTCGATCGTCTGCTCGCTCTGCGGCGCGGCCGGGTCGTTCTTCGCCAGCGGCGGGTACGGCGTGCCGTCCGGGCGCAGCAGCGGATGTGTGCCGGTGAAAGTGACCGGTCCCACGCCCTTGGCGCTGACGTCGAACTTCGCGGTGTAGAAGCGGGCCGGGTTGATCGCGGACCGGTCGTCGCTGACGAAGACGTACCCGCCGGTGCGCGGATCGAAGTCGACTGAGGACAGCCCGCCGACGGTCGTGCCCTGGAACTGCAGGTTGTGCGGCACCCGCTGCTCCCCGAGCAGCCGGACGGGACGCGGCGAGGCAGCAGTGGCGTTCCCGGTTCCCGGAACGAGCAAGGACAAGGTGACGATCCCGGCGGCGGCGAGCAGCCGGTGTCGCGTGGACGAAGACATGGCCCGTAGCACAGCCGACGAGGGTATCCGGGACATTGCCGCGAGGTCACGCTTATCGGTTGGTTACCGCCAGAGGGGATATGAATCCCATTGGTCAGGGACCCCCATCGCACCGGGGCTCGCCCCAGCGTCGCGCGGGAAGGTGCGTATGACCGCAGGCAGCCCGCGCATGCTCGCTCCCACCGTGTGCGAACTCAAGTGCTGCATAAGCGTGAGCATCGCGAAGGTGGTCCCTTTCGCCGAATCGATCGCGTCGAAAGACTTGTCGCGATCTCCGTGGGGAAGCTTCGGCGTGAGCGAATAGTAGCGATTGTAGAACCGTCCGTGATGCGCGCAGACGTTGCGGACTATGTTCAGAGCACGCAACCAGGACTTCAGTTGCGGAGCACTGAGCCGGAACCGCTGTGCGACCTGCTCCCGCACGCCGGACGGCGCGAAGCTGTACAGATAAGAGAGACCTCCCCAATCGAGGACGTCGGTCGCGACCCAGATCGGGATGACCCCGCCTCGCTTCTCGCGGTGATGGACGATGAACTCCTCGCGGGAGTCGGCGACTTTCCGGTCGAGGTTCTCCAGCCACCGTGGGTAGGCCCTCGGATGGTCGATCGACAGCAGCTCACGTTTCCGGTGGATCATCGGGTCCACCGAGCCCAGCGAGTAGGCCAGCAACGCACGGAGGTATGTCTCGACGTGCTGGATGGCAGCGAAGGCGGCAGAACGGAGTCGATGATCGAACTCCCACAGTGCGCGAACCTGCGTTATAGACGTTCCGGGGAAGAACCGATCGGTCCGGCTGCCATCCGAGGCCGTCATCCGAAACGGGTAGGAGTAGCCACTCAAGGTGTAGTACCCCGCGCGTTCCAGCAGGGCCAGCGCCGCAGCATCGTCGTCGATACGCATGCCACGCTCTTTGAGCAGTTCAAGCTGCTTCTCGTAGGTGCAGTGCGGCTTGGGTTCCATACGCTAGGTCTGTTCCACCCCTGAAATGAAAAGACCGGCCCTGGACCCCGAAGGGCGGAACCGGTCGTGATGCGATCATGGTACCACGCCGAACCGGCAACTGTGGACCCAGACGCAGGGTGCCAACCCCTCATCATCTGGACGAAGACATGGCCCGTAGCACAGCCGACGAGGGTATCCGGGACATTGCCGCGAGGTCACGCTTATCCTCAAGGGGTGTTCGCTATCGCGCTCGTCCCGATCGTCCTTGGTGTCGTCGTCGGCTGGGGTGGTTTCCTCGGCGTGCGCGGACGGCTGAGCAGGGCAGGCGGGGCCGGAGTCCGGACCGAAGCCTCGATGCGCAGCGAAGAGGCGTTCCAGCTCGCCAACCGGGTAGCCGGAATCCCGACGCTGGCCGGCGGCGCGGCCGCGGTCGTCTGCGGACTGGCCGGACTCGCCATCCCCGCCACCGCGGGCTTGGTGGCCGCCGCGATCGTCGGACTGCTCGGCCTGCTGGTGATGGTGGTCGCCGGTGCCCGGATGGGTGCGCGAGCCGCCCTCACGGTGCCCGCCCCCGTGCAGGCTCCCGCCGGTTGCAGCGGCTGCGCGTGCGGGGCTGGCGGCTGCGGAGTGTTGCAGAAGTCCAGCGAGGCCTAATTCCGCTGCAAGTCCCCAGGATGGGTAGCCAGCAACGCGAGCGGCACCCCCTGGCGGCGCAGCACCTGCCCCCAGAGATCCCGGCTGGGCGGCGCGAGAATGTCGCTGGGCAGCGCCGGAACGATCACCCAGTCCTCCCGCTCGATCTCACCCGCGAGCTGCCCCGAGTCCCACCCGGCGTACCCCGCGAACACCCGTACGCCGCGCACCTTCGACACCAGCACTTCGGGATCGCTGTCCAGATCGACCAGCGCCACCGGCCCCCGCACGGCAACCACGCCCGGCACACTCGACGCGGTCTCCCCAGTCCGCAAAGCGGCGAGGCATAGCGCGGTCTTCTTGTCGACCGGCCCGCCCACGAAGACCGACTGCGGCTCCGCGACATGCGCGCCCCACCCCGGCAGGACGTCATTCACCGGAACATCGGACGGGCGATTCAAGACCACCCCGAGCGTGCCCTCCGCCCGATGATCGATCACGAACACCACGGTCCGCTTGAAGTTCGGGTCGAACATCGTGGGTGCGGCGACCAGGAGCGTTCCCGGTTCAACCTCGGCGTCCGCTGGCACGCCACCCATGATCCCATCACCCGCCGCGGGAAATCCTCCCGGCACGGGAACACCAGCACCACGCGCCCCGTTGAGAACAGTGAGCCGGCGCACTCGTGTCCCCCGGGCTCACTGAAGAACCGCCTTTGTGGAATACCGGTCCGGCCGGAGCCACACTGCGCCAAGCCGCCGAGAGGCGAAACGAGTGCGCCGGTGTCGGCTCTTCCTGTTCGGTGCGTTCCGCACCTTCCCCTCGCCACCGGCGCCGAGTGCCCGGGGGGCCGAGCCCCCCGGACCCCCGCGGTGCCTTTTGGTGCGGGTTCGGGGTGGGGCGGGGGCGGGGCCCCCTTTGGCTTTCAAGCAATCGCTGCTTCATCCCGCGGCGGACAGCCCTGCGTGTTCCCTCGCGCCCGTCTCCGGCAACGCCTCGTCGCTTAAGGACGCTTCGCCCGCGCGCTGGACGTGAGGCGTGCACTCCTGCCCCGACGACCATCTCCGCCCCTCGCCCCTCGCCCTAGCCGCGCGCCCTCGCCCCTCGCCCCTCGCCGAGCGTCGCGCTGGGCTTGGGGCGTGCGCATCTCAAGGGCGGCCGCTTTTCGGCGTGGGCTGCGGCTCAACTAACCACAGAGCATCAGAAGCGCACGCTTCAAGACGCCCGAGGGAAACGGCTGGCGGTTCTTTTTATGGCTTGGCGGTGTCTCTGTGCGGGGTGGCTCGTCTTTTCGGCTTCTTTTGGCTGGTTGGGTCTTGGGGTGCAGGTCTTCTCGTCGGCTTGCGGTTGGGGCGGGGCAGGTTCTGTTTTCTCCGGGATTGTCAGGGGGGCTCGGTAGGGTTGCGGGGTGGAGGCGGTGGGGGAGCGGGGCGAGGCTCGGCGGCTGGTCCGGCAGCTGGTTCGGGATCCGTTGTTTCGGCGGTTGCTGTGCACGCGGTTCGCGGCGCAGTGGGGCGACGGCGTCTTTCGGGCCGGGTTGGCCGGGGCGGTCTTGTTCAATCCCGAGCGGGCGGCTGATCCGCTGGCCATCGCGGAGGGGTTCGCGGCCTTGCTGCTGCCGTATTCGCTGGTGGGGCCGTTCGCGGGGGCATTGCTCGACCGGTGGGACCGACGGCGGGTGCTCGTGTCCGCCAATCTCGTGCGGGCGGTGGCGATCGTGGCGTCGGTCGTCGCGGTGGGGGCTGGGGTGGGCGGCATCGGGCTGTTCTCGCTGGCCTTGCTCGCCGAGGGGATCAGCCGGTTTATCGGGTCTGGGCTATCCGCTGCGTTGCCGCACGTCGTGGAGCCGAAAGCGGTGGTTTCCGGGAACGCGGTGGCGGCCACGCTCGGGTCAGCGATCGCGGTCGTCGGGGGCGGGTGCGCGATCGGGTTGCGGGCGGTGTTCGGGTCGGGCGACATCGGGTCGGCGGAGACGACGGCGTTCGCGGCGGTCGGGGCGTTGTTATCGGCTTTCCTCGCGCATCGGTTCGCGAAGGGGGTGCTGGGGCCGACTGTCGTGGACGAGCCCACGAATCCTGTGGTGGCCGTCGCGCGGGGGCTTGCGGACGGGGCCAGGCACGCGTGGCGGGCGCCTAGTGTCACGGCGGGGTTCATCGCGTTGTTCGCGCATCGGGCGGCGTATGGGATTTCGTTGCTGGTCAGCGTGTTGCTGATGCGCAATTACTTCACTGACGACGGGATCCTCCGCGCCGGGCTCCCCGGGCTTGGGCAGCTGGTCGCGTGCGCGGGGGCGGGCATCCTCGTCGCGGGCCTGGTGACCGCGCGGCTGATCCGCTCGATCGGGCGCGTTCGGACGGTGCTGGGGGCGTTGCTCCTGGCCGCGGTCACACAGGCGACATTGGGGTTGCCGATGCTCCTGCCGCTGGCCTTGGTCGCGTCGTTCCTGGTCATGGGGACCGGGCAGGTGCTGAAGCTGTCCGTCGACTCATCAGTACAGCTCGACGTCGCGGACGAGGCTCGCGGGCGGGTCTTCGCGCTCTACGACACGCTGTTCAACATCACCCAGGTCGTGGCGGTCGCGATCGCGGCGGTGTTCGTCAAGGACAACGGATATTCGCCGGAGCTGATGGTCGTCGCGACCGTGCTGTACCTGCTGGGTGGGGCCGGATATCTGCTGGCCCGCCGACGCCGTGGCGATTCGCTGCCGCAAACCGTTGAACCCAAACGGGGGTAGTTACTCACCGTCTGGCATTAGGGTGATCTGTGACCCGGTCGAGTTAATCTCGGCACGCGCAACCGACACGGGGGGCCACCGTGAGCACCATCGGCGACGACCGTGCCCGTCTCGACGCCGCTCCAGCTGTCCTGACCTCGCCTGACGGGCTGGTCCGCGCGACCGCCGGGCCGGCCGGCACGCTCGGTCGCCTCGAATTCGCGCCGGACGCGTTCGAGCGGACGACGCCCGCGCAGCTCGCGTTGACCGTCCAGGCGCTCGTGCAGCACCTGAGCGACGTCCCCGAACCGCAGCACACCTCGCAGATGCCTGCCCCGCGGCCGACCCCGCGCCGCGTCCGTCCGCGCGGACCCGTTCCGCAGAACCGCCGTCGCGGGTCCTGATGCCGTCCGCTCCGGACGGGATGATTCACGTGGAACCAACGAGTACCGGACAGGAGGCGCTCGTCGAGATCGGTCGGCTGCTCCGGGCGCACCGGGCCGATCCGGACGCGACGGCCGGCCTCGGGTTCGCCCAGCTCGGCGACCATTTCGAGGTGCAGGCACGCAACACCGTCGCGACTCCGGAGGTCGTCCAGCGGCTCACCTCGTTGCGTGCCGAGATGTACCAGCAGGGTCGCGGCACCTGGGTTCAGGCGCGCTACGTGCTCACCCCGGACGGCGCGTTCGACTTCGACTACTTCGTCGACACCGAGCCGCCCTGGACGACGCCGCCTGATTCGAGCGCCTACCTCGCCGAACTCAATACTTTCCCGCGCGACGACGAGCACCTTCCCGACTGGTGGCGGCTGCACGTCGGCCTTCCGCTCGGCGTGGTTTTCCGGCACGCGACCACCGGGACCCGCGAACCGCTGCCGGAGGACGAACTGCCGCTCGTGCTCCGCTATCTCGAACGCGAGGCCGAGGTCGGCCAGGGACACCGCACCGACGGCACGTGGATCTGGCCGGTCGAGGTCGCCGAGCAGCTGCGCGAACACGGGATAGCGCCCGAGCCCGAACTCCTCCAGCACATCCGTGACCTGGGCTTTCACCCGCCGTACGTCGAGCACCTGGTGCGCCGCACCGCGGAAGCCGACCTCGCCGGGAGACCGCGGCCAAGACCCACCGCGGACGACCTCCACCGGACCGCCGCGGACGTCGCCGCCGAGCGGGAAACCAACCCGGACCCGGTCCTGTCCGACGCCGAACTGCTGGCCTGCCTCGGCCACCGGCTCGACTCGTTCGGCGTGTGGCCCGACGTCCGCTGCCTCGGCGGCCGGGAGGCCGGAAAATGGAGCCTCTACCAGGGCAAAGCCGGTTGGACAGTGGCCGCGCCGGACGGCCATGAGCAGACCTTCGCCCGGCTGGACGACGCCGCTCAGCAACTCCTTGGCGCGCTGCTGCTGCATCCCGCCCGTGCGACCGGCGGCCGCGAGACACCGCTGGAAACGGCGCGGGAGGTCGCCGACTGGCCGGTCCAGCCCGCGCCGGGTGACCCTCCCCTCACGCTGCTGCGGAACAAGAGACTCACTCGGTTGGCGGAAGGTACCGTCGTTCTGCGATTCGGCGAAGAACCCGGCAACCTGGTCCACCACCAGGCGGTACGGTTCGCGACGACGTCCCTGCCACTCGAACGGGAGCGGATGACCAGCACTTTCCGCCTCCGAAGATCACTCCACGTGATCATCGGGATGACGGTGCCCTGGGCGAACCTTCCCGGCGGCGCGGTGGCGTACGTCTTGCCCAAGCCGATCGCGGAGCACGAGTCCGACGGAAGCCTGGAGAGGATCGAGTAGGTGGAAGCGGCGGAAGCGGTAGACAAGGTCGGGAAGTGGTTGCGCGCCGTGCACGGCCCCGAGGTCTCCGGGCCGGGCGGCCTCCGGGTCGACCACGACCGCGTGCTACGGGTCCCCGAAGGCTGGTCGATCCCCTACAACACCGTCGCGTTCCTCGACGACGGCCGTCCGGACAAAGAACTGTTCCCCGCTCCCTCGGTGCTCGTGCGCGAGCCGGACGGCGAACTGCGGCAAGCGCATCCGCATCCGGGCGGGCTCAGCACCCCGGTCGCGTACCCGGGCCAGGAAAGCTGGCGCGAGGTCGTCGACCCGGAGTACGCGAAGGCCGGGCTCGGCGAGCTCGGCGTGCCGCTGCCCGCGGTCGCGGGCTGGGTGAAGGTCGACAACGACGGCCACCAGACCGGGGACGAACGCGAGAATCCGCAGTACAAGGCCGGTCCGATCCGGCGCGGCTACCCGAAGCCGGACAACCCGCTCGAAACCCTCCTCGCCTTCGCGAGCGTCGGCTGGCTCTCGCGCGAACAGCTGCTGATCGGGCTGCTGCGCTGCGAGGTCTTCGTGCCGTTCGACCTCAAAACCGGTGCGACCGACCGCTTCTACTTCTCCGAGGAACGCAACGAGCTGCGCGTTTTCAGCTCGACCCGGCATCTGCCCGCCCGCGAGCACGCCTGGTGGCGCGTCGATCTGGCGACGCTCGCCGAGTTCGAGCATCCGCCGAACCTGGTGATCAACGGCGGCCCCGCGACCTTCGAGGACGTCGCGGGGGCCGAGCTGACCGCGATCGCGAAGCGGTTCCCCCGCCAGGAGCCGAGGGTCGACGAGAACGGCCGCTGCCCGGAGATCGAGGAAAACCTGGAGAAGCTCGCCGTCGACACCGCCGCCCGGATCGGGCTGGACAAGCCGGTCGACGTGCCGAAGGCGGCCGCGGAACGCGCGCGGCGGCACGGTTTCGAGCTGACCGCCGACGAATGCCGCAAGACCGTCCTCGGCCGGTCGTGGCTGCGCAGGCTCGAACAGCCGGAGCCGAGCCGCTCCCGGCCGAACGACCTGCGCGCCAACGGTCTCGTGCCGTCCTGGGACAACGAGGGCCGGATGGTCCCGAAGCTCGACACGTTCGGCAAGTACCCCGAGGTCAGCCTGGAGAACTTCCGCTACGGCTGGCAGCGGGTCGTCGGCGCGTGGGTCGGATTCGCGCTCGGCGAGGCGCTCGGGTCGGCCGTGGACCGGATGCGGCTGGACGAGATCGTCTCGACCTACGGCCCGGACGGCGTCCGCGAACTGCCGCTCGCGTTCGACCAGCCCGGCCGGATCGGCTCGATGACGCAGCGGCTGCTGTTCCTCACCGAGGCGGTGATCCGCAGCCCGCACCGCGAACAGCCGGAGTCGCGCGACGTCGAGAAGCAGTTCCCCGGCGTGGTCCGCGGCGCGCTCGGCCGCTGGCTGCACACGCAGGGCGCGGCGATCCAGAACGCCGACGGTTTTCTCGTGAAGGTGCCCGAACTGCACGCCCGGCGCGCCATCGACGACGCCGAACTCAACGCCTACCACTCGCTGGTCACCGGCGATCCGCAAGCCGCGCCGATGTCCGGCCCGGCCGCGCTGGTCGGCGCGCTGCCCGCGGTGCTGACCGCGGCCGGCCCGGGCACCGGGTTCAGCGGCGGCATCAGCCAGGTCGTGCGCGATCTGGCCGGCGTGACCCATCAGCCGGACGACGTGGCCGCGGCGACGTATCTGGCGTGGGTGTTCGAGAAGGCGCTCACGAAGGACTCGTTCAGCTATCCGGTGTGGAACCTGTCCCGCGAGGTGCTCGAAGAGCACGACGGGCCCGAGTGGGGACCGGTGCGCGACCTGGTCGCGGAATCGGTGCCGTTCTTCGGCGAGCACGGCCTGCCGGATCTGCGCATGCCGGAGCTGATCGGCGACGGCCACAGCACGCTGTCCGTACTCGGCCGTTCGTTCGCCGCGCTGTCCGGCTTCGAGAACTATCCGGAACAGGCCATGCTGCGCGCGGTCAACCACTCCGGCCGCAGCGCGCTCACCGGTGCGTTGACCGGCGCGCTGCTCGGCGCGCGAGTGGGCGTTCCCGGGCTGCCCCGAAAGTGGCTTGAGCAGCTGGAACTGCACCACCTGATCGAACAGGTGGCCACCGACGCGCTGTGGCATTTCGACCGGCATTCGGCACGGAACGCGCTCGGCGACGCCTGGGTTCAGCGCTACCCGCGGCACTGATCGGTCACTCAGACGGGTATTTGTGGGCGCACATTCTCCCGGTGCCGGTGACCGATGGTCCCGCCGTGACACGGTCAGATAAGTTCGTTGCGGCTACACGGGGGACTTCGGGGAGGAACCAGACGTGCGGTACCGGGTGGAATCGGGAGAACGCCCAGACGGCCTGTACGCAACACTCGACGATCGCACCTTCGCGGCGCAGCGCTCCACCACCGACGGCACACTGCTGCTGACGGTCGTGGGCGACGAGGAAGCGCCCGAGGGCTTCGACCGCGAACACGAGGGCCGGCTGGCCAGGGTCGTGCTCGCGAACGAGGTGCCAGCGACGTTCGACCTGCGTACTTACGTCGAATACGACGACGAACTGTTCGAGGTCGCGCCAGGCGACCAGCCGAACCTGACGCTGCGCTGGACGCGGCACGATCCGGCCCGCGCGGCGCAGCTCGGGCTCACCGACTTCTCGGTGACCGTCCCGGGCAAGCAGCTCACCGGGCTGTGGCTGACGCGGCACGACTACGGCGAGCCGAAGGCCGAGACCGAGGGCGGCGACCAGACGCGGATCCTGCGCGGGATCGGCCGCACGCTGCGCCAGGTGCCCGGCGGATGGACGCGGGTCGCGGCGCAGTTCCGGCAGGTCGGCGACTACTCCGAGCTGGAGGTTCGCGCAGTCGGCGACGAGAACGGCCCGGTTTCGGTGTCGCTGCCCGGCACGCCGCAGCTGAGCACGCTGTTCACCCAGCTGCGCGCGGCGATGTACCAGGCGGAAACCGGCACCTGGTTTCAGGGCACCTTCACCCTGGACGCCGATTCGCAGTTCGATTTCGACTTCGACGCCGACCAGGAGCCGGACTGGCGGCTGCCGCCCAACGACGGCGGCGATCCCGCCCGCGAGTCCTACCTGGTGGAGCTGACCCGCTTCCCCCGGCCGGACAAGCATCTGCCGGACTGGCTCGGCGCGAAGGCCGGGCTGCCGCTGAGTGTCGGCTTCCGCCAGGCGCGGCCGGTCGACGGGCACAACGAGGGCGAGCGGCCCGTGGTGAACCGCCCGCCGGTGCCGCCGGACCAGATCCGCGGCGTGCTCGACTACCTGTTCCGCTCGCCCGTCGTGCTGCACCGGCCCGCGCCGCAGCCGGACATCTTCGCGCCCGGCGCGCCGCCGGACGTACCGCAGGCGTTCCACACCGACGGCACCTGGATCTGGCCCGCCGCCGTACCGCATTACCTGCGCAAATACGGGGTCCCGCCGGAGCCGGAGCTGGTCGAGCACATCCGCGCCGCCGGGTTCCGGCCGCCGATCGTGCGCGATCTGGTCCGCGCGACCGCCGAGGCGGACGTGCTCGGCAAACCGCGCCCGGGGCGTACCGAGGCCGACATCCCGGACGACAGCCAACTCGCCCGCGCGGTCCGCGGCGAGCCGGTCCGCGCGCTTCGCGGAGCCGAGACGCTGGCGCTGCTACAGCAACGGCTCGTCGAGCACGGCGTGCCGTCGTCGGCTTACCGGATCGGCGCGGACGAGGTGCCCGCCGAAGGCGTGTGGACGTTGCGCCGCGCGGAAAACGGCTGGGAGGTGTCTCGTCCGCCCGCGGTCGAACCGGTGGCATTCGCCACCCTTGCCGACGCGGCCCGGTTCCTCCTCGGCACGCTGCTGATGCTGCCGCCGCAGGCCCCGGACGAATCCGATCAGCCCGCGGACTGGCCGATCCTGCCGATGCGCGGCGAGCCGCCGTTGTCGTTCTACCGCGGCAAGCGGATCGTCGCGCTGCCCGCCGGCACCACGGTGGTCCGGTTCGGACCCGAGGCCGGGAACCTGGTGCACGCGAATTCGGTGCGGTTCCTCGAAACCTCGCTGACGCCGGACCGCGAACGCGACCGGCACGAGTACCGCGTGCAGCGCACGATCCGGGTGCTCACCGGGGTCACCACGCCGTGGGGGCAGCAGCCGGGCGGAGCCACGGCGTACCTGCTGCCGCGGCCGATCGCCCAGCACCTCGAACAGGGAGCGCTGTCCCGGTTATGACGCGGTGATCAGCACCGCGGGCGACCACCAGTAGTCCGCGAGCGGTTCCACGGTCACGTCGGCGAACCCGGCGGCTTCGAGCTGCCGGGTCCAGTGCGCGGCCGGGTGTTCCCAGTTCGTCCTTGCCGTACCGGCGGCGACGCCGAGCAGAACGGGCAGCAGAAACCCTTGCGCCACCAGGGAAGCCTGCTCGCCGTATTCGGCGACGCCGCGTTCGTACCGCTGCGCGAGCGACTCCAGGTCGGCGGTGTCCGGCACGTCGAATTCGGCCAGCACCAACCGTTCCGTCCGCGGCCGCAGCGCGCTCAGCACTTCGGCGCGGGCAGCGGGCTCGATCGACTGCAGCGCGAACGTCGACTGCGTGAGGTTCCACGTGGAACCATCCGCGGCGAGAAAGTCCTGTGCGGTCAACGAAAACCGGCGCGCACCAGGGACTTCGACGTCCGCGAGCAGCGCCTCGGACGGCTCCACGAGGTCGATCCGCTCCGGCCGGAACGCGGCGGCAGCCAGCGCCGGTTCGATCGCCAGCCCGTCGCCGCACCCGAGATCCAGCAGCGCGGCCGGCCGCCAGGAGTCGTACCGCGCAGCCAGTTCCTCGCTCAACCGCCGGTACAACCCGACGTTCCCGCCGCCCCGGATGAACGCGGTGAACGCCGCCGGCTGGTCGTACACCGGACCGCTCGGACCCGCCGCGAGATACGTCGCCAGCTCGGCTCCCAACGGAGTTCCGGTCGCGGCGGCAAGCGCACCCGCCCGCTCGACCTCCCCGTCCCGATACGCCGCCAGCGCGCCAGCCACCCCGCTCACAGCGGCACCCACAACGTCACCCGCGTTCCGCTGCCCGGGCTCGATTCCACCAGCGACGTGCCGCCGACCTCGGACAGCCGCGCGGTGATCGACTCGCTGATGCCAAACCCGGCAGGCCGTTCGTGCGGGCTGAACCCGGTGCCGTGATCGCGGGTGATCACCGCGATGCCTCCGTTGCGTTCCTCCACGCGCACCACCACCTTGTCCGTCTCCGCGTGTTTCATCGTGTTGCGCATCGCTTCGCGCACCGCGTCGCGGATCGCGATCTGCCGGACCTCCGACAACGTGTCGTCGTCCAGTTCGGCGATCACCAGCTGTGCCCGCAGCCCGTCGCGCGCCATCTCCGCGGCCAGCGCCGCGAGCTTCTCGCCGAGCGGCCGCGCGCCCTCTTCCTCCCGCTGGGCGGCCGCCGCCTCGATCGTCTGCCGCAGCTCGA
Source organism: Amycolatopsis silviterrae (assembly GCF_042684085.1). Taxonomy (NCBI): domain Bacteria; kingdom Bacillati; phylum Actinomycetota; class Actinomycetes; order Pseudonocardiales; family Pseudonocardiaceae; genus Amycolatopsis; species Amycolatopsis silviterrae. The sequence goes on from NZ_JBHUKS010000023.1 coordinate 100,910, forward strand.
TCGCCTGCGCGCGAGCCAGCCGCTGCACCTCGACCAGCCGCTGATCCGATCCGCCGGGACCGCCGAGCGCGATCGCCTCCAGCGTCTGCAGCACCGTGTCGTGCAGCATCCGATGCTGGCGCGCGCGTTCGGCGAGCCGCCCGTTGCGGATCCCGTACGCCAGCGCCAGCCGGATCCCGAGGCCGAGCAGGATCAGCGCGCCGACCGCGGTGAACAGGACGCCGAACATCGTCGGGTACAGCGACGCGGCCTGCGCGAAATCGAACGTGCCGTGGTTGAGCAGATCCGACACCAGCCGCACCGGCAGGCTGAGCACCGCCAGCCCGAGCCCGGACGGGATGCCGACGGCGAGCGTGAGGAGGGCGATGCTGCCGAGCAGGTGTTTATCCGCGACGCCGAGCGCGTCGTGGAACACCGCCGGCGACACCGTCGCGCCGATGAACAGCTCGAACAAGACCGTGGCGACCAGGTCGATCAGCAGCAGCCGCGCCGCGAGATCGCTGCGGAACGGAGCCCGGCGCATCATCCAGAACAGGCCGAACGCGCTCAGCGCCATCGAGCACGCGGTGACGATCGCGACCGACGCCAGCCCGGCCGAGCCGTGGTTGACCGTGTAGGTGGCGAACGTCCCCGGCACCGCCACCAGGCGATAGGCGAGCGGCACCAGCACCACGTACCGCGCCGCGCGCAGCAGCAATCCGTCGTGGTGGCGCTCGTCGACCGGACCGGCCATCCGCGAGATCCGCTGCAGCGCGCGCACCGGGGTGGGGTCGCCGATCTCATCGGTCAGCCCGGTCGGCGCGGTGGCCAGCGCGGGGGTGCCGCGCCGCAGCAACATCACGAGAAAGCTGGCACTTCGCCGGTCCTCGCCGTGCTGCCGCGTCATCGATCCCCCTGTTCTCTTCGAGACAGGGAGTATCGCGGGTGCCCGGTGGATGATCCAGAGGCCAAAGGGGGATCGTGGCGAACCTGCGATCCCGAGTTCATTTCTTAGGCCTGTTCGCCCGAGCCCAGTCCTTCCGCCGCCGCCCACTTCTTCAGCTCGGCGACCGCCTCGTCGTGGTCCAGCGGACCGCGGTCGAGCCGCAGTTCCTTGAGGAACTTCCAGGCCCGGCCGACCTGCGGGCCCGGCGGGAGGCCGAGCAGCCGCATGATCTCGTTGCCGTCGAGGTCCGGGCGGACCCGGTCGAGGTCCTCCTGCTCCTTGATCCGCTCGATGCGGGCCTCGAGGTCGTCGTAAGTCGCCTGCAGCGCGGCCGCCTTGCGCTTGTTGCGCGTGGTCGAATCGGCGCGGACGAGCTTGTGCAGCCGGGTCAGCAGGTCGCCGGCGTCGGTGACGTAGCGGCGGACCGCCGAATCGGTCCACTCGCCGCCGCCGTACCCGTGAAACCGCAGGTGGAGGAACACAAGCTGGGAAACCTGCTCGATGATTTCCTTCGAGTACTTCAGCGCCCGCAAACGTTTGCGGGTCATCCGCGCGCCGACCACCTCGTGGTGGTGGAAGCTCACGCCGCCGCCGGGGGTGAACTCCCGGGTGGCCGGCTTGCCGATGTCGTGCAGCAGCGCGGCCAGCCGCAGCACGAGGTCCGGCTCGCTGGCAGGCTCGTGCGATTTCTCCAGCGCGATCGCCTGCGCGAGCACGGTGAGCGAATGCTGGTAGACGTCCTTGTGCTGGTGGTGCTCGTCGATCGCCAGCCGCATCCCGGGCAGCTCGGGCAGCACCCGGTCCGCGAGCCCGGTGTCGACGAGCAGTTCGAGGCCCGGCCGCGGGTCGGGGGCCAGCATCAGCTTCGACAGCTCGGTCTGCACCCGCTCGGCGGTGATCCGGTCGATCTCCTCGGACATCGACGTCATCGCCTCGACCACGCGCGGCGCGGCGGTGAAGCCGAGCTGCGCGGAGAACCGGGCAGCGCGCATCATCCGCAGCGGGTCGTCGGCGAACGACTCCTGCGGCAGCGCCGGCGTGTCGAGCACCTTCAGCCGGAGCGCGTCCATGCCGTCGTGCGGGTCGATGAACGTCTTCCCCACCAGGTCGATCGCCATCGCGTTGACGGTGAAGTCGCGGCGGAGCAGATCGCCCTCGATGGTGTCGCCGAAGGTCACCTCGGGGTTGCGGCCGACGCGGTCGTAGCTGTCCGCGCGGAACGTGGTGATCTCCAGCGTCGTGCCGTTCTTGGTGACGCCGACGGTGCCGAACGCGATGCCGACGTCCCAGACCGCGTCGCCCCATTCGCTCACGATCTGCAGCACCCGATCGGGGCGCGCGTCGGTGGTGAAGTCGAGGTCGTTCGACAGCCTGCCGAGCAGCGCGTCGCGCACGCTGCCGCCGACCAGGTACAAGCTGTGGCCCGCGCGCGCGAACCGCTCGGCCAGCTCATCGGCCAAAGGGGACACTCGCATCAGTTCCGTCACCGCGTTCTGCTGGGCGACCAGGTTGTTCACTCGAATCCCACCACGAAAATGGCGCCGACACCTCGGGCGCCGCCGGACACGGACACGGAGAGCCAGAGTACCCGGGCGACCGTTTGCTCTAGCATCGCAGCATGTCTGGATCTGCCGGTCGCGCCGGAGGGCCGAAGCCGCGCCGGCGGCGACGGCGCCACCGCGGCAGGCGGCTGACCACGGTCGATGAGACCTCGGCCGGCGGGCTCGTGGTCGACCCGGTCCGGGAACGCGCGGTGCTGATCGGGCGGCTCGACCGACACGGCAGACTGCTGTGGTCGTTGCCGAAGGGCCACATCGAGGACGGGGAAACGGTGGAGCAGACCGCGGTGCGCGAGGTGAAGGAGGAAACCGGCATCTCCGCGCGCGTGCTCCGCCCGCTCGGCACCATCGATTACTGGTTCGTCGCGCAGCAGCGCCGGGTGCACAAGACCGTGCACCACTTCCTGCTCGAAGCCACCGGTGGCGAGCTGTCGGACGAGGACGTCGAGGTGACCGAGGTCGCCTGGGTTCCGCTGGCCGAGCTGGAGACCACCCTCGCCTACGCGGACGAGCGCAAGCTGGTTCGCGGGGCAGCTGAACTTTTCGCGCCCGACGAGCGCGGCTGAGAGGGAGCACCCGAGTGAAGCGGCCCGCCGCCTTCTTGCTGTCCTTGCTGATCGTCGCCGCCACCGCGTTGTTCGGTGTGCCGGCGAGCGCGCAGGAGAATCCGTCTCCGGAGCCTGCCCGGCTGCGCCTCGACCTCGGCCAGCTGTCCCCGCGCGTGGTCACCAGCTCGGACCAGGCGATCACGGTGACCGGGACGGTGACCAACACCGGCTCCCGGCGGATCGTCAAGCCGATGGCTCGGCTGCAGATCGGCGAGCGGCTCTCCAGCCCGCGCGCGATGGACTCGGTGCTGGCCGGAAACCCGGTGCAGGACAGCCCGCTCACTGATTTCACGACGCTCGCCGAGGAGCTGGAGCCGGGACAGAGCGCCCGGATGGACATCACGGTGCCGCTCACCGGACCGCGCGGCGCGGCGTTGCGGCCCGGCGTGTACCCGCTGCTGGTGAACGTGAACGGCACCCCGGAGTACGGCGGCCCGGCCCGGCTCGCCGCGGTGAGCCTGCTCATGCCGGTGCTCTCGACGCCGGGGCACTCGAACAACCAGGCGACTCAGCGGCATTCGAAGGTGGCCGTGCTGTGGCCGATCACCGACAGCACGCCGCACGTCCAGTCCGCGCCGTTCGGCGTGCCGATGACGCTCACCGACGATTCGCTCGCCGGTGAACTGAGCCCGGGCGGACGGCTGTATTCCCTGGTCTCGGCGGCGCGGGCGGCGCAGGAGAACAACCAGAAGGTCGGCGGCTCGCTGTGCTTCGCCCTCGATCCGGACCTGCTGCGCACGGTGGACGCGATGCGCAATGGCTACCGCGTCAGCGGCGGCGGGGCAGGAAAGGGCGCGGACGCCGCTTCGAACTGGCTGGCGGCGCTGCGCGCGCTGGTCACCGGCCGATGCGTGATCCCGATGCCGTTCGCCGACGCCGACCTCACCACGCTCGGCAAGGTCCGCAGTGCCGACGGCAACGCCGACGCGGGCCTCATGACCACGGCGTTGAGCGGCACGGCGGTCATCCGCCAGGTGCTCGGCGTCGAGTCGCGAAGCGGCGTGCTGTGGCCGGGCGGGACGCCGGACGAGAAGGCGCTGTCGGCGATCTCGGCGGGCGGTTTTCAGACAGTGCTCACCGACAGCGCGAAGCTGCGAGCCGGTGGCGACGACGAAACCGTCACCGGTGCCGCGACGTTGAGCGACGGCCTGCGCGCGCAGCCGACCAACTCGATGGTCACCAGCGCTCTCACCGGCTTCACGCCGAGTCCGCAGACGCCAACGACGTACAGCGGAGCGTCACAGCGCGCGGTCGCCACGCAGAACGGCCTCGCCGCGGTCGCGTTCGAAGCGGGCCTCGGCCGCACCGAAGGGTCCGGCGGGCCGCTGCTCATCGCTCCGCCGCGGCGCTGGGACGCCACCACGGACGAACTGGCCGCCTTCCTGTCCGGGCTTGGCAAGCTGACCACCGCCGGCGTGACGGCCGGTTCGTCGCTCGACGACCTGCTGGGCAGCACCCCCGAGGGCAGCGCCTCGCTGGTCGCGAGCACCCGGTCGGACGGCGGGGCAGCGGTCGCCGATCAGCTGTCCGGCCTCGACCAGGACGTCGCCAGCCTGCTGTCCGCGATGCAGCTGGACCCCAGGAACCGGGTGGAACCGAAGGCGATCGTCGGACCGGTCCGCGACGCGCTCGTCCGCGGCAGCTCGACCGCGTTCGGGGCCGCCTCGGCACCCTCGTCCGCCTCGGCGAACGCGACCGCCGAACTCGCCGCGATCCGCGATCAGGTCACCGTCGAACAGCCGAAGCAAACGTTTGCGCTCGCGTCCGGGTCCTCGCCGCTGCCGGTCTACGTGCACAACGACCTGCCGGTCGGCGTCAGCGCGCAGATCGCGCTGAAGAACAACATCGGCGTCCGGCCCACCGAACAGACCAAGAACTGGCTTTTCCCGGCGAAGGGCGGCCAGACCAAATACGTGCAAATCGAGGCACTGCGGGCCGGGCATCTGTCGGTCGATGTGTCCTTGACCACCCCGGCGGGCACCGATCTCGGCGGAACCGCGCGGTTCGAGCTGACCTCGACCGAGTACGGCCCGATCACCATCATCATCACCGTCGTCGCTGGTTGCGCGCTGCTGCTGCTGGCGTCCCGGCGGATCTACCGGCGAGTGAAGGAAAGCCGAGGCGGCACGCCCTGACATCGCGAGGGGACGGGTACTCGCGCCCGTTCCCGATTACCCTGGGTCCGCGCTGCCACAATGGCAGGGACCAGGGGACCGCAGAGGATTGGGCACGCGTTGGACAAAGAGCCGGGTCAACCACCCGAGCGTGCGGGTCGTCCCCGGCGGGACGGCGCGCCGCCGAGGCGGGACGATCAGCCTCGCCGCGCGGTCCGGGACGCCCGTCGCCAGCCGCCCCCTCCGCCGCCGCCCGCCGATCGCAGGCAGCCGCCGCCCAACGGCACCCGCCGGATGCCGCTGCCGGACGAGCGCCCGCCCGCCGACCGGCCACCGTCCGACCGGGCTCAGCCGCGCCGGATCGACCCGCGCGGCGGCGACCCCCGAGAACCCCGCGAGCCCAGGGACCGAGCCCCGCGCCGCGTCCCGCCGCCGCCCCCGAACGGCCAGCAGCGCCCGGCCCCGACCAGGGCGGCCATGCCGCCGGTCCGCAGGCCGCCCCCGCCGAGGCCGGGCGGGCCGCCGTCCGGACCGCAGCAGCTCCCGCCGTCGGGTCCGCAGCCGCTCCCGCCGAACCAGCCGCCGAACCGCGGCCAGCTTCCGCAGCCGACGCCGCCGCCCGCGAACGTGCCGGGCCCGCCGCCACCGCCGGTGCACCGGGGCCGCAGCCCGCGTCCCGGCGCGCCGATCCGGCCGTGGCAGGAAGAAGCAATGCGGGACCCGGACGCCACCCGGTTCATCCCGCGCACCGCGGGCGTCCCGCTGGCCGCCCCCTCGCGCTGGCCGACCGCCGACCCGGACGTGCTGCGCCCGTACGACGCGCTGGCCACCCAGGTCATGCCGCGGATCAAGGACGCGCCGCTCGCGCGTCCGGCCGAGGCTCCCGAGCAGCCGAAGGACGAGGGCCCGTCGGTCGCCAAGGCGTCCGGGCGGATGGCGATCGCGTCGCTGATCAGCCGGATCACCGGCTTCCTGTGGAAGGTGCTGCTGGTCGCGGCGATCGGCTCCGGGGTCGCGACCGACTCGTTCAACGTCGCGAACACGATGCCGAACATCATCTTCGAGCTGCTGCTCGGCGGCGTGCTCACCAGTGTGGTGGTGCCGCTGCTGGTGCGCTCGCAGGACGATCCCGACCACGGCCAGGCCTACGCGCAGCGGCTGCTGACCACCGGCGTCACCGTGCTGTTCATCGGCACCGTGATCGCGGTGATCGCGGCGCCGGCGTTCACCTCGCTGTACATCGATTCGTCCGGCGAGGCGAGCGCGGGGCTCACCACCGCGTTCGCCTATCTGCTGCTGCCAGAGATCTTCTTCTACGGCGTGTTCGCGCTGGTCTCGGCGATGCTGAACGCCAAGCACGTGTTCGGGCCGACGGCGTGGGCACCGGTGATCAACAACCTGGTGGTCATCTTCACCATCCTCGTGGTGTGGCTGATGCCGGGTTCGATCGACACCGGCAATCCGTCGATCACCGATCCGAAGGTGCTCACCCTCGGCCTCGGCGTCACCGGCGGCATCGCCGCGCAGGCGATCATGCTGGTCCCGCCGCTGCTGCGGTCCGGCTTCCGCCCGCGCTGGCGGTGGGGGCTGGACAGCCGGATGAAGGAGTTCGGCGGGCTGGCCCTGTGGGTCGTCGGCTACGTCGCGGTCAGCCAGGTCGGCCTCACGATCACCACCCGGGTGCTCACCAAGGGCACCTCGGGCGGCGTCACCGCCTACAACTACGCGTGGCTGCTGTTCCAGCTGCCCTACGGCGTGCTCGGCGTCTCGCTGCTGACCGCGATCATGCCCCGGCTGAGCCGCGCGGCCGCCGACGGCGACACGAAGAAGCTGGTCAGCGACCTGTCCTACGCGTCGCGGATCTCGACGGTGACGCTCGTGCCGATCTCCGCGGTGATGACGATCGTCGGCACCTCGATGGGCGTCGCGCTGTTCGCGATGGGCAAGGGCAGGCTCGAGGACGCCGAACGGATGGGCCAGGCGCTGGCGATCACGGCGTTCGCGCTGCTGCCGTACGCGCTGGTGATGCTCCAGATGCGGGTGTTCTACGCGATGAAGGACGCCCGCACGCCGACGTTGATCATGATCGTGATGACGCTGGTCAAGGTGCCGCTGCTGTTCCTGTGCCCGGTGCTGCTGAATCCCGAGAACATCGTGCTCGGCGTAATGATGGTGAACGCGCTGACGTACGTGATCGGCGCGATGCTCGGCCAGGTGTGGCTGTGGGTGACGCTCGGCAACCTGCGCAGCAAGCGGGTGATCGGGGTGATCCTGTTCACCGTCGTGGCGAGCGTGCTCGGGGTCGCGGCCGCGTGGGTCGTCGGGCTGGTCGTGCCCTCGTCGCTGAGCCCGGTTCCGCACGCCTGGATCAAGCTCGTCCTGCAGGGAATCGTCGGCATCGCGGTGTCGTTCGGCGTGCTCATGGCGCTGAAGGTCGAGGAGCTGAAGCCCGTAACATCAAGGTTCACCCGATTGATCAAGCGCGGGTAACGATTGATTCACGACTCACGACGCTTCTACGGCTGATGATCCGGGTACCCTCGGTGCCGGGAGCGAAGCGGGAGAGAGCGTGGACACGAGACGAAGCGAGCAGGCGGGGGACGCCGCGGGCATTCGCGCCCGGGGCGGATCGCTCGCACCCGGACGCGTCGTAGGGGACGGCCGGTATCGCCTGCTTGCCCAGTTCGGGGTAGACGAGCGGGCCGCCGCGCACCTGTGGCGAGCACGAGACGGGCAGCTCAAGCGGGATGTCGCGCTGACGCTGCTGGTCGGCGATCCGGCGGATCCGGAGGCGGCCCGGCAGGCGCGGCGAACCCTGGAACGAGCGGCGCACGCGTCGAAGTTCGGGCACGGCGGCGTCGCCAGAGTGCTGGACGTGCTGAGCCTCGGCAGCGGCGTCACCTCCAGCGAGGGACTGCTCGGCGTCGTGGTGGCGGAGTGGACCAAGGGCAGCGACCTGGTCGACCTGGTGGCGCAGCGCCCGGTGGCCCCCGCCGCGGCCGCGCGGATGGTGCAGGCGCTCGCCGAAGCGGTCGACCACGCCCACCAGAACGGCCTCGTCCTCGGCCTCGACCACCCGCAGCGGCTGCGGCTCACCCCGGGCGGCGCGCTCAAGCTCGCCTTCCCCGGCCCGCTGCCGGAAGCCACGCTGCGCGACGACGTCAAGGCGCTCGGCGCGGTGCTGTACCTGCTGCTCACCGGACGATGGGCGCTGCCGGGCGGTCCGCCGGCGATCCCCGCGGCCCCGCTCACCCCGCAGGGGCACGTGGTGCCGCCGCGGTCGCTGGTGCCCGCGGTGCCGCCGGAGCTGTCGTCGCTGGCCGTGCGCACGATCGAGGACGGCGGCAGCGGCGGAATCCGCACCAGCTCGGCCATCCTCCGCGTGCTCGGCCAGGTCGCCGACCAGGAGGAACGCACCCAGCTGATCAACGCGGTCGGCAAGGACGACGCGGCCGCCGAGACCGACGGCACGATCTGGACCACGAAGAAGCCGGTCAAGGATGTCGCGCGGCGGCGGAAGCTGGCCTTCGGCGTCACCGTGCTGGTGGTCGCCACCGTGGTGATCCTCGCGTGGGGCGGGCTGATGCTGATCAACCTGTTCCAGGGCGACGGGAAGGCGACCGGTCCCACGATCAACGTCGCGGCCCCGCCCAGTTCGGCTCCGGCCAAACCGGGCAACCAGGCCCCGCCGCCGTCCAACCAGCCGCCCGCCGGGCCGAAGATCGGCGAGCCGGTGGCCCCGAAGTCGGCGTCGCTCTACAACCCGCAGGGCTCCGGCGACAACGCGAGCCGGGTGAAGAACACGATCGACGGCGATCCGGGCACGATCTGGAAGACCGACCAGTACCAGCAGCAGCTGCCCGCGCTGAAGCCCGGCGTCGGGATCGCGGTCCAGTTCGACGACCCGGTGAACCTCGCGCAGGTGAAGATCACCGCGAACAGCCCGGGCACGAAGGTCGAGATCCGGTCGGCGGAGAGCAAAAACCCGCAGCTCGACGACACCAAGGTGGTCGGAAGCGGCGACCTGAACGGGCCGGACACCACGATCACCCTGCAGCAGCCGACGCAAGGCCAGTACTTCATCGTCTGGATCACCCAGCTGGGCGACAACGGCGGCGACGGCTTCCTGAGCCAGATCGGAGAGCTGAGCTTCCTGCCTGCGGGCTGAGCTGCGATCGCGACTCAGTAGGCTCTGCCGGGTGACGGCTGCAGCTCCCACGGATGCGGATCTGATCGCGGCACACGCCGCGGGTGATCCGCATGCGTTCAGTGAACTGGTCCGGCGGCATCGAGACCGCATGTGGGCGGTCGCCCTGCGCACGCTGCGCGATCCGGAAGAGGCGTCGGACGCGCTGCAGGAGGCGTTCATCTCGGCCTTCCGCGCGGCGGGCAAATTCCGGGCGGAGTCGCAGGTCACGACCTGGCTGCACCGGATCGTGGTGAACGCGTGCCTCGACCGGATCCGGCGAAAGCAGGCACGGCCGACCGTGCCGCTGCCCGAGACCGGGGAGTTCAACGAACCGGCCGCGCCCGGCGATTCGATGGCGCAGCGGGAAACCAGCCTGCTGGTCCGCCAGGCGCTCGACGAGCTGCCCGAGGACCAGCGCGCGCCGATCCTGCTGGTCGACGTCGAGGGCTATTCGGTGGCCGAGACCGCGAAAATGCTCGGCATCGCCGAGGGCACGGTGAAGAGCCGGTGTGCGCGCGGGCGGGGAAAACTCGCGAAGGTTCTCGGGCATCTGCGGAACCCGGACGGGGGTGGCGACGTCCCAACTAACGAAAGCAAACGCAAGCACGCCACTTCGGAGGGGTCCCGGAGTGCCGGGCGAGTCCAGCGCTCGCCGGGGAACGGGGAGGGACGATGACGGACGAGAGCCGGGGGGCAGGCGGAACCATCGGACCGCCCTGGTCTGTCGACCTGCTCGCCGACCTCCACGCCGGGGTGCTCGACGACCAGGAGGCGGCGCAGCTGTGGCCGCGGGTGAACGCGGATCCAGAAGCCCGCGCCATCATCGAGGCCCTCGAAGCGACCACCGCCGACCTGTCCGCGCTCGCCGCGGAACCAGCCCCGCCGATGCCCGCGGAGTTCGCGGCCAAGCTCGACGCCGCGCTCGCCGCGGAGTCGGCGGCCCGGCAGGAGGCCACGTTTCCGGCGGCCGCACCGGAACCTGCGGAGCAGCAGGTCGCGCCGGTGGTGGACCTGTCGGCGGCGCGGCGGAGGCGGAACCGGCAGCTCGGCTGGGGCGCCGGGATCCTGACCGCGGCCGCGGCCGCCGCGGTGGCCATCACGCTGACCGTTCCCGGAACCACCACAACGGACACGTCCGGCGTCGCCGCACCCGCGCCGTCCGCGGTCGGCGGCCCGTCCGTCGGTGCCGACGGGAGCGGGGCAGAGGCGCTGCTGGGCGGCGGCCTCGGCGTACGGAACTACGGCCCGCTGCAGGACGCGAAGCGATTCGACGCGTGTGTCGAGGCGGCGGGCATGGATCCGGCGGTGCGACCGGAGGGCGTGCGGCCGGTGACCGTCGACGGCAAGCCTGGCGTGGTGGCGATTTACACCACCGGCAAGCTCGCGCAGTTCCGCCTGGTCGCGTTCGGCGCGGAGTGCGGTCCGGGCAACCCGGCCAAGCTGTTCGACAAGGTGGTCGGCAAGAAGTAGCGGTCCGGACGTAGCGGGCGTCACCGCCGGGAACACCTCCACCTACGATCGTGTTGAGCCTGGAGCACAGGTCACTACGAGCGGAGGGTTGACGGGTGGCTGCCGAGGAAATCAGGAACCTGATCGTCGTCGGGTCGGGTCCTGCCGGTTACACCGCAGCGGTCTACGCGGCGCGCGCACAGCTCGAACCGCTGGTGTTCGAAGGCACGCAGTTCGGCGGCGCGCTGATGACCACCACCGAGGTCGAGAACTTCCCGGGCTTCCGCGACGGGATCCAGGGTCCGGACCTGATGGAGGAGATGCGCAAACAGGCCGAACGGTTCGGTGCCGAGCTGCGCGCGGAGGACGTCGAGTCGCTTGAGCTGACCGGCGACGTGAAGTACGTCGTCGCGAACGGCAAGCGCTACGCCGCGCGCGCCGTCGTGCTGGCGATGGGCGCCGCCGCGCGGTACCTGAAGGTGCCGGGCGAGCAGGAGCTGCTCGGCCGCGGCGTGTCCGCCTGTGCGACCTGCGACGGTTTCTTCTTCCGCGACCACGACATCGCGGTGGCCGGCGGCGGCGACTCGGCGATGGAGGAGGCGACCTTCCTGACGAAGTTCGCCAAGTCCGTGACGATCGTGCACCGCCGGGACGAGTTCCGGGCGTCGAAGATCATGCTCGAGCGCGCCCGCGCGAACGAGAAGATCAAGTGGCAGCTGAACTCGCAGATCACCGGGGTCGAGGGCGACGGGACGGTGTCCGGCCTGAAGGTCCGCGACACGCAGTCCGGCGACGAGAAGACGCTCGACGTGACCGGGTTCTTCGTCGCGATCGGCCACGACCCGCGCAGCGATCTGGTGCGCGGCCAGGTGGACGTGGACGAGGACGGCTACGTGCTCACCAAGGGCCGCACGTCCTACACGAACGTGCCCGGCGTATTCGCCGCGGGCGACTTGGTGGACCGCACCTATCGGCAGGCGATCACCGCGGCCGGCTCCGGCTGCAGCGCGGCGATCGACGCGGAACGATGGCTCGCGGAGCACGGCGAAGCCGACGCGCACGAGGCACCGGAGCTGGTCGGCGGCGGCTACGGCGCTGGCGAGCACTGACTTTTCCACCGAGTTGAAGTTGAAGGAGCAAGCGATGTCCGAACCCGTGAAGGTGACCGACAAGTCGTTCGTGGACGACGTCCTCACCAGCGAGAAGCCCGTTCTCGTCGATTTCTGGGCGACCTGGTGCGGTCCGTGCAAGATGGTCGCCCCGGTGCTCGAGGAGATCGCGAAGGAAAACGGCGACAAGATCACCGTCGCGAAGCTCGACATCGACGAGAACCCGAACACGGCGCGTGACTACCAGGTGATGTCGATCCCGACGCTGATCCTGTTCCAGGGCGGCAAGCCGGTGAAGCAGATCGTGGGCGCGAAGCCGAAGGCCGCGCTGCTTTCCGATCTCTCCGACGTGCTCTGAGCGGTCCACCTGCTGAGAACCCGGGCCAGCGGCAATCGACTCGCCGGTCCGGGTTCTCGCACGTTCGGGAACCACCCACACGGGGGTGGGGGCGCAGGTGCACCCGGCGTGTCCACCGTGGGACAAGTGCCCCCTCCAGTGGCGCACCGACCGGGCCTGCGTCCTTACCGAGAGTTCACAGGGCACAATGGGTGCCTGGGTACACCCCTACCCGGGTTTCTGTTTCGCATCGAGCCGGTTTCGGTGCCTGAGGAAGAGCGAGGAGTGCATGCGGGTACTCCGCCGCGGTGACGCCGGTCCCGACGTCGCCGAGATCAGGTCGATCCTTGCCGGGATGGATCTGCTCCCGCCGGTGGCGGGGACCGAGCGGTACAACACGTTCGACGTCGCGGTGGAGCAGGCCGTGCGCGCGTTCCAGCAGCGCCGCGGGCTCATCACCGACGGCGTAGTGGGCCCTGCGACGTACCAGGCGCTCAAGGGCGCCAGCTATCACCTCGGGAGCCGCCCGCTCCAGTACCTTTTGTCGTCGCCGGTACAGGGCGACGACGTTTTCACTCTTCAGGAGCGGCTCACCGAGCTCGGCTTCGACGCGGGCCGCCCGGACGGGTACTTCGGCCCGCAAACCGAACGCGCCCTGCGCACGTTCCAGCGCGACATGCGGCTGACGTCGGACGGCATTTGCGGCCCGGCCACCATCCGCGAGCTGCACCGCCTGTCGTCGCCCCGCGCCCGCGGCGGCCGCCCGGTCTTCCTGCGCGAGCAGGAGCAGGTGCGCCAGGCAGGCCCGCGCCTGCGCGGCAAGCGCATCGTCATCGACCCGGGCCACGGCGGCGAGGACCTCGGTGTCGTCGCCGGCGGCCTGCGCGAGGCGGACATCGCCTGGGATCTGGCGCGCCGGCTCGAGGGCCGCATGCAGGCCACCGGCATGGAAGCCCTGATCAGCCGGGGCCCGAACCACAGCCCGACAGACTTCGAACGCGCCCGTTTCGCCAACGACGCCGGCGCGGACCTGTTCCTGTCGCTGCACAGCGACGGCAACCCGTCGCCGCGCGCCCAGGGCGTGGCGAGCTTCCACTTCGGCACCGGCAACGGCACGACGTCCACCGTCGGCGAACTGCTGGCCGGCTTCATCCAGCGGGAAGTCGCCGCGCGCACCGGCCTGCTGGACTGCCGCACGCACTACAAGACGTGGGAGATCTTCACCCGCACCCGCTGCCCAGCGGTCCGCGTGGAAATCGGCTACCTGACCAACCCGGACGACGCCGCCCGCCTGGGCGACCCAGCCTTCCGCGACGTCGTGGCCGAGGGCATCCTCATCGCGGTCAAGCGCCTGTACCTCCTCGGCGAGGGCGACCAGCCGACCGGCACCTTCACCTTCGCCGACGTCCTGGCCCACGAACTGGCCAAAGCCGAATAGCCCGCAAGCTCTCGATTCCGTCCCAGCCTCGCGCACGGTTGCCGATTCAGCCCGTCTGATTCGCCCTGTACTGGCCTTTTCCGCTGAATGCCACCCGAGGTTCATCCCGCACGCTCCCGCCCTCTGACGCACCTCTGCCGCCCGCCACGTCGGCCCGTAACAGACGCCAAGTTGGGCGAAATGCCGATTGACCGTCTTCGCAGGTCCATGGGGCCTTTGCGGGAAGCTGATTCCCATGGCTGGGGCTTGAGGCGGCGTTGCGGGTGCGGCTTAGGCGTGTCTGCCCAAGGCCGAAGCGGCTGGCGGACCGGGTTGGCTTGCTTCAAGGCCAGCACAGGCGGCGGAAGCTGGGCGTGTCGTCTGTGAGGGGCTCCCTGAGGGAATCAGATTCCCTCAGGGAGCCCCTCACAGACCTGAAGAAACGGTCCTACTGGTATTAGTCGGACATTTCGCTAACCCAGGCGTCCTTTATGGATGGTCAGCAGGCCGAGGCCACCCGGCTTAAGCCCCCTGGCATTGGACTCCGGATTCCCTCAACGGACCTCGCGGACGGCAAACCCTGCCCCGCACCCCAAAGCCCGAGCATCACCCGTGCTGACCCACCACTCACCTCAGCCACCTGTTACCCACAGTTACACTCGGCCGCACGGCCTTCACCTAAGAACCCCAGCCCGGCCAAGCCGCCCCCCGGCCACCGCCCCCAAGCGCCAACCCAGCCTTCACCCACAAGCAACCGGAGCCCCCACACCACTTAACCGGCGCCACAAGAACTTGCGCCCCACTGCTCCAGCACCCACCACACCTGGGGGCAGCCCCCACCCTCCACGGGGGGCGTCCCCAGATCCATTCTATCCATCCACAGCTTTTCCACGGCCTCTATCTGCAATCTGTGGATAACTCGGGGGTTCTTCCACAGTTGTGCACAGGTACCGGGAGTGGGTGTTTTTCGGCGCGGGCGGAGGTGGTATGGGGTGGGTTTGGGGTGTCCGCGTTCGAGGGGAGTCCGCGGGGATCGGTGGTTGAGCGCGCCCGGGCTGACCTCGGTTGATGCGGGTGGGGAGGGGGTTTGGCGGGGTGGGGATGTGGCGCTCGGCGGGGGCGGTGGGGCGTTCAGGGAAGCGGGGGCGGGCGATCGACAGGTACGGAGAGTGACCGGGGAGCCCGTGGCAGAGACGTGCGTTCAGGGTGGGTGTTCGCGCGGTCATTCAGGCTGATCTCAGCCGCGCAAGGGGAGGAGAGAGAGGGTCAGGCGCGGCCGAGGCTCGGTTCGGCGGTCGTGATCGTCACTTGGCCCAGGAGGCGTTCGAGGGCCGCCTCGACGTCTTCCTTCCACGTGATCGCCGAGCGCAGTTCCAGGCGCAGCCGCGGGTACTTCGGGTGCGGGCGCACCGTCTTGAAGCCCACGCTCTGCAGGAACGCGGCGGGCAGCACGCACGAGTGCTGGCCCAGCGGGTCCTGCTCGTCCGGGGTGGCGTCGCCGAAGGATTCGATGGCTCGGACGCCGCGTTTGGTGAGGTCCTTCGCTACGGCCTGGACGAGCATCCGGCCGAGGCCGCCGCCGCGGAATTCGGGCAGGACCTGGGCCGCGGTGAGCAGGACGGCGTCCGCGCTGGGCGGCGACGTCGGGAAGGCGAGCGACCGGGGCACCGCGTTCGGCGGGGCGTACAGCACGAAGCCGACCGGCAGCGTGTCGCTGTAGACGATGCGGCCGCACGAGCCCCATTCCAGCAGCACGCTGGACACCCAGGCTTCTTTCTCGACCTCGGTGGAGCCGTACTCCTCGGCCTGCGCCTTCAGGTGCGGGGCCAGCTCCCAGTACACGCACTGCCGACAGCTCTTGGGCAGGTGCTCAAGGTTGTCCAGGGTGACGCCCACCACGCGACGTGACACCTGAAACCTCCCTGGACCCCGCAACTCCGGCCTCGGCGCCCGCGAAAAGCGCAGGCGGCACCGGAAGAACCTCCCCGAGGATAGGCCGATGTGACAAGCGCCGGAAGAGCGGGGAGCCGGAAGAGGCCGCGGTTACACTCGATGGATCTACCAGCAGGTACCACCGAGCCCTCAGGTGTCCGATGACCGAGAACCGCCCCGCCAAGCCGCAGACCGGCCGCCACAATCTCGACCCGCATCTCGACCGGTACGCAGCACGTACCGCGGGGATGACCGCATCCGAGATCCGCGCGCTTTTCGCAGTGGCAAGCCGGCCGGAGGTCGTCTCGCTCGCCGGTGGCATGCCGAACCTCGCCGCGTTGCCGCTCGACACGCTTTCGGCTCAGGTCGGCGAGATCATCGCCGAGGAGGGGCTCGTCGCCCTGCAGTACGGCTCCGCGCACGGGATTCCCGGGCTGCGTGACCAGATCTGCGAGATCATGGCTCTCGAGGGGATCAAGGCGCACCCCGACGACGTCGTGGTCACCGTCGGTTCCCAGATGGGCCTCGACATGGTGACCCGGCTCTTCTGCGACCCCGGCGACGTCGTGATCGCCGAAGGCCCGTCGTACGTCGGCGCGCTCGGGTCGTTCTCCGCGTACCAGGCGAATGTCGTGCACGTCGCGATGGACGAGCACGGTCTCGTGCCCGAGGGGTTGCGGGAAGCCTTGCGCCAGGCCGAGAAGGCCGGGCAGCGGGTCAAATTCCTTTACACTATCCCGAATTTTCACAACCCGGCTGGCGTGACGCTGTCGGTCGAACGGCGTCCGGAGATCGTCGAGATCTGCCGCGAGCACGGCGTGCTGATCATCGAGGACAACCCGTACGGCCTGCTCGGTTTCGACGGCCAGACCTATCCGGCGCTGCGCTCGCTCGACCCGGACAACGTCGTGTACCTCGGCTCGTTCTCGAAGACGTTCGCCTCCGGTCTGCGCGTCGGCTGGGTGCTCGCGCCGCACGCGGTGCGCGAAAAGCTCGTGCTGGCAGCGGAATCCGCGACGCTGTGCCCGCCGACCTTCAACCAGATGATCGTCTCGCGCTACCTCGCGACGCACGACTGGAAGGGCCAGATCAAGAAGTTCCGGGAGAACTACCGCGAACGCCGCGACGCGATGTTGTCGGCGCTGCAACAGTATCTGCCGCCCGGCTGCTCCTGGACCCATCCCGACGGCGGCTTCTACGTGTGGGTCACCGTGCCGGAAGGTGTTGACACCAAAGCGATGTTGCCGCGCGCGGTCACGGCGCGGGTGGCGTACGCGTCCGGCACCGGTTTCTATGCCGACGGTTTCGGCTCGCGCCAGATGCGGTTGTCGTACTGCTATCCGACGCCGGAACGCATCCGCGAAGGCGTGCGTCGGCTCGCCGCGGTGCTCGAGTCCGAAATGGACCTCAGCCGCACCTTCGGTAGCGTGAAGGCGCGCACCATCCCGGGGCCCGAGACCCCGTCTCCGGACACGGTCTGACCGGCCCTGCAACACTAAGGAGTTCCCACGGTGGTCGACCGTACCGTTGCCGTGCTCGCCGGCGGGCTTTCCCACGAACGCGACGTTTCGCTCCGCTCCGGGCGCAGGCTGTCCGCCGCGCTGCGGTCCGAGGGCCTCACGGTGGAGGAGTGGGACACCGACGCCGGGCTGCTGGAGCGGCTGCGCACGCAGCGTCCGGACGCGGTTGTCGTCGCCCTGCACGGCGGCGAGGGCGAGAACGGCTCGGTGCAGACCGTGCTGGAAATGCTCGACGTGCCGTTCGTCGGCACCCACTCGCAGGGTTGCCGTCGCGCCTGGGACAAGCCGACCGCCAAGGCGTTCGTGCAGCAGGCCGGGTTCTCCACGCCGGACTGGATTGTGTTGCCGCACAGCACTTTCCGTGAGCTGGGCGCACAGTCGGTGCTCGACGCGATGGTCGAGCGGCTCGGGCTGCCGCTGATCCTCAAGCCGGATCAGGGCGGGTCGGCGCTCGGCACCCAGGTGGTCCGGGAAGCGGCGGAGCTGCCCGCGGCGATGGTCGGCTGCTTCGCCTACGGCGACACCGTCCTCGCCGAACGGTTCGTAGATGGCGTTGAAGTGGCCGTCACGGTCATCGAAGGGGAGAACGGGGCCGAGGCCCTGCCCGCGGTGGAGATCGTCCCGGAGAGCGGCGTCTACGACTACACGGCGCGCTACACCGCGGGTCTCACCGACTTCTTCACCCCGGCCCGGATTTCCGACGAAGCCGCGAAGGCGGTCAGCGAACTCGCGGTCGGTGCGCACCGGTGGCTCGGGCTGCGCGACATCTCGCGTACCGACGCGGTGATCACGCCGGACGGGGGAGTCCACTTCCTCGAAGTGAACCTCTCGCCCGGCCTCACCGAAACCTCGACGGTGCCGATGGCCGTCGAAGCCGCCGGCACGACCCTCGGTTCAGTTTTCGCGGATCTCGTCGCGCGCGCGGTCGCCCGCGCGAACTAAGACCAGGCGGACGGGGCGGGCGGCGGTCCGCCGCCCTTCCCCGCGCCGGTCGATTCCGGCGGCCACTCCGGGTGACCACGATGGCCCCCATCCGCAATCATCACCGTGACGAAACGCCCCTGGGTGATCCCTAATCGGTTTCGTCGGTCTGATTCGCCGATTTTTCCCCTGAGTTCGCGTCAATGATCCCGACGATCCGCTCAAGATCGTCCACCGATCCGAACTCGAGAACGATGCGTCCCTTGCGCCGGCCGAGGTCGACCTTCACCCGGGTGTCGAACCGATCGGACAGCCGGTTCGCGAGTTCCTGCAACCCGGGTGCCTGGATCGGCTTGCGGGGAGCGGCTTTCGGCTTGGCCGGTTTTTCGTTCTTCTTCAGCGTGACGGCTTCTTCGGTGGCACGCACCGACATGCCCTCCGCGACGATCCGCGCCGCCAGTTCTTCCTGGCTTTCCGGATCCTCCAGCGACAGCAGCGCCCGCGCGTGCCCGGCGGACAGGACGCCGGCGGCCACCCGCCGCTGCACGGGGAGGGGCAGTTTGAGCAGCCGGATGGTGTTCGTGATGACCGGGCGGCTGCGGCCGATGCGCCCGGCCAGTTCCTCGTGCGTCACCGCGAACTCGTCGAGCAGCTGCTGATAAGCCGCCGCCTCTTCGAGCGGGTTCAGCTGCACGCGGTGGATGTTCTCCAGCAACGCGTCCCGCAGCATCGACTCGTCGGCGGTCTGCCGCACGATCGCGGGGATCGCCTCGAGTTCCGCCTGCTGCGACGCCCGCAGCCGACGCTCGCCCATGACGAGTTCGTATTCGTCGTCCCCGAGTTCGCGGACGACGATCGGCTGCATGAGCCCGAACTCGCGGATCGAATGCTCGAGTTCGGCGAGCGCTTCCTCGTCGAAAACCTGGCGAGGCTGCTTCGGATTCGGCTTGACCGAGCTGACCGGGATCTCGCGGTACACCGCGCCGGCGACCTCGCCGCCCGCGATCGGCTGGCCCGCCGCACCGTTCGCGGCGAACCAGCCCTTGTCCTCGCGAGCCGCCTTTTCCGCGGGCGCGCTGGTGTCGCTCGCGGCCGCAGGAGGCGTTGCCGGGCCGGTCGGAATCAGGGCCGCGAGCCCTCGGCCGAGCCCTCCTCTGCGCTCAGTCATGTGGTGCTGCTCCTCTCGTTCACGCCCCGCTCGGCGATCTCCTTCGCCGCGTCGAGATAGCTCATGGCACCACGTGAACCGGGGTCGTAAGCGAGGACGGTCTGGCCGTAGCCGGGTGCCTCGGACACCTTCACGCTGCGCGGGATGACCGTCTTCAGCACCGTGTCACCGAAGTGGTTCCGGACCTCGTTGGTCACCTGGTCGGCCAGCTTGGTGCGGCCGTCGTACATGGTGAGCAGAATCGTCGACACGCTGAGTTCGCGGTTGAGGTGCTGCTGCACGAGTTCGATGTTGCTGAGGAGCTGCCCGAGACCCTCCAGCGCGTAGTACTCGCACTGGATCGGGATGAGCACTTCCTGCGCCGCGACCATCGCGTTGACGGTGAGGAGACCGAGCGACGGCGGGCAGTCGATGAAGACGTAGTCGACGCCGATCTCGTCAAGCGCCCCAGACGACAGCGCTTCCTTGAGCCGCGTCTCGCGGTTCGCCATGGAGACGAGTTCGATCTCGGCACCGGCGAGGTCGATCGTCGCGGGCACGCAGAAGAGGTTGGGGGACTGCTCGCTCTGCTGCGCGGCCTCGGCGATCGACACCTCGCCGATGAGCACCTCGTAGATCGACGGCGTCCCGGAGCGGTGGTCGATGTCGAGCGCGGTGCTGGCGTTTCCCTGCGGGTCGAGGTCGATCACGAGCGTCTTCAACCCGTGCACGGCGAGCGCCGCGGCCAGGTTGACAGTGCTCGTCGTCTTGCCGACCCCGCCCTTCTGGTTGGCGACGGTGAGCACCCGGCGACGGAACGGTCGGGGAAGCTCCCCTTCCTTGGGGTGGAGCACGCTCGCGGCGCGAACGGCTTCTTCAGCGATCGGCGTCCAGCCCATCTCCTGGCTGGCCTCCGCGGAGTCGGACGGTGGGGGATTCACCGGTCTCGACACCTCCTCCTGGTAGACGATTCGGGGGCGTTCACACCGCGATGTTTCACGTGGAACGGCGCGGCTGTGGTCGTTCGCTAGCTCCGTCTGCCACGTGGCCGGGTCGGCTTCGGCGGCAGGCGACGGATCAGGATCACCGTGCTGGGGACTTCGAGTACTGCCTTCCCGCACTCCGCGATCTGCGGTTCGGCACCGCCGGCCTTGCGCACCGCGTCGCGGTCACGGGAAATCTCTTCGGCGGCGCTGGCGCCTTTGAGGGCAACCAGTCGACCTTCGGGACGAACCAGGGGAAGGCACCAGCCCGCGAGCCGAGCGAGGGGAGCGACCGCGCGAGCGGTGACGACGTCTGCGTCACCCAGCTGCTCGCGTACGGACCGCTCCTCGGCGCGTCCACGGACGATGGTGATCGGGAGTTCCAGCTTCTCGGCAACCTCGGCCAACCAGTCAACCCGGCGAGCCATGGGTTCCAACAGAACGATATCGAGGTCCGGTCGAGCGATCGCCAGCGGTACACCCGGAAGCCCGGCCCCCGACCCGACGTCGACCACGCGCACCCCAGATGGGATCTGCTCGCCGATCACCGCGGAGTTCAGCACGTGCCGCTCCCACAGCCGGTCCACCTCGCGCGGCCCGATCAGCCCTCGCTCGACCCCGTGAGTCGCCAGCAGCTCCACGTACCCAGCGGCTTGCTCGACGCGGTCCCCGAACACCTCCACCGCCGCGGTCCGGACCGTCCCGGTGGCGCCGTCCAAGCTCACTACTCCCACTCCTCGCTCCGCGCGTTTCACGTGAAACGCGCTCGATTGATTGTCCCTGATGCCGACGCCAAATCGAGTCGACAGACCGCAACTGTGGACAACTCCACTCGAGTCGTCGAGCGATCCACAGGTCGTTTCACGTGAAACTCGATCCGCGAGCGGGCGACCGGCCAGCGGCGGGTTTCACGTGAAACGCCACGCTTGTAATTCGCTCCGGTTCAACGAGCGCGCACGAGGGCGGCGGATGTCGGAAGCCGCACTCACCGTACGACGCAGCGATGACCATGCCGACGGCGGAGGAGGCACGAAGGTCACCGTGTCACTCGACGGCTGCCTCGCCGGACCGAACGAGAGCGGCTTCGATCAACTCTTCCGGGCGGCGTCGAGTTGGCACCGGTCGCGCTGGACCGAGTCGTCCGGCAGGCATAAAAGAAGCGGCCCACCGGAATCACTCCGGTGGGCCGCTTCGGCTCAGTGCTCTCCGCGTCCGAGGGCTCAGTCCTCGGGGAAGATCACCACACGGCGCTTCGGGTCTTCGCCCTCGCTCTCGCTCGTGACGCCCTTGACCGTCGCGACCGCGTCGTGGACGACCTTGCGCTCGAACGGGCTCATCGGCTGCAGGCGGACCCGCTCGCCGCTCGACAGCACCGACTCCGCGGTGGACCGGCCGAGTTCGCGGAGCTCCTCCCGGCGGTCCGCGCGCCAGCCGGCGATGTCCAGCATCAGCCGGCTGCGCGAGCCGGTCTCCTGCTGGACCGCGAGGCGGGTCAGCTCCTGCAGTGCTTCGAGCACCGTGCCGCGGGGGCCGACCAGCTTCTCCAAGTCGTCGCCGCCGTCGATGCTGACGATGGCGCGGCCCGCTTCGACGTCCAGATCGATGTCGCCGTCGTAGTCGAGCAGGTCCAGCAGGCGCTCGAGGTAGTCGCCGGCGATGTCGCCCTCTTGCACGAGAGCGTCGTCACCGCCCGCCTTCGGCTCGGCCGGTGCGCTCGTCTCTTCCTGATCGGCGTCGATCGTGTCGACCGTCTCCGACATCTTCAGTCTCCTCTCCGAACCCGAAGCGTCAGCGACGCTTCCGGCCCGACTTCCTGTTCGAGTCCTTGAGGAGCCCGGGCACCCCGGTGCCGTTCTCCTTCGATCCGTTCTGGTTCGACGTCTCCTCGGGCGCGCTCTTCGCCGGTTCGGCCGCCTTCTTCTCCGAGGAAGAGACGCCGCCGGACTTGCCGCCGGACGACGAGGTCTGCGCGAAGCCGTGCGCCGAACCCGCCTTGGTCACCTTGCCCTGCTGACCCTGCTGCTGGTTCTTCTTCTGCTGCACCGGCTTCTGCCCGACCTTCGGCGCGGTCGGCTTCTGGCCCGGCTTCGGGCCGAGCGACGCGCGCTTCTCGGCTGCCTCCTCCTTGCGGGCCGCCTCTTCCTTGTCGATCTTCGTGTAGACGAGGCGCTGCTGCATGAGCGTCCAGCCGTTGTTCGCCAGCCAGTAGAAGAGCAGGCCGAGCGGGAAGAAGGCACCGAACACGAGCACACCGAGCGGGAAGATGTACATGGTGAGCTTGTTCATGATCGCGGTCTGCGCGGTGCCCGCGGCCGACGCGTTCTGCCGGGAGACCGAGTGCCGCGCGGTGAGGTGCGTGGCGATCGAGGCGATGATCATCAGCGGCAGCGCGACGGGGAGGACCTCCCAGTGCCAGCCGCCGTTCGCGACGTTGCCGGCGACGGCGCCGACGCCGTTGTTGACCGCCTCGCCCATGTTGACGCCGAAGAGCTTCGCGCTGACGTAGGAGTGCACGTCCTGCGCGTTGAAGAAGTAGTTCTCGGTCTTGTCCCCGCCTCCGGGCGGCGGCATGGTGAACGCGCGGAGCACGTGGTTCAGGCCGATGAAGACCGGGATCTGAAGGATCATCGGAAGGCAGCTGCCGAGCGGGTTGACGCCGTGCTCGCGCTGGAGCTTCTGCATCTCCTGCGCCTGGCGCTGCCGGTCGTTCGCGTACTTCTTCTGAATCTTCTTCATTTCCGGCGCGAAGTCTTGCATCTTCTTCATCGACCGGACCTGGTTCACGAACGGCTTGAACATGATGCCGCGGACGGTGAACGTCAGGAAGATGATGCCGAGGATCCACGAGATCGCGGTCGCTTCCCCGAACACGAACCCGAAGACCTTGTGCCAACACCACAAGATGAAGGACACGGGGTAGTAGATGAAATCGAGCACTGAGCTACTCCTCGATCGGTGTTTCAGGCGTGCGGTGCCGCCACGAGAACTTCTCGGGCACCGGGTCGCGGCCGGGCGGGGTCCACGGGCCGCAGCGAAGCAGCCGGCGCAGCGCGAGGTAGGAGCCCTTGGCCGCGCCGTGGCGGGTCAGGGCTTCGACTGCGTACGCGCTGCAGCTCGGGTAGAACCGGCAGGCCGGAGGAAGAAAGGGCGAGATCGCCTTGCGGTAGAACCGCACGGGGAGGAGCAGCACCCACGCGACCGGTCCTGGCCGGGGCGGCAACTCATCCTCGGGTGCTTCGGTGGTGCTGTGCTCGGAGGTGGCGTCCATGGCCGTTTACACCGCTGATCCGTGGTCGGGTGCCGAGTCCTGCTGACGCGGCTGCCGGAGAGCATCGACCCCGGCCGGGCGGCCGGACGGCGCGAGACCGAGCCGGCGCAGTGCGGCGTCGAGATCGGCGCCTAGCTCCGCGCTCGACGCGGAAGCCGCCGGAGGCAATGCCCGTACCACCAACGAAGTGCCCGCGGGCAGTGTTCCGAGACGCGCGGAAACGAGATGCCGCAACCGCCGGGTCACCCGGTGGCGCACCACCGAGTTCCCGACGGCCTTGCTCACCACAAAACCCGCCCTGGCCGCGAACGAGGCGGCCACGGACGGGTCCGTGGTCAACGCATGGACGACGAGGCGGCGCCTGCCGGCTCGGGACCCCCGGCGGAGGACGACCCGGAAGTCCTCGCTCCGCCGCAGACGTGCGCCAGCGGGCAGCACGACGCGGTTGCGCGGAGCCGGATCAGGCGGACAGCTCGGCGCGGCCCTTGCGACGGCGCGCCGCGAGGATGCCGCGACCCGCACGGGTCCGCATGCGGAGGCGGAAACCGTGGGTCTTCGCGCGACGACGGTTGTTCGGCTGGAAGGTGCGCTTGCCCTTGCTCACTGCTTCTCCTGTGTCTCGGCCGTCGGGCGACGGCGGATTCCCCGGCGCCCGGCGTGTCGTGCGGGTCGCACGGAAGTTCGTGCTGTCTCCTACCACCGGGTGGCCTCGTCACGACGAGCGACGACATACGTAGGCACGCGAAACGCACCCGTCGCATACGGGAGACCTTACGAGGGTACGCACCCCGGTCGTGAACGCCGCAGGCGCCCCTCCGCCACCCTCGGCGACCGACCGGCGAGACTGCCTCCCGGCACGGCGCGGCACCGAATGGCAACACGCCGTACACCGTGAAATGCTTGCGCAGCACCACGCCTTGTGGCAACGAGCAGGGCTTGTTAGCGTGCCTCTCTCGGCCGCTGGGCAGGACCGATGCGGCCTCGCCGGCGCCGGGGGGTGTGGAGGCGCCCGGGGAGTACGCCGAGCCCGCAGGTGGCGTGGCTGCGGACGGCCGTACATTAGTGCACAGCTGTGGACAACTTTGTGGATATCGCTGTGCCGTCGCGCGGGTGAGTCCGGACCGCGTGCTCGAGGCGAGCTTTCCAGGACGTGCTCGGGGTGGTCCGAGGCGTGCGCGCCGACGAGGGGAGGGGAGTCAGACCGGTGTCGGAGCACCAGCACAATCTGGGCGTCATCTGGGAGCAGGTGGTGCGGGAGCTGTCCGACGGCACCCTCTCCCCGCAGCAACGAGCCTGGATGCGGGTGACCCGGCCGATCGGCCTCCTCGACGGCACCGCGCTGCTCGCCGCGCCGAGCGACTTCGCGAAGGAAGCCATCGAACGCGCGCTGCGCACCTCGATCACCGAAGCGCTGTCCCGGCGGCTCGGCCGTCCGGTGTCGCTCGCGGTGAAGGTCGACAGCACCGAACCGGTCGCGCCGGCCCCCCGCTATGCGGCGTCACCCGCCCGGGTGGAAAACGATGTCCCGCGCCCGGAGCCGGTCGCGCCCGCGAGCCCGCACACCGAGAACGGCCAGTCCGACCACGCGCGGCCGAAGCCCAAGCCGATGCCGCCGCCGCGACGGCCGCAGGTCGAAGCGGCCGGGCTGCCGCCAGCGCGCGTCGACCCGCCGCCGCCCCCTCCGCAGCAGCAGCCGCTGCCGCCAGTTCTGGACGAGGCGGAAGACCCGGACGAAGAAGTCGACGAAGAGGGCGAAGCGTTGGCCACCGCCAATGAGATCTGGCCCCGGTTCGCCGGACAGCCGATCGCGGGGCAGCCGTACACCGCGCCCGCGCAGCCGCAGACGTCGAAGACGAAGCTGAACGAGAAGTACAACTTCGACACCTTCGTCATCGGCGCGTCCAACCGCTTCGCGCACGCCGCCGCGGTCGCCGTGGCCGAGGCGCCCGCCCGCGCGTACAACCCGCTGTTCATCTGGGGCGAGTCCGGGCTCGGCAAGACGCACCTGCTGCACGCGGTCGGGCACTACGCGCAACGGCTGTTCCCCGGCATGCGCGTGCGGTACGTCTCGACCGAAGAGTTCACGAACGACTTCATCAACTCGCTGCGCGACGACCGCAAGGTCGCCTTCCAGCGGCGCTACCGCGACATCGACATCCTGCTCGTGGACGACATCCAGTTCCTGGAGGGCAAGGAAGGCACCCAGGAGGAGTTCTTCCACACCTTCAACACGCTGCACAACGCGAACAAGCAGATCGTGGTCAGCTCCGACCGGCCGCCCAAGCGGCTGGAGACGCTGGAGGACCGGCTGCGGACGCGGTTCGAATGGGGCCTGATCACCGACATCCAGCCGCCGGAGCTGGAGACCCGGATCGCGATCCTCCGGAAGAAGGCGGCGCAGGACCGGCTGGCGGTGCCCGGCGAGGTGCTGGAGTTCATCGCGTCGCGGGTCGAGGCGAACATCCGCGAGCTGGAGGGCGCGCTGATCCGCGTCACCGCGTTCGCGTCGCTGAACCAGCAGCCGGTGGAAGTCGGGCTCGCCGAGATCGTGCTGCGCGACCTGATCCCGGATTCGCACACGCCGGAGATCACCGCGCCGACCATCATGGGCGTCACGGCCGAGTTCTTCGACGTGACGCTCGACGAGCTGTGCGGCCCCGGCAAGACGAAGGCGCTCGCCACGGCCCGCCAGATCGCCATGTACCTCTGCCGCGAGCTGACCGAGATGTCGCTGCCGAAGATCGGGCAGACGTTCGGCGGCCGCGACCACACGACGGTCATGCACGCGGACAAGAAGATCCGCAAGGAGATGGCCGAGCGCCGGCGGATTTACGACCAGGTGCAGGAGCTGACGTCGCGGATCAAGCAGCGCGCGCGTCAGTAGCTGACTGCTGCTTTTGGACACTCGCTTGTAGACAGTCCTCTTTCGACGCGAAGGGCACCACGGACTCCCGTGGTGCCCTTTTTGGTGCCATGACTGGCTTCTCCCGCGTACGCAGCTGAAGCGTGCGTACGAAGCGGCGTACGGGCGAAGCACGCGTACGCATCCACAGACGTCCACAGCCTGTGTACACAGAATTTCTCAAACTCATTGATACACAAGGGGTTTTCCCCAGGGTGTGGGCAGTTTGCCCACAGTGCCAACAGATCTCAGAGCTGCGGCGACCCGGATTTGATCCACATCCCGCCCACACCGAATCCACAGGTTGTCCCCAGGGTTGTCCACGCGGATTCCCCAGGTTGCCCACAGGTCATCCACAGCTGTGGTTCGTCACTCAGGAGGGCGATCCCGGCCGCTCCGGCTACCCCCAGAGCCTGGGTACAACTCGGCCCGAACCTGGGGACAACCCTGGGGACAACTAGGGCCAACTGTGGATGAATCCGGGACGGGCCGAAACCATCCACGGATCGGCCAAACCATCCACCGATCCGCCACCAGGGCTGCCCACAGGCCGCCGCACGCTACGACCAGCGGCAACGAGCGCTGTCCACACAATCCACAGCCCCTATTACTGCTACTGGTTTTTCATCTCTTCTAAGAAAGAACAGAACAAAAACAGGCGGAGGACGAAACTGGGGACAACCCGAGATTCGTGTCGTCTTGTCGACAAAGTGAAGGGGAGGCCGAGGTGACGGCACCCCCGGCGACGGCCTAACGTGGATGTCTGCAGCTGGTCCGTTCCCAGGCGGGGCGGACCGGACCGGCGGGGACCCGGTCGCGCGCGGTGCTCACGACTGGTGCCCGGCGACCCCTTCACGAGCCGAGGGGCTCGGCTGTCGAAAGGAAGCGCGCATGAAGATCCGCGTCGAGCGCGACGGGCTCGCCGACGCCGTCGCGTGGGTGGCCAGAAGCCTCCCCTCCCGGCCTCCGGTGCCGGTACTGGGCGGGGTCCTCCTCGACGCGGGCGCGGACGGGGAGTCCGACGCGCTCACGGTCTCCGGCTTCGACTACGAGGTCTCGGCCACGGTCGGCGTGCCCGCGACCATCGCCGACGGCGGGCGGCTGCTGGTCTCCGGCAGGCTGCTGGCCGACATCACCAAGGCGCTGCCCGCGCAGCCGGTGGAGATCTCCGTCGACGGCGCCCGCGCCACCATCACGTGCGGCAGCGCCCGGTTCAGCCTCCCGACGATGCCGGTCGAGGACTATCCGCAGCTGCCGTCCCAGCCCGCGCACGCGGGCGAGCTCACCGGCGACGTCTTCGGCCAGGCGGTCACCCAGGTCGCCACCGCGGCGGGCAAGGACGACACGCTCCCCATGCTCACCGGCATGCGGCTGGAGATCTCCGGCGAGACGCTCACCCTCGTCGCCACCGACCGGTTCCGGCTCGCCATGCGCGAGTTCACCTGGAAGCCTGCCGAGGGGCTGTCCGACGCCGCGGTCCTCGTCCCGGCGCGCACGCTCGCCGAGGCCGCCAAGACGCTCGGCGGCGCGGGCACCACAGTGCAGCTCGCGCTCGCTTCCGGCGACGGCCTGCTCGGCCTGTCCGGCGCGGGCCGCTACACGACCACCCGGCTGCTCGACGCCGAGTTCCCGCCGTACCGCCAGCTGCTGCCCGCGAACCACACCTCGCGCGCGGTCATCGAGGTCAGCGCGCTCACCGAGTCGATCAAGCGCGTGTCGCTGGTCGCCGAGCGCGGCACCCAGGTACGGCTCGAGTTCGGCGACGGCTCCCTGCGGCTGTCCGCGGGCGGCGACGACGAGGGCAGCGCCGAAGAGGAACTGCAGGTCGATTACGAGGGCGAACCGGTCACCATCGCGTTCAACCCCGGCTACCTCGTCGACGGGCTCGGCGCGCTGCACAGCGACCGGGCCGAGCTGACCTTCACCACGCCCAACCGGCCGGCGCTGATCAAGCCCGCCGACGCCGAGGGCAATGTCGTCCCCGGATATCTCTACCTGCTCATGCCGGTCCGGCTGCCGGGCTGAGCGCCGCGCGTCCAACCGAGGAAAACCGATCCAATCCAAAGGGGATCTCATGGTTCAGCTGGGTCTCGTCGGCCTGGGCAAGATGGGCTTCAACATGCGCGAGCGGCTGCGCGCCGCCGGGCACGAGGTGGTCGGCTACGACCGCAACCAGGACGTCAGCGACTCCGCGTCGCTGGAGGACCTGGTCGCCAAGCTGAACGGCCCCCGGATCGTGTGGATCATGGTCCCGGCCGGGGAGCCGACCCGGCAGACCGTCACCGAACTCGGGCAGCTGCTGTCCGAGGGCGACCTGGTGATCGACGGCGGGAACTCGAAGTTCACCGACGACAAGCTGAACGCTGAGCTGCTCGCCTCGCACGGCGTCGGCTACCTCGACTGCGGCGTCTCCGGCGGCGTGTGGGGCAAGGACAACGGCTACGGCCTGATGGTCGGCGGCGCGGCGTCGGACGTCCAGCGCGCGATGCCGATCTTCGACGCGCTGCGTCCGGAGGGTCCGCGCGAGGAAGGCTTCTCGCACGCGGGCTCGGTCGGTGCCGGGCACTACGCGAAGATGATCCACAACGGCATCGAGTACGGCATCATGCAGGCCTACGCCGAGGGCTTCGAACTGCTCGAAGCGGCGAAGGTCGTCGACGACGTGCCCGCCGTGATCAAGGGCTGGCAGCGCGGCACCGTGGTCCGGTCCTGGCTGCTGGACCTGCTGGTGCGCGCGCTGGACGAGGACCCGGAGCTGGACGACCTCGAAGGCTACGTCGAGGACTCCGGCGAGGGCCGCTGGACGCTGGAGGAAGCGGTCAACAACGCGGTTCCGGCACCGGTGCTGTCGGCCGCGCTGTTCGCCCGGTTCTCCTCCCGGCAGAAGGATTCCGCCGCGATGCGCGCGGTCGCCGCGCTGCGCAACCAGTTCGGCGGCCACGCGGTGAAGAAGGCCGGGAGCTAGTCTCCCGCGGTCCCCGCCCGTGTATCTGCGACATCTCCAGGTCACCGACTTCCGGTCCTGGCCGCAAGCCGACCTCGCCCTCGAACCGGGGCCGGTCGTGCTGGTCGGCCAGAACGGCCGGGGGAAGACGAACCTGCTCGAAGCGGTCGGCTACGTGGCGACCCTCGGTTCGCACCGGGTCGCCACGGACCTGCCGCTCATCCGGCACGGCTGCGAGCGCGCGCTCGTGCGGGTCGCGGTCGTCAACGACGATCGCGAGCTGACGGTCGAACTCGAAATCACGCCCGGCCGGGCCAACCGTGCCCGGGTAAACCGTGGTGCGGTCGGCAAGCCGCGTGACGTGCTGGGCATTCTGCGTACGGTGCTGTTCTCTCCGGAGGACCTCGCGCTCGTGCGCGGGGACCCGAGTGAGCGCCGTCGGTTCATGGACGAGCTGCTGGTGCTTCGCGCACCTCGGTTCGCTGGCGTGCGCTCGGACTACGAGAAGGTGCTGAAGCAGCGCAACGCACTTCTTAAGACAGCGGGCAAACGCCGTACGGGTCGCGAAGACCCGTACGCACTGTCGACGCTCGACGTGTGGGACGACCATCTCTCAGTGGCTGGCGCGCAGTTGCTGGCGGCACGGTTGAACCTCATCGCGGACCTCGCGCCGTACACGGCCGACGCTTATATGGGAGTCGCGCCGGACTCCCGGCCGGCGAAGATCGCGTACAAGTCTTCGCTCGGCGAAGCGCTTCCGCCGTCGTATGGCGTGCCTGGCGGAGAGCGTGCGGAGACAGAGGTACTGCGCGAACTGTTGCTGAAGGCGTTGGCTGATACACGGCGGCAGGAACTGGAGCGAGGCATCAGTCTCGTCGGCCCGCATCGGGACGAGCTGGAGCTGATCCTCGGCGAAGCGCCGGCGAAGGGGTACGCGAGCCACGGCGAGTCGTGGTCGTTCGCGCTGGCTCTTCGGCTCGGAAGTTACGAACTTCTGCGTGCCGAAGCGGGCGAACCGGTACTTCTGTTGGACGATGTGTTCGCCGAACTCGACCGCAAGCGCCGGGCCCGGCTAGCCGAGGTCTCCGCGAGCGCCGAGCAGGTGCTCATCACCGCGGCGGTGGCCGAGGACGTCCCCGCGGAGCTGGCCGGTGCCAGGTTCACGGTGGCCGACGGGGAGGTGAACCGTGCCTGAACAGCCACAACGACCACGCGGGGTGACCGGGGTCACGCAGTTTGCCCACCGATCTGGGGACAAACCTGTGGACAGTGTGGATAAACCCGGAGCCGCGTTATCGCCGCGCGTGACGAACCGGCCGGATGGCGGTCTTGACACCTCGAAAGCGGGAGACGCTTCCGGGAATCCCGCGCGTGGCGCGACGGAGCGTGACAGTTCCACTGGGCCGAACGAGACGGGCGCTGGGGACACTCCGAGCGGCCGCGACCTCGCGCACGCCGCGCTCGAAGCGGCGAAGGCGAAAGCCCGTGAACGCGGTGCCCCGCCGAACCTCCGCCGCGGCCGGATCACCGGGGGCGGCGGGCAGAATCGGGCACGTCGCCGCTGGTCAGGGCCGGGTTCCGACCCGCGCGACCCGCAGCCGCTCGGCAGGCTCGTGTCGCGGCTGATCTCCGACAGCGGCTGGCAGGACACGATGACCAACGCGCGCGTGTTCGGGCAGTGGGCCCGGCTCGTGGGCGAGGACGTCGCCGAACACGCCCAGCCGGTGGCGCTGAAAGACGGCGAACTGACCGTCCGCGCGAGTTCCACCGCGTGGGCTACGCAGCTGCGGTTGCTGCAGGGGAAATTGCTCGCGAAGATCGCCGCGGGCGTCGGCAACGGCGTCGTGAAGCGGATGCGGATCCAGGGTCCGACCGCTCCGAGCTGGCGGAAAGGACCCCGGCACGTCCCCGGCCGCGGACCGCGTGACACGTACGGCTGACGGGGGTTGCGGTCGGGCGGGTCATTGCCCCGAGAACCGGGTCACGCCGGTTCGGATACGACCTGACTCGCCTGAGGGTGATTTCGTGCCTCTCCGACAGACTGAGAGGTGTCCTTGCCGCATGTGAGCGCGCGCGGGCAAGTACACTGTTGTAGTAGCGGGCGTCCGCTCGGGCGAGACGAGGAGAAACAACGCCGGTGACCGAGAACAAGAGCGAGTACAACGCGTCGTCCATCACCGTGCTCGAAGGCCTCGAAGCGGTTCGCAAGCGCCCCGGCATGTACATCGGTTCCACCGGTGAGCGCGGTCTCCACCACCTGGTCCAGGAGGTGGTGGACAACTCCGTGGACGAGGCGATGGCGGGTTACGCCACCAGGGTCGAGGTTACTCTCCTCGCCGACGGCGGGGTACGGGTAGTCGACGACGGCCGCGGCATCCCGGTCGACATGCACCCCAAGGAACAGAAGCCGACCCTCGAGGTCGTCCTCACCATCCTGCACGCGGGCGGCAAGTTCGACAGCGACTCCTACGCGGTGTCCGGCGGCCTGCACGGCGTCGGCGTCTCGGTGGTGAACGCGCTGTCCACGAAGCTGCTCGCCGAGATCAAGGTCGGCGGCCGCAGCTGGCGCCAGGAGTACACGAACCAGGTCCCCGGTCCGCTGGAGGACCTCGGCCCGGCCACCGACACCGGCACCACCATCACGTTCTGGGCCGACGGCGGCATCTTCGAGACCACCACCTACAACTTCGAGACCATCTCGCGCCGGCTGCAGGAGATGGCGTTCCTGAACAAGGGCCTCACCCTGTCGCTGCGCGACGAGCGCGTCGCCGACGAGGAGACCGAAGAGGACGCCGCGGGCAAGCAGGCCAGGGTCAAGGAAGTCGTCTACTGCTACCCGGGCGGGCTCGAGGACTTCGTCAAGCACATCAACGGCAGCAAGGACCCGATCCACGAGAGCGTCATCTCCTTCGACGCCAAGGGCTCCGGCCTCGAGGTCGAGGTCGCGATGCAGTGGAACACCGGGTTCACGCCGTCGGTGTACACCTTCGCCAACACGATCAACACGCACGAGGGCGGCACGCACGAAGAGGGCTTCCGCGCCGCGCTCACCCGCGTGGTCAACGCGTACGCGCGCGACAAGAAACTGCTCAAGGAGAAGGACGCGAACCTGACCGGCGACGACGTGCGCGAGGGTCTCGCCGCGATCGTGTCGATCAAGCTGTCCGAACCGCAGTTCGAGGGCCAGACGAAGACCAAGCTTGGCAACAGCGAGGCCAAGACGTTCGTGCAGCAGCAGTCGAACGAATGGCTCGGCGACTGGTTCGAGCGCAACCCGAGCGAAGCCAAGACGATCATCAACAAGTCGATCTCGTCGGCGCAGGCCCGGCTCGCCGCCCGCAAGGCGCGCGACCTGGTGCGGCGCAAGGGCGCGCTGGAGATCGGCGGGCTTCCCGGCAAGCTCAAGGACTGCCGTTCGAACGACCCCGGCGAGTGCGAGCTGTACATCGTGGAGGGCGACTCGGCGGGCGGTTCGGCCAAGGAAGGCCGCGACTCGATGTACCAGGCGATCCTGCCGATCCGCGGCAAGATCATCAACGTCGAGAAGGCCCGTATCGACCGTGTCCTCAAGAACACCGAGGTCCAGTCGCTGATCACCGCGCTCGGCACCGGCATCCACGACGATTTCGACATCTCGAAGCTGCGGTATCACAAGATCGTGCTGATGGCCGACGCCGACGTCGACGGCCAGCACATCACCACGCTGCTGCTCACCCTGCTGTTCCGGTTCATGACGCCGCTGATCGAGCACGGCCACGTGTTCCTCTCGCGGCCGCCGCTGTACAAGATCAAGTGGCCGCGGCAGGAGCCCGAATACGCGTACTCGGACAAGGAACGCGACGCGGTCATCCAGGCCGGCGTCGAGTCGGGCCGCCGTCTTCCGAAGGACGACGCGATCCAGCGGTACAAGGGTCTCGGCGAGATGAACGCCGAGGAGCTGTGGGAGACCACGATGGACCCGGCGAACCGGCTGCTCGGGCAGGTCACTCTCGACGACGCCGCCCAGGCCGACGAACTGTTCTCCGTGCTGATGGGCGAGGACGTGGAAGCCCGCCGCTCGTTCATCACGCGCAACGCCAAGGACGTGCGCTTCCTGGACGTGTAGGCGTCCCCTGCTAATCCGCTTCCCCAGGACTGCTCACCGAGAAGGACCTCATGACGGAAACCTTGCCGCCGGAACACGACCGGATCGAACCGGTCGACATCCAGCACGAGATGCAGCGTTCCTACATCGACTACGCGATGAGCGTCATCGTGTCGCGCGCGCTGCCGGACGTGCGCGACGGCCTCAAGCCGGTGGCCCGCCGGATCCTGTACTCGATGTTCGACTCCGGGTTCCGCCCGGATCGCGGGTACAACAAATGCTCCCGCGTCGTCGGCGACGTCATGGGCAACTACCACCCGCACGGCGACTCGGCGATCTACGACGCGCTCGTGCGGCTCGCCCAGCCGTGGTCGCTGCGCTACCCGCTGATCGACGGACAGGGCAACTTCGGCTCGGCGGGCAACGACCCCGCCGCCGCCATGCGGTACACCGAGTCGCGCCTCGCGCCGCTGGCGATGCAGATGCTGGCGGACATCGAAGAAGAAACCGTCGACTTTTCCGACAACTACGACGGCCGCACGCAGGAACCGGACGTGCTGCCGTCGCGGTTCCCGAACCTGCTGGTCAACGGCGGTTCCGGGATCGCGGTCGGGATGGCGACGAACATCCCGCCGCACAACCTGCGCGAGGTGTCCGACGGCGTCGTGTGGGCGCTGGAGAACCCCGAGGCGACCGACGACGAGCTGCTCGCCGCGCTGCTGGTGCGGATCAAGGGGCCGGACTTCCCGACCAAGGCGATGATCCTCGGCACCTCCGGCATCGAGGACGCCTACCGCACCGGTCGCGGGTCGATCCGGATGCGCGCGGTGGTCGAGGTCGAGGAGGACGCGAAGGGCCGCACCATCCTGGTCGTGTCCGAGCTGCCGTACCAGGTCAACCCCGACAACCTGGTGGAGAACATCGCGCACCTGGTCCGCGACGGCAAGATCACCGGGATCTCCGACATCGCCGACGAGTCCAACAGCCGCTCCGGCATGCGGATCGTCGTCACGATCAAACGCGACGCGGTGGCGAAGGTGGTGCTGAACAACCTGTTCAAGCACACCCAGCTGCAGCAGAACTTCGGCGTCAACATGCTGGCGCTGGTCGACGGCGTGCCGCGCACGCTGCGGATCGACCAGATCATCCGGCACTACGTGAAGCACCAGGTCGACGTGATCGTGCGGCGGACCCGGTACCGGCTGCGCAAGGCCGAGGAACGGGCCCACATCCTGCGCGGCCTGGTCAAGGCGCTCGACATGCTGGACGAGGTGATCGCCCTGATCCGGCGGTCGCCCTCGGCCGACGAGGCCCGGCCGGGCCTGATGGAGCTGCTCGAGATCGACGAGATCCAGGCCACCGCGATCCTGGACATGCAGCTGCGCCGGCTGGCCGCTCTGGAGCGGCAGCGGATCATCGACACCCTCGCCGAGATCGAGCTGGAGATCGCCGACCTCAAGGACATCCTCGCGAAGCCCGAGCGGCAGCGGTCGATCATCCGCGACGAGCTGATGGAGATCGTCGACAAGTACGGCGACGACCGGCGCACGCAGATCATCCCGTTCGACGGCGACGTGTCGGTCGAGGACCTGATCGCGCAGGAAGACGTCGTCGTCACCATCACCCGCACGGGCTACGCCAAGCGGACGAAAACCGATCTGTACCGGTCGCAGAAGCGCGGCGGCAAGGGCGTGCAGGGCGCGACGCTGAAGCAGGACGACATCGTCCAGCACTTCTTCGTGTGCTCCACGCACGACTGGATCCTGTTCTTCACGAACAAGGGCCGGGTGTACCGGGCGAAGGCCTACGACCTGCCCGAGGCCAACCGCAACGCGCGCGGCCAGCACGTGGCGAACCTGCTCGCGTTCCAGCCGGACGAGCAGATCGCCCAGGTCATCGAGATCCCGAACTACGAGGTCGCGCCGTATCTGGTGCTCGCCACGCAGCGCGGCCTGGTGAAGAAGACGAAGCTCACCGACTTCGACTCCAACCGCGCGGGCGGGCTCATCGCGATCAACCTGCGCGAGGGCGACGAGCTGGTCGGCGCGGTGCTGGCCGCGGCCGACGACGACCTGCTGCTGGTGTCCGCGGGCGGCCAGTCGATCCGCTTCCACGCCACCGACGAGGCGCTGCGCCCGATGGGCCGCCCGACCTCGGGCGTGCTGGGCATGCGGTTCAACGACGGGGACGAGCTGCTCGGCATCAGCGTGGTCAAACCGGACAAGTTCCTGCTGGTCGCCACGGACGGCGCGTATGCGAAGCGGACGCCGATCGAGGACTATCCGGTACAGGGCCGCGGCGGCAAGGGCGTGCTCACCATTCAGCACGACAGCAAACGTGGCAGGCTGGTGGGGGCACTCATCGTCGACGAGGACGACGAGCTGTTCGCCATCACGTCCAGCGGCGGGGTCATCCGCACGCCGGCGCGGGACGTGCGCAAGGCGGGCAGGCAGACCAAGGGCGTTCGGCTGATGAACCTGGGTGACGGAACCACTCTTCTCGCGGTCGCACGCAACGCGGACGAGGGTTCGGACGTCGCCAATGGTGGCGAGGACTCCGCCGACGACGCCTCGGACGTTTCCGAGGTCACCGAGGTCGCGGAGACGGTCACCGAGGAAGAGACCGGTGCTTCGCCAGAGGAGCCCACAGCAGAAGACGGCACGGCGCCGGAGCAGTGATCGGCGCCCCACGCACGGGTAAGGACTGACTCAACGTGGCACCATCCGACAAGGCCGACGACGCGTCGGCCAACCCGCCCTGGCAGCGCACCGCCAAGGACGGCGGCGGCGACTCCGATGCCATGGCTACGGCGCGGATCGCGACTGAGGACGTGCCCACCGCGGCTCCGGAACCGGCGCCCGCCGAGAACGACTACCCGGTGACCGGCTCGGCGGCGCCCCGTCTCTTCGGAGGCGAGGCACCGCCGGCGGCCGACGTGCCGCCGGCAGGCCGCACCCGGCCGACGCCGAGCGCGCTGCGCCGTCCCGGCCGCGGCCCGCGGCGGGCCAGCCTGCAGATCAAGCGGTTCGACCCGTGGTCGGTGCTGAAGCTGGCACTGGTGCTCGGCGTCGCGATGTTCTTCGTGTGGCTGGTCGCGGTCGGCGTGCTGTACACCGTGCTCGACGGCATGGGTGTGTGGGACAAGCTGAACGGCACGTACTCGTCCCTGGTCGGCGGCGAGGGCGCGAACGCGTCCCCGGAACCGCTGATCAGCGCCGGGCGCGTGTTCGGCATCGCGGCCATCCTCGGCGCGATCAACATCGTGCTGGTGTCCGCGCTGGCCACGGTGAGCGCGTTCATTTACAACGTGTCGGCGGACCTCGCGGGCGGGCTGGAAGTCACGCTGTCCGAACGGGAGTAACCCGGTTGCACGGGCGGATGAGGGGTCCGGTAAAGTACTCCTCGTTCGACGGGCCCATAGCTCAGGCGGTTAGAGCGCTTCGCTGATAACGAAGAGGTCCCAGGTTCAAGTCCTGGTGGGCCCACATTTCCGGAAGGCCGGTTCGCAGACTCTGCGGACCGGCCTTCCGGTATTTCAGGTGACTGACCGGTGGTGCGGTCGCCAGAATCAACCGCATGCAGACTGCGGCGGAGATCCGTCATCACCTGAAGCGCGGCGCGGTCGCGGCGCGGCGGGATGACCAAGCTGTCCTGGCCGAGACGGCGGACTGGCTTGCCTCGGCGACCGCTCGCGAGCTGCTGCGGATCGACTACTACGCCCGCCAGTTCCGCTATGAGGAGCCGGCGTTGGGGTCGGCGAAGGACTGGTGGCTGAAGGACGCGGTGCCGTTCGTGGCGGCGTTGGCTTCGATGCACCAGGACGGCTACCTGCGGGAGCGGGCGGTTCGTGAGCTGTGCGGCTCGACGGGCGCGGTGAGCGATCGGGCGTTGGCGGTTCGGGTCAGCGACCGCGTCGAGGTCGTCCGCGAGCTGGCTGAGCGAGAGGTGCTGCGGCGTACGGCGTTGGCGCAGGCTGAGCAGATTGTGCCGGTGCTGCAACGGATCGTGGGGCGCGGCTGGGGTTCGAAGGTGCTCGGGCGGTATCTGGGTGCGCTGGTTGCGGCGCACGACGAGGCGTCGGTGTGGGCGTGCTTGCGTGACTCCGGCGACCTGGACGTGCGGCGGTCCGCGTTCCGGCGCAGCTTAGAGTCTGGCTTGCTCAGGGTGTCGGATGCGGTCCGGCTGCTGTTTCGGGAACGGGACCAGCTTGTCCGGCGGCAGTTGATCCGGGTGATCGCCGAGGGGGCGACGCCGGACGTGATCGCCGAGTCGTTGCTTCGCGGGCGGTCCGCGGAGAGCCGGGTGCTGGGGTTGGTGAAGCTGACCGCGGCGCAGCTGGATCCGGTTGACGTGGAACGGCTTTTGGTCGATCGGTCGGTGCTGGTGCGCGCGTGGGCTCGGCGGCGCTGGCAGGAGATGGGTCGGGATGCGGTTGCGGTTTATGCCGCGGTCGCGCGTTCTGCTGCCGGGTCGGTGGTGCGGGCTCGCGCGTACGCCGGGCTCGTGGAGAGCGGGACCGAGCTTGACCGTGCGGAGATTATCGAGCTTGCCCAGAGCGCGGACTTGCCGTTGAAGAAGACCGGGTTGTCGTTGCTTCGCGGGAAGGCGGTCGCTGCCGAGACGTCGTGGCTGCTGCGGGAAATGACCAGCGATGAGCCGCGGGTAGCCCGGTTGGCGGGGGAAGTGCTCACCAGCAGTCCGCAGCTGTGGTCGGCGGCGGATTTGGCTGCGCTGAAGGGTTCCGCGGATTCCGTGCTCCGGCGTCGGGGGTGGTGGCTGCACCGCAGTCTTGGCGGATGGGAGGCGGTCATTGCTGACCTGGAGTTGCCGGAGGCTTGGGATCAGCTGGTGCTGCCGATGTACGTCCTGCCGACGGACGCGCAGTGGCAACGGATCTCGGACCTGCTTGGCGCGCTTTCCCTTGGCAGTAAACAGGTTTCGGAGATCGAGTTCGCTGCTGGGCGTTCGGTATGAGCGTCGTCGAGCTGGGCGAGGGTTGGGACAGCGTCGCGACGCTGGTCGACGGGCGGTGGGTCGAGCGGCGGCCTAAACGGGACGAGGTGGGTGCGTGGTTGCTGCGGGAGACGCGGGTGTTGCCGTGGCTGGCCCCGCAGCTGCCGTTGACGGTTCCGATTCCGTTGGTATGGCGGGAAAATCCGTTGGTGGTGCGGCATGAACTCGTGCCGGGGGAGCCGGGCGAACTGACCGCTGTGGACGGTCGAATGCTCGGTCGGTTCCTCCGCGCGTTGCACAGTGCTGATGTGGCCAAGGCGCGTGAACTCGGTGCCGAGCCCGAAGTGCTGGCGCTGGATGCGGTCCTGCCGTTGCTCGGCCCGCTTGCCGAGCGGGGCCGGGCGCTGCTGGCGGAAGTCCGGGATTATCCAGCGGACACCGTCATCCATGCCGATCTTGGGCCGGAGCATCTCCTTAAGGAGGACGGCCAGGTGAGCGGGGTGATCGACTGGTCCGACGTGTCGATCGGCGATCCGGCGCGGGACCTGGCTTGGCTGCTGTTCGGGACCTCGGCGGAGTGTGTCGCGGCGTTCTCGGCGGAGTACGAGGTGACGGCGGACCTGCGCCGTCGGGCGTGGGCGTGGAATCAGCTGGGCCCGTGGTACGAGGTGACGTACGGGTTGGAGAACGGCAGGCCTGACCTGGTCGAATCCGGTCTCGCCGGCACCCGTGCGCGGCTGGCGGAGACAAGTCAGCCCTGCCGGGAAGAGAAGGACCGGCAGGGCTGAGCGTTGCGTGGCCGCGGAGGCCGTCGGTTTCAACGGACCGAGCACTCCGGATATTCCGTGCGGTGTTCCACGTGGAACGAGAACCGCCGGACCGGCCGTGCGGCGGGTCCGGTAGCATCGTGGGGTAGCGCAAGCACTCAGAAGGGGGCTTCAGGTGAAGAAGCTGTTGGCACTCGCGGTCGTCGCGGGCGGCGTCCTGTTCGTCGTCAAGCGGAACAAGGCGGCCAAGGCCGAGGCTGACCTGTGGCGGGAAGCCACCACGCCTGCCGCCCCGTCGGCGAACGGCAGCGCGCCGGCCAAGGCCGCGGACGCGTCGCGCAACTGACGCACACTTGGCGGACCTCGGTCCGCACCGGGCCTGTAGCTCAATTGGTAGAGCACCGCCTTTGCAAGGCGGGGGTCAGGGGTTCGATTCCCCTCAGGTCCACCTGCTTGGGGACGTGACAAAGGCCAGGTCAGCGGCATATCGCCGGACCTGGCCTTCGTCGTCTCAGATCCTTCCTGCGCTACTGGCCGACCATTTCGTTCGTCCAACTGGTCACGGCGTTGTGCAGCAGCGGAGCGTTGGGCGCGTAGTTGATCGAGTGTCCGTAGCCGGGCACCACGAATGTGCGCAGCCTCGCCTCGGGCGAGTAGTAGGCCGCCTCACCTTGGCGCAGGTTTTCCGCGCTGGAGCAGTCGCTGGCCAGCGGGCCGCAGAACACGTTGTCCTTCTCGCCCATGGCCACCAGCACCGGCGCGTTGATCCGCCTGCTGTAGGGCAGCACCAAACCGATCAGGACGGCGTCCACGATCTCCCCGGGCGCGATCAGGTCTTTGTTCGCCTCGTCGACGTCGATGACCTGCTGGTCGAAGGGCCCCGGGTTGTGGAAGGCGGAGTACCGCATGCCTTTCAGCGTGGTCAGGTATCCCGCGTCCAGTCCGGCGAGCTTGGCTGCCTGCCCGTCCAGCACCGCCGGGCTCAGCGCGGCCACCGTGGGCAGCACCGTCAGCGCGGCGACTCGGTGGGTGAAGCCGGTGACCACCACGCCGTCCACGTCGCGGAAGGTGGCTGCCTCGATGATCGTGGTGGCCGATCCGAGCGAGTGCCCGACGAGGACGATCTTGTCGAATTTGGGGCCCAGCAAGCCCTTTCGCATCGCCTGGATGGCGTGGTGCACCGCGTTGGCCTGGGTGCTCGAGGTCATCAGCTGGCTCGGCGGCTTGGAACTGCGTCCCGAACCGACCCGGTCGATCGCCAGGGTGGCGTATCCGGCGTTGTTCACCGCCTTGCGGAACGATTGGGTGTCCGGCAGGCCGGGCGGGTCGTAGTAGGTCGAGTTGTAGGTGCCGCCGGGCACCAGCACCTGCAGGGTGCGGCTGCCGCCCGGCGGGACGCACAGCCTGCCGTACATGGTCTGGTCGTTGAGCCCGAGCAGCGGCACGTCCACCAGCGACACGGGGATGTTCAGGTCCTGGCAGACCGCTTCGGCGGCGGATGCCGGTGCTGGGGCAAGCACCGTACCGGCGCACAGCAGAGCGGCCGCGGCGGCGGTGGCGCGGCGCAGAAGTTGACGCACGAAGACTCCGTATTCCGTTGTGAGAGAACGACTAATCCCGCGGGCGCACCGTCATCGGCATGCCCCGCGGGTAGGCGATCGTGGTGTACCGCACCCGGACCGGGCCGGCGGGTTCGAGGCGCCATCGCGCGAAGATCGTGGCCAGTCCGATGGCCACCTCGGCTCGGGCGAACAGGTGGCCGACGCATTGCCGGATCCCGTTGCCGAACGGGATGAACACGCCCGGCGGCAGCGACCGCACCCGGGCGGTGGCCCAGCGGTCCGGGTCGAAGACGTCCGGGTGATCCCAGTAGCGGGGGTCGGTGTGCATCGCGAGCGGGCTGAACATCACCTCGTCGCCGGGCCGCAGCGCTACCGGGCCGAGGTCGATCTCCTGCTCGGCCCGGCGCATCAGGATCCACAGCGCGTACTTCCGGAGCACCTCGCTGACCACCTGCCTGGTGTAGACCAATGCGGGCAGGTCGTCGAAGCTCACCGGGCGTCCGCCCAGCACCTGGTCCAGCTCGGCCTGAACCCGTTCGGCCATGGCGGGGTTGCGGCCCAGTTCGTGACAGGCCCAGGCCAGCATCAGCGCGGTGGTCTCGGTGCCGGCGGTGAGCAGCGTCATCACCTCGTCGTGCACCTGCTCCCGGGTCATCCGCTCCCCGGTCTCGGCGTCTCTGGCCAACAGCAGCGTGGACAGCAGGTCACCGCAGTCGGTGTCGGCGTCGCGGCTCGCCATCAGGTCCCGCACCACGGCCTTCATCCGCACGATGGCCTGGTCGAAGCGCCGGTTGAACGGCAGCTTCTCCGCGAAGCCCGGGGAGAGCACTCGGTACATGCCCAGCTGAATGATCAGCGGGATCGAGCGCCGGGCCTCGCGGATCGCCTCTTCGCCCAGTTCGCTGCCGAACAGTGCCTCGCCCACGTTGGTCATCGCCAGCGCCTGCATGTCCGCGTCGATCTGCCGCACCTCGCCCGGCTGCCAGGACTCGGCCAGCGCGGTGGTCGCCCGGACCCAGCCCTCGGCGTAGCGGCGCAGATGCCGTTGGTCGAAGGCGGGCAGCATCAGCTTGCGCTGCCTGCGATGGAAGGGCCCGTCGGACAGGGCGAGGCCGTTGCCCGCGTACGGGCGGAATTTGCGGAACATGATTCCGCTGCCGAAGCTCGATCCATTCGTCACCAGCACGCGGTGAATAATTTCCGGATTCGTGAGGAAATAGGTGTGGAGCGGGCCTAAAAGCACCTTGACCACATCGCCGTGCTCCCGCAATCCGGCGGTGAACGGGGCGGGACGGCGGACCAGCGCGAGTGTGTGTCCCAGCAACGGCCACCGCCCGGGGGCCACCCGGACGGTCACGAGAACTCCTTGGCATGGAAGGGAATTTCGGAAGGCAGCTACCTTACGGGCCATTCAGCCGGATCGGTAGCGCCCGAATGGGTCGAACCTGCCCCCGATTGATGTATTAAGTTATCGCCATCCGAGGTGGGTATGCTGTTCGGGCTCCCCAACCGACGAGGTGCGCGATGGCGGCTACACGGGACTGGGTCCCGGCCGGAGTAGACACGAGTTCACCGAATGTCGCCCGGATTTACGACTATTGGCTCGGTGGCAACCACAATTTCGA
This sequence comes from Amycolatopsis silviterrae, assembly GCF_042684085.1. NCBI lineage: Bacteria > Bacillati > Actinomycetota > Actinomycetes > Pseudonocardiales > Pseudonocardiaceae > Amycolatopsis > Amycolatopsis silviterrae. The sequence continues at coordinate 143,225 of NZ_JBHUKS010000023.1, forward strand.
GACGGATCGTTCCACCGCGGACCGCCTTGAGCAGACCCTGCCCTGGATCCGGCAGTCGGTCCGGCTCAACCGCGCCTTCCTCGGCCGCGCGGTGCGGTACATGCTCGCGCAAGGCATCCGCCAGTTCCTCGATTTGGGCGCGGGCATCCCCACCGTGGGCAACGTGCACGAGATCGCCCAGCGGGAGGTGCCCGAGGCCCGGGTGGTTTACGTCGACAAGGACGCGGTGGCGATCGCGCACAGCGAGCTGCTGCTGGCGGGCAACGACCGCACCGCGGTGCTGCACACGGACGTGCGGGACGTGGCCGGGGTGCTGAACAGCTCGGAGGTCCGGCGGCTGATCGACTTCTCCGAGCCGGTCGGCCTGCTGTGCATGCTGCTGCTGCACTGGATCCCGGACGGCGACGACCCGGCCGGTCTGGTGCGCGCCTACCAGGAACCCCTTGCCCCAGGCAGCCTGATGGCCTTCACCCACATCAACTCCGACGCGCACCAGGAGTCGTTCGCCGTGGCCAGCGACCAGATGGCGCGGCGGCGCGGCGACGTGCCTTACCCCCGTTCCCACGACCAGGTCCTCGGCCTGCTCGGGAACCTGGCACTGGACGAGCCGGGCCTCGTGGGCTGTGGCAGCTGGCGGCCGGCCGGGCCCACCGACATCGCCGAGGACCCGTCGTGGAACGAGCTGATCTACGCAGGTGTGGCGCGGAAGTCCTGAACCCATGACCGACCCTGGCAGACACCCGATCCCGGAACCGTCCGAAGACGGGCACCGCGCACGCGGCCTGCTCGCGCGCAAGTGGGCCTACTTGCTGGGCGGGATCGGCTACGTGCCGCTGGCGCACGCCACCTTCGAGGCCGAGCTGGCCGCACTGGTGGACGACCTGTGCGCCGAGGTGCACGAGAGCCAAGGCCGCACCGGTTCGCTGAAGGCCGCGGGTGCCCGGCTGGTCGAGCTGAACTGCACGGGCGGGCAGGCGCTCACCGTCACCATGGACGTGCTTGGCAAGGGTTTGCTCACGCTGCCCGAGTTCCAGCCCGCCGAAGAGTTCGCCGAACGAGTGGTGGGAGTGCTCGGCGCACTGGCTGCGAGCGTGGTGGCGGCCGCGCAGGGAGCCACCCTCGCCCAACAGGAGAGCCTGAAACTGTCCTTGCTCAAAGCCGTGCGGGACGCCAAGTACGAGCTGCGGACCGCACAGGCGCGGTTCGACGAAGTCGCCACGTCCTCGGCCAGCGGCATCCTGGTCACTGACCTGGACGGCAAGCTGGTGACCGTGAACGCCGCGGCGGGCGTCATGCTCGGGCACGCCCCGGACGAGCTGACCGGGCGCGACCTGTTCGAACTGGTACATCCCGACTACGCACCGGTGCTGCGGGAGGACTACCGCTCGCTGCTGGCCGGCAAGGCCGAGCGGCTCAAGCAGTCCCAGCGGTTGCTGGACCGCGACGGCGAGCCGGTGTCAGTGTCGTTGACCGCCTCGCTGCTGCGCGGGGCCGGCGATGGGCCCAGCCACTTCGTCACCGTGGTCGAGGACGGCACCGAACTGTTCCTGCTGCAGAACGAGCTGAGCCGGCAGGCGCTGCACGACGTGCTCACCGGCTTGCCCAACCGGCAATGCTTCAGCACGCGGATGGAAGCCGCGCTGGGCAGGGCCGATCCGGAGCTGGGCGTGACGCTCCTGCGGCTGGAGCTGGACGCCTTCGCGGTGGTGCGCAACGGTCTCGGCGAGCGCGCTGCCGAACAGCTGCTGATCACCGTGGCGCAACGGCTGAAGTCCGTGCTGGCCACGGAAAAGGCCATCCTCTCCCGGTTCGGCGACGCGGAGTTCGCGGTGCTGGTGGAGAACACGCCGGACACCCCGGACCCGGAGCACTTGGTGCACGCGCTGCGCGAGGAACTGGCCGAACCGACCTATGTGGACGGACACGGGCTGGCTCTGTCGGTCAGCATCGGCGTGGTCAACCGGGTCGCCAAGGGCAGCGAGGCCGCCGACCTGCTGCGCGAGTCCCACCAGGCATTGAGCCGGGCCAAGGCCAACGGGCACGGGCAGTGGGAGCTGTCCCGTCCCGAGCAGACCCGGCAGCACCGCGAAACTGACGCGCTGGCCGCGGTCATGCCCGGCGCTTTCGAGCGCGGGGACGTGCAGGCGTGGTACCGGCCGCTGGTGCGGCTGGCCGACAGCGCGGTGCACGGGGTGGAGGTGCTGCTCAGCTGGGACGCGCCCGGTGCGGGCGTGCTGTCCGACCAGCGCTGCCGCCGGCTGGCCGAGACCACCGGGCTGATGCTGCCGCTGGGCGAATGGCTGCTGCGGACCGGCTGCCAGCAGGTGAGCTGGTGGCGGCAACGGATGGACCGTGACCTGCGACTGCTGGTCAGCCTGAGCCCGCACCAGGCGGCCGACACGGACCTGCTTGCCCGGGTGGCTGGAGTGCTGGAGGAGACGCGGTTCCCGGCCGAGCGGCTGCTGGTCGAGCTGCCGATGCTGGCGCTGGCCGCCGACCTCGGGGAGGCGAGGGGCAACCTGCGGGCGCTGGCCGGCCTCGGTGTGCGGACGGTGATCAGCGCCCGCGGGATTGGCGACGGCGTGCTGTCCGCGGTGGCCGAACTGCCGGTGTACGGCGTGCGGCTGGACTGCGGGCTGCTCGACGAGGTCGCGCCGGACTCGCCGGTGGTCGACCTGCTGCGGGAGCTGCCCGGCTTGGCTCGCCGGGCCGGCGCGGAGGTGGTCGTGGACAGCCTGGCCAACGCCGGGCACGCCCAGTTCTGGCGGGCCGCCGGGGCTGAGCTGGCGCTGGGCGACCATTGCGGGGCGCCCAGCCGTCCGGACAAGCTGGCCGCCGCTTTCGGTGCTCCCGGCCGGCGGACGCCCTGACTTGACTTCATCCTCCCTTGAAGTTTCACCCTGGATTCATGACTGTTAACCAGGTTGTGCGGCCGGATTTCGCACGTACGGACGTCGATGCGGTGCTGGTCGCGGAGACCGGCCTTGGTTCGGCGGAAGTGCTTGTGCGGCTGGAAAACGAGCCATGGCCCGTGGGGCTGGTCTCGTTCTCTGTGCTGGCCAGTACCGATGGCGAGGCGTCGCTGGTCTACACCCAGTGGGCGGCGGGAGCGGCCGACGCCGAGCTGGTTCGCCGGGTGGCTGGGGGTGAGCCGGTCGAGTATCGGTTGTACCGCAGCGGAAAACGGGGGAATGCGGCGATTCCGGGGTGTGTCGTGGTGGTGAGCGTCGAGTTCGACGGCGCCGACGCGCAGCGGCAGCGGCGGTGGGTCGACACCGTGTTCGGGGCGATGGCCAGTGAGGACAAGCCGGTTCCTGGCGGGATTTCCGGGCACTTCCATGTCAGCACCGACGGGACGCGGGTGCTCAACTACGCGGAGTGGGCGGACGAGCAGTCGCATCGTGACGCGTTGGCGGCGTCTGGCCGGGGGACGGTCGGGGTGTCCGATGAATGGCAGAAGGTGCAGGAGTTTCCGGGAGTGCGGGACAGCGGGTTCCGGCGGTACCGGATGGTGCGCAGCCTGTCCCGGACTGCTTAGCCGCCTTGCGGGGCGAAGGCGGCGGGGTCGGGTGCGGGAAGGGTGCCGAGCTGGATGCGCGTGCCGAGTTCGTCTCGGACGCCCCAGTGCTCGGCGAGCAGGGGGCCTTCGGTACGGAAGATGTGCACCGTGGTCATCCGGTACGGCTTGCCGTCGGCACCCTGGCCGTGGATCGCGTCGACTCCGATTCCGGCCGCGGTCGCGCGGATGACGACGCGGTCGTCCGTGTCGAAGACGTCTTCGAGGGTGTATCTGATGTTCAGCACGTGGTGCACGAAGGTGAGGATCTGCCGGTAGCCCGCCGGCCCGGGCGGCAGCGGGAACGGCGATCCGTGGTCGACGAAGTCCTGGGTGACCAGCGCGTCCAAGACGGCCAGCTCTCCCGTGTTGATCGCGTCGAAGACGGCAAGGGCGGCGGTGCGTGCGGGGTTGTTCACGGCTACGCTCCTCTCGGAGGTTGGCTGGAAGTCGAATCCAGTGGAATTTGAATCTAACGGATTGGGAGCGTCGTGGCAAGGCAGTACAGCGCCCCGCAGCGGGAGGAGAAGGCGCAGGCCACGCGCGCGCACATCGTGCGGACGGCGCGTGCCCTGCTGCTGGACGGCGGCGGCTATGCGGGCATGACGATCACCGGGCTCGCCAAGACGGCCGGGGTTAGCCCGCAGACGGTGTACAACTCCGTCGGCGGAAAGGCCGAGGTCATCAAGGCGGTGTACGACGTCCTGCTCGCCGGCGACGAGGAACAGACGCCGATGAGCGAGCGTCCCGAGTTCCGCCGGGTGGCCGACGCGGTCGATGTGCCGTCCTATGCGGCCGCGTACGCCGCGTGGAGCCGGACGATCTACGACCGGGTCGGTCCGCTGCTCGGGGTGCTGGTCGCGCACGGACCCGGCGGCGATCCGGTGCTGGAGGCCTTCGTGGCGACCATCGACACCGAACGCCGGAGGGGCAATACGCACAGCCTGCGCGGGATCGCCGAACGCGGGCAACTGGCGTCGCGCGATTTCGACGAGGCGGTTGATGCGGTGTGGACCCTGACCGCGCCCGAAGTGTACGACCGGCTTGTCCAGCGGTGCGGGTGGAAACCGGCGGCGTATGAACGGTGGCTGGCCAAGCAGTTAGCCGCGGTGCTGTCTGGCTAGCGGTCGTATTTGGGCGGAGCCAACGGAAGAGGGGTCGGGTTGAGGCGGACCCAGGTGACGGCGAGTTCGGAGAGCCGCTCCAGCTCGTCGTCGCCGTTGCCGGAGCGAATGCGCTTGGCGAGGAGCTGTGCTTCCGGAAGTTCGGGCAGCGGAGTGCCGGACGCGAAGTAGCCGGGGAGCGCGTCGGTCATCGTGCGGAAGCTGCGATCCCAGTTCACGCTGCCGTTGTCGAGAATCTCGCGAGCGATCTTTCCGGACAGTCGGAGCACTTCTCCCTGCACGGTTTCCGCCGCGCCGGAGGACGGTACGAGCAGGTCCCACAGCTGTTCGTGCTGCTTCTGCCAGGGGCCGTCGGGGACGGTGATCAGGGAGGTGCCGTCGTGCATCTGCCGCCGTGGGATCGGCTCGACGTCGAACAGGCGGTACAGCTCGCTCAGCCCGGCGTCGGCCTCGTCGCGGTAGCCGGGATTGAAGTTTGTGCGGTGGAACTCGAAGCTGGTGCCGATCCGGCGTACCTGCTCTCGCGCCTTGTCGGGCACGGTCGCGCCGGCGTCGAGGAGGAGGGCGGCAGTTTCGGCCATGCCGGCGATCCCGATGTTCGCGGTCTGCTGTAGCCCGGACAGCAACGGAGTGTCGCCGCCGTTCGTGGCGTGGACGTTCGCGCCGTTTTCGATCAGGACGCGCACCGTTGTCGGCTGCTGGTTGCTGGCTGCGCCGTGCAATGGGGTGCCGCCGAAGCGGCGTGGTCGTTCGAGGTCAGCGCCGAGGGAAAGCAGCAGCGGGATTTGCGCGGCGTCGCCTCGCGCGGCTCTTGTCCACAGTGGAGTCTCGCCGTACTCGTCGGTGGCGTCCACGTCGAGGCCCTGGCCGACTAGCCAGACGATGAGGTCGTCCGGGCAGTCGAGGTAACCGATCGCCGTGTGCTTGCTGTAGCCACCGCGCGCGTCGAGTTCGGTGCGGTTGAAGACGGCTTGGAGTTCGGCCAGCGAGGCGGACGTCAGCATCTCGCCGAAGTTCTTCGGCAGCGTCTTTCGCTTGCGCATCGCGTTCAGCTTAGGGCAGTTCGGAGCGCAACCGGTGCTGCAGTTCGATGAGTGTCTGCCGGGCCAAGTCCAGGCGTTCCAGGTCTAGGCCGTCGGTCGTGCGCAGAGCCAGGTCGTCGTACGCCGCTTGCATTCGGTGCAAGGCGGCTAGCCCGGTCGGGGTGGCTTCGAGCAGTTTGGCGCGCTGGTGCGCGGGGTTCGGGCGGTAGCGGGCCAGGTCGTCGTCGACGAGCAGGTCGGCGACGCGTTGGACACTCTGCCTCGTGTGACCCAGCTGGGCGGCGATGGTCGCGACCGGCGCGGGTTCCGCTTCGACCGCGGCCAGCACCTGGTACCGCGCGACGCTCAGCCCGGTGGGGCGGGCGATGCCGTTGCCGACTGCCTCCAGGACGTCGGAGAGCCGGATGACCTCGTCCATGAGGTCGTTGTAGGCGTCGCAGGCCTTCTTGACAGCATGCTGTCGTATCGCTAGCTTGTCGGACATGACAGCATGCTGTCATTCGCTGCCGGGTAGGGCAACAGCATCGAGAGGACAATCTGGTGCGGATCGGTATTGGACTTCCGAATCAAGTGCGCGACGTCGATCCCTCGGTCGTGCCGCGGTGGGCGGCGCGGGCGGAGGAGGCGGGGTTTTCCACGCTGGCGACGATCGGCCGGTACGCGTACCCGGGGGTGAGCGACACGGTTTCGCTGGCCGCCGCGGCGGGGGCGACGTCTCGGATCGGGCTGCTCAGCGGCGTATTGCTCGCACCGACGTGGCCGGCTGCGTTGCTGGCCAAGGAAATCGCGAGCATCGACGGGGTTTCCGGGCACCGGCTGACGTTCGGGGTCGGGGTGGGGCTGCGGGAGGAGGAGTTCACCGTGCCTGGGCTTGGGGCCCGCGGGCGTGGTGCGCGGTTCGACGCTGACCTGGAGATTTACCGCAACGTGTGGAGCGGCAAGCCGGTCGGGGAGAATCCGGCGGTGCCGGCTGGGGCCCGGCAGGTGCCGATGTTGTTCGGCGGATACACCGACCAGGCCTTGCATCGGATGGTGCGGTGGGGGACGGGCTACATCGCCGGGTCGGGGTCGGTGGCGGCGAGTGCTCCTCGGTTTGAAGCGGCGAAACGGGCTTGGCGCGAGAGTGGCCGGTCTGGAGAGCCGCGGCTGGTTTCGCTGGCTTACTTCGGGTTGGGCGACGTCGATGCCGGGTTGGCGAATGTGCGGGACTTCTATCGGTTGGCACCGAAGGAAGTCGCGGACAGTGTGGTGCCGTGTGTGTCCGCGGAGATGGTGCGGAAGTCTATTGCGGACTTCGCGGAGCTGGGCGTGGATGAGCTGGTTTTCGTGCCGGTGACTGATGAGGTGGACGACGTTGCCCGGCTGGCGGAGGTGGTCGGCTGAGCCGGGGTTTTATCCGGGACATCACTGATGCCGCTTAGGGGCGAGCGGCTCCATGCTGAGAGCATGAGACTGCGCGTGATAGCGATCGTCGCGGCGATGCTGGTAGTGGTGGGGGCGGGGACAGCGCAGGCGGCACCGCGATTGGCGTTGCCGGAACCCACTGGGTTCAGTCCGGTCGGGACCTCCACCTTTCACTTCACCGACACCTCCCGTGCGGATCCGTGGGTTCCTTCGCAGCGGCGGGAAATGATGGTCACGCTGTGGTACCCGGCGCAGTTTCCGGGACGCCGGGCCACGCAGTACGTCACGCAGCGGGAATCCGAGCTGATGGTGGCGGAGCTGGAAGACCCGGCGATGGCAAGGGACCTGCTGACCAAGGTCCGGCTTCATTCCACTGTGGACGCTCCGCCGCAGTACCGGCGGATGCCGTTGGTCGTGCTCTCGCCGGGGTTCACGTTGCCGCGCGCGACGTTGTCGTCGTTGGCCGAGGAGCTGGCCAGCCGCGGGTACGTCGTGGCGGGGATCGGGCACAACTACGAATCGACCGCGACGACCTTCCCGGACGGGCACACGACGCAATGCGTGGCCTGCCAGATCCAGGACTGGGAAAAGCTCGTCAAGGCCCGGGCAGCGGATGTGTCATTCGTACTCGATCGGCTCGTCGGGCGGCATCCGGTGTGGGGCGGCGGACGGCTGATCGACGACCGGCGGATCGCGATGATCGGGCAATCGATCGGCGGGGCCGCCACGCCCCCGGCGATGCTGGCCGACCGGCGGATCCGCGCCGGGGCGGCGCTGGACGGCAAGTACTACCTGCCGGTGACCGGGCTGGACCGGCCGTTTCTGCAGTTCGGGGTGGCCGAGCACGCGCCGGGCGGGACGCTGGACCCCTCGTGGGACGAGGCGTGGCGCGGGATGACCGGGTGGAAGCGGTGGCTCACCGTCGACGGCGGCGAACACAGCATGTTCACCGATCAGCTGCTGCTGTGCCAGCAGGCCGGGGTGCCGTTGCCGGGGCTGGGGATCGATCCGTCGCGCGGGATCCGGGTCAGCGAGGCGTACTTGACCGCGTTCCTGGACGAGCACCTGCGCGGGGCGCATCAGCGGCTGCTGGACGGGCCGTCGCAGCGGTACCCCGAAGTGCGGTTTTGGGACTGATGCCCGCCAGTCGAGAAGTCCGCGGGAATTTCTTCGCAACCCCCTCCGGCACCGTGCGTCTCTATAGGCAAAGGGAAAGCCAAGAGCTGGTCAGGGGAGAATTGAAATGCTCAGGAAGACTGTCAAATTGGCCACCGTCGGAGCGGCGCTGGGTGCGGTCGCGCTGCTTTCCGCGTGCTCTGGACAGAATTCAGCCGCACCGGCGAGCAACCAGTCCGCCCCGGTGAACGTCGCGGCGAAGAGCCAGGTCCAGCAGCCGGACGCGCCGGTAAAAAAGGGCGGCAGCGGCGGTGGCGGGGGTAATTCGGAGGACGTTAATTGCAGTGCGCACGGTGGAACCGTCGGGCCGCGCAAGGTTTCTTTGATTGCTGATGCGACTGAAGCCGGTACGGTTGGCTGCACCGAAGCGTTCAACGTGATGACCGAATACTTCGACAATATCGACAAGGCCGTCGGGGTCAACTACATGATGACCGTCCAGGGCTGGCAGTGCCTGACCGACACCGGTGCGGAGGGCTCGCACGAGGTCCGGTGCGAGAAGGACGGCCTCAAGATGCACACCACCCCGCCCAAGGACGAGAACACTCCGGACCCGCAGGAGCAGGGCACGGGCTACAACGGCGCCCCGATCGACAACCCGGACGCTCCGAACCGCCAGGAGCAGGGGACCGGCTACCACGGGGTTCCGGTCGACCCGCCGGCCGCGCAGGACCAGGGCACCGGATACCACGGCGCGCCGATCGACAACCCGGACCAGAACTAGCTCAGCCCAGGCCACACCACGTGGCCGCGGTCGACGACGGGGGTTCCGTCGATCGCCAGGGTGCCGCCGCCACCGGGGGCACCCGACCGGAGATCCTTGACGATGTCCCAATGCAGCGAGGACTGGTTCACCCCGCCGCATTCCGGGTACGCCCGGCCCAGCGCGAGATGCACGGTGCCGAGGATCTTCTCGTCGATGAACAGGTCGCCGGTCCATTGCCGGACCGCGGAACTCACGCCGATGCCCAGTTCACCGACCCGATGCGAGCCTTCGTCGGTGTCGATGAGGGCGCGGGCGACCTCCGCGCCGCGAGTGGCCCGGACGTCCACGACCTGGCCGGCGGCGAAGTCCAGCCGGAGATCCTCGAAGACCTGACCGGCGAAAATCGCGGTGCCGGCAAAGGTGATGTGGCCATCGACCTGGTTGTCTATCGGGGCGGTGGCCACTTCGCCGTCGGGGAGGTTCGCGTCTCCGGCGAAGAGGACGCCGCGGCGGCCGGCGATGCCGAGGGTCAGGTCGGTGTCGGCGGAGGTGATGGTGACTTCCGCGCCGTTGGTGAGGGCGTCGGCGACGGGTTGCCAGCGCTCGCGGTTCGCGTCCCAGTCGTCCAGGGCACCGGCGAAGAACTCGTTGAGCAGGGTTTCCGCCGGGACGTTGATCCGGGCGGCCCAGTCCGGGGTCGGGACGCGCACCACTGCCCAGCGGGTGCCTTGCCAGCGCAGGGTGGAGACGACGCCCTTGGCGGTACGCAAGGCGGCCAGGCGTTGTGGCAGGTCCACAATGGACGAAGTGTCGGCTTCCGGCCACAGCATGGCACGCAGTGAAACGTGCACGGTGGACCATTCCATCGCGGCGCGTTCGACCGGCGCGGGGGCGGCGAGCTGGTCCAGGTCGTACGCGGCCAGTGCGTCGGCTTCGGCGAATTCGCTGGTGTAGACGGTTTGCACGGCCGCGCCGCGCCGGGTGACCGCTTGGATCAGCGCGTGCGCACCGGGCAGCGCGGCCGCGTCGTTGACGAAAATGCTCACTCGCGAGTCGGCCGTCACCTCCAGCCGGGTCGCGATGTGGTCGGCTAGCTGCGCCCAGCGCTGGTCGGTCATGACTCCCTCAGTTCGGTCAGGCCGGCCAGGATCGGCCGGGTGGCGCGGTAGAACTCGTCGAACAGTTCGCGTTGCCGGGCATACAACGCGGTGTGCTCGGGGCGGGGCACGAGGGTCGCGGTCGGGGTGACCCATTGGTCGAGGTCGCGCGGATGCAGTACCGCGCGGGCGGCGAGCATGGCGTCTCCGTAGGCCGCGCCGGGGCCGGACACGATTTCCTGTGGATAGCCGCTGATGTCGGTGACCGCTTGGGCCCAGACGCGGTTCTTCGTACCGCCGCCGACCGCCCGGATGCGTTGGGGTGGAAGGCCTTCCGCGTCGAACGAGCGCAGCGCGGCGGCGGCGCTGTGGGCGATCGACTCCACTACCGCCCGGGCCAGGTCGCCGCGGTTGTGGTCCAGGGACAGACCGAGAAAAGCGCCGCGCGCGCCCGCGTCGTACAGCGGGGTTCGTTCGCCGCTCAGGTACGGCAGGGCCAGCAGGCCGCGTGCGCCGGGCGGGGATTTCGCGGCCAGGTCGGCGAGTTCGCCGAACACCTCGTCGCTGCCGCCCGCGTCGGGGGCCAGCAGGTCGGCGTACCAGCGGGTGAAGCTGCCCGCGGTCGCGGTTCCGGCGGCGAGCAGGTAGGTGTCGCGGAACAGAAACGGGGCGGGCCACAGGTTGGGCGAGTTGTGCGGCGTGTCCAGCACTTCGATGAGGAAGTGCGACGAGCCGTACATCAGCATCATGTCGCGGTGCGAGGTCACGCCCGCGCTGAGTGCTTCGGCGGCCGCGTCGGGTGCGCCGACCAGCACCGGAGTGCCCGCGCGAAGCCCGGTTTCGGCCGCGGCCCACGCGGTGATCTCACCGGCGATGTCGGATGACCAGCCCAGTTCGGGCAGTTGCTCGATCCGCAGCGTGCCCGGGTTTCCGTCGAGGTTCCACGTGTGGGTGCGCTGGTCGTAGAACGGGTGGTAATACGCGCCGGTGGCGTAGTCGATGATCCAGCGGCCGGTGAGCCGTCCGGTGACGAACGTCTGGCAGGTCACGAATTTCGCGGTGCGGGCGAAGACTTCTGGCTCGTGCTGTTCGATCCAGTTGACCTTCGGACCCGCCGACTGCGACGTGAGCGAGGTACCGCTGCGCAGCACCTCGACCGGGCCCAGCGCGTCGTTGAGCTGGGCGATCTGCTCCTCGGCCCGCGCGTCCACGCCGTACAAGATCGCGCCGCGCAACGGATTTCCGCCGGCGTCGATCGGAAGGACGCACGGGCCGATCCCGCTCACCGCCACCGCGGCGATGTCCATTGCGGACAGTCCGCTTTCGGCGAGCAGGGCGGTGGCGACCGTGATGAAGCCTTGCCACCACACGGTTTCCGGGTCGTGCTCCAGGAAGCCCGGCGCGGGTACGGTGACCCGGTGCGGCCGCCGGTGCTGCGCGACGATGTGCCCGTCCGCGCGCACCAGCACGCCTTTCGCCTCATAGGTGCCGATGTCCACCCCGAGCACGACAGTCATGGTTTTTCCTTACCGAGCCTTACAGGGTCTTGCGGAAGTCGCGCACCGCACCGACGAGTTCGCGCACACGGTCGACGCTCGCGCGGTTCTCGAAGACGCCGTCCTCCTTGAAGTAGGTGCCCACGACCGCGCCGTCGGCGATGGCCAGCTGGTCCGCGGCGTTGTGCGCCTTCACGCCGGTGTTCACGAAAACCGGCACCGAACCGGCCGCGTCCTTGACGATCTTCAGCGACTGGGTGTCGGTCGGCGCGCCCGCGGTGAGGCCGGAAACGCAGATCCCGTCCGGCAGCGTCGCGAACACCGTGCTCGCGGTGATGGACGCGAGGCTCCGCTCGGCGAGGTACGCCGCCGATTCCGGCACGATGTTGAACAGCAGCTTCACGCCGTCCGCGCCGATCCGGTGCCGGTGCCGGGCGACCTCGCCGATGTTGGTGTTCCACAGTCCGAAGTCGCTGGCGTAGACGCCGGTGAAAATTTCTCTCACCCACTGCGCGCCGGTGGCGACCGCGAGATCGATCGAGGCGCGGCCGTCCCACAGCACGTTTACCCCGTAGGGCACGGAAATCTCGGGCAGCAGCTCGGTGATGACGCGAGCCATCGAGATCGCGGTGATCGGCTCGGTCTGGGTGAGGTACGGCAGGCTGAACTCGTTGGAGATCATCACGCCGTCGACGCCGCCGGTCTGCAGTGCGTCCAGTTCGGCCTTCGCCCGGTCCACGATCGCGGAGATGCCCGCCGCGCTGTCGTACCCGGGATCGCCGGGCAGCGCGGACAGGTGCAGCATCGCGATAATCGGTTTGGGCGCGGCGAAGACGTCGTCAAGCCAGGTGGTCATGCGAGAGTGCTCTTTCTTGTCGGTACTGCAGCGGCGATCCGCGCTGATCGCCGAGGTCAGGACTTGGCTTTCGGGCTGGCCACGGTGATCACCTCGATGCCGCTCTGCGCGGCCGCGGCGACCACCGGATGGTCGGGCTCCCCGTCGGTCACCAGGATTTCCGCCGCGTCGAGCGGGGCGATGTTGACCAGGTGGGAGCGGTCGAGCTTGGTGTGATCGGCGACCACGATCAGCCGGTCGGCGGCGGCGATCGCGGCGCGCTTCACCGCGCTTTCGTCGCGGTGGTAGTCGGTGAACCCGCGGGTGACGGCCACGCCGGCGACGCCCATGACGAACGTGTCGCAGTTGTAGCGGGCGAACCATTCGACGGTTTCGGTGCCGATGAGGCTCAGTTCGCCGGGCCGGACCAGGCCGCCGGCCAGCAGCACCGTGGTGTCCGGTTCGCCGGCGAGTTCGACCGCGACCAGGACGCTCGGGGTCAGCACAGTGAGCCCGAGACCGGAGCCCTTGAGTGCCCGGGCGACCGCGAGCGCGGTGCTGCCGCTGTCGAGGATCACCGTTTCCCGCGAGCGCAGCCGACTGACGACGGCCTCGGCGATATGCTGTTTACCTGCGGCTTCGAGGTCCGCGCGGGACTCGAAGGACGGCTCGGCGAACTTGCCGATCGCGATCGCGCCGCCGATCACCTTGCGCACCGAACCCGCGGCGGCGAGCACGTCGATGTCGCGGCGGATCGTCATCTCGGAGACGTCGAACTCGTCGGCGAGATCGGCGAACGTGATCTCGCCGTGAGCCACTACGCACTCGCGGATCAGTCGCTGCCGCTCGCTGACATCGCCCGCCATGGGACCTCTCTCCTCGCCGCTGTCCGGATGATGTTGTGACTTTATCACACAAATTCTCAAAAACATCAGGTCTTGTGTGATAGTTTCGCAAAAGCGTAGCCTCCACTGTGATCGCATCACAGACAGAGGAGTTGCTCATGAGGCTGGACGGCAAAGTCGCCGTGATCACCGGCGCCGCGAGCGGGCAGGGCGCCGCGGCCGCGCGCCGGTTCGCCGAGGAGGGCGCGGCGGTCGTGCTGCTGGACTGGAGCGCTGACCAGGGCAAAGCCGTGGCCGCCGAACTGACCGAGGCCGGGCGTCGGGCCGTCTTCCACCAGCTAGACATCTCCGACGAACCCGCGGTCGCGGAAACGATTGCCGCGGTGCGCGCCGAGTTCGGCACGATCGACGTGTTATTCAATAACGCCGGGATCGGCTACTCGTCCAACGACACCTACAACATGACCACGGTGCTGGACACGCCTCCGTCGCACTGGCGCAAGATCCTGGAGATCAACCTCGACGGTGCGGCCAATGTGACCAGGCACGTCCTGCCGATCATGATCGAGGGCGGCGGCGGTTCGATCATCAACAACGCGTCGATCAACGGCATCGTCGGCATGCCCGGCGCGGACGCCTACACCGCGTCCAAGGGCGGGCTCGTCGCGCTGACCAGGGTGTGGGCGGTGGATTACGGCCGCAAAGGCGTGCGCGTCAACTGCATCTGCCCTGGTTCGATCCGCACCCCGATGATGGCCGACGCGATCAAGAGCGCCGAGGACGAGGAGCACTTCTCGAACAACCTGCTCGGCCGGATGGGCACCTCCGAGGAGATCGCCAACATCGCCCTGTTCTTCGCCTCCGACGAGTCGAGCTACCTGACCGGCGTCATCCTGCCGGCCGACGGTGGCTGGACCGCGCAGTAGCGCCCGCACAGAACGGCTGTCTCCCATGGTCAACACCGTCCCCGAAGCGCCGCCGCGAGACCTGCTGTCCCGGATCGGGATCCCGAAAAAGATCTCCTGGGGTTTCGCCGGCATTTTCCTGTTCATGGTCGGCATCGGTCTCGAACTGAGCTGGCTGAGCCCGTACCTCGTGGACCGGGGTGTCGACGTCAGCGTCGTCGCCGCCGTGTTCTCCACCTACGGGGTCACGGTTTCGATCGCGTCCTGGCTGTCCGGGGTGTTCTTCGAGATCGTCGGCGCGAAACGCACCATGCTGATCGCGTTCCTGCTGTTCACCGCCGGTACCACGCTGTTCGTCCTGGTCGGCGTGCAGCAGCAGGCGGTGTGGGCGCTGTTCGCCGGCTACGCGATCAAGGGGTTCAGCTATCCGCTGTTCTCGTATTCGTTCCTGGTCTGGATCGCCTACCGTGCCGAACGCGACCGGATGAGCGCGGCGTACGGCTGGTTCTGGTTCGCCTTTTCCGGCGGGATGAGCGTGGTCGGCGCGTACGGTTCGGACCTGCTGATCAAAGCGATGGGCGAGATTCCGGTGCTGTGGTGCACCATCGCGTGGGCCGCGCTCGGCACGTTCGCGATCGTGGTGCTGAACCGCGACGACATCAAACCGGACCGCACCGCCCATCGGTGGCGGGAACTGGCGTCGCTGTTCACCATCGTGCGCACCGAACCGCGGCTGTTGCTGGTGCTCGGGATTCGCGTCGTGAACACGTTGCCGCAGTTCGGGTTGCCGGTGTTCGTGCCGCTTTACCTGCAGCAGTTCGGGTACAGCACGTCGGAATGGCTGAGCATCTGGGGAACGATCTGGCTGTCCAACATCGTGTTCAACCTGCTGTCGGGACACCTCGGCGACCGGATGGGCTGGAAGCGGACGATCGCGTACTTCGGCGGCTTCGGCGGGGCGGTGTCGGTACTGGCGTTTTTCTATGCGCCGCAGGTGTTTGGGCATAATTACTGGGCGCTGCTGATCGTGGGATTGCTGCTCGGGATGTGCATCGCCGGGTATGTGCCGCTGGACGCGATCGTCGCGAACATCGTGAAGTCCAACAAGGGGGCGGCGCTGTCGATCCTCAATCTCGGGGCCGGACTGTCCACTTTGGCCGGTCCGTTGCTGGTGGCGTTGTTCGCGCATCTCATCGGGTATGTGGGGGTGGCTTGGATTATGGGGCTGCTGTATGTGGCGGTGGGGTGCACGGTTTGGTACGTGACACCTCGCAAGTCGGCCGCGTAACCGTTCCGGTTCAGGGTCCGTGAGGGCCACCTTGAGGGAATCAGGTTCCCAACGCGAGGGGCTTAAGCCGGGCGGCCCCAGCCTGTTGACCGTCCATAAAGGACGCACAGGTCGGTGAAATACCCGATTGACGCCGGAATGCCCGTTTCTCCAGGTCTGTGAGGGGGTCCCTGGGGGAATCAGATTCCCTCAGGGGCCCCCTCACAGACGACACACTCAGCTCCCGCTGCCCCGCGTCGGCTCGGCGCAAGCCAACCCGGTCCACCAGCCTTTTCGGCCTGGGCGGACACGCCTCGGCTACGCCCATAACGCCGCATCAAGTCCCCGGCATGGGAATCTGGGGTCGTGAAGGGTCCCTCGCGGACGACAACCCCTCACGGCACGCGCCCCGCGTCACAGCACTGAGGACAGCCCCTCCGTCAACACCCGGTAAGCCGCTTCCGCCCGGTCGACCGCCGCCGGATACGTCTCGGCGGCGCTTCGCCCGGACCGGATCTCCCGGGCGTTGTGGAACCCCAAAATCCGCTGCGCGCCGAAAATCTGCGCCGCCACCAGTCGCGCGGTGAACTCGTCCGAAACCCCGCACGACGCCTGCAGTTCCTCGACCAGTTCCTGCTCCTTCTCCAGCAGGTACGTGGCCAGCCGGGCCAGCAGCGACGGCGTCGAGTACAGCAGGGTGTGGCAGGTGATCGCGTCCGGCGAGTCGTTCAGGCCGGTCAGCGGGTCGTGGTCGGCAAGCCGCGCCAGGAAGGACCGTTCCAGCGCGGACAGCGCCGACTCGCCCTCCGCCCGGGCGCGGACGATTTCCGCCGGGCCGTTGTCGTCGGCGAATTGGTGGATGACCAGGTCTTCCTTGGTCGGGAAGTACGCGAACAGCGTCGGCTTCGAGACCTCCGCCTCGGCCGCGATGTCGGCGACCGAGACCCCGTCGAAGCCCGACTCCCGGAACAGGCGCAGCGCCGCCGAGGCGATCGCTTCCCTCGTGCGGCGGCGTTTGCGCTCGCGCAGTCCTGTCACGGGCGTCAGCCTAGCCGGAACCCGAACCCGGATAAAAACTTGACTGAGTTGTATATTTAACCTAGTCAAAAAACAGGGGGCGGGAGTGGAACCAGAGATCCGGGCGGAGCGCGAGTATCTCCAGGCCTGTCGCGCGGAGCTGGACCGCATGCGGAAGGAGATCAACTCCGCGATCGAGACAGGGATGGGCGAGGGCGACGCGGTCGACGACAAGTACTTCAATCACGTCCTCCGGCAGTTTCGCACCGAGATCGCCGAGGAGCTAGCGGATATCGACGACGCGCCGCTCTTCTTCGGCCACCTCGACTATCCGCCGGGCGAGGTCTACGAAGCCGCGCGCGGGTCGCATACCCGGTCGCCGGAGCATGACCTGGTTTACCTGGGGCGCCGAGGAATCCGGGACGACGACGGCGAACCTCTGGTGATCGATTGGCGGGCACCGCTCGCGAGGGCGTTTTACGAAGCTGATCACGACCATCCGATGGGGGTGCGGGTCCGGCGGCGCTACGGCTTCGATCAGGCGGGACTGCTCAGCGCGTACGAGGACGAACCGCTCGACCGGCCCGGTTCGTCGGCGAATCGGCTGCTCACGGCGGAGATCGAGCGGCCGCGGCAGGGGCCGATGCGGGACATCGTCGCCACCATTCAACCGGACCAGATGCGGCTGGTCCGGGCACCGGTCGACCGGACGCTCTGCATTCAGGGCGCGCCGGGGACTGGGAAGACCGCGGTCGGGCTGCATCGGCTGGCGTACCTGCTTTACACCGAGCGGGTCCGGCTGCAGAAAGCCGGCGGGGTCGCGGTGATCGGGCCGAACCGGTCGTTTCTCTCCTACATCGCGGGCGTGCTGCCGGCACTCGGCGAGGTGGCGGTTTCCCAGGCCACGATTGACGAACTGACCGGCGCGGGGCTTCCGGCCGAGCGCGTCGACGATCCGCGCACCGCACGCGTCAAGGGGGACGTCCGGATGGCGGAGGTCGTCCGGCGGCAGCTGTGGGCGCGGATCCGGCCGGTCGACCGGACGCTCGAGGTCAAGTACCAGCACCGGACCTGGCGGCTGTATCCGGAGGACATCGCCGAGGAACTGGCGGAAATCCTCAGCCGCGGCGCGGACTACAGCGCTGGTCGCGAACTGCTGGCCCAGCGGCTCGCGCATCGGATTCTCCGGGAGATGGAGCGGGCCGGCGGGACGAGCGCGACCCTGCATCAGCTCCGCCGCAACGGCGCGATCACCAAGCTGGTCCGCGAGATGTGGCCGGCGGTCGAGCCCGCGCGGCTGATTCACGACCTGCTCACCGACAAGGACTGTCTTGCGGAGGCGGCGGACGGGGTGCTGACCGCGGAGGAGCAGGAGGTGCTGCTGCGTCCGCGTCCGCGCAGTCGGAAGGCGATGACCTGGTCAACGCTCGATCTGGCGTTGCTCGACGAGGTCGCGGCGCTGGTCGAGCGTCCGGCGAAGCTGGGGCACGTGGTGGTGGACGAAGCGCAGGACCTCAGCCCAATGCATCTGCGGGCGATCGCGCGCCGGTTGGCCGGTGCGTGCACGGTGCTCGGAGATGTCGCGCAGGCGACCAGTCCGTCCGCGGTCCGCGATTGGGCCACGGTGCTGACCCATCTCGAACGATCCACCGGGCGGATCGAGGAACTCACGCACGGCTACCGCGTTCCGGCGGACGTGCTCGACTTCGCCGCTCGGCTGCTTCCGCACATCGCGCCTGACCTGCGTAGTCCGACGTCGTTCCGGCATTCCGCGGACGCCTTGCACCTCACCGAAACCGCTCCCGGCGAGACGGTCGCTACCGCGGTCATGGCGTGCGCGACCGCCCTCAAGCAGGAGGGGTCGATTGGGCTGCTGGCGGCGGACGACGACATCCCGGAGCTGCACCGGGCCCTCACCGAACGCGGGCTGGACCACGCGGTGCTGGGTACCGACGGAGCCGCCCGGATCACGCTGGCACCGGTGAGTTTGGCGAAGGGCCTGGAGTACGACACCGTCCTGGTGGTCGAACCGGCGCGGATCGTGGCGGCGGAAGAGCGTGGGCTGCAACGGTTGTACGTCGCGCTCACCCGCGCGGTCAGCACGTTGCACGTCCTGCACGCGGATCGGCTGCCGGAGCCGTTGCTGCCTCAGACCGCGGCGGTCTGACGGCGCGTCGCGTAGTACTGCCAGCCGAGAAACCCCAGCGCCAGCAGCAAATAGCTGTTGCCGATCACGTGCTCGACGGGTCCCCAGGTCAGCTCCCGGTACCCGTTCTTCGGCAGCCACGTGTGGGGTGCGATCACGAAAATCGCGGCCACGGCGGCCAAACCGGCGACCGCGATCCGAGTGTGCGCCCGGGCGGCGAACAGCACGAGCGCGGGCACGATCCACACCCAGTGGTGTGACCAGGAAATCGGCGAACACACCAGAATCGCCGCGGTGTTGAGCAGAAACGCCATCGGTGGGTCGGCGCGCAGCATCGCGGGGACGGTCAGCGCCAGCGCGGCCAAGGTCAGCACGGCGACCAGGATCAGCGTCGGCGTGTCCGGAAGCCCGAACCGGTGCAGCGCGCCCTGGATGGTCTGGTTCGTCGCGAAGATCGACCCGCTCATCCCGGACGCGCCGGTCAGCCCGCCGCCGAACCAGTACTTCGTCGACGCTTCCGGCGCGATCACGAACCCGGCCGCACCGGCGAGCACGAAGGTGACCACCGTGGTCACCGCCGCGCGGAAGTCCTTTTTCAGCAGGAAGAACAGCAGAAAACCGGCTGGAGTGATCTTCATGGCGGCGGCGAGGCCCAGCAGGACGCCGCGGGGCAGGCGGGTCCGGGGGCCGAGGCAGTCGAGCACCACGAGCGCCATCAGCAGCAGGTTGATCTGCCCGAACCACAACGTTTCGCGGACCGGTTCGAAGGCCAGCGAACCGGCACCGATCAGCAGCGCGGCCAGCAAGGCGGTCCGGCGCTGAGCGCGCGGCCGGACCACGACGTAGACCGTTCCGCAGAGCGCGGTCAGCGAGACGGCGAGCATCAGCATCGCGCCAAGCGGCAGCGGCAGCGCGGCGAAGATCAGGAAGACGACGGCCGCGAACGGCGGGTAGATGAACGGCAGGATCAGCCCGGCGCGGGTCGGCGGGAGCGGGCCGTAGACGTCCTCGCCCTGTGCCAGCGCCCGCGCGCCGGACCGGTAGATCTCCAGGTCGAGCGGCCACATCGTGCAGACGAGCCACAGAATGGCCGCCGCCACCGCGACCGCGGCGATGACCAGCGCGAACACCGTCCGCCGGCGGGTGCCGGCGTCGTCTAGCCACCGGCGCAGCACGACAGCGGGGGGCCGGATGGAAGTCACTCCGCGATCATGCCGGGGCAGTCACCCGTTCGCGCAGTGGGGGCGGGACCAGGCGGGAGATCTGCCCGTCGCAGATCTCCCGCACGGCGCTAGCCGACGTAAGCGGCCAGGTGCTTCCCGGTCAGCGTCCGCTTCTTCTTCACCAGTTCGGCGGGCGTCCCCTCGAAGACCACCTGCCCACCGTCGTGGCCGGCCCCGGGACCGAGGTCGATGATCCAGTCGGCGTGCGCCATCACGGCCTGGTGGTGCTCGATGACGATCACCGACTTGCCCGATTCGACCAGGTGGTCCAGCAGCCCGAGCAGCTGTTCCACGTCGGCGAGGTGCAGGCCGGTGGTCGGCTCGTCGAGGATGTACACGCCGCCGTTCGACCCCATGTGCGTCGCCAGCTTCAGCCGCTGGCGCTCGCCGCCGGACAGCGTGGTCAGCGGCTGGCCGAGGGTCAGGTAGCCGAGCCCGACCTGCTCCATCCGCTCGAGAATCCGGTGCGCGGCGGGGGTTTTCGCGTCGCCTTCGGCGAAGAAGGCGGTGGCCTGGGCGACTGACATCGCGAGCACCTCGCTGATGTCCCGTCCGCCGAAGTGGTACTCCAGCACCGACGCGTCGAACCGCTTGCCCTCGCAGACCTCGCAGGTGGTGGCCACCCCGGCCATCATCCCGAGGTCGGTGTAGATGACGCCGTTGCCGTTGCAGTTCGGGCACGCGCCTTCGGAGTTGGCGCTGAACAGGGCGGGCTTGACGTTGTTGGCCTTGGCGAAGGCCTTGCGGATCGGTTCGAGCAGCCCGGTGTAGGTCGCCGGGTTGCTCCGCCGCGACCCGCGGATCGGGGTCTGGTCCACCGACACGACATCCTCGGATTCCCGGATGGACCCGTGGATCAGCGAGCTTTTGCCCGATCCGGCGACACCGGTGATCACGCACAGCACGCCGAGCGGGATGTCGACGTCCACGTCCTGCAGGTTGTGCGTGTTCGCGCCGCGGATTTCCAGCACGCCCGTGCGCTCCCGCACCGACGGTTTGAGCGCGGCGCGGTCGTCCAAGTGCTTGCCGGTCAACGTTTTGCTCGCGCGCAGACCGTCCACAGTGCCCTCGAAACACACCGTGCCGCCGTTCGTGCCCGCGCCCGGCCCGAGGTCGACCACGTGGTCGGCGATCGCGATCGCCTCCGGCTTGTGCTCCACCACGAGGACGGTGTTTCCCTTGTCCCGCAAGCGGAGCAGCAGGTCGTTCATCCGCTGGATGTCGTGCGGGTGCAGGCCGATGGTGGGCTCGTCGAAGACATACGTGACATCGGTGAGCGACGATCCGAGGTGCCGGATCATCTTCACCCGCTGTGCCTCGCCGCCGGACAGCGTGCCCGCGGGCCGGTCGAGCGACAGGTAGCCGAGCCCGATCTCCACGAACGATTCGAGCGTCTCGTGCAGCGACTTCAGCAACGGCGCGACCGACGGATCGGACAGCTTCCCGACCCATTCGGCGAGGTCGCTGATCTGCATCGCGCACACGTCGGCGATGCTCATGCCGTCGATCTTGGCCGACCGCGCCAGCTCGCTCAGCCGCGTCCCGTCGCACTCCGGGCACGTCGCGAAGGTGACCGCCCGGTCCACGAACGCGCGGATGTGCGGCTGCATCGCCTCGACGTCCTTGGACAGATACGACTTCTGGATCCTCGGCACCAGACCCTCGTAGGTCATGTTGATGCCTTCGATCTTCATCCGCGTCGGTTCCTTGTACAGGAAGTCCTGCAGCTGGCGCTTCGTGTACTTGCGGATCGGCTTGTCCGGGTCGACCAGGCCGGACCCGGTGTAGAGCCGGTAGTTCCAGCCGCCCGGCGTGTAGCCGGGGATGGTCAGCGCGCCCTCGGC
Organism: Amycolatopsis silviterrae; assembly: GCF_042684085.1. Classification (NCBI taxonomy): domain Bacteria; kingdom Bacillati; phylum Actinomycetota; class Actinomycetes; order Pseudonocardiales; family Pseudonocardiaceae; genus Amycolatopsis; species Amycolatopsis silviterrae. Next base: position 164,909 of record NZ_JBHUKS010000023.1, read on the forward strand.
GAGCGACTTCGAATCGTCGTACAGCTGGGAAAGGTCGATGTCGTTGATCGAACCGCGGCCCTCGCAGCGCGGGCACATGCCGCCGGTGATGCTGAAGCTGCGCCGCTCCTTGATCTGCTTCCCGGCGCGCTGCACGGTGACCGCGCCCGCGCCGCTGACCGAGGCGACGTTGAACGAGAACGCCTGCGAAGACCCGATGTGCGGCTCGGCGAGCCTGCTGAACAGGATCCGCAGCATCGCGTTGGCGTCGGTGGCGGTGCCGACCGTCGAGCGCGGATCGGCCCCCATCCGCTGCTGGTCGACGATGATCGCGGTGGTCAGCCCGTCGAGCACATCGACCTCGGGACGGGCCAGCGTCGGCATGAAGCCCTGCACGAAACTGCTGTAGGTCTCGTTGATCAGCCGCTGCGATTCGGCCGCGATCGTGCTGAACACCAGCGAGCTTTTGCCTGAACCGGACACCCCGGTGAACACCGTCAGCCGGCGCTTCGGGAGTTCGACGCTCACGTCCTTGAGGTTGTTCACCCGGGCGCCCTGCACGCGGATCAGGTCGTGGCTGTCAGCGGCGTGTTCCGGCGCGGGTTTCCCCTTGGCCTTGGTCATCGTCTCTCCCTGTTTCTTTCCCCGGGGGTCCGGTCCGGGTCTCTTCAGTTCGCTTGCTGGATGCGGATCAGGTTGCCCGCCGGGTCGCGGAACGAGCAGTCGCGGACGCCGTAGGGCTGGTCGGTCGGCTCCTGCACGACCTCGGCGTCGCTGGCCTGCAGCTGGTTGAAGGTCGCGTCGACGTCCTTGGTGGACAGGTTCAGCGCGGCGTAGGTGCCCTTGGCCATCATTTCGGCGATCATCCGGCGTTCGTCGTCGGTGAGGCCGGGGAACGCGGCGACCGGCTGCAGCACGACGGAGGTGTCCGGCTGTCCGGGCGGGCCGACGGTAATCCAGGCCATTTCCCCGTACTTGACGTTGTTGCGCACTTCGAAGCCGAGAACGTCGCGGTAGAAGGTCAGCGTCGCTTCCGGGTCGGTGTGCGGGAGGAAGCTCGCGTGAATGGTCATCTCCATGGCGGTAACACTATGTGCGCGTGGAACGGGGTGCTTCTCGATTCCTGATCGGTCGGGTGACCTGTTTCGCTACACAGGGAGCCATGCCCTCGGTCGCTCCGGTCTCCTCCTGGCGGTACACGCTCGGCGGCTTCCCGACCAGCTCGGTAAAGCGCGTACTGAAGGTGCCCAGCGACGAGAACCCGACCTCGAAACACACCTCGGTGACGCTCAGATCGCCCCGCCGCAGCAACGCCATCGCGCGCTCGATGCGACGGGTCATCAGATACGAATACGGCGACTCTCCGTAAGCAGCGCGGAACTGCCGGCTGAGGTGCCCGGCGGAGACGTTGACGCTCCGCGCGAGCGCCTCGACGTCCAGTGGACGCGCGTACTCGCGGTCGATCCGGTCGCGCACCCGGCGTAACCGGGCGAGATCGGCCAGTCGCTGTGCGTCGTCCGGTTTGCTGGTCACTCCGAAATCGTGCCACGCCGATCGCCGCCAACCCAGTAATTCGCCCATTTCGGGCTGGTGGCCGATTCGTTCAAGACCGGCCCGCCGCGCCCGTGCGACGGTGGCGCGGTGACTGTGAAATTGGATGCCGTCGCCCCGTTCCTCGCCGGGCACGGCAGGTTGCTGGACCAGCGGCGGTTCGAGCTGCTGGAAGGAAACGGACGGGCCGAGGAGGTGCTCGCGGCGGTCGCGGCCTACCGGAATCCGGACGGCGGTTACGGCTGGGGCCTGGAACCGGACCTGCGCGCGCCGGAAAGCCAGCCGGGCGGCGCGCTGCACGCGTTCGAGATGTTCGCCGACGTCGCGCCGGTGACCACCCCGGACGCGGTGCGGCTGTGCGACTGGCTGGAGTCGGTGTCGTTCCCGGACGGCGGGCTGCCGTTCGCGTTCCCGGTCGCCGATCCGACCGCGTGCGCTCCCTTCTGGACCGGGGCGGACCCGACGGTGTTCTCGCTGCAGAGCACCGCGTTCACCACGTCGGCGGCGTGGCTGGTCGCCGAACACGACCCGGCCGTCGCGGCGCATCCGTGGCTCGCGCGGGCGACCGAGACGTGCCTGCGCGCGATCCGGGATCTCGACGAGATGCCGCACGCCATCGAGCTGAGCTTCGCGATCCACCTGCTCGACGCCGTGCACGACCGGTACCCGGAAGCTGCCGACCTTCTGACGAAGCTGGGGAAGTTCCTGCCGGACAACGGGATCGTCCCGGTGCCGGGCGGTTCCGAGGGCGAGGTGCTGCGTCCGCTGACCTTCAGCCCGCTGCCCGGCCCGTCCCGGCGGCTGTTCACCGCGGACGCGATCGAAGCGGACCTGACCCGGCTGGAAGCGGGCCAGCAGCCCGACGGCGGCTGGACGGTCGACTTCGCCAGCTTCTCCCCGGCGGCCGCGCTGGAATGGCGCGGCTACGCCACCGTCGGCGCGATCTCCGTACTACGGGCCAACTCCCGGCTCTAGGGCCAGAGACGTTCGCGGACCCAGCCCGCGGCCTCTCGGCGATAGCGGACCCGGACGTGCTGCCGGTCGTGCGAAGCCTGCCAGAACTCCACCGACTCCGGCTGGATCAGGTAGCGCGTCCATGTTTCCGGTGCCACGTCCGGGTTTTCCGCCACCCAGCCGGCGGCCGCCGCCGCGGCTTCGGTCAGCTTCGCCGGATCGGACAGCACCTCCGACTGATGCCCGACGTACGCCTCAGCGCGCGACGCCGGCGGCCGAGCGAGAAAGTCGGCGGCGGACACCTCGGGCGCGGCCGGGACCACCAGACCGCGCACGCGCACCTGTCGTCCCCGACCGGGCCAGAAGAACGTCAACGCCGCGCGCGGGTTCGCCGCCAGCTGCTGGCCCTTCGGGCTTTCCGCACTGGTCGCGACCGCCCAGCCGTCCTCGTCGACGTTCTTCAGGATCACCACGCGAGCGTCCGGCGCGCCGTCCGCGTCCACTGTGGACAGGGTGACCGCGTGCGGGGCAAGCACGTGTTCGCCCGCTTCGGTCAGCCAGGCGAGGAACAGTTCCTCGGGCGTTTCCGGGGTGTGGTCCGGGTCGAATTCCGGGAGCTGTTCAGGGAACGACGGCCAGCCGCGCAACGAAACCATGTCACCGACCGTACGGCGGCTGCCCCGGCGGCGGGTAGTGCGGCGGCTGCGGCCCGGCCGGACCCGCGGCGGGCGGGGGAGCGGTCTGCGGCATCGGCCCGGACGGGATCTGCCCGGGGAATCCGCCGGGACCCGGCTGCGGCGGCTGCTGGTAGGCCTGCTGCTGCGCCTGCCACTGCACCTGCTGGAACGCCTCGCCCGGCTGCGGGAAACAGAACAGCAGCTTCGCGTTGATCGCGCCGTGCATGGCCGCGCCCCAGAGCTTCCCGCCGGTGAACGCGTAGGTCATGCCCGCGTGCGGATCCACCGCGACCATCCGGGTTTCGCCGCCGAACTGGTTGCTCGTCTTCGCGCTCGCCAGCTGCGCCGCGTCCGGGTGCACGCGCCCGACCAGCCCGCAGATCACCACCGACGCGGCGGTCCAGCCGATCGTGCCCTGCACGTTGGCGCGGGCGTGCTGGGTGGCCATGCCGGTGAACTGCTGCAGCGTCGCCGCGTCGACGTTCGGGTAGGCCCCGGCGACGACGCAGTAGTTCATCGTGGACAGCATGATCGACTCGGTGAACAGGCCGACCGCGGCGGTCACCGGTCCGATCTGGACGGTGTTGAGCCTGCCGCCGCTGCGCGACACGCGTTCGGCGACCACCTGCAGGTACTGCTCTGGCGTGAGCACGTCCGCGACCTCCCCGGGGCTGAGCGGAATCCGCTGCCATCGTCGCACGCGCCGCCTTCGCGCGGACTTCACCTGGCATGGTTGACTGTGCCCGCCATGCGCCGACTTCTCGTTCTCGCCCCAGCCCTGGTCCTGCTCGCCGGCTGCAATCCGTCGAGCCCGGCGAAGGAGACTCCGTCTTCGGCGCCGGCGAGTTCCGCGTCGGCCTCGGAGGGGCTGCCGCCCGATCCGCAGCCCGCGCGCACCGCGGAGTGCCCGTACCTGTCGAACGAGACGGTGCAGGACGCGAACGGACAGCACGTCACGAAGGTGAGCATCTCCGCCGACGAGCCGCATCCGACGTGCTTCTTCTACCGCCCGGACGGCAGCCTTCAGCTGAGCGTGCGCGTGTACGTGGGCAAGAGCGATGTCGCGACGGCGCTGGTCAACAAGGCCGCGCCGGTCGACACGTCGAACCCGGCGTCGGATCCGGCGGGGTGGAAGGGCGGCTACCAGCCCGCGGGCGACGGGGTGGTTTACGCCGTCGCGAAGGGCGAGGCCGCCGTCATCGTGACGAGCAACCAGAAGCAGAGCATCAAAGCACGCACAGTGGCGAAAAAGGCTATCGCTGCCCTGAAGCTCTGAGTAACGGGCTCCGCACGGGTGAGTGAAGTTGATCTTGTATTACTCTAAGCAGCACGCGCAGTCCCCCCAACACTCGCGCGGCGGGTGCCCGTCCGGCACCGAATACTTGGTTACCCCTTTTGACGACAAGGACAGATTCGTGGCTGACACCCTCAAGGAAATCCTGCTCGACTCGAGCCGTCGCCCCAGCGTGGTCACCGACCTCGGAGAGCTTGTGGACGCCGAGGTCTCCGACAAGGGCGGGGTCTCGGGCGCGGTCGTGAAGACCGGCTTCGCCGCCGTCAAGAAGATCAAGCCGGGCATCATCCCGTCCGCGGTCGACAGCCTGCTGGACGACTTCGCCGGCGCCCTCGAGCCGTTCTACGGCGACTACCGGGCCAAGGGCGGCAACGACTTCGGTGCCTACCTGACCAGCCGCTCGGACGAGGCTTCGGACGCGCTGCTCGGGGTTACCGACAGCCGTGCGGACCGCAGCAGCCGCGACAGCATCAAGAAGGTCTACTCGAAGCTGCGCCCGAACGGCAAGAAGAACGTCGAGGAGGCGCTGCCGCGGCTCGGCCAGCTGATCGACAAGCACGCCGCCGCGGTCTGAACCGACTGAAGCGAGACACGAAAAAGGGCCCCGGGACGCACTTCCCGGGGCCCTTTTCGCGCGTTCAGTTCTTCTTCTCCGCGGCCGACGTGCTCGGCGCCTTGCCGTTCGTCTTCGGCTCGCCCGGCTTGGCGTCCTTGGCCTCGGGAGCCGGCTTGGCGGGCGGAGCGGGCGGGGTGGCCTTCGGCGGGGCCGGGGCGACCGGCGGCTCCTGCTGCCGCGACTTCAGCGCGACGGCGGTGCCGACCGCGACCGCGCCGAGACCGAGGATCCACGGCCAGCGGCGACGCTTGCGGGTGCCCTTGGCGGCGCTCTTCGCCTCCTCCAGCGCGACGCGGAAGTCCTTCTTCGCCGCCTTGAAGTCCTTCTTGCCGCGGCGCTTCGACTCGCCTGCCGAGGCGGCGGCCTTGATCGCGGCCTTCTTGGCCTTGCGGCCCGGCTTCTTCAGCTCGGCGATGCGGGCGAGCGCCTCCTTGCGTGCCGCGGCGGAGCTCTTCTTCAGCTCCTTGCGGGTCAGCTCCGTCTTCTTCGCCAGCTTGCGCCGGGCCCGGCGGCTCTGCTTGCCCAGCTCCTCCGCGCCGGCCTCGGCGGCCTTCGCGCCCGCCTTGCCCGCCTCGACGACCAGCTTCCGCAGGTCCGCCGAGCCGGACTTGGCCGACTCACCGACCGATTCCACGGCCCGGGTCATGGTCTTCACCTCATCAATCGTTGTGAAACAGATCTGTTGCTTGACATCTATCCTGCCCTTTTTCCGCCCGCACCGCTGCGGCTTCCCGCTCCCGCCGTCCCGGAAACCTCGGGAAAGTGCCTTCTTCCTGGGCCGATGTCCAGCGCGACGGGCCGGGAACGCCCCCTGAACCCCCCATTTGTGCGAAGGGGTGGCACGATGGCGGCGTGACTGAAAGCGCCCGCAAGGCCACCCTGCACACCAACCAGGGTGACATCCACGTGAACCTGCTGCCCGACCACGCGCCGAAGACCGTGGCGAACTTCGTGGGGCTGGCCACCGGCTCCAAGGAGTACACCCAGCCGAACGCGAAGGGCGGCGACTCCGGTCCGTTCTACGACGGCTCGATCTTCCACCGGGTCATCGACGGCTTCATGATCCAGGGCGGTGACCCGACGGGCACCGGCCGCGGCGGCCCCGGCTACAAGTTCGGCGACGAGTTCCACCCCGAGCTGCAGTTCTCCAAGCCGTACCTGCTGGCCATGGCGAACGCCGGGCCGGGCACCAACGGCTCGCAGTTCTTCATCACCGTCGCGCCGACCTCGCACCTGAACTTCCGGCACACGATCTTCGGCGAGGTCGCGGACCAGGAGTCCCGCACCGTCGTCGACGCCATCGCGACCACCGCGACCGGCCCGGCGGACCGCCCGCTGTCCGACGTGGTCATCGAGAAGATCACCGTCGAAGACTGACGCGCCGCAGGCAGGGATGGGGTTTCGGTAGGTTGGAGGCATCGTGAGCCAACCACCGAACCCGTCCGCGCCGTCCCTTCCCGGTTGCTGGTGGCATCCGAACCGCCCGACCGGCCTCAGCTGCGCCCGCTGCGGACGTCCGGCCTGCCCGGACTGCCTGCGCGAGGCCCCGGTGGGCTTCCAGTGCACCGACTGCGTCCAGACCGGTGCGCAACAGCAGAAACAACAGCAACGGCAGTACCGCAACGCCGGATTGGGCTCCCGCACGATCGCCGGGGCCCGGCTGTCGAATTCCTACGTCGTCACCGCCACGTTGATCGCGGTGAACGTGGTGCTCTTCCTGATCACCGCGATCCAGGCGCAAAGCCTGTTCAACAACGGTGCTGCCCGCCTCGAAATACTCGGCGAGCTGTGGACGTATCCCGCGCTCGGCGGCGGCGAATGGTGGCGGATCTTCACCTCGGGCTTCCTGCACTACGGACCCATTCACATCGCGGCGAACGCGTTCTCGCTGTGGATGATGGGCCGCGCGCTGGAGCAGGTTTTCGGCAGGTCGCGGTTCCTGGCGCTGTACTTCGTGTCGATGTTCGGCGCGTCCACCGCGGTGTTGCTGTTCGACGAGCCGAACCGGCCGTCCGCGGGTGCCTCTGGGGCGATCTTCGGCCTGCTGGGCGCCTACGCGGTGATCGTGCTCAAGCTCCGGCTGAATCCGACCGCGCTGCTGATCAACCTGGTCATCAACGCCTACGTCACGTTCACGATCCCGCAGATCTCGATCCTCGCCCACGTCGGCGGGCTGGTGACCGGCGCGTTGGTGGCGGCCGCGATTCTCTACGCGCCCGAGCGAAACCGGGTGCGGTGGCAGACCATCGGCCTGGTGATCATCACGATCGCGCTCGTCGGGCTGGTCGCGTGGCGAGCTACTCAGATCCCGTCGCTCGACTGCGATTTCGGGATGGCCCGAGGCCAGTTGAGCTATCTCTGCGGCTTGTCAGGTTCCCGCTGAGCGGGCTCGCAGCTCAGTCAGCACGTCCAGCACGTCGCGCGGATCCTCGCCGAGATCGGTCTGCCCGAAGATGAACAGCTGGTCGTCGTGTTCCAGCTCAAGCGTCACGCCGTCGCGGCCGAGGCGCCGCGTGCTGCGCAGCCGGACCGTCGTGCCGGTCCAGGGGAGCCGATGGGTCCCGTTGAGCGTGCGGGCGCGCAGGCCGTCGAGATCCGCCGACAGACGAGGACGCACGAGCGTCCAGTGACCCGCGAACGCGCCCGCGGCCAGTGTCGCGAGGCCGGTCAGCACCGCGCCCTTGCCGTCGCCGAAGAGCGCGTCCAGGACGGTTCCGACCAGCAGCAAGGTGGTCAGGCCCCACGCCACTACCACGAGGTTTCGGCGTGGAGCCCAGGAGACCGGGTGGTTATCCACAGGGGTTATCCACACTGGGGATGAGTCACACCGATGTGATTCGGTGTCAATCGGCCGACCGGAGCAAAGCTGATCCGGCGGATGGTCAGCGCCACCGCATCGTCATGAGCAGGCCGGCGATCATCGCGGCGAAACCGATCGCGAAGTTCCAGTTTCCGAGTTCGCTGAGGAACGAAACTTTGTCGCCGGCGATGTAGTTCACGACCAGCCACGCCAGCCCGAGGAGCATGAGGCCGAACATGACGATCTTGTAGAACAGGTTCGACGGTCCCGCGGCCTGGACCTTCACCGGGGTGCGGCGGTCGACAGGAGGGGTGTACGCGGTCTTCTTGCGGACCTTCGACTTCGGCATCGTTTCCTCGCGTGCTCTCGGGCATTCCTGGTGGCGGCATCCTGGACGAGGTCCCGCTGTCGGGGTGCGCAACCAGCGCCACGTGCACACGTTAACGTAAACGACGGCTCCGCAGCACCGGGCGGGAGCGGTCGGGGTTTCTCAGACTGTGACAATAGCGCCACCTGGAGTGCCGAGGAGGACTCCGGCCGGGCGCGGGAGGAGCTTGCGTGACGCCGCAGGATTGGCCGGGCGAGGACGACCGCCGCCCCGGCACGGGACCTGACCGCCCGGTCCGCCGCCAGCCCCCGCCGCCGAGGCGGCAGTCCGGGGAGACTCCGCCGCGGCGAAGAGTGGCCGGCGACCCTGGCCGCAGATCACCCGAACAGCGCACGCCGATCGACCGGGGCGGACCGCACCGGGACCCCGGTGAAAACCGGCCTGGACAAGGGCGGGCGGGCGAAGGCGGGCCCCGCGAGGGTGACCCCCGCGGCGGGGATTTCGGCGGCCCGCGCGGCGCCGGTCCATCCCGGCGTACGGGCGAGTTCCGCGCCGAAGGCCCGCGCGGCGAACGACGGCCAAGCGACCCCGGCCGTACCGGGGAATTCCGCGCCGATCGTCCCCCGCAGCCGGGAGACCCCGCGCGTCGTCCGCGCGGTGGGGAGCCTCGCCGGCAGCCGGAAGAAGGCAGGCCGATGCCCCGGCGAGTGGGAGCCGCGGATCCGTCCCGGAGGCGGATGACCGGTCCGGAGTTCGCCGAGCAGCCGACCGAGGTGTTCGCCGCGGTGGCCGTCGCCGACGAGGACGACAAGAAAGCCAAGAAAGCCCCGCCGCCGCTGGGCAAGGGCGGGGTCGCGATCCGCACCGCGGGCGAAATCTTCATCACGCTCGGCGTGATCGTGCTGTTGTTCATGGTGTACGAGGTGTGGGTCACCGACCTGTTCTCGGCGGAGAAACAGCACACCGCGAGCGATCAGCTGGACGGCGACTGGGCGAAGGATCGCACGCTGCACCCCGAGCTGATCGACGGAAAGGCGTTCGCGCGCATCCACATCCCGTCGTTCGGCGCGGACTTCAACTTCACCATCCAGGAAGGCACCGGCGAGGAGTCGCTGGCCGTCGGTCCCGGGCACTACAAGGGCACCGCGCTGCCGGGCGAACCGGGCAACTTCGGCATCGCCGGGCACCGGGTCGGCAAGGGCGCGCCGTTCAACGACCTGGACAACGTGAGTTCCTGCGACCAGATCGTCATCGAGACGCACACCGATTTCTTCATCTACCAGGTGCTGCCGTACGAGGACGAGGTCAAGGGCTGGAGCAGCGGCAAGGGCGCGCAGCCGGAGTGCAAGGGCGTGTCGACCCTGCGCAACGCGAGCATCCCCGGCGGCGGACCGTACGACGAGACGTTCGGCCGCAAGGTCGTCCAGCCGAGCCAGGGCGACGCGGTGAACCCGGTGCCGTACAAGCCGGCCGGGGCGTTGCCGAAGGCGCAGCAGGCTTCGCTGCTCACGCTCACCACGTGCCACCCGCAGTTCTCCGCGAAGGAGCGGCTGATCATCACCTCCGTGCTGACCCGCCAGGTGCCGAAGACACAGGTGCCGGACTACACGACGCTGCTGAAGAAGATCGGAGTCGGTTCCTGATGTACGGCTGGCTCTGGCGGCATCTGCCCGGTCCGTTCGCGGTGAAGTTCGCGATCGCGCTCGTGCTGGTGCTCGGCATCGTGGCGTTGCTGATGTTCGTGGTGTTCCCGTGGCTGGACCCGTTGCTGTGGTTCAACAACGTGTCGGTGAACAACTGAGGTTCGGGGTCTTCCTGGTCTCGGGCCGCTTCCCGGGCCAGGACGACACCGCCGTACTCCGGCGCACGGTCCACGCGGCGATCGCGGCCGAAGCGGCCGGTTTCGACGACGTGTGGCTGGCCGAGCACCACTTCATGCCGTATGGCGTGTGCCCGTCCGCCATCACGCTCGCCGCACACGTGCTGGGCCGGACGTCCCGGATCGACGTGGGCACGGCGGTAAGCGTGCTGTCCACGACGCACCCGGTCGCGTTGGCGGAGCAGTGGTCCATGCTCGACGCGATCTCCGACGGACGACTGCGGTTGGGTGTTGGCCGGGGTGGGCCGTGGCAGGATCTGGAGGTCTTCGGGACCGGATTGTCGCGCTACGAAACGGGTTTCGCCGAGTCACTGGATCTTTTGCTGACTGCCGCTGCTGGCCGGGTCTCGGCTGAGGGCTCTCACTTTTCTTTTCGTGAAGTGCCGCTGCGCCCTACTCCGCAACGGACCCCACGAGTCGTGGTGGCCTGCGGCGGCCCGGCTTCCTCGGCGGTCCGGTTGGCGGCGGAACGTGAGCTGCCCTTGTTGCTGGGCCTGCACGCGGACGACTTTGAGAAGGCGGAGACGGTCGCTGCTTACGGCGCGCCTGCCGAGCATGTGTCGACGGTGCTGTGCCAGGTCGGGGACGATGCGCGGGAGGTAGTGCGCGGCGCGTTGCCGGGGTGGCTGGCGGATGGCCTCGCCGCGCATGTGCCGGTGGACGATCGACCCGGGCCTGGCCGGGATCCTTGGGAGTACACGGAAAAACTGTGCGCGATCCATCCGGTTGGGCCGGTTTCGCATTGCGTCGAGACCCTGCGGACGAGCCTCCGGCGTACCGGGGTGTCCCACGTGATCATGTTCGTGGAAGCGTCCGGTACGCCGGAGGGCACGATGGCGAATATCGCGCGGATTGGTGCGGAAGTGTTGCCCGCGTTGCGGGAGGGCTAGCAGTCCCGCAGCTCAGGGCTCTGGTTCAGCAACTGCCCGCGAGGCGAAACGAACGCCCGGTACCGATCCCCGTCCGCCTCCCGGAACACCGCCACCCGGTGGCAGTTCTGGAACGCCAGTTTCACCCCGAAATGCCGCTCCAGCCCGCCCCGGATCGCGTCGGAGGCCAGTGCTCGCAGCAGCTGGCCGCGTTCGGCTTCGCTCGGCGGAGGGGTTTCGTTGTCCGCGAATCCGTCCGCGGCGGTGTCCGCTTCCGCGATCACTCCGGTGATGACCTCCCACGCGTACGGCAGCGATTCCCGCACGCAGGCCACGAACTCGGCGTCGGAGACCTCCCCGCGTTCGGCCTTTTCCAGCAGCGCGGGCGATACGTCCAGAGACAAGACAACCTCCATGGTCGGCGGTACCCCTCAGAGCTACCGGCCCGCCGGACCCGGCCACAAGAGAAAACGAGTTTCATCACCACTTTGGTGGATCACTCCCACCGGAACAGCCGCACCGCGAGCGCCGTTCCGCCCAGCGCGAAGGCGGCCAGTGCGGCGAACTGCAGTGGCTGTCCGCCGTTGCCTACCCAGGCGTCTTGCAGCGGCTGTGTTCCCGGTGGCACGTAGGCGCCGATCTTCTGGAGCACCGTCGGCAGCAGCGGCCGCGGCAGGTAGACGCCGCCGAGGAACATGATCGGGAAGAACGCGATCATCGCCAGTCCGCCCGCGGATTTGCCGGAGCCGGAGACGGACGCGGCGATCAGGCCTAGCGCGAATACCGAGACCAGGCCTAACAGCAGGGCCAGCAGGAAGAGCCCGGGATGCCGCGGGATCGGCACGTCGAAGGCCATCCGAGCGGTGACGAGCATCAGCGCCACCCCGGCGAGCGCGACGGCGGCGTGGATCAGCACCTGCGCGAACAGGAGGTACGCGGGCGGCACGGGGGTGGTGGCGAGGCGGCGGAGGACGCCGTGCTCCCGGTAAGTCGCGACGGCGGCTGGCATCACCTGCAGGCCCAGCATGGCCAGCGCGATGACGACCAGCGACGGCACCCACAGGTCGACAAATCGGTAGCCGCCGGTGGCGGGGCTCGGTTCCCGCATTCCGGGGATCGAGCCGACGCCCAGCAGGATCGCGGTCGGCAGGAAAACGCCCAGGATCGCCCACATCGGCGTGCGCAGGAACAGTTTTGCTTCGGTGGCGAGCAAGGTGCGCATCAGAAAGCTCCAAGCGAGGTGAGAGCGACGAACGCTTCCTGCAGGGTGGGTTGGCCGGTGCTGGCGAGCAGTTCGGCGGGAGTGCCGGTGGCGATGACGCGGCCCTGGTCGAGCAGCACCAGGCGGTCGCACAGCCGTTGCGCCTCGTCCATGAAGTGGGTGACCAGCACGATGGTCACGCCGGAGGCGCGCACGTTCTCGATCAGCTGCCAGGTTTCCTGCCGGGCGTGCGGGTCGAGGCCGGTGGTCAGTTCGTCGAGGATGGCCAGTTCGGGGTTGCCGACCAGGGCGAGTGCGATGGACAGCCGTTGCCGGAGACCGCCGGAGAGCTTGCCGAAGGCGATGTCGCGGTGGTCGTCCAGGCCGAGCTGGGTCAGCAGCACGTCGATGTCGGCGGGATTCGGGTAGAAGGACGCGAACAGCGCGAGCGCCTCGCGGACCCGCAGTTTCTCCGGCAGCCGCGTGTCCTGCAGCTGGGTGCCGACGCGGCGGCGCAGTTCGGCGGCGTCGCGCGCCGGATCGAGGCCCAGCACGGAAATCGTGCCGGCATCCGGGGAGCGCAGGCCCTGGAGGCATTCGACAGTGGTGGTCTTCCCGGCGCCGTTCGTGCCGAGGACGCCGAAGATCTCGCCGCGTTCGACGGAGAACGAGACACCGTCGACCACGACCCGGCCCGCGTAGGCCTTGCGGAGTTCGGAAACTTCGATGAGTCGCATGCGAACGACGCTAGAAGTGCCCGCGGTCCGGCAGAATGAGCCGGAAACCCCAGTTGAGGTGGGGTTTTGCGGGTGTCGGGGTGGGGCTAGGGCCACCCCGGCAAGGGGGCCGCGGCCAGTGTTCGGGCGGACCGAAGAGACGAGACTGGACGCGAAAGGAGGGGGCCATGACGTCGGTGCGGCGCGCGTGGGCACTCGCCGGTCTCGCGGTGGTGAGCTGGGTCGATCTCCTGCTCGAACTGATCGCGTTCGCGCTGCTGTGTGTCGGCCTCGTGTTCTTCTTCTCGCCCGCGATCGAACTCGCGCGGGTCCGGTCGCGGCGGACCCGGGAGCTGGTCGGCCGGTGGACTGGACGGGAGATCCCGAGCCCGTACCGGCCCGCGCCGCCGGAGCCGGAACGCGAGCGCGACGGCTGGTTCCGCGACGGCACCCAGCTTTACCGGCGTGCGTGGTGGATCCGCTGGAACCGACGTTTCACGTGGATCATGGAGGATCCGGCGACCGGACGGGAGTTCGGCTGGCAGCTGCTGAACCCGCTGGTCGCGCTGGCTTTCGCGGCGTTTTCGCTGGTCGCCGGGCCGGTCGCGCTGCGCGGGTACGCCCGGTGGACCGCGTACTGGCTTGGCCCGCATGAGCCGCGCGGGAAGAGCTGGCTTCACCGACGGTTCGAGACGCTTGGGCATCAGCTCGGGCTGTGGGCGATCTCGGTGGCGCAGTTGGGGATGGCGGTCGCCCAGCTCATCGTGCTGTCCGGCGCGGTGCTGGTGTTTCCGACCGTCACGCTGGCCAGCCGCGCGGTCGCCGACACCTTCCGCCGCGAAGCGGAGCGCTGGACTGGGGTGCGGATTGCCCAGCCGTACCTGCCGCCGCCCGCGCTGCCGGTGCCGCGCGGCGACGGGCTGTACCAGTTCGGCAAGCAGTTGTACGAGGAACCGTGGTGGCCGATGCTGCGCGCCCGGATCCACTGGGTGCTCCACGACCGCGCGACCTGGCGGGACATGGCGGCCGCGGTGGTGCTGACGGTGGTGTCGCCGGTGCTGTGGGTGCCGTCGGCGGCGCTGGTCTTCTGGGGGTTGTACGGCCTGGTCGCGTTGTGGATCACTGGCCAGCATGGCTGGTTCGAGATGGTCGGGCTGTCGGGAAGTGCGGTCGCGATGACGCCGGTGGCGCTGGCGGCGGTGTTCGTGGGACACCTGCCGACGCCGTGGCTCGCCAGGTGCCAGGCGAAACTTGGGCGGTGGCTCCTTGGTCCGACCGAGGCGTCCCGGCTGGCGCAGCGGGTGCACCGGCTGGACCAGACGCGGGTCGAGGTCAACGTCGCGCAGGCCGCTGAGCTGCGGCGGATCGAACGCGACCTGCACGACGGCATCCAGTCGCGGCTGGTCGCGATGGGGATGAAGCTCGGCGCGGTGGAAGCGTTGATCGACCACGATCCGGGCAAGGCGAAGCAATTGGCCGCCGAACTGCGGGAAGCCTCGTCGGAAGCGCTCACCGAACTGCGGTCGCTGGTGCGCGGCATCCATCCGCCAGTGTTGTCGGAACGTGGACTGGTCGACGCGGTGCGCGCGGCGGCGTTGGACAGTCCGTTGAAAGTCGAGGTCACGGCGTCGGTGCCGGGTCGGCTCGAACAGCCGGCGGAGGCCTGCGCGTACTTCGCGGTGTGCGAATTGCTGGGCAACGCGGCGAAACACGGCGAGGCCCGGCGCGCGACGGTGGTGCTGGACTACCTCGATGGCCTGCTGCGCGCGACCGTGACCGACGACGGCAAGGGCGGGGCCGATGCCGCACGTGGCACGGGTTTGCGCGGGATCGAGCGGAGACTGTCGGGATTCGCCGGTAGGTTGGCGCTGACCAGCCCGCCGGGCGGCCCGACGGAGGCGATTGTGGAGGTGCCGTGCCAATTCGACCCCGGACCGTCGTCGCCGAAGACCAGTACCTCCTCCGAGACGGCCTGACCCATCTGCTCGCCGCGCACGGCTTCGACGTCGTCGCGGCGGTCGGTTCCGGGCCTGAACTCGCCGCCGCGCTGCGCGAACACCGGCCCGATGTGTCCATTGTGGACGTAAGGATGCCGCCGACCAACACCGACGAGGGTTTGCAGGTCGCCCTCGCCGCGCGGCGGGAGACGCCTGGGCTGCCGATTCTCGTGCTGTCGCAACATGTGGAGCAGCTGTACGCGCGCGAACTGCTGGCGGACGGCACCGGCGCGGTCGGGTATCTGTTGAAGGACCGGGTATTCAACGCGGAGCAGTTCATCGACGCGGTTCGTCGCGTCGCTGCGGGCGGGACTGCGATGGATCCGGAAGTGATTGCGAAACTCTTGGCGGGCAATGCTTCTGATCCATTGGCCGCCTTGACGCCGCGGGAACGCGAGGTGCTTGGCCTGATGGCGGAGGGCTGTTCAAACGCCGCGATCGCCACCCGATTGCACTTCAGCGAAGGCGCGGTCGGAAAACACACCGCGAACATCTTCGCGAAGCTCGGTATCTCCGCTTCGGACGACACGAATCGCCGAGTGCTGGCGGTGCTGAAGTTCCTCGGCGCTAACTGATCGGCACTCGCACGGCCGGCGGCAGCGGTTCGGCCGCCGGAGACGCCCGGAACGACTGGATCAGCAGCGCCGTGAAGCGGCGCACCGCCGCGACGCGTACGTCGGGTTCCGCCTGGATGCCTTCGCTGGCGACCAAGGCCAGCACCAGGTCTTCCAGTACGAAATCCGGTCGCAGGTCTCCGGATTCCTTGGCCCGGCGGATGAGTTTGAGCAGCATCCGCAACGTCCGGGCGCGGTCGGCGGGGAAGTCGAGCCGTTCCGGCAGTTGCGCGACGAACGCACGAAACCCCTGATCACGCGCGTGCGCCTCGGTGAGTTTCTCGAGCACCAGGACGAAACCCTGCCACGGATCAGCCTCGGCGAGCCCTTCCTCGACGATCGCCGAGCACAACGCCAGTTCCTCGGCGACCAGCGCGTCCTTGGTCGGAAAATGCCGGTAAACCGTCGCGACACTCACCTGCGCCCGCCGTGCGATCTCCCGTATCGGCGCGCCGGAGCCAGCCATCCGGGCGGCCGCGAGAATGCGTACCCGGTTGTGCGCGGAGTCGGTGCGCCTCACTTTGGCCGTCATCCCTCTCACTTCCGGCCGAACCGAGGGCCTGCCGGAATACCGTCGGACGCATGAAAGCCGTCCAGTTTTCCCAGTATGGCCCGCCCAGCGTCGTGCACGTCGCCGATGTCGCCGAACCGCACGCCGGACCTGGTGAGATCCGCATTTCCGTGCGGGCGTCCGGTTTTTCCACCGGGGAAACCAGCATCCGGTCCGGTGCGCGCAAAGAAATGCTGCCGGTGACGTTCCCGTTCCGGACCGGGTACGACGCGGCCGGAGTGGTGAACGAGGTCGGCGAAGGGGTCGACGGGATCGAGATCGGTGCGCCGGTCTTCGGGATGACCGCTGCGCATCTTCGCGGGGCCAACGCCGAGTACGCCGTTCTCGTTCATTGGGCACCCAAACCGGACGCGTGGAGCTGGGCCGAGGCGGGCGGTGCGGCAGGTGCGGTCGAAAGCGCTACCCGGGTGTTGGACCAGCTCATCGGCGAAACGATCCTGGTGCACGGCGCGGCGGGCGGGGTCGGGACGGTCGCCGTTCAGCTCGCGGTGGCCCGCGGTGCCACGGTGATCGGCACCGCGAGCCCGCGCAACCACGATTTCCTGCGTTCCCTCGGTGCCGAGCCGACGACTTACGGGCCGGGTCTTGTCGACCGGGTCAGCGGCGTCGACGCGGTTTTCGACTGCGCTGGGGGAGCACTGCCGGACCTGATCGAGATCGCCGGGGACCCCGCTCGGGTCGTGACGATCACGGACGCCACCGCGGCTCAGCATGGCGTGCACTTCTCGCACAGCGCCGCGATTCCCGGTGCCGACCCGCTGGCAGTCCACGGCCTCGCCGCCGCGGTGAAGCTCGCTGAGCAGGGGAAACTACGGATTCCCGTCGCAGCGACCTTCCCGCTGAGCGAGGCCGCGGCCGCGCATGAGCTGAGCGAAAGCAGGCACGGCCGAGGGAAGATCGTCTACGTGAACTAGGCGCGCGAAACCCGCACCATCTCGTCCCGCTCCACGACCTTCACCCGCTCGCGCCCCTCGGGCTCGCCGAGCGACTTCTCGTGCGCGTCGAGCTTGCCCCACCCTTCCCAGGTGGTGAACGAAATCCCGCGCGAGGCAAGGAAATCCAGGATCGCGTCGGGCGACGAATGCCTCGGCGCGGCGAGCGTGTCCGCGTCCGCGAGCAGGTTCGCGACCGTCTCGGCGGCGTCGCCCTTCGTGTGCCCGATCAGGCCGACCGGGCCGCGCTTGATCCAGCCGGTCACGTACACGCCGGGGACCTGGTTCTCGTCCAGGTCCAGCACGCGGCCTCCCTGGTTCGGGATCACGCCCGCGGTGTGGTCGAACGGGATCTCCGGCAGGTGCGACGACAGGTACCCGACCGCGCGGTAGACCGCCTGGACGTCCCAGTCGTGGAACTCGCCGGTGCCGGCGACCTTGCCGTCGCGGTACTCGGTGCGTTCGGTGCGCAGGCCGACCACCTTGCCGTCCTCGCCGAGCACCTCGACCGGGGAGTGGAAGAAGTGCAGGTGCAGCCGCCGCGGGCGGGTGCCCTCGTCGCGAATCGCCCATTCCTGCAGCGTCTTCACGACCATGTCGGTCTGCTTGGAGGAACGCAGTTCGGCGACGCTCGCCTCGTCGAACTCCATGTCCTCGGGGTGCACGATCACCTCGACGTTCGGCGAATGGTCCAGTTCGCGCAGCTCCAGCGGCGAGAACTTCGCCTGCGCCGGGCCGCGGCGGCCGAACACGTGCACGTCGGTGACCGGGCTGGTCTTGAGACCCTCGTAGACGTTCGCCGGGATGTCGGTCGGCAGCAGCTCGTCGGCGGTCTTGGCGAGCATGCGCGCCACGTCCAGCGCGACGTTGCCGACGCCGAGCACCGCGACCGACGACGCGTTGAGCGGCCAGGTGCGCGGGACGTCCGGGTGGCCGTCGTACCAGGACACGAAGTCGGCGGCGCCGTGGCTGCCGTCGAGGTCGATGCCGGGGAGGTCGAGCGCGCGGTCGGCCATCGCGCCGGTCGCGAAGATGACCGCGTCGTAGAACTCGCGCAGGTCGTCGAGCTTGAGGTCGGTGCCGTAGTCGACGTTGCCGAGCAGCCGGATGTTCGGCCGGTCCAGCACCTTGTGCAGGGCGTTGACGATGCCCTTGATGCGCGGGTGGTCGGGCGCGACGCCGTAGCGGATCAGCCCGAACGGCGCGGGCATGCGCTCGAACAGGTCGATCTCGACATCCGCTTCGGACTTGTCCAGCAGGTCGGCGGCGTAGATGCCGGCGGGGCCGGCGCCCACCACGGCGACACGAAGGATTCGGCTCACCGGTCCACGGTAAGTTAGGTGATCCTAACTTTCACTGTGATCTGGCGTACGGTCCACCAGGTGGGAGCCGCTAAGCTGGCGGCATGCGCGTTCTCGTCGTCGACAACTACGACAGCTTCGTCTACAACCTCGTCCAGTACCTGGCGCAGCTCGGCGCCGACTGCACGGTGTGGCGCAACGACGTCGTCGACCTCGAACGCGTGCCGGAATTCGACGCGGTGCTCGTCTCGCCGGGTCCGGGCACGCCGGAACGCGCAGGTCAGAGCATTGACGTGATCGCCAAGTGCGCCGAGACCGGCACGCCGATGCTCGGCGTGTGCCTCGGCCACCAGGCGCTCGGCGTGCACTTCGGCGCCACCGTCGACCGGGCGGACGAGTTGCTGCACGGCAAGACCAGCCGGGTGCGGAACACCGGCGTCGGCATCCTCGCCGGGCTGCCGGAGGAGTTCACCGCCACTCGCTACCACTCGCTCACCGTGCTGCCGGACACCATCGATCCGGCGGTTTTCGAGGTCACCGGGACCACTGAGAGCGGCATCGTGATGGGCATGCGGCACCGCGAACTGCCGCTGGAAGGCGTGCAGTTCCACCCGGAATCCGTGCTCACCGAATGCGGCCACCGGATGCTGGCGAACTGGATGGCCTCGGCGGGCCACCCGGTCGAACCGTCCGTGGTCGACGACCTGGAGCGGGCCACCCGCACGCTGCAGAAGGCCGCGGCTGCGTGACCGCCCCGACTCCGCTGATCCGGCTCAGCGGAGTCGGAAAACGCTACGGCGGCGGCGAACCGGTCCTGACGCACATCGATTTCGAGGTGCCCGCCGGACGGGTCGTCGGGATTCTCGGCACGAACGGGTCGGGCAAGTCCACGCTGCTGCGGATCCTGGCCGGGGTGTCGCGAGCTTCTTACGGCGAGGTCACCGGGACCCCGGCGATCGGCTACCTGCCGGACCGGTTCCCCGGCGGCCAGCGGCTGAGTGCGCGGGCCTACCTGCGGCATCTCGCGCGGATCCGCGGGCTGGCTGACCTGTCCGGGATCGACCCGCTGCTGGACCGGCTCGCGCTGGTCGGCAGCCCGGACGCGCAGCTGCGCACGCTGTCGAAAGGCAACGCGCAGAAGGTCGGCCTCGCCCAGGCCGTGCTGGCGCGGCCGGACCTGCTGATCCTCGACGAACCGTGGTCCGGCCTCGACGTCGGCACGCATACGGTGCTCGGCGAACTGGTCTCGGAAACCCGCGCGCGAGGCGCGAGCGTCGTGTTCACCGATCACCGGCCGGACGTCGTGCGCGAGCATGCCGACGACGTCTACCGGCTCGAATCCGGCCGAGTCGCGCCGTTGGAAACGCATCCGGAGCGCAAGCGGATCACGCTGCTGCCGGTGTCGTCCAGCGTTGACAACTGGTCCGCCGAACCAGGCGTGCACGCGGTCGCCGACCAGGCTGGCGGCGTGGTCCTGACGGTCGACGCCGAGCACGCCGACGCCGTGCTGCTGCGCGCGCTGTCCGGCGGCTGGTCAGTGCGGGAGGTGGCGCCGTGCTCGCCGTGAGCCGCTATTACCTGGCGCTGCTGGGACATTCGCAGCGGTATTTGCCCGCCGGGCTCGCGTACCTCGCGTTGTGCTCGATCCTTTACGCAGACCCGAGTTCGCCGGTGCTGCCGCTGTACGGCGTGAGCGGCGCGGGCGTTCTCGTGCTCGGCTGCTGGCTCACGATCGCCGTGCTGGACATCGAAGACCCGGTGCAGCGCCTGATCACGCTCAACCACGCCGGCGGCAACCGCAAGACCATCCGCGGCGCGGTACTGGCGGTTTTCGGGTGCACCGTGGTGTGCACGCTGGCGACCGTCGCGTGGGCCGGGACGCATCGGAATCAGCTGCATTGGCAGACGATCAGCACCGGATTGGCGACGCACCTCGCGTGCGCGCTGGTAGGCATCGCGATCGGCCTGCCGTGCTCCCGGCTGCTGGTGTCGCGCATCGGCTGGACGGTGCTCGCCGCGGTCCTCGTACTGGGCGCGGTGCTGCTCGGCAGGTGGGTTCCGCTGGTGCATCCGCTGCTGGAAGCCCTCACGAGCGGTACCCCGTACGGCGGCCCGCTCGCGCTGGCGATCGGCACGTCGGTGGTGCTGCTGGCGGCCAGCATGACGGTGGTCGGCGCGGTCTCGGCCCGCCGGTCTTGACTCTTTATGCAAATTGCATTCGGCAAATGCCGAATTGGGGGTTCCTACTCCGGTAGCGAGTCGGTTACCCTCGCGCCGTCTGTTGGGCCCGGGAGGGGAGCATCCGTGACGGCAGGGATCGCCGCGATCACCGTGGACGGCTCCACGGACGAGTTGCAGCACCTGGTTTCCTGGCTCGGCGCCGAGGACGAGCTGGCCGGCCGGGTGCGGCTCGCCGGGCCGGGCAGCGGCGTCGTCGTGATGGTGAGCAGCCGTTCGGCGGGCACTTTCTGCCGGTCCCTCTTCGGCTGGCTGCGCGGGCAGCGCGACGGACGGCAGGTGTCGCTCACCGTGAAACGTTCCGGGGCCGTCGAAGAGCTGGACGTCGACTGCGGTGGCCACGACGTAGACGAGGTGCTCGCCAGCGTGCGGAGCTTTCTCGACCAAGACTGATCGGCCGGCGCGAAAAAAGGGCCCGCACGGTGCGCACCGTGCGGGCCCTCCTTACGAGCGGGTCATCCTCGTGGCGGGAAGATCCCGCCGTCGGAACTCGACGTCGGCGAACCGCCGTCGTCCGCCTTCATCGTCAGCGTGACCGCCTGGGTCGGGCTGATCTTGCTGCCCGGCTGCGGGCTCTGCTTCACCACGGTGTTCGGCTTGCCGCTGCCGAACGGCGTCGTCTGCGTCTGGATGCTGCCCGACCAGCCCAGGCTCTGCAGCTGCTGGGTCGCCTGCTCCTCGGTCATCCCGGTCAGGTCCGGCATCTGGATCTGCTGCGGCCCGGACGACACGGTCAGCTTCACCGTGCTGTTCGGCGGCAGGTTGCCGCCGTTGGGCTGCTGGTCGATGACCTGGTCCTTCGGCTTGTCCGAGTTCTGGTCGGTGCGCTTGACCTGGAAACCGGCGTTCTCCAGCGTCTGCTTCGCCGTCTCGTAGTCCTGGCCGACCGTGTTCGGCACCTGCTTCTGCGCGACGCCGGAGCCGACGACGATGTCCACCGCCGTGCCCTCGGCGGCCGCGGAGTTCGCGGTCGGGCTCTGCGACACGATCTTGCCGACGTCGCTCTGGTTCTCGACGGTCTTCGAGGTCGTGTTGCCCAGCTTCAGCTTGGCCTGCTCGAGCGCCGACTTCGCCTCGTCCGGCGACTTGCCGTGCAGGTCCGGCACGGTGGTGCTGCCCGGTTTCTGGCCGACGGTGAGGGTGATCTGCGTCGTGGTCGACACCGTTGCGCCGACCTGCGGGTCGATCGCGATGACCTTGTCGATCTGGTCCTCGGTGCACGTCTGCCCGCCGGGGTTGGTGGCCTCGGGCCCGCACACCAGTATCTTGTTCGGCGCGAACGACGAGAAGCCCGACTGCTGCAGCGCCGCCTTCGCCTGCACCACCGGCTGGTTGACCACCGGCGGGATCTGCGCTTCCTTGTTGGTGTCGCGGAACGATCCGGACAGCCACACGATCAGCAGCGCGACGCCCGCCACGAGCAGCGCGGCGATCACCGAGAAGATGATCCGGCGGCGGCGTTTGGCCCGCGGGTCCTCCTCCGGCTCGTCGGAGTAGTCGTCGTAGACCTGCGGCTGGCGGCGGTCGGCGTTCATCACCTGGGTGCGCTCGTCGTCCGACATCACCATCGGAGCCGACGGCCGCTGCCCGGACAGCGTCCGGACCAGGTCCGAGCGCATTTCGGCGGCCGACTGGTACCGGTTCGCCGGGCCCTTGGCCAGCGCCTTCAGCACGACCGCGTCCAGTTCCGGCGACACCGCCGGGTTCACCGACGACGGCGGGTTCGGGTCCTCCCGCACGTGCTGATACGCCACCGCCACCGGGGAATCGCCGGTGAACGGCGGCTCGCCGGTGATCAGTTCGTAGAGCACGCAGCCCGCCGCGTAGACGTCCGACCGGGCGTCCACCGACTCGCCGCGCGCCTGCTCCGGCGAGAGGTACTGGGCGGTGCCGATGACGGCCGCGGTCTGCGTCATCGCCGACTGGCCGTCGTGCATGGCGCGCGCGATGCCGAAGTCCATCACCTTGACGGCGCCGTTCTTCGTGATCATCACGTTCGCCGGCTTCACGTCGCGGTGCACGATGCCGTGCCGGTGCGAGAAGTCGAGCGCGGCGCAGACGTCGGCCATGACCTCCATCGCGCGCTTCTGCGACAGCGGGCCCTCGGTCTTGACGATGTCGCGCAGCGTCCGGCCCTCGACGTACTCCATGACGATGTAGGGCAGCGGCCCGACGTCGGTGTTCGCCTCGCCGGTGTCGTACACGGCGACGATCGCGGGATGGTTCAGCGCGGCGGCGTTCTGCGCCTCGCGCCGGAATCGCTCCTGGAACTGCGGATCGCGGGCGAGGTCCGCGCGCAGGACCTTGATCGCGACTTCCCGGCCCAGCCGCACGTCATGCCCATGGTGGACCTCGGACATACCGCCGTACCCGAGCGTGTCGCCCAGCTCGTACCGATTGGAGAGCAGTCTGGGTGTCGTCATCGCTTCGTGCCGTTCCATTCCGTCCAAGGTGTGGTCATCATGCCTTGCAGGCCCTGGGCCTCGCTCGTACCGGCCGGGGTGGCTGAGGTCGGTCCGCTCCCGCTGTCCACGCTTCGCGGCGTCCCGCCGTTGCCGGAGGACACCACTCTCGCGATGAGGAACGCCACGGCCACCAGGACCACGACGACGACCACCGCGAGCAGCACCCACCAGCCCCACTGATTCCGCCTCGGCGGCGGCACCGGCGGGACCGGTTGCACCGGCGGACCGGGCAGCGTCCGGAACGCCGGATTGGAGCTTGGCCCGATCGGCGCTCCGGCGGCCGCCTGCGGCACTGGGGGCGGAACCGGTGGCGCCTGGCCAGCCGCGTACGCGGCGTTGACCAGACCGAGCGGGGTGGGCAGCGGGCGGCCGGCCCGGACCGCGGCCACCGCGCCGGCGAACTCGCCGCCGCTCGCGTACCGCTGCCGGGGATCCTTCACGAGCGTCGCCTCGATCACCGCCCGCGCGCCCGGCGGGACGTCCGGCGGGAGCGGCGGCGGGACGTCGCGGATGTGCATCATCGCGACCGTCACGGCGTTCTCGGACAGGAACGGCCGGTGCCCGGCGAGGCATTCGTACCCGCACACGGCGAGCGAATAGACGTCGCTGGCCGGTTCCGCGTCCTGGCCGAGCGCCTGCTCCGGCGCGATGTAGTGCGCCGTGCCCATGACCATGCCGGACCGGGTGACCGGGGCCGCGTCCGCCGCCTTGGCCACGCCGAAGTCGGTGATCTTCACCTTGCCCGCGGGCGTGACCAGGATGTTGCCCGGCTTCACGTCGCGGTGCACCAGGCCCTGCTCGTGTGCCGCCTGCAGCGCGGTGCCGGCCTGTTCGAGCAGGTCGAGCGTGTAGTCCGCGGTGAGCCGCCCGTGCTTGGCGAGGATGCCCGCGAGCGGATCGCCCTCCACGTACTCCATCACCAGGTACGCGATGGAGAGGTCTTCGTTGACCGTCTCGCCGTAGTCGTGCACCGCGGCGATCCCGGCGTGGTTGAGCGAGGCGGTCATCCGCGCCTCGGTGCGGAACCGGTGCAGGAATTCGGCGTCGCCGGACAGTTCGGCCTTCAGCACCTTCACCGCGACGACCCGGTCGAGCCGGGTGTCGCTCGCCTGCCAGACCTCGCCCATCCCGCCGACGGCGATCCGGTTCGTCAGCTTGTAGCGCTCGGCCAGCAGCTGACCCGAGGACAGCATCGGCTATCCACCCCCGAGCCGGGCGGCGATGGCGGCACGGCCGATCTCGGCGGCCACCGAGCCACCGGTCGCGGCGAGACCGCGGTTGCCGCCGTTCTCGACGATGACCGACACGGCGATCTGCGGGTTGTCCGACGGCGCGAACGCGGTGTACCAGGCGTGCGGCGCGGTGTTCTTGGAGTCGGTGCCGTGCTCGGCGGTACCGGTCTTCGACGCGATCTTCAGCGCGTCGTTCTTGCCGCCGCCCTTGGTGAAGGACTCCGACGCGATCATCATGTCGGTGAGGATCTTGTCGTTCTCCGGCGACAGCGCGGGCTTTCCGGTGAGCTGCTCCGGGTCGACGTCCTCGATCGTCGACAGGTCCGGGGCCAGCTTCGACTGGATCAGCTGGGGCTTCATCGCGATGCCGCCGTTGGCGACGGTCGCCGAGAGCAGGCAGTCTTGCAGCGGGGTGAGCCGGACGTCGCGCTGGCCGATGCCGCTCTGGTAGAGCGCGCCCGGCGAGTCGAGCGGGCCGACGGTCGAGCCGACGACCCGCATCGGCACGGTCAGGTCGGTCTGCCCGATGCCGAAGTTGGCCGCGGTCGCCTTCATCTTGTCCGCGCCGAGCTGGCCCGCGAACGTCGCGAACGGCACGTTGCACGAGTGCGCCAGCGCGTCCTTGAACGTGTTGCCGGGGCAGGTCTCGCCGCCGTAGTTCTCCAGCGTCGTGTTCGTGCCCGGCAGCTGGACGTTCGGCGCGGTGCTGATCTGGGTGTCCGGGCCGATCCCGCTCTCCAGCGCCGCGCTGGCGGTGACGATCTTGAACGTCGACCCCGGCGGGTAGTTCTCCGAGATCGCCCGGTTCAGCATCGGGTTGTTCTTGTCCTTGGAGTAGGCGTCCCACGCCTTGTTCTGGTCGGTGCCGTGCGTGGCCAGCTGGTTCGGGTCGTACGACGGGGTCGACACCATCGCCAGGATGCGGCCGGTCTTCGGCTCCATCGCGACCACCGCGCCGGTGTAGCCGCGCTTCGTCATCAGGTCGTAGGCGGCCTTCTGCACCTTCGGGTCGATGGTGAGCTTCACGTTGCCGCCGCGCGGATCGCGGCCGGTGACCATGTCCGACAGCCGCCGCACGAACAGCCGCGGGTCCGACCCGTTCAGCACGTCGTCCTCGGTGCGCTCGAGCCCGCCCGCGCCGTAGTTGATCGAGTAGTACCCGGTGACCGGGGCGTACATCGGGCCGTCGGCGTAGGTGCGGAAGAACTTGAACTTGTCGGTCGAGGGCTTCACGCCGGCGAGCACGGTGCCGTCCGGCGTGACGATCTGGCCGCGCTGGCGGGAGTACTCGTCGTAGAGCACCCGCTGGTTGCGCGGGTCGGTGCGGTACGTGTCGGCCTTGATGACCTGGACGTAGGTGTCGTTGGCCAGCAGCAGCACGATCATCACGAGCATCGCCATGCCGACCTTGCGCAGGGGCGCGTTCACGCGGTCCTCCCGTTCAGGTCGCCTTCGGCTGGCGGGCGCCGCACCATCACGGTGTGCGCTTCGGCGATCGGAGCCTGCGGCTGCTGCGGCTTCGGCCGGGAGGCCGGCCTGCGCGCCGCGTCCGAAATGCGCAGCATCAGGGCGACCAGGATGTAGTTCGCCAGCAGCGAGGAGCCGCCGTAGGACAGGAACGGCGCGGTGACGCCGGTTTCCGGGATGAGCGCGGTGACGCCGCCGACGACCACGAAGACCTGGATCACGATGGTGAAGGCGAGCCCGCCGCCGAGCAGCTTGCCGAACGTGTCGCGCACGGCCAGCGCGCTGCGCATGCCGCGCATCGCGAGCAGCACGTACAGCATCAGCACCGCGGCCAGCCCGATGAAGCCGAGTTCCTCGCCGATCGCGGCGGTGATGAAGTCGGTGCTCGCGGCGGGCGGGATGTCCGGGCGGCCCGCGCCGAGCCCGGTGCCGCCGACGCCGCCGGTGCCGAGCCCGAACAGGCCCTGCGCGAGCTGGTAGCTGCCGCCGAGCACGTCGTAGCGCGGGCCGGTGGGGTTGAGCCAGTTCTCCACCCGCTGCTGGACGTGGCCGAACAGGT
Organism: Amycolatopsis silviterrae; assembly: GCF_042684085.1. Lineage (NCBI taxonomy): Bacteria > Bacillati > Actinomycetota > Actinomycetes > Pseudonocardiales > Pseudonocardiaceae > Amycolatopsis > Amycolatopsis silviterrae. Next base: position 191,149 of record NZ_JBHUKS010000023.1, read on the forward strand.
TGTAGGCGATGAGGCAGCCGCCCACGAAGAACGTCAGCCCGACGACGACCCAGATCACGCGCTCGGTCGCGACGTAGAGCATCACCAGGATGATGCTGAAATACAGCAGCGACGTGCCGAGGTCCTTCTCGAACACGAGCACGCCGATCGCGACCGCGGCGGCGATCAGGATGGGGCCGAGATCGCGGGCGCGTGGCAGTTCGACGCCGAGGAACTTCTTGCCCGCCACCATGAACAAATCGCGTTTGGACACGAGGAACGACGCGAAGAAGATCATCAGCAGCAGCTTCGCGAACTCGCCCGGCTGGATCGAGACGAACGGCAGCTTCAGCCACACCTTCGCGCCGCCCGCCTCGGACAGGCTGGCGGGCAGCACCGCGGGCAGCGCCAGCGCGCCGAGCCCGATCAGCCCGGCGATGTAGCTGTAGCGGGTCAGCGTGCGGTGGTCGTTGACGACTACCAGCACGATCACGAACAGCACCAGCGAAACGGCGGTGAAGAGCAGCTGTTTGGTGATCTCCGGCGAGTACTCCTTGCCGCGCTGCAACGCCGATTCGGCCTTCGCCAGGTCGAGCCGGTGGATCATCACCAGCCCGATCCCGTTGAGCAGCGCGACGCACGGCAGCAGCACCGGATCGGCGTACGGGGCCCAGCGGCGCACGGCGAAGTGCGTCGTGGCGAGCACGCCGAGGTACGCCAGCCCCACCCACAGGATCGAGAGCGTCAGCTCCTGCTCCTGGTTGGCTTCGACGATGACCAGCGCCAGGGTGACGATGCCCGCCGCGAACGCCAGCAGCGCGAGTTCCGTGCCCCGGCGTTTCGGGAGGTCTCGCGGCGGATTCGTGGCGAACTGGGCGGACGTCGGGTCGGCCAATGGCTGGCCCATCAGTTACCGCCCCCTGTCGGCGGCGTACCCGCCGTCGAGCAGTCCCTCCCCGCAGGCTGGTTCGCCGACGAAGGCGTGCCGCCGGGAGGCTGCGCGCTCGAGCTGGGAGTACCCGGCAGCGGGGCGCCGGAAGTGCCCGGCGGCTTGCAGTCCGACAGCTTCTTCTTGAGCCGCAGGAAATCGTCGATGTACTTGCGCGCGTCGTCGAGGCTTTCGCGCTTCACGCCGTTCTGCACGGCGATCCGGGCGTCCTCCTGCAACGCGGTGACGCGGAGCTTGTCGGTGCACAGCTGGCCCGGCGGGCACGAGCCCTGTTCGAGCGCGTGCAGGTCGATGCCGAGGATGCTGCCCGGGACGCCGCGGTAGATCACGACCTCCTGATCGGGTCCCTCTCCGACGTAGTACTGGCTGAGCACGAAGTATCGAGTCGCGATCGCGGCGGCGCCCAGCACGATCAGCACCACGACCGCCCCGACGAGCCAGCGGAACCGTTTCCGCCGTTTCGCCTTCGGGTCCTCTTGCGGAGTTTGCGGTTCCTGCCTCGGCGGAGGCGGCGGCTGAGTCAGCGCGCGCGCTCTGGCCGCGGGGGAGTCGCCCTGATGCATCTCGTCGCTGCCGTCGCCTGCGGCACCGCCCACGATCGGGGCGTCGTCGCCGAAATCGACGTCGACCACGTCGGCGATGATCACGGTCACGTTGTCCGTGCCGCCGCCCTTGAGCGCCAGCTCGATCATCCGGTCGGCGCAGTCCTGCGGATCCGGGATCTGCACGGCCTCGGCGAGCGTTTCGTCGCTGACCATGCCGGACAGTCCGTCCGAGCAAATCAGGTACCGGTCACCGGGACGCGCCTCGCGCACGGTGAGGCTGGGCTCGACCTCGTGCCCGGTGAGCGCCTTCAGCAGCAGCGACCGCTGCGGGTGCACCGCCGCCTCTTCCGGCGTGATGCGGCCCTGTTCGAGCAGTTCGTTGACGAAGCTGTCGTCCCGGGTGATCTGGGCGAACTGGCCGCCGCGCATCAGGTACGCGCGCGAGTCGCCTACGTGCACCAGGCCCAGCCGGTTTCCCGCGAACAGGACGGCGGTGAGCGTGGTGCCCATGCCGTCGAGGTCGGGGTCCTGAGACACCAGTTCGGCGATGGCCGCGTTGCCGTTCTGGACGGCTTCGCGGAGCTGGGCGAGCAGGTCGTCGCCGGGTTCGTCGTCGTCGAGCGGGGCGAGCGAGGCGATGACGACCTTGCTGGCCACCTCACCTGCTGCGTGCCCGCCCATGCCGTCGGCGAGCGCGAGGAGACGCGGGCCGGCGTACACGGAGTCCTGGTTGTTGGAACGCACCAGGCCCCGGTCGCTGCGGGCCGCGTAGCGGAGGACGAGAGTCATGGGCGAAGCTCGATCACCGTCTTGCCGATCCGGATGGGGACTCCGAGCGGGACCCGGAGGGGTGCAGTGACCTTAGCCCGGTCGAGGTAGGTCCCGTTCGTCGAGCCCAGATCTTCCACGTACCAGTCCTCCCCGCGCAGCGCGATCCGGGCGTGCCGGGTCGATGCGTAGTCGTCGTCGAGCACCAGCGTCGAGTCGTCGGCCCGGCCGATGAGGATCGGCCGCCCGTCGAGCGCGATGCGGGTGCCCGCGAGGGCCCCGTGTGTCACGAGCAGTTGCTGCGGGGCCTTGCTGCCCCGCGGCTTCTTCTCTTTGTTGCGGCGGAAGGACGGCACCTGGACCCGAAGGCCCGACGCGGCGTAGAGGTCCGAGCGCACCACCCGCAAAGCAGCGAACACAAAGAGCCAGAGCAGCACGAGAAAGCCCACTCTGGTGAGTTGAACGACCAGCTCTGGCACTTGTTGTGTCCGCTCCCGCCTGTGCCTGCAAGCCGCGACGCCACGCGCGCCGCGGTTCCCCCCGCACGACAATTCTGCGGGAACCCCGTGGACGGTCTGCGATCAGCCCTGGGTTCGGAACACCAGAGACGAATGGCCCACCCGGATCACGTCGCCGTCGGCCAGCTGCCACGTCTGCACCGGAGTGCCGTTGACCGTGGACCCGTTGGTCGAACCGATGTCGGCGAGCGTCGCGCTCTGGCCGTCCCAGGTGATCTCCAGGTGCCGCCGGGACACGCCGGTGTCCGGGAGCCGGAAGTCGGCGTCCTGGCCGCGGCCGACCACGTTCGCGCCCTGCTTCAGCGAGTAGGTGCGGTTGGAGCCGTCGTCCAGCTGCAGGCTCGCCTGAAGCTGCCGTCCGGCCGCCGGCGCGCCCTGCTGCGCGTACGGGTCCTGGCCGTACCCGGCCTGCGGCTGGCCGCCGTACTGGTCGTACCCGCCCTGCTGACCGTAGCCCTGGTCGTAGCCCTGCTGCGGCTGCCCGCCGTAACCCTGGTCATAGCCCTGCTGCGGCGGCTGCCCGTAGCCCTGGTCGTACCCGCCCTGCGGGGCCTGGCCGCCATAGCCCTGGTCGTACCCGGGCTGCTGGCCGTAGCCCTGGTCGTAGCCCTGCTGCGGCTGCCCGCCGTAGCCCTGGTCGTATCCGGGCTGCTGGCCCTGGCCGCCGTACTGGTCGTAGCCCTGCTGGGGCTGGCCGCCGTAGCCCTGGTCGTAGCCCTGCTGCGGCTGACCGCCATAACCCTGGTCGTACCCGGGCTGCTGGCCACCCTGCTGTCCGTAGCCGTACTGGCCCTGCTGGCCGTACGGGTCACCCTGGTCGTATTGGCCGTAGCCGGGGGGCTGGCTCATTGGTGGGTCTCCTGCGTTGCTGGGTCGTGCCGACCGCGACGGCCCTTCCCCCGCGGTGCCGCGGGCGTCGGGATCGACGGACGAACGGGTCTTGAACTGTCCAGTATGCAGCGCCTCGTTGCGCTCGAGTGATACGACGACGTCACCATAGGTGTCCCAGCCCTGTGCGGCGAGGTGTTCCGCCACCGCCTTGGCGAGAACCCCGGTGACCCGCTGCTCATCGCCGGCCATGCGATCATGGTCAGCCGCCCCCAATGACACGATGTAGTGATTCGGGGCGAGCTGCCGACCGCCTGCCAGCTCACGAACGTTCTCCTCGCCTTCCCTCTCGAGCGCAACCGCCACTTCCTGCGTGACGACGTTGCCGCCGAACATGCGCGCGAAAGTATTCCCCACCAGGTTCTCGAGTCGCCTGTCAAAGCGCTCAACGCGACCCACCGGGGACAACCTCCTCACACGTGTGCTTCCGCATCGATCCTATCCGGGGGAGGAAGGGTTGGGCATGCCCCCGGTGAAACCCGTCAGAAGGCCCTGCTAAGCTTTGCTGGCTGCCTCAAGGAAGCAACTCGGGCGAGTGGCGGAATGGCAGACGCGCACGGTTCAGGTCCGTGTGTCCGAAAGGACGTGAGGGTTCAACTCCCTCCTCGCCCACCATGGTCAGGCCCCCAGCCGCTTGCGCGACTGGGGGCCTTTTCCGTTTGTCGGTCGTTCTTCTGCCCGGGGGCCGAGCCCCCGGAGCCCCGCGGTGCCTTCGGTGGCGGTTGGTGGGGTGGTTGGGTTTGGGGTGGGCCAGGACACATTTTCGGGTTCTGGTTGTGTGGCGGTGGGTGGTTGGGTGGGTGCGGAGAGTTGCGTTAGAGGGCGTTGTTTGTGTCGTTGGGTGGGGGGTTGAGGTCGCAGTAGGAGGACAGTTCGGTCTGGGTGTCGTCTGCGGTTTGCGGGATGTGTTGCAGGGGGACGATCCAGGTTTTGCGTTCTCCCGGTGAGCAGGACGGGCTTGCTGGAGGGGCTTGAGGGCTGGCGGGTGGGTTGCCTTTGCCGTCTGGGGGGACTAGGTCGCCGCCGGTGATTTTGCCGTTTGCGTCGCGGAAGACTACGGCTGTGCGGCGGCTGGTCAGTGCTCGGCAGTTGGTTGATTTTTCTGTGTAGCTCACCGTGTCTGCTGGTGGGGATGACTGGGAGCGGCTGGTGGATTCGTGGGTGTCTGTCGTTGGGGCGAATGTGCCTAGTGCGCCGTTTGGCAGCCAGGTTGTTGTCTGGATTTCTACGTCGGCCGAGTGCACCTTGTTTGTGCCGCCGATGTTGATGAGGGTCCTGCCGATGCCTGTTCGCTGACCTGGCAGCAGCACCGGGATCTCCATCGTCATCGGCGCGCCCTGGATGGGGCCGGGTGGCAGGCCGTTGACCGAGACGATCACTTTGAGCGTTATTTTGGTTCGGTAGGCGATGTGGTCGCTGGTGTTGTGCAGCACTGCGCCCATGCTTGCCAAGCCTGATGAAGAAACGCCTTTTTCCGCGACTTCGATCGCTCCGCCGCTCGGTGCGTGCTTCGCTGACGTCGGATGTTCCTGAACCACGTCCGGGATATCGCACGGTTTTGCCGCCGAGTCATCGTCGCGCTGCACTGCTACGACAACCCCGGCGGTTGCGACAATAACGGCGGAAAAGGCTGTCATAAGGAGTTTGCGTTTCGTCATTCGTAGTCCGCTTGCTTCGGTCCGGGAGCGTTTTGGCTGGCCGACGGTCTTGTGTAGCGTGTTCGGCAGTCTGCGGAAAGTAGTTGCCGATGGGGTTTGCGGCGGTGCCTCCTGTTCGGTGGTTTCCTCCTGGGCTGGTTGCGGCGATCCGGGCTACCACGTGCGCTGGGGTTCCGCGAGCGCTGGGATCGGTCTTCTCGTCATCGTCGCGGTGCCTGTCTTCGGCTACCGTGCTCGGAGGCCAATTGGGGACGGCTATTCCAGCCTGGCTGTCGACCATCGGATTCGTTCTCTGGGAAGTCATTTCCGTGACGACGTCGGGCGGCTACTCCGGAGTGGGACAGCTGCACTTCACCGTGCCGATCGGGCTCTACCTGAGCATTCCAGTCGTCGCGGCGGTGCTCAACTCGGCCAATCTGCTCATCGTCTTTTCGCTTTTCTTTCCCTCGCCCCGCCGGCTGAGCAGGTACTGATGGGCCAAGTCGAGCAGTACTTCGAGGGGCAGTGGGGCGAGCCGGTGCGCGTGGTGGTGCTCGGGCGGGTCAAGGTGAGGCGCGATCGGCGGCGGCAGACTGACCGGTCGCTGGGGTGCGTCGCGGAGGTTGTTCTTGAGATTCTCGCCCACCTCACCTGGCCGGTTGCCGCGCTGTGGGAGTTCGTGACGGTTCCGAAGCGGCGGCGGAAGCCGGTGGCGGTGCCTAGCGGGCCGGCGCGTGGGCAGGCGTTTGCGGTCGCTGCGGGGTTGCGGGAGTGCGGCGGGGAGATCGCGGTGGTGCGCGGGGCGGCGCGGGTGGCGTTGGTTGAGGTGCGGGATCCGGAGCCGGTCGTGGTGTGGGAGGGGCGGGCGCAATGGAGTTCTTCGCCTGCCTCTTTGTACTGGGAAGACGGGTCGATGTTGCTGCTCGCGCCACGGTGAATCGGTAGGCTGGCGGTCACTCGGGGTGAGGGGTGGACTGGTGCACAACGAAGTCGGATCGGTGCGCGGCGGCAGTTCCGTTGTGCAGGCGAACTACATCGGCACGGTCAATCAGCAGCTGCCCGAACGGGTGGTGCCGCACGAAACGCCGCGTGCGTTGCGGCGGTTGGTCGGGCGGGACAAGCTGATCGAGGCATGTCTTGACGATCAGCGTGCGCCGCTGGTGGTGTTCGACGGGTTGACCGGGGTCGGGCGGCGTGCGTTGGCCCGGTTTATCGCTGAGCGGGTGAAAGACCGTTATCCCGGCGGGGCCTATTACACCGATTACTCGACACACACGGTCGACGGGGAGCCGGTGATTTCGGCGGCCCTGCGTTCGCTGCTGCGCCGCGACGGGGTCCGGGACGAGGTGATGCCCGCCGAATCCGGGTTGCCGAGTTTGTGGCGGAGCCGGTCGTCCGGGGCGGCTGGGGTGATGTTGCTGGAGAACGTCACCGAGGCCGAGCAGATCCTGCAATTGCTGCCTGGCGGGCAGGATTGGCTGGTGCTCGCCGCGGGGCGGGTGGAATCGCCGATCGAGGTGCGCGAACTCGGCGGGGAGATGATCAAGCTCGAACCGCTCGACAAGGACCAGGCCGCCGAGCTGTTTCGGGAGCTGAGCGGACTCGAGGTCGACGCGGACGATCCGCTGCTCGCGGAGATTCTCGGCTACTGCGGCGGATTGCCGTTGTCCCTGCGAAACGCCGCGACGCTCGTCGTGGTCGGGCGGTGTCCTTCGCTGCCGGAGCTGGCGGCGCGGCTTCGTCGTTCGCGTGCCGAGCTGATGCGATCCGACCGCGGGCCCAAGAAGGGGGAGCCGGTGTTCGAAGCGACCTATCAGGAAGCCGCCGAGCCAGCCCGGCGGGCGTATCGGCTGCTCGGCGCGTATCCGGCGGTCGAGTTCACCGCGCCGGTCTTTCAGCTGCTCATCGGTCTCGACGAGGTTGCCTCGGGGGACATTCTCGCCGAGCTGGTCCTGCTGAAGGTGCTTCAGGAGGAGCGCGGCCGGTACTTCATGCATCCGCTCGTCCACGATCACGCGGCGAGCCTTTCGGGGCTGGGCGACGAGGAGACGTACGAGGCGCTCGCCCGGGTGGTGTGCGCGTTCCGCGACGTCGCTTACTACGCGGACGCCGCGATGATCGGGGTTGAGCGGCTCCGGGTCGCGGACGCGCCGGCGATTCCGGATCCCTTCTCCGGCGACCGGCGAGCCAACGGGCTCGCCTGGTTCGAGGAGAATCGGCACGCGCTGCACGAGCTGCTGCCGGTGGCCAGGGAAATCGGCCTGGTGGACGAGATTTGGCAGCTCGCCGAGTCGCTCGCGGCCTACTACTTCGATCGCAAGCGGTATGCCGATTCGCTCAGCAGTCTCCGGCACGGCATCAAGGCCGCGGCGGAAGCGGGGAACCGGGCGGCGGAGGCGCGGTTGCTCAGTCTGGCGTCGCGGCCGTTGACGGATCTCGAACAGTTCGAGCAAGCCGGAGGGTTCGTCGGCCGCTCGATCGAGCTGGCGGACGCGGACGGGCATCTGGTGCTGCGGGCGTCGGTGCGGGAATTCGCTGGCCGGTACCACGATTTGACCGGGCAGCCGGAGCGGGCGCGGCAGAGGTATCGGGAGTCGATCGCGCTGAACGAGGAGGCTGGCGAGGAGCGCGGGGAGGCGCTGAGCCGGATGTTTCTTGGTCAGTCGCTCGGTGATGCGGAGGGACTGCGCGAGCTGGAGGCGGCGCATCGGACGTTCAGCGAGCGTGGTGACGGACGGTTGGCGGCGCGTGCCTTGTTGATCACCGGGCAGGTGCGGGTACGGGCCGGGGTGCCGGGTGGGGTTGACGCGTTGATTGAGGCGGCGGAGGCGTTTCAGGCGAGCGGGGCGACGTTTTACGAAGCTCAGGCCCGGGAAGCGCTGCACGCGGCGCTCGTCGAGGATTCGGCGGAGGCACGTCGTCACCTGGAGCGGGCGGTTCAGTTGTATCGAGAGCTGGGCAGTCCGCGGGCCGAGAAGCTGGCGTCAGAAGACGATGGTGGTCTCGACGGAGCCGAGTCGTAGGGATAGCGGACCTCCTGCGCGGCCGATCTCCACGCAGGCGTGCAGTGCGGAGGCCAGCGCGGCGAGGTCTGCTGAGCCGGTGACGGTGAACGTTTTGCCGTCTCTGGTGAGGGCGACGCATCCGCCCGGAACGGCGGCCGCGGCCAGGGTGCAGGCGGGGTGGAGCCGTAATGCGTTGGCGCACCAGTCTTCTGGGGCGGGGCGTGGTGCTGTTCTTGTGAGCACGGTGGCGTTGCCGATCCGGCCTAGGTTGTCGTCGCTTTCGTCGGCTACTACGTGTCTCAGTTTGGTTGACGCACGGTCGAAGTCTGGTTTCCATTCTTCTACTGAGCGGGGAAAACGGTGCAGGGTAAGCGAATCCGGGTCGGTGAACTCCGGGTATGTGGTGAACGCGCGCGGAACGGACGGGCGCGGGTCCGGGTCTGGGGCGCGCAGGAGCGTCAGGGGCTGGGGGTCTAGGCCAGCTAACCGGAGCACGAGTGCGTGGAGTTCCTCGGTCGCGCCGTGTGGGTTGGCGAAGGTGCGTTCGGCGAGATCTTGTTGCCAGGGCTGAGTTTCCGCCTCCTCGATCTGGGTACGCAGCGGGCGGTCTCTGGTGAGCCGGGACGCGTGCTGGCCGAGCAGGTCGGCGCTGGTGCCGGGCACGACCTCGCTGCCGAACGCGCCGAGCAGCAACGGCCGTCCGGTCGCGGCGGCCAGCAGGGAGACCGAGCCGTGGTCGCCGACGACGACGTCCGCGGCGACGATCGCGGCCTGCCATCCGCGTTCGGGCGGCAGGAGTAGTAACCCGGCCTCTTCGGCGGCGGCGAACCAAGAATGGATCTGGAAGGGCCGGTAGCGCGACCAGACGTTGGGATGCAGGACGAGACCGACGGCGGCGGCGTCGTAGTCCAGGGCGGCCAGCAGTTCGGCGGGCAGCCTCGGTCGTCGGCCGATCAGGGACGTTTCTCCCCAGGTGGAGCTGACCAGCACGAACTTCCGGCCGGTCACGCCGAGGGTGGCGCGGTAGTGGTCGCGGTGCGGATCGCTCCGGAGAAGCTGCTCGAACTGCGGGTCGCCGACGACCACGGTCTGACCGTCGGTGAGCGGGTCGGCGTCGCGCAGTTGCCGCTGCTGGCTGGGATGCGACACCGCCATCAGCACCCGCCCGGACCGCAGCGCGGCCGTCGGGATCAGTCCGGAAAGCCGGGTGCCGGCGGAACCGGAGTCGGGGACGTACTTGTGGAATCCGACGCCGTGCGGAAGGACGAGCACCGGTCCGGAGACGTGGTCGAAATCAATATTTTCGCTTGCCGTGATGGCGAGTGCGTAATTGAGCTGCGGGACATTTTCCCAGGGGGTGCAATGCGCTTGTGCGCGGGCGAGCAGCTCCTCGACACCCGCGCTGAACCGGGACCCGCGGTCCACTGTGAACGTGAAGCGAATCCGCTGGTCATCCTGGAAGAGGCGGCAGACCTCGAGCAGCTTGATCGCCGAAGTCCAGGTGCGCACGACCCCGAGCACGACCACCGGGTCGAAGGTCCGCCACCTGCTTTGCTGCTTTGCTGCTTTGCTGCTTTGCTGCTTTGCTGCTTTGCTGCTTTGCTGCTTTGCTGCTTTGCTGCTTTGCTGCTCAATTCAATTCTACCAAATCCGTCCTGGAATTCCTGGACAGAACCTTACCTGGACCTGATCGTGGTGAAAGGCTGGACACGGACCGTGACGTTTCCGGTAGCCTGAGCCGGGACCGGCTGGGCGGGGGAAACGGTGAGCGACGGCAACTACTTCGACGGCGAGGCGGACAAGGTCTTCCAGGCGCGGGATGTGTACGGCAGCGTGCATTTCCACGGGCCGAAGCAGCCCGCGGCACCGGCGTTGCAGGTCCAGGCGCCGCCGGAGCATTACCGGAACAACCAGCCGCAGCTTGATCTGCTCACCGAGATCCACGACGCCGCAAGCGACCGGGTCGCGATCGCGACCGTGCGGGGTGCGCCGGGCAGCGGGCGGACGACGTTGTGCGAAACCTGGCTGCACCAGCATCAGGGCCGGTTTGACCGGATCTACGAGGTGCGCGTGGGCCACCGGGTGGGCGCGGACGTGCTGGCCGAGCTGCTGTCCAAGCTGGGATACGGGCTGGACGAGATGCCGGCGAGCCTCGAAGGCCGCTCGGCGATGTGGCAGGCGCAGACCGCCGAGTTCAAGGTCGCGTTGCTGGTCGACGACGCGTTGAGCGCGGCTGAGGTGAAGGCGCTGCTGCCGACGCATCCCGGGTCGTACGTGCTCGTGGTCGGCTCGGGGCTGGAAGCGCTGCGGGCCCGGTATTCCGCGCGAGACGTCGAGCTGGAGCCGTTGAGCGACGAGGCGGCGCTGGGCGTGCTCACCGCATTGGTGGGCGAGGAAAAGCTTGCCGCGGAGCCGGAGCAGCGGGAAGAACTGCTGCGGATTTGCGCTGGATCTGCCGCGGAACTCAACGTCGCGGGCATGATCCTCGCCCGGCAGGGCGGGACGGTGCAGCGGCTGCTCGCGCGGATCCGGGCGAAAGGTGCCCTGGCCAGCGCGGTGTTCGACGTCGCCTACGACCTGATGGGCGAGCGGGAGCAAGCCGCGTACCGGTTGTTCGGCGCGCATCCGGGCAGCGGGGACGTTCGGCTGGAAACCGTCGCGGCGGTCCTCAGCCTTGACGAGTTCGACGCCGAGGACGCGTTGGAGAACCTGGTTTCGGCCAAGCTGATCGAGGTCATCAAGGGCCGGTACCGGATGTCCGAGCTGGCTCGCCTGCACGCCGCCGGGCTGGGCGGCGACCTTGAAGAGATCGTGGTCGGGTACTACGCCGGACATGGGCTCAAGATCGCGGAACGGGCGCTGCACACCCGCTGGCCGGAGAAGATCTGGCCGGGCTTCGTCCGTGCGTCGGTGCCGGAGGCGGACGCTTGGGAGTGGTTGTTCGCCGAGCAGGCGAATCTGCTTGCCGCGGCGGAGGTCGCGTTGCAGGCCGGGGCGCACGAGGACGTGATTCGGCTGGCCAGGGCGTTGTGGCCGGTCTACAAGGACGGTGCTTACCCCGTCGAGCTGGCGGCGGTGAGCCAGGACGCGGTGCAGGCCGCGCAGGCCGCCGGGATGCCGCTTGCCGAAGGGCAGGTCCGTACGCAGCTTGGGTTCGCTCGGATGCAGCGGCGGGATTGGGCTGGGGCGCAAGAGCAGTACGCCGCGGCGGCCGAGCTGGCTACGACACCGGAGGAACACGCGTCCGCGCTGGAAGCCCGCGGGCTCGCGTTCTTCGAGCCTGGGTTGATCGCGCGGCAGCAGGGGCGGCCGGACGACGCGGTTTCGTTGCTGGAACAGGCGGAAGTCTGCCTCCGGGAGAGTCTCGCGCTTGCCGAGCAGATCGGTGCTCGTCGGCGGCTCGGGTTGATCCAGATGCATCTGGCCAAGGTCGTGCCGCCGGAGGAAGCGGCCGTGCTGCTGGCGCAAGCGGAGCAGGACCTGAAGGATGAACCGGGCAATCTGGTGAAGATCCGGTTGTGGCGGGGGCGGAAGCTGATCGAGGCCGGTTCGTACGAGGAAGGCGCGGCTGAGCTGGCCGAACTCGACTCGGTGGCGGAACAGTCGCGGTTGCACCGGGAACGCATTGCCGCGTTGTGGTCGCGTGCGGAGGCGGCGCTCGCGCGGGGTTTCCGCGATCAGGCGAAGGCGCACGTGGAGGACGCGTTGAGCATCGCGCGGCTGCACGGTTTTACGGCGGAGGCGGCCGATCTGCTGATCTGGCTCGGTCGGCTCTGACTATCCATAGTGGACAGTGAGCTTGGCCTCGTGCTTGCGGCCGCCCGCGGTGAAGGGCAGTTGTTCGGGGAAATCCAGGCCTAGCCGGTCGCGGGTGTACAGCAGCGACGGCACGGCCTGCGGCAGGTCGGTGCCGGTGTAGGACACGACGAGACCGTCGCGGCTGCCGGCCAGCCAGCCGGCCGCGGTGGGGCAGGCGGCCCATTCGCAACCGGGGAATTCGGCGAGCGTGGTGGCGATCCAACGGCCTGGCTCGGGGAATTGGTCGCCCAGCACGATGTCGGCGCGGCGCAGCAGGCGCGGGTCGGGGCCGTCGACGTGGACGACCAGGTGCGCGTCGGCAGCTTCGGCGGCGAATCTGGTGACTTCGTCGCCGCGGACCTGGATCCACTGTGCGCCAGGCTCGGGGCGGCGGACGCGCGGCAACGGGAACGCGGTGAATCCGGCTGGTTGAGCTGGCGGCGGGAGATTGAGCGTGCGGTAGCCGAGTTCAGTCAGGAGGGCCGCCGACTGTCCGGGGACGCTGGTGGCGAGTGCGGTCGCGGCGACCAGATCGGCGGGCTGGGTCGCGGTACGGAGCTGGTCGGCTAGGTTTTCGCTGGTCAGCGCGGGGGCGGTGCGCAGCAGGGCGGCTACCGGGGAGTCTGGATCGACGGCTTCGTGCGGGGCGGCGGCCAGCAGGACCGGGGTGCCTAGGCAGGCGGAGTAGTAGGTGACGGAGCCGTGGTCGCCGATGGTGACGTCGGCGGCTACTGCGGCTGGTTGCCACAGGTCTTCTTCCGGCAAGACGATTACGCCAGCTTTTTCGCATTTCTGCAGCCACATTTTTAGCTGCCACGGGTAATGGCCCTGGCCGATGTTGGGGTGCAGGGCTAGTACTACCGCGAATTCGTCCAATGGCAGTTGGTGCGCGATGCGGGCGGGGAGATCGGGGCCGGAGCCGTAGGACGAGAGCCAGCCCCACGTGGACGAGATCAGCACCAGGGTTTGCTCGCCGGTTACGCCTAGGGCCTGGCGGTAGGATTCGCGCAGTTCGCGGGCGTCTCGCAGGCGGTCGAGGCAGGAGTCTCCGGCAATGACGGCGTGGTCAGCGGCCTCCGGGCAGTACTCGCGCAGCCGGGCGAGCTGCTCGGGATGGGACAGCACGTGGTGTTCGGCGATCACCTCGCCGTGATGCATCAGCCATTGCTCGGACAACCCGAAAACCGGTTTCCGGTTTCCGGTTTCCGGTTTCCGGTTTCCGGTTTCCGGTTTCCGGTTTCCGGTTTCCAAGAATTTATTGTACCCCATTCCGTGCGGCAGAACCGTTAACGGAGCACGCAATTCCTGCAAATCCCCGCCGTAACTGGCGGCCAATGCCCAGTCGAAGTCCTCGCCCACGACGTCCGCCCACGGTTCCAGCGGGATCCCGCGCGCGGCGAGGTACTCCTCCGTCCCCCGGGTGAACGCGCTCGAATCCGGGCACGTGAACACCACCTGCACCCGGGGGTCTCCCGCGAACAACGGCAGCACGTCCAGCAGTCGCGTCGCCGCGGTGACGTTGTGGACTACCGCCAGCATCGTCCGTTCCGTGGGCACGGTGCGCCATCGGCGCGGCACGGGGAAAGACGACGACGGCACGGAGAGCGATCCTACCGATCGCGCTCCGTGCCGGTCGCCGGAAAAGGCTCAGAGGCTGATATTGCCTTGTACGTCACGCAGCTGGACGACCTTGGCCCCTTCGGCCACCGTCCCGACGTGGTTCGTCACGCCGCCGCTGCGTGCTTCCTGGTGCACCTCGAACTCGGTGCGCAGCGCGGCACCGAATTCCGGGTCCTGGCGGCCGGCCTCGTCGAGGCGTTCGGCGAGGGCCGCGACCGTGGCCGGGTTGTCGGGGGTGGCCGCCTCCAGTTCCGCGGTTGCCTTGCTGTTGCCGGAGAACTTGCGCTTGACCAGGTCGTACAGCCCGGTCGCGGCCTTCGTGGCCAGCGCGGTGGCGACAGCGGTCAAAATCGGCTCGGGCATGCGACTCTCCTCAGGTCGGCGGCCCTTCCACCGTACTCACTTCGCGTGCTCGTCGATCCAGTCGGCGATCACGTCGATGCGCGACGTCGTTTCCGCGCCGGTGTGCGGGCAGTCCGGGCCGTTGTTCTCGATCGAGATCAGCTTGCCGTCGGTGAAATACGGCGCGCCGGTGTCGTAGGTGCACGCACTGGTGGAGGCCGAGGGAGAGACGCCGTGGATGCCGACCGTCGTGCCGCCGACCGCCGAGATCTTCATCGTGCCCTGCTGCAACTGCTTGGTCGGCACCGGATTCTGCGCTGTCCGGCTGCCCCAGCCGGCCAGCGTGACCTGCTGTCCGACGCCCGGCACCAGGTGGTTCACCGTCAGCGGCTTGACCTCGGTGACCGGGCTGTCGAGCTTGGCCAGCGCGACGTCGTTCGGGCCGGCTTGCAGCACCTGTGTCACCTTGCGCTGGACGCCCTTTTCCTTGGTCTCGTCGACCAGGCCCAGCGACACCGCCGTCGGGTACGGGACCGGGCCGGACACGCGGTTCTTGTTGGCGTCGTGGAAACAGTGGCCGGTGGTGACGATCCACTGCGGCGCGACGAGCGCTGCCGAACAGAAGCTCGAGTACGTGCTTCCGTTCGGCAGCGGGATTCCGGTCATGCTCAGCTTCGCGGCGAAGCCGAATTGGCCTGCTGGGACGTCAGAACCGTTGGCGACGGCGAGAGCCGGGCTCGCGGCGAGGATGGGCAGGAGTACTGCTGCGGAGATCGCGGCGCGGACGCGCATTCTGTCCCTTCGTCCGGTGCCACCGGCGGATGCCGATGAACTCGGCCTTCCACGCTAACGACACCGTCCGCGATGCGGAATTCCCTTGATGGGCGACGAAAACCGACCGATCTCGCGACTTGCCCTCACTGGACGTGCGAGGCGATCCAGTCCTTGAGGATGTCGACGCGCGCGGTCGTCTCGGGCGTGGCGTGGGGGCAGTCCGGGCCGGTCGACTCGACCGAGATGAGGCGGCCGGTGTGGTCGCCGTCGTCGACGAAGTACGGCGCGCCCGAGTCGTAGCTGCACGCGCTGGTGTCCTTCTTCGGCGCGACGCCGACGATGGTCGCGGTGGTGGCGTCCGAGCCGACGACCTGCATTTCGCCCTGCTGCAGCTTGTCCGACGGCTTCGGCGAAACCTCGGTGAGGCTGCCCCATCCGGCGAGCAGCACCTTCTGGCCGTTGGTCGGCGCGGCGGGCGAGACGGTCAGCGGCTTGATTTCGGTGACCGGCTGGTCGAGCTTGGCGATCGCGACGTCGTTGACGCCCGCCTGCTGCACCTCGGTGACGTTGCGCCGCACGCCCTTGCCGGGTTCGTCGGTGGTCGCGCCGAGCAGCACCGAAGTTTTGTACGGCACCGGGCCGGAAACCGGCTTGCGGTCGACGTCGTGGAAACAGTGTCCGGCGGTGATGATCCACTGCGGCGCGATGAGCGAACCCGAGCATCCGCTCGAATAAGTGGTGCCGTCCGCCTTCGGGATGACGGGCATGGACAGCTTGGCCGCGAACGGATACTCGCCGGGCGCCACATCGTTGCCGTTCGCGACCGCGGACGCGGGCGCGGCCACCGCCAGCGCGGCGCCGGCGGCGAGGAAGGCAGCGGAAAGGGCAGCACGCAAACGCATGAAATATCCTCCGGAAGACGACTACTCAATGCGAACGTTAGGCGCCTTCCGGTTCCCCCGAAAGGGGGATCAGCCGGGGCTGCCCGATCGGGCTTGCCCGGCTGCCCGCGTTTTCTCGCCGATCAGCTCACGCCGACGAGGTCGACGACGAAAATCAGCGTTTCGTTCGGGGCGATCACGCCGCCCGCGCCCCGCTCGCCGTAGGCCAGGTGCGGCGGGATCACCAGCTGGCGGCGGCCGCCGACCTTCATGCCCGCGACGCCCTGGTCCCAGCCCGGGATGACCTGGCCGGCGCCAACCTGGAAGTCGAGCGGCGCGCCGCGGTCGTAAGAGGCGTCGAATTGCGCGCCGGTGGAGTGCGAGACCCCGACGTAATGCACGCTGACGGCATTGCCCGGCTTGGCTTCGGGGCCGTCGCCGACGGTGATGTCTTTGATCTGCAGCTCGGCGGGCGGCGGTCCGTCCGGGCGCTCGACTTGGGGCTTTTCCACGCTCATGGGCTCACCGTACCTATCGCCGAAACGCCGCGCCTGATGGACCGCTACCAGGGCGGACTACTCCCAACGAGGGGATAAACGCGAAAAGTCTTCACATGTGCGCTACCCGTGGGTAGCGTGCGCTGGGTCACCCTGGGGAATCCTTCGTGGACGGAGCTGCGGAATGCGACGACGCATCCCAATCCTGGCCGCGAGCGCGGTAGCCGTGCTCACGGCCGGACTCGTGCAGATCGGGACCGCGGCACCGGCTTCCGCCGCGTTGCCCGGCAACGACTACTGCGCGGGCCAGTGCAACGACATCCTCCCGCCGGGCGAGAACGGCAACGCGACGCTCGCCGAAATCCTCGCCAACAAGGCGTTCGGCACGCAGCCGGGGCACGCGGACGACCAGCTCGGCAAATACGCCGACCTGGCGGGCGGGTACAAGACGCTGACCACCGACACCATCGGCAAGTTCTTCAACGACTCGTCCTTCGGCGTGCCCGCCGACCAGGTCGCGAGCATGCTGAAACCGCGCGCCGACGTGACGATCACGCGCGACAAGGCCACCGGCGTCCCGCACATCCAGGGCACCACGCGGTCCGGCACGGAGTACGGCGCGGGATACGCCGCGGCGCAGGACCGCTTGTGGCTCATGGACATCATGCGCCGGGTCGGGCGCGGCCAGCTGACGTCGTACGCGGGCGGCGCGGAAGCGAACCGCGAGCTGGAGCAGTCTTTCTTCGCCTCCGCGCCCTACACCGAGGACGAGCTGCAGCAGCAGATCGACGCGGTGGCGGCGAGCGGCCCGCGCGGCAAGCAGGGCCTCGACGACGCGAAGGCGTACCTCGAAGGCATCAACAAATACATCACCGATTCGCACAACGGCCGGTACTTCCCGGGTGAATACGTGCTCACCGGGCACGTCGACGCGATCACCAACGCGGGCACCATCGAACCGTTCAAGCTCACTGACCTCGTGGTGCTCGCCTCGGTGGTCGGCGCGCAGTTCGGGGCCGGCGGCAGCGGCGAGGTGCAGAACGCGGTCGCGAAGCTGGCACTGCAGGAGAAGTACGGCGTCGAGCAGGGCGAGAAGGTGTGGCAGAGCCTGCGTGCCGCGGACGATCCCGAGGCCGTGAAAACCCTGCACGACGGGCAGAACTTCCCGTACGGCAACACTCCGGCGAACCCGCAGGGCGCCGCGCTGCCGGACAAGGGCTCGGTGAAGAACCAGCAGCTCGTGTTCGACCAGACCGGTTCGGCCGCCGCCGCGCAGGCGAAGGTCAAGGTTTCCGCGCCGAAGGACCAGGAGTCCGCGCGCGGCATGTTCGACAACGGCGTGCTGCCGGGCAACATGCTCAAGGAAAAGCACGGCATGTCCAACGCGCTGCTGGTGTCCGGCGCGAAGACCGCCAGCGGACATCCGGTCGCCGTGTTCGGTCCGCAGACCGGGTACTTCGCGCCGCAGCTGTTGATGCTGCAGGAAATCCAGGGCCCGGGCATCAGCGCGCGGGGCGCGTCGTTCGCCGGGCTCAGCATGTACGTGCTGCTCGGTCGCGGCCAGGACTACTCGTGGAGCGCGACGACCGCGGCGCAGGACATCATCGATACCTACGCGCTGCCGCTGTGCGACCCGAGTGGCAAACCGGCCACAAAGGACTCCAACTACTACCTGTACCAGGGCAAATGCCTCCCGATGGACACCGTGGAGCGCAAGAACGCCTGGTCGCCGACGGTCGCGGATGGCACCGCGGCCGGGTCGTACACCCTGCGCAGCTACCGCACGAAGTACGGTCCGGTGACCTCGCGGGCGACGGTCGACGGAAAGCCGGTGGCGTACTCGTCGCTGCGGTCGTCGTACATGCACGAGGTGGACTCGCTGATCGGGTTCCAGGAGTTCAACGACCCGGGTTACGTCAAATCGGCCGCGGACTTCCAGCGCGCCGCCAACGACGTCAACTTCACCTTCAACTGGTTCTACGCCGATTCGAAGGACATCGCGTACTTCAACTCCGGTGCGAACCCGGTCCGCAATTCCACTGTGGACCCGATGATGCCCACCTGGGGCGACCGCGGATTCGACTGGAAGGGCTGGAACCCGGCGGGCAACAAGGCCGACTACACGCCCGCGTCGCAGCATCCGCAGTCGGTGAACCAGGACTACTACATCAGCTGGAACAACGCGCAGTCGAACGGCTACGCGTCCGGCGGCGCGGACAAGTCCGCCGTGCACCGTGGCGATCTGCTCGACGCGCGGGTCAAGGGGCTGCTTTCCAGCGGCACCAAGGTGACCCGGGTCAACCTGACCCAGGCGATGGAGGACGCGGCGCTGGCTGACCTGCGGGCGGAGAAGGTGCTGCCGCTGCTGCTGCAGGTGCTCGACAAGGCCCCGCTCACCGGTGCCGCGGCGGACGCCGAAGCGAAGCTGAAGACGTGGATGCAGCACGGGCACCAGCGCGTCGAGTCAAGTCCGGGCAGCAAGACCTACAACGACGCCGACGCGATCCGGATCATGGACGCTTGGTGGCCGCTGCTGGTCACCGGCGAGTTCAAGCCGGCGATGGGCGACGACGCGTTCGGCGCGATGACGAACGTGCTGCAGATCAACGAAAGCCCGTCCGGCTTCCAGAACGGCGAGCCGGGCAAGCACGTCGGGCAGCCGCACCAGGGCTCGGCGTATCAGCACGGCTGGTGGGGTTACGTCAGCAAGGACATCCGCACGGCGCTCGGCCAGCCGGTCGCGGGCCCGCTCGGCGCGAAGTTCTGCGGCGGCGGCGACCTGAACGCGTGCCGTCAGGTGCTGGTCGACTCGCTGACCACGGCCGCCGGGCAGCCGGCGAACACGGTGTACCCGGGCGACGGCGACTGCTCGGCGGGTGACCAGTGGTGTGCCGACACGGTGATCCAGCGTCCGCTGGGCGGTATCGCGCACGGCAAGATCAGCACCCAGAACCGGCCGACGTTCCAGCAGGTCGTGGAGTATCCGGCGCACCGCGGCGACAACGTCTCGAACCTCGCGGCGGGCAAGCCGGTGAACGCGTCCAGCGCGGAAACCGGGTTCTACAACTCGCCGGCCTCGAACGCGGTCGACGGCAACGCGGGCACCCGCTGGGCGAGCGACTGGAGCGACAACCAGTCGATCACCGTGGATCTCGGCTCGGTGCAGCCGGTTTCGCGCGCGGTGCTGTCGTGGGAGAAGGCGTACGGGAAGGGGTACAAGATCCAGCTGTCCACCGACGGCACCGACTGGCACGACGCGGCTGCGGTGACGGACGGGAACGGCGGAGTGGACAACGTGTCCTTCGCGCCTTCGGACGCACGGTTCGTCCGGATGCAGGGGGTCTCGCGCGGGACTAAGTACGGGTATTCGCTGTATGAGTTCGAGGTTTACGCGCACTGACTTCGGTCGCTACTGAAGTGACGATGAGGACCGCTCCGGCCAGCATGATCGGCCGGAGCGGTTCTTTCATGAACAGGACGCTGATTAGGCAGGCGAGGACGGGTACGGCGTAGGCGTAGGTGCTGACGAGAGCGGTGGAGGTCGTGCGCAGCAGCCAGGTGTAGAGGCCGAAGCCGGCCAGTGAATCGACCAAGGCGAGGTAGCCC
This sequence comes from Amycolatopsis silviterrae, assembly GCF_042684085.1. Classification (NCBI taxonomy): domain Bacteria; kingdom Bacillati; phylum Actinomycetota; class Actinomycetes; order Pseudonocardiales; family Pseudonocardiaceae; genus Amycolatopsis; species Amycolatopsis silviterrae. The sequence goes on from NZ_JBHUKS010000023.1 coordinate 210,956, forward strand.
AGCGCTAGCCAGGACACGGCGGTGGTCGCCCACGGTCCGGGGAGGCTCGTCGTGCGGGCCGCCGCGACCGTCCCGATCGCCCAGACGAAACCGGCTGCGGCCACGGCGAAAGTCCAGGCGCTGGCTTGCGTGCCGGTCAGCAGCGCCACGCCGGAGAAACCGACGAGGACGCGCAGCAAACCGGCCCGGGTCGGGCGTTCGCCGAGCACGGCGTTCAGCACGGTCACCCACAGCGGAAGCGCGGCGACCACCAACGCGGCGGTTCCGGCGAAGGTCGTGCGTTCGGCGAGCGCCACGGTGCCTTGCGCGCCGAGCAGACAGACGCCGATCGCGGCGGCGGTGGCGAATTGGCGGAAGCGCAAGCCGCGCAACGCGGTCGGCCGGAGCAGGACCAAGGCGGCACCTGCGGCGAAGAAGGCCGCGCCGGACGCCGACAGCGGCGGCAGCGTTTGCGCCATGACCCGCATCGCCGGAAACGACGTCCCCCAGCACAGCCAGAGGCCTGTCAACGCGAAAACGACCATGGTTCCAGGACAGATCACCTGCGAGTATGCGTCCAACAACTTCTCGTCATCCGCCGGATGCGGTGAGATCATCGAGCGGTGGACGTGACGGTGGCGCAGCTCGAAGCCTTGCTCGCGGTGGGGGAGCACGGCAGTTTCACGCGCGCCGGGCAGGCGCTCGGGCGGACGCAGTCGGCGGTCAGCCGGGCGGTCGCCGCGCTGGAAAGCGCGCTCGGCGGGCCGGTTGTGCATCGCGACGAGGTCGGTTTCACCGAACTGGGCCGCACGGTGGCGACGCACGCTTCGGCGGTGCTGGACGGATTGCGGACGATCAACGGTCTCGCCGCGGAAGTTCGCACGCCGACGTTGCGGGTTGGCGCGGTGGCGAGTGCGCTGGTGAGCTTCGTGCCGACGGCAGTGCAGCGGCTGCAACGGGATTGGCCGCGGAGCCAGGTGCTCACGTTGCAGGGCGAGGACGACGAACTCCTGGCCTGGCTCGCCGACGGCACCATCGATCTCGCCGTCACCACTCAGCCGGGCCCGGATTCGCAGCGGGTGCTCGATGACGAATTCCTTGCCGTAGTGCCGAAGGACCATCCGGCCAGCCGTCAGGATCGAGTGCGGCTCGCGGAGTTGATCCGGCTCGGGGTCGCTGATCCGGGCGGAACGTGCGGGCCCGCGTTAGCGGAAGGATTCGCCGCGAACGGGGTCGAATGGCGGCCGGATCATGTGGTTCGTGACGTGCGGACGGTGGTCGCGATGGCCGCCGCCGGAATCACCGCTGGGGTCGCGCCAGCGATGGCCTTGCCGGATCCGCTCCCGGTCGCCGTCACCGTCCGACCGTTGGCACCGCGGCTGTCGCGGCGCGTCTACCTGCACTATCGCCTCGCCGACGCCGAGGTCGTCCACTTTGTGGAACACCTGACCACCTGGTGATATTCATCGCCTGCCGTCCGGCCGATCGCGAAGTTACCGTGTCCGCATGGACGACTGGACTCCGCGGACCCGCGCGATCGCGGCGGGCCGGCCGCACGGCCCCGGCGAGCCGCTGACGACGCCGATCGTTGCCACGAGCACCTTCGAGGCCGGCGGCGACGCGGTGTACGCGCGCTCCGACGGCACGGCTACCTGGGCTGCCTTCGAAGAGGTCGTCGGTTCGCTTGAGGGCGGCACTGCGGTCGCTTTCGCGTCCGGCGTCGCCACGTTGTCCGCAGTGCTGGATTCGTTGCCGGTCGGGTCGACGGTTGCGGTTCCGTCCTTCAGTTACGCCGTCACGCGCGGAGCGTTGAAGCACGCACAGCAGATCGGTCGGCTCACCGTCACGGAATTGGAGCCGACAGACACACAGGCGTGGCTCGATTGCGACGCCGATCTGTTGTGGCTTGAATCGCCGACTAACCCGACGCTCGACGTGATGGACATCGAGACCATCGCGCGCGGTACGAAGGGACGCGTAGTCGTCGACAACACCTTCGCGACTTCGCTGCATCAGCAACCACTGTCGCTCGGCGCGGACATTGTTGTGCACAGCGCGACGAAGCTCATTGGCGGACACAGCGATCTTCTGCTCGGCGTCGCGGTCGCAGCCGATCAGGACATTGTGGACGAACTTCGCGCCGCGCGGACTCGGGTCGGCGCGACGCCGGGCGCACTCGAAACGTGGCTCGCGTTGCGCGGCTTGCGGACGCTTCCGGTGCGGCTCGCCGAGCAAACGCGGACGGCGGAGTTGCTGGTGTCCCGATTGGCGGAACACCCGGCGGTAACCAAGGTGCGCTATCCCGGTTTCGGAATGATGGTGGCGTTCGAGGTCGCCGATGCCGACGCGGCGGACAAGGTGTGCGCGAGCGTCCGGCTGATCCGGCCCGCGACGAGTCTCGGCGGCGTAGAAAGCCTGATGGAACGGCGTGCGTGGCTGCCCGGCGAGGAACGCGTGCCGCCGGGGCTCATCCGGTTTTCCGTCGGATTGGAAGACCCGGAAGACCTGTGGCGGGATTTGCTGACCGCGCTCGGCTGATTTCCGCCATTCTTTAACCAGGGCTGTGCGGGTTGCCTGGCGAGTGTTACGGTACGAGCACAACGCGCCGGTAATACGGCAGCCGGGCGAAATCATCGCCACCGGGAAGACGTTCGTTACGGCTTTCTCTCGTGTCATTAATCACCAGCTAAAGGGTTACCCCTATGGGCTGAATCTTCGGCAGGATCAGCGGGCGCGGTGGGGGTCATCGCGCTTTTCCTCAGAGGGGTAATCATCTTGAAGAAGACCCTGGGCAGACTCGCGGGCGCTGTGCTCGCGGGCGCCCTGATCAGCCTTGCCGTCGTGCCCGCCGCGAACGCGGAGGAGGCGCCGGCGACGTCCGCCTCGGCTCCGGCCACCTCGGGCGAGACGGCTCCCACCTCGGACGCCCCGGCCACCGAGACCGGCAAGCCGACGGAGACGGGCAAGCCGACTGAGACCGGCAAGCCGACGGAAACCGGGAAGCCGACCGAGACCGGGAAGCCGACCGAGACGGGCAAGCCGACTGAGACCGGCAAGCCGACCGACACCACCAAGCCGACCACGCCGACGTCGGAGACCTCCACGCCGGAGGAGCCCCCGTACGTTGACGACACCGGCTACGGCGTCGACCTCGACGACAACCTCGGCGTTGTCGTGATCGCGTGCGCCGCCGGCGAGCCGACCGGCCTGCACTCCAACGACTTCGACCTGCTCGAGGGCCCGCACCAGGACGAGGCCGACGGCCGCTACTGGGAGTGGCTGGTCAAGCGCCACGACGGCGTCACCTTCGAGAGCGGCAACGTGCGCGCGGTCTGGACCTGCGGCGGCAAGCCGACCGACGGCGGCAAGCTTCCCCCGGCCGGCGGCGCGGGCGCGGGTTCGGCCGGCACCACCGGCGGCCACGGCGGCTCGCAGGTGAAGTACACGCCGAAGCGCGGCATCGAGACCGGCTTCGGGGGCATGGCCGCCTGATGACCAGGAAGTACGGGCAGGGCGTCGCTCTCGCGGGCGCTCTGCTCCTTTCCCTCTCGCTGAGCGCGTGCGGCGGGTCGGACGCTCCGGCGCCGGCCGCGCAGGCGCAGGCTCCGGCCAGTGCGGCGGTCCCGGTGACCAAGCCGTTCACCGGGCTGCGGCCGACGTCGGTCGAGATCCCGAAGATCGGCGCGAAGTCGACGCTGATCACGGTGATGCCCAACAAGGACGGGCAGATCTCGGTGCCGTCGGTGAAGAACCCGATGCAGGCCGCGTGGTACCGGCTTTCGCCGGTGCCGGGCGACGTGGGCCCGGCGATCGTGCTCGGGCACGTCGACGGCAACCACAAGCCGGGGATCTTCTACAAGCTCAAGGACGTGAACCCGGGCGACGAGGTCGACGTCGAACGCAGCGACGGCAAGAAGCTGAAGTTCGTGGTGGACCGCAAGGAACAGGTCCCCAAGGACACTTTCCCGACGCAGGCCGTCTTCGGCAACACGGACAAGCCGCAGCTGCGCATCATCACCTGCGGCGGCGTGTTCGACCACGCCGAGCACAGCTACAAGGACAACATCGTGGTGTACGCGAACCTGGTCGCCTGACTCAGGTCAGCCGCTGCCCCAATGTGGCATTGGGTGCATGTGACGCACCGAACGCCACATTGGGTGCGCAGGACGCACCCAATGCCACATTGGGGCGTTCGGGACTCAGGTCAGCAGCGGGGTGAGCAGCGTGCGCTGGTCCTTCGGCACGTATTCCGCGTAGTTGTCATACAGCGCTTGACGCGCCAGCCGCGCCGCCGACTCTCCGTCGGCGGCGCGGATCGCGTTCAGCACCTCTTCGTGGTGCCGCAGCCAGGAACGCATCAGCGTGCCGCGGTCGTTGGCGTGGCTGAGTTTGTCCTCGATCAATTCCAGTACCACGCCGCGGACCACTTCTCCGCTCACCACCAGCAGCGGATTCCGCGAAACCCGGGCAATGACGTCGTGGAATGCGACGTCCGCGCGGCTGAATTCGGCGTATCCGTCCGCGGCCGCCATTCCTTCCAGTGCCGTGTCGAGCGAGGTCAAATCCTCCGCGGTACGCAGTTCCGCGGCCAGTAAGTGCGATGAACCGTCGAGCACCATTCGGAATTGCAGCAGTTCCGCGAGCCCGACGTGTTCCGCTCTCGCCAGCCGGTGCATCGATCGGTGCAGGGCACCCGGCGACGCGGCCAGCACCTCGGGCCCGCGCGGATCGCCCGGCCGCGACCGGATCAGTTCGGCGGCCTGCAGCACCCGCAGCGCCTCGCGCACGGTCGACCGGCCGACGCCGAACTGCGTCATCAGCTCCCGTTCCCCCGGCAGCCGTTCGCCGGGCTTGAGGCGGCCGCTGACCACGGCTTCCTCGATCTGCTCGACGATCCGCTCGTAGGCGCGGACCGGAGCCACCGGTTCGAACTTCATCTTGACCTCGGTGTCTGCGGGATGCGAACCTGCCTTAGGTTACTGGTCAGACCAGTGTACTGAGCAGGAGGCGGAATGAAAGCCCGGAGCACTGCCGCGGCGCTGGCGCTGCTGCTCGTGACATCCGGCTGCTCGGCGGGCTCCAGCGCGAGTGTTTCCCCAGGTCCGGACACGCTTTCCGTGGGATACACGGCGGAGCCGGCGAACTTCGACTTCACCCGTTCCGACGGGGTGGCCATCCCGCAGGCGCTGCTCTACAACGTCTACGAGGGCCTGGTGAAGCTCGATCCGCAGGGCCGGATCGTGCCGCTGCTCGCGAAGTCCTGGACGATCAGCCCGGACCGCACGACGTACGACTTCCAGCTCCAGCAGGGCGTCAAGTTCAGCAACGGCGCTCCGTTCACCGCGTCGGACGTGCAGTTTTCGCTGATGCGGGTGAAGACCGACTGGACGATCTCGCTCAAGTCGGCGATGGACGTCGTGGACCACGTCGAGGTCGTCGCGCCGGACCACGCTCGCGTGGTGCTGTCGAAACCCAGCAACGGCTGGCTGTTCAGCCTCACCAGCAGGCTCGGCGCGATGTTCAGCCCCACCGGTGTCGCGGACCTGGCGAACCATCCGGTCGGCACCGGACCGTACGAGGTGGCTTCGCGCCGTCGCGGCGATTCCATTGTGCTGCGCCAGAATCCGCAGTACTGGGGACGGAAACCGGCGTATCGCACGGTAGTGCTCAAGTACTTCGCCGACCCGACCGCACTCAACAACGCCTTGCTGTCCAACGGAATCGACGTGATCTCCAACCTCACGTCGGCCGATTCGATCCCGCAGTTCCAGGGCGACGACCGGTTCACCGTGCAGCAGGGCACCACGAACAGCGAGGTCACACTGGCGTTCAACGGCAGGCGCGCGCCGCTGAACGACGTGCGGGTCCGCCGCGCGCTCACCTACGCGATCGACCGGAAAGCCGTGCTGGACCTGGTGTTCAACGGTCGCGGCACGCTCATCGGCAGCATGGTTCCGCCCACCGACCCGTGGTACGAGGATCTGTCGAAGGCCTCTCCGTACGACCCGGCGAAGGCGAAACAACTGCTCGCCGAGGCTGGCGTACACGACCTTAAGCTGCGGCTGCGCATCCCGAACCTGCCGTACGCGGTGTCGTCGGCGCAGGTGGTGCAATCGCAGCTGGCGGACGTCGGCGTCACCGCGACGATCGAGCCGCTCGACTTTCCGGCGGTGTGGCTCAAACAGGTCTTCACCGATCACGACTACGACCTCTCGATCATCCAGCACGTTGAGGCACGCGACATCGCCACGTTCGGGAAACCCAAGTACTACTGGGGTTACGACAACAAACGCGTGCAGCAGCTGCTCGCCGCGGCCGATCGTGGCACCCCGCAGGAGCAGGTGGCGGACATGAAGGAGGTCGCGCGCCAGCTGAACACCGACGCGGCCGCGGACTGGCTGTTCCTGTTCCCGAACGTCGTGGTCGCCAAGAAGAAGGTGACCGGGCTGGCGCGGAACCAGGTCAGCGAGTCGTTCGACCTGACCGCGGTGAGGCCGGCATGACCGGGCGCGTGGTGCGGCGGGTGGCCGTGTTCGCGGTGAGCCTGTTCGTGGCGTCCATTGTGGTGTTCCTGTTCATGGCGGTGCTGCCGGGCGATCCCGCGCAGGTCGCGCTCGGCGTGAACGCGACGCCGGAGCTGCTCGCGAAAACCCGCGCCGAATTCGGGATCGACCGGCCGCTGGTCGAGCAGTACCTGAGCTGGATCGGCGGCGTGGCCCGCGGCGACTTCGGCCGGTCGTACGTCACGCGCGAGGCGATCAGCCCGCAGCTGCTGGACCGGCTCGGGGTCACGTTGTGGCTGGTCGGCGCGGGGATGATCGTCGCGCTGGTGATCGCGTTGCCGGCCGGCGCGTTCGCCGCGGTGCGGCACCGGAAGGCCAGCGGCGTCGCGGTTTCCGGGCTGTCGCAGGTCGGCGTGGCGATCCCGGCGTTCCTCGCGGGCATCATCCTGGTGCAGATTTTCGCCGTCCAGCTGCATTGGCTGCCGAGCGGCGGATGGACACCGCCGGACCAGGACGCGGGCGAGTTCCTGCGCGGGCTGATCCTCCCGGCGTTGTCGCTCGGGCTGGTGCAGGGCGCGGTGCTCACCCGGTACGTCCGCTCGGCGGTGCTCGACACGCTCGGCCAGGACTACCTCCGCACCGCCCGGTCCAAGGGCTTGTTGCCTGGCCAGGCGCTGTTCCGGCACGGGCTGCGCAACGCGTCCGTCCCGGTGGTCACCGTGCTCGGGCTGCAGCTGACGACGCTGCTGATCGGCGCGGTCGTGGTGGAGCGGGTGTTCGTGCTGCCCGGGCTCGGCAGCATGCTGCTGGACGCGGTCGCGCAGCGCGATCTGCTGACCGTGCAAGGGATCGTGCTGGTGCTGGTGGCGGGGGTGCTGCTGGTGAACTTCGTGGTCGACCTGCTGTACACGGTGCTCGACCCGAGACTGCGGGGGTCCTGATGCGCCGCAACGGAAATCTCCTGCTCGGCGGGGTGCTGGTCGCACTCGTCGTGCTGGCCGCACTGGTGTCGTTCGTCTGGACGCCGTACGACCCGGTGCAGGTCAACGCGGCGGACCGGCTGCTCGGCTTCTCCGCGCGACATGTGTTCGGCACGGACAAATTCGGCCGGGACGTGTTCAGCCAGATCCTCGTCGGCGCGCGGACCACGCTGTACGTCGGCGTCGTCGCGGTCGGGATCGCGGCGGTGCTCGGCACGCCGCTGGGCGTGCTGGCGGCGATGGCCCCGCGCTGGCTCGGCGAGTTCGTGATGCGGGTGAACGACCTGGTACTCGCGTTTCCCGCGCTGCTGCTGGCGATCATGTTCGGCGCGGTGTTCGGCGCGGACACGCTCACCGCGATGGCCGCCATCGGCATCGCGACCATCCCGTCGTTCGCCCGGATCGCGCGGTCCGGGTCGCTGCAGGTGATGAGCAGCGAATACGTGCTGGCCGCCCGGGCCGGCGGACGGTCGCGGCCGCGGATCGCCTGGACGCACGTGCTGCCGAACATCGGCGGGCTGCTGATCGTGCAGGCCTCGGTGTCGTTCGCGATCGCGGTGCTCGCCGAGGCGGCGCTGTCGTTCCTCGGCTTCGGCACCCGGCCGCCGACGCCGTCGTGGGGCCGGATGCTGCAGGAATCGCAGGAACTGCTCACCTCGGAGCCGCGGCTCGCGCTCGTGCCCGGCGTCGCGATCGCGCTGGCGGTGCTCGGCTTCAACCTTCTCGGCGACGGTCTGCGCGACCGTCTCGACCCCCGATTGGCGGCGCGGGTATGACGCTGACGGTGGAGAACCTGCAGGTCGCGGACCTGGTCCGGGGGATTTCGTTCGAGCTGGGCGCGGGCGAGCGGGTCGGGTTGATCGGCGAATCCGGGTCGGGGAAGTCGCTCACCGCGCTGTCCGTGCTGGGACTGCTGCCGGAAGGGCTGTCGGCTACCGGCTCGGTGCGGCTGGACGGGCGCGAGCTGCTTGGCGCGTCCGAGAAGGAGCTGTCCCGGTTGCGCGGCAACGGGATGGCGATGGTGTTCCAGGAGCCGATGACCGCGCTGAACCCGGCGATGCGGATCGGACGGCAGGTCACGGAGCCGTTCCGGGTGCACGGCCGTCGCGGTCGGCCGGCGGAGGAACTGCTGGCCGCGGTCGGGTTGCCGGGGGTCGCGCGGGCGTATCCGCATCAGCTGTCCGGCGGGCAGCGGCAGCGCGTGGTGCTGGCGATCGCGCTGGCCAACGACCCGGCGCTGCTGATTTGCGACGAGCCGACCACCGCGCTGGACGTCACGGTGCAGGCGCAGATTCTCGGCCTGATTCGCGAGCGATTGTCGGGGATGAGTTCGCTGCTGTTCATCACGCACGACCTGGCGGTGGTGGCGCAGATGTGCGACCGGGTGCTGGTGATGCTGGACGGGTCCATTGTGGAGCATGGCTCGACCCGGGAGGTGTTGACCGCGCCGCAGCATGCTTATACGCAACGGTTGCTGGCCGCGTCCGATCTGGAGGGCGCGCGATGATCTCCGTACGGGAGCTGGAACGGCGGTACGCGCGGCGGGACGTGCATGCGTTGCGCGGCGTGAGTTTCGAGGTTTCCGCTGGTGAGCGGTTCGGGATCGTCGGCGAGTCCGGGTCCGGGAAGTCCACCCTGGTCCGCCTGCTCGCCGCGCTGGACCGGCCGACCGCGGGCACGGTGTCGTTCCAGGGGAAGCGGATCGATTCGCTGCCGGAACGGAAGCTGCGGTTCTTGCGCCGGGAAATGCAGATCGTTTTCCAGGACCCGATGGGCTCGCTGGACCCGCGGATGCGCGTGCGGGACATCGTGTCCGAACCGCTCGGCCGCCGGTCGCCGGAGCGCGTGGCCGAGCTGCTGACCGCGGTCGGACTGCCCGAGGACGCGGCGCTGCGGTACCCGCACCAGTTCTCCGGCGGACAGCGGCAGCGGATCTCGATCGCCCGCGCGCTCGCGCCGAACCCGAGCGTGCTGATCGCGGACGAACCGGTGAGCGCGCTGGACGTTTCGGTGCGCGCGCAGATCCTGGACCTGCTGGCCCGGCTGGTCGAGGAGTTTTCGCTGACGCTGATTTTCGTGTCGCACGACCTCGGTGTGGTGCGGCACGTGTGCGACCGCGTCGCGGTGATGCGGCGCGGGGAGATCGTGGAGATCGGTGCGGTCGACCAGGTGTACGCCGCTCCGGAGCACGAGTACACGCGGGAACTGCTGGCCGCCGCGCCGAATCTGCGGACCGAGCTGGCTCGGTTGAAGGGAGAAACGGATGCCTGACTATCCGGACGGCCTGCCGATCGGTCCCGGCTGGATGTCCACAGTGGACTCGGCGGACGTCGTGTTTCCCTACGATGGAAGCGTGATCGGCCGCGCGCCGGTTGGTACTGCTGCGCTGGCTTCGCGGGCTATCGACGAAGCGGTGGCCGTGGCTCGCGAAGTCGCTTCGCTGCCTTCGCGGACTCGTCGGGCGCTGTTGAACGACGTGGCTTCGGCGATCCGTGAACGTCGGGCTGAGTTTGAGCAGCTCCTCGTGCTGGAGACCGGAAAGCCGCTGGTTGACTGCCAGGTGGAGGTCGCGCGCACCATCGTCACCTGGGAAGCCGCGGCCGAGGAGGTGTCGCGGCTGCACGGCGAAACCGTGCCGCTCGACCTGCTGCCGTCGGGGGACGGGCTGGTCGGGTTCTGGAAGCGCAAGCCGATCGGCGTGGTGGTCGGCATCGCCGGGTTCAACTACCCGCTGCTGCTGGCTTCGCACAAGATCGCCCCCGCGATCGCCGCTGGCTGCCCGGTGGTGGTGAAGCCCGCGCCGCAAACACCGTTGGCGACGTTGTGGCTGGTGCATTTGGTCCGCTCGCACACTGACCTGCCCGCGATGGTCCAGCTGGTCACCGGCGACGCCGCGGTCGGATCGGCGCTGGTCACGGATCGACGGATCGGCGCGGTGTCGTTTACCGGCTCGGCCGCCGTCGGCCACCAGATCGCCCGCGACGCCGCGCCGACGAAGACTCTGCTGGAACTGGGCTCCAACGCGGCATTGGTGGTTGCCGAAGATGCGGACCTCGACGCAGCTGCGGACGCTGTGCTGCGTGGCGGGTTCTACGCGTCCGGCCAGGCCTGCATTTCGGTACAACGCGTGCTGGCGGTGTCGTCCGTGGCCGCCGAGTTCACCGGCAAGGTGCTCGCGCGGCTCGGCGAAGTGACCATCGGTGACCCACGTTCCCCGGACACCCGCGTGTCGGCGCTGATCGATGAACGCTCGACCGCCCGGGTCGCCGAGTGGGTCGACAAAGCGATCGCCGCCGGTGCGAAGTTGCTGGCAGGCGGCTCGGTGCGGGACGGCGTGCTGGAGCCGACGGTGCTCGCGGACGTCCCGGACGGTGTCGAATGCTGGGACGAGGAGATCTTCGGCCCGGTCGTCTGCCTGCGCACAGTGTCCGATGTGGACGAAGCGTTCGCGGCGGTCAACGCGTCGCGGTACGGGCTGCACGCGAGCGTGTACAGCTCCTCGCTGAAGACCGCGTTCCGCGCGCTGGACGAGCTGGCGGTCGGCGGGGTAGTGGTGAACGAGGTGCCCGGTTTCCGCTCCGACACGATGCCGTACGGCGGCGTCAAGGACTCCGGGATCGGCCGTGAGGGGCCACGCTTCGCTGTGGAAGAGCTGACCGTGACCAGGATGGCGGTGCTGCGCCCGTGAACTACACCGGACTGTTTCGAATGGACGGTCGCCGGGCCGTCGTGCTCGGCGCGGGCAGCGGGATCGGCCGCGAAGCCGCCCGCGCCCTGGCCGCGCACGGCGCGTCGGTGATCTGCGCAGACCGGGACGTCGCTGCCGCCCGGGAGACCGGCGTCGGCGAGGCGTACGAGATCGACCTGCTCGCGCCCGGTGCCGTCGCCGCGGCCGCCGCTGAGCTTGGCGAGCTGGACGCAGTTGTCCTGACAGCGGGCACTAACGTCCGGAAACGCCTGCTGGACTACACCCGCGAAGAGTTCGACCGCGTGGTGGAGCTGAACCTAGGTGTCGCCTTCGAGGTGCTACGCGCGTTCGGCGCACCGATGGTCGCGCAGGGCCGGGGAAGCATCATCGGCTTCTCCTCGATCCGCGGCACCACCGTCGAGCCTGGTCAAGGCCCGTACGCGGCAACGAAGGGCGGCCTTGTACAGCTCTTCCGTACTGCTGCCGCTGAGTTCGGACCGTCCGGCGTACGCGTCAACGCCATCGCCCCTGGCGTCGTAGAGACCCCCTTGACCGCACAGATCAAAGCGCGTCCCGACTGGTACGACGCCTATGCCCAGAAGGGCGCGCTCGGCCGCTGGGCGCGCGCCGACGAACTGGCCGGCGCCGTCGTGTACCTCGCTTCGGACGCTTCAACCTTCGTCACCGGCTCCGTCCTGGCTGTCGACGGCGGCTGGACCGCAGTCGACGGCCGCTTTGACCCACCCGCTTCGTGAATCGGAGGTTCCGCGATGACCGAATTGGCCGACCTGACCGCTAACGAGCTGGTAGCCGGATACCGCGCACAGACGTTCTCGCCAGTCGAAGTCACCGAAGCCGTCCTGGCGCGCATCGATGCCCGCGAACCCGACCTGCACGCCCTATACGCGTACGACGCCTCTTCAGCCCGCGAAGCAGCGAAGGCCTCCGAAGCACGCTGGCACGCCGGCGAACCCTCCGGCCCCATCGACGGCGTCCCCTTGACGCTGAAGGAAAACATCGCGTCCGTCGGCGTCCCCACGCCCTTAGGCACCGCCGCCACCGCCCTAAGCCCTGCAGCCACCGACGCTCCCGCCGCAGCCCGCGTACGCGAGTCAGGTGCGGTACTGCTGGCGAAGACGACCATGCCCGACTACGGCATGCTCACCTCGGGCCTTTCCAGCTTCCACACCGCTTCGCGCAACCCGTGGGACGTCACGCGCACTCCCGGTGGCTCCAGCGCCGGTGCCGCCTCCGCCGCCGCGGCGGGCTACGGCCCCCTGCACGTAGGCACCGACATCGGCGGCTCGATCCGTCTCCCCGCCGGTTGGTGCGGCCTCGTCGGCCTGAAACCCAGCTTTGGTCGCGTACCGGTCGATCCGCCCTTCCTCGGCCGGGTCGTCGGCCCCCTGACCAGGACTGTCGCCGACACCGCCCTGCTGATGAGCGTCCTGGCCCAACCCGATCCGCGTGATCACCTGAGCCTGCCGCCCGCTTCCATCGACTGGCTCTCCCTGACCAGTTCCCTCGCTGGCCTACGCGTCGGCCTGCAGCTGGACCCCGGCGTCGGCCTCCCCGTCGCCCCCTCCATCACCGACGCGGTCACCGCAGCTGCCACCCTGTTCGCGTCCGAAGGCGCGGCAGTGGAACCCGTCGATCCCTTCCTGACCCGCGAACACCTCAACGGCCTGGACACCTTCTGGCGAGTCCGCGCCTGGTCGGATATGGCTGGTTTGCCCGACGACCGACGCGCCCAAGTCCTGCCGTACATCGCGGATTGGGCCGCCGGCGGCGCGGATGCGTCCGGTGTGGACACTTACCGCGGTTTCGCCGCCATCGACGCGATCAGCGTGGCCGCCTTGCGCGCGACCGAACCGTACGACGTCGTCCTGTCGCCCACCTGCCCCGTCGGTCCGCCGCCCGCCGACTGGCCGTCCCCGACGAACGACCCGACCCGGCCGTTCGAGCACATCGCGTTTACCGTGCCGTACAACATGTCCGGCCAGCCGTCGGTGTCCCTGAACTGCGGTTACACCCCGGAGGGCCTGCCGATCGGGCTGCAGATCACCGGGCGGCGGTTCGCGGATCTGGAGGTCCTGCGGGTCGCGGCGGCCTTCGAGAAGCTGCGCGGCGAACAGCGTCCTTGGCCAGTCAGCTAGCCGGTTTCTCCGCGTTGACCGGGTGTTGTTCGAGACAGCCGAGCCAGCGGTCCAGATGTGAGCATTGTGCGCGAAGCGCCTCGATGCCGAGTTCGTCGATGGCGAGCGGCCCATCGGTCGTCTTCGAGTACCGCTCGAAGTATTTTTCGAGCCGTCGCGAAGGGCGAGTCTCGGGACTGTCATTGACTAACTCGACGTCACCTGCGGTTTTTACGTCGTTTCGCAGCCGTCCGGCCAAGCTGTCGGATCCCAGGAGTTCGCCGAGTTGGTCGGCTGCTGCGAAGACCCAGGTTTCGGTTTCGTGCAGGATCAGATTCGGTATGAACCGTGGGTCGCCGATTGCGGTTGCGAGCGCCTCTTCAACGTGCTCGACCTGGTGCCAGGCGGATCCTCGCGGCCGGGAATCCATACCAGGGGCGTCCGACGGGAACCCGTAGTAGTCGAAGAGCGTGGTCAGCACGTGCAGCGAAGAGTCATTGAGGTGCTTGCTGATCTTGTCGGCAAGCTTCGCCCAGCTGCTGACCCCGCCGCGGTACGCCGCGCCGTTCGCCATTCGCTTCGTGATCACGACAGACTTGGCGACCGTCCACCCGAGGCTTTCCAAATACGGCTGGAGCACCATCGTGACTACGTTCTCCTCGGTCTGCCCTTCCAACAGCAGGTGCATTCGCCGGTACTCGCCGGTCATTCCGCTGACGGCTCCTCTCGGGACGGCCTGCCTCCGAGCAGGTTCATCTCCCACAGCTCACCGAGCGAGTAGTCGGCGAGCCACTCCCGCAACGCATTCTCGTCCGGACGAGAGAACGAGGTGGCACCTGCGTCGCGCTCCACCACGATCAGATCAGTCACCGCGAACTGGTTCATCAGCGTGACCGACTGCGTCGCGATCAGTACCTGACTGCCTTTCGCCGCCTGCCGCAGCAAGTCTGCCAGCTGCACGATCGCGAACGGGTGCAGGCCCAGCTCCGGTTCGTCGAGCACCACCAGCGCGGGCAGTTCCGGTTGCAGCAACAGAGTTGCGAGGCAGACGAACCGCAGCGTGCCGTCCGACATCTGGTTCGCTGAGAACACTGCCTCCGAATCCGTTTGCCGCCAGCGCAGCCGGATCCGGTCGTTCTCCGGGCGGAGCACGAACTCCCGGAAGAACGGGGCGACGAGCTTGATCGCTCCGGTGATGCGGCGGAAGGCAGCGCGCTCGGTCTTGTTCTCGCTCTCCTGGAGGCGGAAGAGATAGGCGGCGAGGTTCCCGGCGTCGCGCGCCAGGGCGATATTGTCCGCAGTGGGCGAGAAGCGTTTCACGGGCGCGTTAGCGCTCGTGTCGTGGAAGTGAAAGACCTTGCAGCCTTTCAGCAGGTCGATCACGTGCGAGGCGACCCGACCGGGACGCTCTTCGGCTTTCTTGACCAGCCGGGTTTCACGATGACCGCTGCCCAGGACCTCGTCGTAGCGGCGATCGTACTCTGGGCGGTGGAAGTAGATGACCTCTCGGTAGAAGATCAGCTCGTCATCTGCCGATCCGACCAGTTGCGCTTCATAGGAGTTCGGGTCGGCGTCCAGCTCAAGGTGGATGAGATTGGCGTCGTCGCTCTTGTTCATCAGAGCCGACGCGCCGCCGTTCAACCCTACGAACAGCCCCAGCTCCCGATCCACGATCCGGCCCAGCAGCCCGAGCGCCTGGATGAAGTTGCTTTTTCCCGCACCGTTGGCGCCGACGAGGACGTTGATGTTCCCGAGGTCGACGGTCGCCGACCGGATCGAGGTGAAGCCCTCGATCGTGACCCGTTGAAGCTTTTGGCCGACCATGCCCTCACCTTACGGCTGAGCACTGACATTCGCGGGCAAGGCGCTACCCGATCGCCTCCGCCAACGCCAGCACCCGCCGGGCGTTCTCCACATGCAGGTTCTCGATCATCCGCCCATCCACGGTCACCACACCGCGCCCGGCAGCCGAAGCCTCCTCGAACGCCGCGATAATCCGCTGCGACCGGTCGATCTCCTCCTCCGACGGCGCGAAAACCCGGTTGCACGGCTCCACCTGCGAAGGATGGATCAACGTCTTCCCGTCAAACCCGTACTGCCGCCCCTGCAAGCATTCCGCCTCGAACCCGGCCGCGTCCTTGACGTCGTTGTAGACCCCGTCCAGGATCACCTTCCCGGTCGCCCGGGCGGCCAGCAGACACAGCGAAAGCCCGCCCAGCAACGGCCCCCGACCAGGCACGAATTCCGCGTGCAGCTCCTTCGCCAGGTCGTTCGTGCCCATCACCAGCACGGTCAACCGTTCCGACGCTCCCGCGATCTCCGCGGCGTGCAGCATCGCGACCGGCGTCTCCACCATCGCCCAGATCTTCGTGTGGTCCGGCGCTCCGCCGAGTTCCAGCGCGCGCTCGATGTTGTGCACCTCGGCCGCCGAGTTCACCTTCGGCACCACCACTGCGGCGGGGCCGGCGGCAGCGGCGGCGCGCAGGTCCGCGTCGTGCCATTCGGTGTCCAGGCCGTTGACCCGGATCGTCACCTCACGCGAGCCGTAAGAGGAAACCGCAGCGCACACCCGTTCCCGCGCGGCTTCCTTCGCGTCCGGAGCGACGGCGTCTTCCAGATCCAGGATCAACGCGTCCGCCGGCAGCGTTTTCGCCTTCTCCAGCGCGCGTTCGTTCGCGCCCGGCATGTACAGCACGGACCGCCGCGGTCGCAGTTCGGTCATGACTGGATCTCCTTCGTCGCGGCGTCGTACGCGGCGGCCAGTTCGGGGTCGGTCGCGGCCAGTTCGTCAGCCAGTTCCACGACCACCCGGCACTGTTTGACCGAGGCGTCGTCCTGCATTTTCCCGTCGATCATCACCGCGCCGGTGCCGTCGCCCATCTCGGCGATCACCCGCCGGGCCCACGCCACATCGGCCGGAGCCGGCGAGAAGACCTTCTTCGCGATGTCGATCTGTACCGGGTGCAGGCTCCACGCTCCGACGCAGCCGAGCAGGAAGGCGTTGCGGAACTGGTCCTCGCACGCCACCACGTCGCGGATGTCGCCGAACGGTCCGTAGTACGGAAGGATTCCGTTCATCGCACACGCGTCGACCATCCGCGCGACCGTGTAGTGCCACAGGTCCTGCTGATACGTCGTGCGGCCCTCGGTGAGGTCCTCGCCGACCGGGTCAGTGCGCACCAGATATCCCGGGTGCCCGCCGCCGACGCGGGTCGTCTTCATCCGGCGGCTCGCCGCCAGGTCGGCCGGGCCCAGCGAGATGCCCTGCATGCGCGGGGACGCGCCGGCGATCTCCTCGACGTTCGCGACGCCGCTCGCCGTCTCCAGGATCGCGTGCACCAGCAGCGGTTTCGTCAGCCCGGCGCGCGCTTCCAGCTGCGCCAGCAACCGGTCGACGTAATGGATGTCCTGCGCGCCTTCGACCTTCGGGACCATGATCACGTCGAGCTTGTCGCCGATCTCGGTGACCAGGGTGATCAGGTCGTCCAGCACCCACGGCGAGTCGAGGCTGTTCACCCGCGTCCACAGCTGCGTGCGGCCGAAGTCCGTCGCCTTCGCGATCGACACCAGCCCGGCGCGCGCGGCAACCTTCCGGTCGGCGCGGACCGCGTCCTCCAGGTTGCCCAGCAGCACGTCGGTCTTCTTCGCGATGTCCGGGACCTTCGCGGCCATCTTTTCGTTGCCCGGATCGAAAAAGTGGATCATGCGCGACGGCCGCACCGGGATCTGCCGCGGCGGCTGCGGCGCTCCGACGGCGAGCGGGGCGAAGAAGTCCTTCGGCGAGCGCATCCTGGTCCTCCCGGCGGGTACTTGACCGACGGGTAACCCTAAACCGGGGCCGTGCCCGCTCGCTGCGGCGAAGCTCACCCGCCATCCGGGTGAGGCCGGTGACCTGCGGAAGTCCACTGTGGAACCCGATCGATTAGGCCGATCGGAGTAAGGCACTGCGCTGCCTGCCCCGCCCCCGTGCGGGTGGCGGGACACCCAGGGGACGCGCTCCGTACGCGCCACTCACCCCCGTCTCACTCGGTTGGCCGCACGGTCGGGCTGAAGTCGAACGACCGCCTACCGACCGGTCACCGACCGCTGAGCGCCGCCGATCGCACGCGGCGAGGCAACCCGGAGACCTCGCGTCTTTGCCCTGGTACTCAGTTCATGTACCGGTTTTCGCCGGTATTCGGGAACAGGTGCTTGAAGGAGGCGGACTCGTGGCGGCTACCCCACAGAACACCGAGCGCTCGACGGTCGCCGGCGGTGCGAAGCGCAGCCGGACGACAGCGAGCCGGGTGCTGCCGCCGATCGAGCTGCCCGCGAGCGTCGACGAGCTGGCGCGCAAGGCCGCGGCCCTGCTGGGCTGGAACGGCGTAGTGCTGCCCGCGACGACCCTGCTCGGCCGCAAGGTCAGCATCGTCGCGAAGCTCAAGACCGACGTGCACGCGGAGCGGATCGCGATGGGTGTCGGTCCCGTCGCCGATCGCGCCCTCGTCGACACCTGGACCTGGCCAGAGCTGGCCGCGACCGCACCCGCGCCGGCCGCCGAGATCATCGGCGTCCTCGCGGTCGCCCGGCACTGGCGGACCGCGATGGCCTCCGCGGTGCCCTTTTCGCGCTACGGCGAGGCCGCGATGGTGCTCCCATCGCCTGCCGTGCTGACCGATGACTACGTGTCGAACTGCCTGCCGCGCGCCCGTGCGTACGGCCTCGCGGTCGTCACCGCCGACCCGTACGCCACCACCGACCTCGACCTCGACACCCACCACGACCGGGTGCTGCTGCGGGAGGACCCGGTTTCGCGCTGGGTCAACGAGATGGCCTACGACCTGCTGCTGCGCGAGGACGCCGACGCCCCGGTCCCCGCCGAGGCGGACTGAGGCTCCGGCGTCGGTTTCCGCGCGGCGATAGAGTCGGGCGCATGCGAGTCGTCATTGCTGGCGGACACGGCCAGATCGCCCTGCACCTGGAAAAGCTGCTCGCGCAGCGGCACGACGCGCCGGTCGGCATCGTGCGCAACCCGGACCACGAACCGGACCTCACCGCCGTTGGCGCTGAGACCGTCGTGCTCGACCTCGAAAAGTCCGATGTGGACGCGGTCGCCAAGGCACTCGAAGGCGCGGACGCCGCGGTGTTCTCCGCGGGCGCGGGCCCCGGCAGCGGCGAGGGCCGCAAGGACACCGTCGACCGGGGCGCGGCCGTGCTGTTCGCCGACGCCGCGCAGCGGGCGGGCGTCCGGCGGTTCATCCAGGTCGGTTCGATCAACGCGGACAAGGCGGACGACCCCGGCCACGACCCGGTTTTCGCCGCCTACCTGCGGGCCAAGCTCGCCGCCGAGAACGACCTCAAGGCCCGCGACCTCGACTGGACGATCCTGCGCCCCGGCCGCCTCACCAACGCGTCCGGCACCGGCCGGGTGAAGATCGCCGAGAAGACCGGTACCGCGGAGATCCCGCGCGAGGACGTCGCCGCGGTGCTGCTGGCGCTGCTCGACACTCCGGCGACGGCCGGGCGCACGCTGGAGCTGGTCTCCGGCGAGGACTCCATCGCCGACGCGCTGTCCCGGATCTGATGCGCGACATCGCGGTTTTCAGCGGCAGCGCGCATCCCGAGCTGGCCGAAGAAATCTGCGCCAACCTCGGCGTCCCGCTGCTGCCGGTGGAGATCGACCGGTTCGCCAACGACTGCCTGCAGGTCCAGTTGCAGGCCAACTGCCGCGAGCGGGACGTTTTCCTGATCCAGCCGCTGGTCAAGCCGGTGCAGGAAAACCTGGTCGAGCTGCTGCTGATGCTCGACGCGGCTCGCGGTGCCTCGGCCGGGCGCATCACCGTCGTGATGCCGCACTACTCCTACGCGCGCTCGGATAAAAAGGACGCGCCGCGGATCTCCATCGGCGGCAGGCTGGTCGCGGACCTGATGGTCACCGCGGGCGCGAACCGGGTGCTCACCATGACGCTGCATTCGCCGCAGGTGCACGGGTTCTTCAGCGTGCCGGTCGACCATCTGCACGCGCTGCGCGAACTGGCCCAGTACTTCCGGCAGTACGACCTGTCGGAAACCACGGTCGTATCGCCGGATCTGGGCAACGCCAAGGAGGCCGCGCACTTCGCCCGGCTGCTCGGCGCGAAGGTCGCCGCCGGGGCCAAGCAGCGCTTCGCCGACGATCGGGTCGAGATCACGTCGGTCATCGGCGAGATCGCCGGCCGCGACATCATCGTGCTGGACGACGAGATCGCGCGCGGCAGCACGGTGCTCGAACTGCTCGGGCGGCTGCGCGAGATGGGTGCGCGGTCGATCCGGGTCGCGTGCACGCACGGGCTGTTCGCCGACGGCGCGCTCAAGCGGATCGGCGGCCAGGAGGACGTGCTGGAGATCGTGTGCACGAACACCGTGCCGGTGCCGGCCGAGGAACGCACGGAGAAGCTGCGGATTCTGTCCATCGCCCCGGCACTGGCCGAGGCGATGCGGCGAATCCACAATGGAGAGTCGGTCAGTTCGCTGTTCGAGCCGAACTGATCACGCGGGGCCGAGGACCCGGTCGAGATAGGTGTTGGCGAACGTCCCGGCCGGGTCGCACTCCTTGCGCACCCGCAGGAAGTCGTCGAAGTGCGGGTAGCGGGTGCGCAGCACGGACGCGTCGAGGTCGTGCATTTTGCCCCAGTGCGGCCGTCCGCCGACCTGGCCCGCGAGGGCTTCGAACGCGGCGAAGTACTCGCGGTAGGGCATGCCGAGGAACTGGTGGATCGCGATGTAGGCGGAGTCGCGGCCGTTGGCGGTGGACAGCCAGATGTCGTCGGCCGCGGCGACCCGCACCTCGACCGGGAACGCCACCGGATCTTTCAGCCGCGGCACCAGTCCGCGCAGTTCGGCGAGCACGTCGAGCACTGATTCGCGCGGCACCGCGTATTCCGACTCGACGAACCGGACGCCGCGGTGGGTCACGAAAACGCGGTGCGACAGGTCGCTGTACTCGCGCGGCGAGGACACCTGCGAGGCGAACGAGCCGAGCGGACGCACCAGTTTCGGCACCGCGCGGCCGAGCCGGCAGAGCCCGCCGAACGCGACGTTCTCGGTGAGGTCGTAGTCGACGAACCGGCGCAGGCGCGACAACGGTTTCCGCTCGGCGTGCAGTGGGAGGCGGTTGTTGCGCTTCACCAAGGCCTTGCTGCCGTAGGGAAACCAGTAGAACTCGAAGTGGTCGTTGTTCGCCGCGCTGTCGTCGAAGCCGTCGAGGACCTGCTCCAGCGGCTCCGGCCGTTCCTGCGCGGAGAGCGCGAAGGACGGTTCGCACTGCAGCGTCACGGTGGTGATCACGCCCAGTGCGCCCAGGCCGACCCGGGCGGCGTCAAACAGTTCCGGGCGTTCGTCGGCCGAGCAGCCGACCACCGAACCGTCCGCCAGCACCAGTTCCAGCGCGACGATCTGCGTCGAGATCCCGCCGAAGCGCGCACCGGTGCCGTGCGTGCCGGTGGAGATCGCGCCGGCGATGGTCTGCGCGTCGATGTCGCCAAGGTTCGTCATGGCGAGCCCGAGCGCGTCGAGCGCAGCGTTGAGGGCGCGCAGCGTGGTGCCGGAACGGACGGTGACCTGCTGCGTTTTGAGGTCAGCGCGCTCGATGCCGGTCCACCCGGTGAGGTCGAGCGCGTCGGAATCGGCGGCGGCGATCGCGGTGAACGAGTGCCCGCTGCCGAGTGCGCGGACGCGGTGTCCCGCCGCGGAAACCCCGGCCACGACCTCGGCGATCTCGGCCGCGCTGCGCGGCCGGTGCACCCGTTGCGGGGTGGCCTTGGCCGTTCCGGCCCAGTTGCTCCACGTCATTGCGGCACCTGTTCTTCGCTGGAAGGTTCCCACGATAGATGCCGAAACCGTAAGTGAATAGTATTCGCGTTTCAAGCGTCGTTGTCGTACCGTTGAGCGCGTGACCACCTCAGCGCACGGGTACGACCTCGCGACGAAGGACCTGGATCCGCCGCTCGCGATCGTCGACCTGGACGCCTTCGACGCCAACGCCGACGACCTGCTGCGCCGCGCCGCGGGCAAGCCGATCCGGGTGGTCAGCAAGTCTGTGCGCTGCCGTGCGCTGCTGGAGCGAGCGCTCGCGCGAGACGGCTTCGAAGGCCTGATGTGCTACTCGCTCGCCGAGGCCGTTTGGCACGCTGAGCTGGGCACCTCCGACGACATCGTGGTCGCGTACCCGACCGCCGACCACGAGGCGCTCCGCCGCCTGGCCGCCAGCGAGCGCGCCCGCGCGGCGGTCACGATCATGGTCGATTCGACCGAGCACCTCGACCTCGTCGACGCCGCGCTCGGCCACGGCCACCCGGACATCCGCGTGTGCCTGGAACTCGACGCGTCGTGGCGTCCGCTGCCCGGCGTCCACGTCGGCACGCGGCGCTCTCCGGTGTTCAAGCCGGGCCAAGCGGCCGCGGTCGCCCGCCAGATCGTGGCGCGGCCGGGCTTCCGGCTGGTCGGGATGATGGCGTACGAGGGCCAGATCGCCGGTCTCGGCGACGCCGCCGGTCGCGGGGTGCAAAACCGGGTGATCGGCTGGATGCAACGCCGTTCCGCCGCCGAACTGGCGCGCCGCCGGAGCGCCGCGGTGCGTGCCGTGCGCGAGGTCGCCGACCTGGAGTTCGTCAACGGCGGTGGCACCGGAAGCATCGAAACGACCGGCGCGGAGAACGTGGTCACCGAGATCGCCGCCGGATCCGGCTTCCTCGCACCGACCCTGTTCGACGGCTACTCGCACTTCCAGCCGCGCCCGGCCGCCCTGTTCGCACTGCCGGTGGTGCGCCGCCCGGCGAAGAACGTCGCGACGCTGTTCTCCGGCGGATACATCGCCTCCGGCCCCACTGGCCCCTCTCGCGTGCCGTCGCCGTACCTGCCGGAAGGCTTGCGCCTGCTCGGTTTTGAAGGTGCCGGCGAAGTGCAGACGCCGGTCACCGGCGAGGCCGCGCGCACCCTGCGGCTCGGCGATCGCGTCTGGCTGCGGCACGCGAAAGCAGGCGAGCTGGCCGAACGGTTCCTGCAGTACCACCTCGTCCGCGGCAGCCAGGTCGAGCGAACGGTCCCGACGTACCGCGGCGAGGGGCAAAGCTTCGGCTGACCGGTCAGTCGCCGAATTTGCTTGCCAGATAACCCTTCACGACGTGCTTCGCCTCGGCGACGATCCGCTCGTCGCCGTTCGGGTCGCGGCGGAAGGCGAGCTTCAGCAGCGCGTCCGCCGTCTCGTTGGCGATCGCGATGGCGAAACGGAGTTCGTCGGCGGGCCGGTCGACGTGCCCGCGCAGGATTTCGACGAGCGAATCGGCGATGACCGAGTTGTTGTCGCGGTCGTCGGCCAGCAGCCGCACGTCGATGACGTCTCCGAAGTGGACCTTCGAGAACCCCGGGACCTCGCGGTGCATCCGCAGGTAGATGTCCAGCACCGAGTCGACGATGTTCCACCAGTGCTCGGGGCTCAGCTCCTGCAGCCGCTCGTTCACCGCGGCCACGAACCGTTCCAGGTTCCGCTGCGTCAGCGCCTGCACGACCGCGCGTTTGTCCGGGAAGAACTGGTACAGCGACCCGACCGCCACGCCCGCGCGTTTGGCGATGAGCGTGGTGGTGAGCGCGTCGTACCCCAGCTCGTCGATCAGCACGGCGCTCGCGTCCAGCATCTGTTCCACGCGCCGGGCGCTGCGTTGCTGAACCGGCTTTCGCCGGAGCGGAGTGGGCTCAGCCTGGGTCTCGGCCACGTCGTTCCTCGGAGTCTCTCGCGAATCACTCATCTGATCTGGGACTTTAGCGTCCCGAGGGGCTTCCCCCGAGAAGAGTGACGACCTAACATATGAGAACTTTTCACGTTCACCCGCGAGGGTGGCCGAAAGTTTGGGGTGCTCAGCGTGGACCATCCGACCTTCCCGCCCGGCTTCCTGTGGGGTGTCTCGACCTCGGCGTTCCAGATCGAGGGGGCGACGGCCGAAGGCGGCCGCGGACCGTCCATCTGGGACACCTTCACCGCCGCCGAAGGCAAGATCGCCCGGGGCGAGGACGCCAAGGTAGCGGCCGACCACTACCACCGCTACTCCGCCGACGTCGCACTGATGGCGGAACTCGGCGTCGGCGCCTACCGGATGTCGATCGCCTGGCCGCGGATCCAGCCCGACGGCACCGGTAAGCCCAATGCGGAGGGGCTCGCCTTCTACGACAAGCTGATCGACGAGGTCTGCGCGGCCGGCATCGCCCCGGCCATCACGCTCTACCACTGGGACACGCCGCAGGCGATCGAGGACGCCGGCGGCTGGCTCTCGCGCGACACCGCCTTCCGCTTCGCCGATTACGCCACGATCGTGGGGGAGCATTTCGCCGATCGGGCGAAACTCTGGATCCCGCTCAACGAGCCGATGGTCATGTCGATCTACGGCTACGCCATCGGCGAGTACGCGCCCGGCCAGTTCCTGCTGCTCGACGCCCTCCCCACCGCGCATCACCAGAACCTCGCGCACGGACTGGCCGTGCAGGCACTGCGCGCGGCGGGCGCGACCGGCATCGGCACCGCGAACAACCACTCGCCGATCTGGCCCGACCACGACACCCCGGCCGACCGCGACGCCGCCGAATGGCTCGACGCGCTGATCAACCGCACCTTCGCCGACCCGATGCTGCTCGGCAGCTACCCCGAACAGGTCCACCCGCACCTGCCGGAGAACTTCGCCGACGACCTGGCCACGATCGCGCAGCCGCTCGACTTCTACGGCGTCAACTACTACGAACCCCAAGGCGTCACCGCACCCGGCGAGGGCAACCCGCTGCCGTTCGAACTGCGCCCGATCGAGGGTTATCCCATGACCACCAACGATTCGCCGATCGTCCCGCAGGCGCTGCGCGAACTGCTGGTGTCCTTCCGCGAGCGCTACCGCGAACACCTGCCGCCCATCCAGATCACCGAAAACGGCTGCAGCTTCGCCGACCAACCCGCCGCCGACGGCACCGTCCCCGACCCCGAACGCATCGAATTCCTCGCCAGCCACCTGCAGGCCGTGCGCGAAGCCATGGACGCCGGCGTCGACGTCCGCGGATACTTCGTCTGGTCCCTGCTGGACAACTTCGAATGGTCCAAGGGATACGCACCCCGCTTCGGACTCGTCCACGTGGACTACGAGACCCAGCGCCGCACCCCCAAGGATTCCTTCGCCTGGTACCGGAAGCTGGTCCGCCATGAGTGACACCGCCGCCGCTGTCCCGGACGTCTTCGCCGAACCGGTCAAACGCGTCCGCGCCGGGTGGATGACGCTGCTGACCCTCGCGAACATCGCGCTGTGGCTGGGAATTTACGCACCGATCCAGGTTTTGCTGCCGCAGCAGGCCGAACTGCTCAACGCCGCGAACAAGGAGACCGTGTTCGGCGTCGTGACCGGCATCGGCGCGGCGGTCGCGCTGGTCGCGAACCCGGCGATCGGCCTGCTCTCCGACCGCACCTGCTCGCGCTTCGGCCGGCGGCATCCGTGGACCATCGCGGGCGGCGTAATCGGTGCGGCCGGGCTGCTGGTGCTGGCCGAAGCCCCGAACGTCGCCGTCATGACGATCGGCTGGTGTCTCGTGCAGGCCGGGCTCAACGGCATGCTCGCGACGCTGATGTCCGGCATCGCCGACCGGGTTCCGGTCGGGCAGCGCGCGCAGGTCGGCGGCCTGGTCGGCATCGCGCAGATGCTCGGCACCGTGCTGGGCGCGGTGGTGGTCGTGGTGATGCTCGACCTCGCCGGGCTCCCGCTCGGCTACGCGGCCTGCGCGGCGATCGTGCTCGCCGGTGCCGCGGCGTTCGTGCTGCGCACCCCGGACGCCCGGCTTCCGGTGGAATTCCGCCCCAGCGGCCGGATCCGCGAAATCCTCGCCGACCTGTGGGTCTCGCCGCGCCGGCACCCGGACTTCGCGTGGGCCTGGGGCTGTCACTTCATGATCAACCTCGGCAACGCGTTCGGGACGCTCTACCTGCTGTTCTTCCTCAAGGACGCGGTGCACTACCCGGATCCGGACAACGGGCTGCTGATCATGATGGGCCTGTACGGCGTGGCGCTGGTGATCGGCGCGGTGCTGGCCGGGCACTTCTCGGACAAGTCCGGTAAGCGCAAGCCTTACGTCCTCGGCTCGGCGGCGATCATGGCGCTGGCCGCGTTGCTGCTGGTGATCTGGCAGAGCTGGCCGGTGGCCTTGGTGGCGTCGCCGTTGCTGGGGGTCGGCTTCGGGACGTACATGGCGGTCGCGCTGGCGATGCTGACCCAGGTGCTGCCCGCGGCGCAGAACCGGGCCAAGGACCTTGGCGTGGTCAACATCGCGAACTCGCTGCCGCAGGTGGTCGCGCCGCTGCTCACGACGTTGATCCTGCACTGGCTGGGCGGCTATCCGGGGCTGTTCGCGGCGTCCGCGGTGGCGACGCTGGTGGCCGGGGTTTTGGTGACCAGAGTGCGGTCGGTGGGTTAGCGCTTGCGTTTGAGCGCGCTCACAGGCTTAGCGTCTTCGGTATGGAGAAGGAAGACGCGCTGACCGAGGCGCTGCGCCTGGCGGTCGACCCGCCGGGCACGGTGTCGGTCGAAGCGCTGCGGGAACTGGCCCGGGACGACGACGCGAACGAGTGGGACATCGCCACCACGTCGGAACATCTCGGGCTGAACCCGCACACGTTGCGGTACTACGAGCGGATCGGGCTGGTCGAGGTCGCCCGCGACAGCGCCGGGCACCGGGTTTACGACGCGGCGGCGGTGCGCCGTCTCGTGTTCCTGACCCGGATGCGCGTCTCGGGCATGCCGATCAGCGACCTGCGCCGCTACGTCGAGCTGATCGAGTCCGGCGCGGACACCGTGCCCGAACGGCGCGAAATGCTCCTGGAGCACCGCGACACGCTGCGCGCGCAGATCGCCCAGCTGCAGCTTTCCCTCGCCGCCACCGAATACAAGATCGCCACTTACCAGGAAGGCCCCCTGCCGTGATCCAGCACGACGTCGACAGCCCGGAAAACCTCGCCCGCCGCAAGCACGGGCTCGACGTGCTGTCCCGCATCGACGGCCACCAGGGCGAAGCCGTCATCGATTCCCTCGCCGACATCAACCCCGCCCTCGGACACCACGTGGCCGCGTTCGCCTTCGGCGACATGTACGACCGGCCCGGCCTCGACCCGCGCAGCCGCCAGCTGGTCACCCTCGGCGTGCTGACCGCGCTCGGCGGCTGCGAACCGCAGCTCAAGGTGCACATCGGCGCGGCGCTGAACGTCGGGCTCAGCCGCGAGGAAATCACCGAGGCGCTCATGCACTCGGCGGTCTACGCGGGATTCCCGCGAGCGCTGAACGCGACCTTCGCCGCGCGCGAGGTGTTCGCCGCCCGCGACGCGGAGGAAGCCGCCTGACGTCCGCGGAGCCCGGCCCGGTTCTCGTGCCGGGCTCCGGCGATCACCAGCCGCGGTTCTTCCGCGCGTCCTCCGCCATCTTGTCCGACTTGGCTTTCGCCTCCGCGGCGGCGTCCTTGACGTCCTGTTTGCTGGGCTCGCCGACCTCGTCCAGGTACTTCTTCTTGTCCGGGTCGTTCCACTCCTTCGGGTCGTACTTCCCGTTTTCGAGGTCGTCCCAGTCCTTCTTGGTCGGTCCGATGCCCTGCTCGTTCCGGTTGCCCCATTCGGTGCGCATCTGGTTTCCGTCGAGCGGCTTGTCCGGGCGCTTCCAGTCCGGATGCGGATCCGTGTCGACGTCGACCGGCTTGCCCTTGTCGTCGAACCGGTACGGATGCCCGTCCGGAGCCTTGTTGTACTCGTCGATCGTGGGATGCCGCCCGGACGGCGAGGGCAGATCGTGGAACCGCTTGATCATGTCGTCCACGTCTTTTTCGGTGTAGTTCTTGGGGTTTTCCTTGAGGTCGGTGAAGTCGTTGAAGGACTTGTGCCACTTCTCGAATTCGTCCTTCGTGCCGCCGGGCCAGTCGAAGTCCGCGCTGTCGCCGATGTCGCGGGTGGCCCGGTTCATTTCCTTCGGATCGGTGATGCGGTCCGCCTGCTGGCCGATCGGACGCCAGTTCTTGTCGAGTTCCGGGTGGTCCTTGTGCTTGTAGCCGCCGCTCTTGTCCAGCGAATCGCTCGGCCACTTCGGATTCTCGGTCGTGATCTTGTCGTTCTTGCCGACCTTGAGCTTGCCCGCGATCCCGTCCTCGATGTTGCCGATCCGGGTCGAGACGCCGCCGATCCCGGCGTTGGTGTGCTGCGGGCCGAGCGGCAGGTTCTTGGGCTCGTTGTGCAGCTTCGGCAGTTCGTCCTCGCCGTATTTCTTGGTCAGCGCGCTTTGCTTTTCGACCGGTTGTTCGTGCACCCAGTTCTTCAGCCCGTCCCGCATTTTCTGGAACGAGATGATGTGCCGCTGCGCGACATCGCTCCCGGCCTTGTGGAACGGATCGTTCTTGTCGCCGGTCTGGTTCTTGCGCGCGTTCTTGGCGTCCGAGTTCCACGCCATCCGGTCCCAGACGTCCGGGTCCTTCTTTTTCTTCGCGCTCGACTTGCCGTCGGAGCCGCTGGAACCGTCGTCGCCGTCGTCGCGTTTGCGCTTGTTTTTGCCCTTGCCGCCGTCGGCGGCGGCGGACTTGCTGCTCCCGCCGCCGTTGCCGGCGTTGTGCTTGGCCGTGGAGTCCGCCGGCGGCGGATCCGTGGCCTTGCCTTTGCCCTTTCCGCAGCCTTCGAGGCCGAGCGGGTCGTAGGCGGCGAACGGGTCGGGGACGTAGGCGACCGGGTTCGGCCCGCCCTCCAGCCCGAGCGGGTCCTGGCTGAGGTAGCGCGCGGCGGCCGGGTCGTAGTAGCGGAAAACGTTGTAGTGCAAGCCGGATTCCGCGTCGGCGTACTGGCCGGGGAACTGCAGCGGGATGCCGCCGGGCTGCACTCGGCCCCACAGCGAACGACGCGCGGTCCAGGCGAGGCCGCCGTGCTCGTCGATCAGGTCGGTCGGCGTGCCGATGGCATCGGTGACGACGGACGCGAACCGGTCGCCGCCCGGGCCGCGTTCGAGCTGGGTGACCGGTTCGTCGCTGCCCGGCCTGCGTTCCCAGGTCGTCGTGCGGCGCACTCCGGCCGGGTCGGTGTGTTCCTGCTCGATGAGCACGAAGCCGTCCCACACGAACCGGGTCGATTCGGCGACCGAACCGTCTGCCAGCAGCCGTTCCTTGGCGATCCGGCGGCCGAGCGGGTCGTACCGGTAGCGCCACTGGGCGCCGTCCGGCGTGCGCAGGCCGGTGAGCAGATCGCCGGTCCAGGCGTACTCCCACACCCGCACTCCGCCCGGATGCACCTCGCGGTGCCGGATCCGGCGGCCGAGCGAGTCGTAGTCGGCGGACAGGCCGGGGCTGCCTGACCAGGCCGTCAGTTCGCCGGCCGGGTTGTAGCGCAGTTCTTCCCCGCCCGCCGGCGAGGACACCGTGACCACCCGTCCGGCCGGATCCCGGGTGAAGGCGGTTTTCCCGGCAACGCTGTCCTGCACCGCGGCGAGGCTGCCGTCCGCGTAGTACTCGAGACCGCGTCGCTGCACCGGCGTCGTTCCACGGGAAACCTGCTGCGCGGTGACCAGCCCGCGCGGGCCGAACGCCTGCTGCAGAGTGCTGGTCCCGTCGGTGTCGCGGGCGAGCACGCGGCCCTCGTCGTCCAGCCGGTAGCGGACGGTGTGTCCCGCCGTGGTCAGCGAAACCGGCCGGTCTTCCTCGTCGAAGGTCCACACGCTCTCCGCGCCCGACGGCGTACGGCGGCGGATGGTCTGGCCGCGCTCGTCGTAGGAGAAGCGCACCTCGACGCCGTCGATCGCCTCGCGGACGACCCGGCCGTACAGATCGCGGTCGAACTCCACCACGGAGTCCGCCGACTCGACGCGAACGACGTTGCCGACCGGGTCGTAGGCGTAGCGCACGGTGCGGTGCGGACCGCGGACCTCGATCCGGTTGCCGAGCAGGTCGTACCCGTTCTCGGTGACCGAACCGTCCGGCTCGGTCACCCGGATCGGCTGCCCGGCCGCGTCGTAGGAGTAGGTGCGGGTCCGGCCGTCGAAATCGGTCTGCGCGACCAGCCTGCCGAGCGGGTCGTAGGTGTAGGTCCAGGTGCGGTGCAGCGGATCGGTCACCGACGTCAGCCGGAGCTCGGTGTCGTAGGTGTAGCTGGTGCGCGCGCCGGACGGGTCCACGACCGCGGTGACCACGTCGAACGGGCCGTACTCCCGCCGGGTCACCCGGCCGAGCTCGTCGACGTGCTCGATCTCGTTGCCCTCGCGGTCATACCGCCACATCGCGCGCTCGCGGCGCACCCCGATCCGCGAGGCGGGTTTGCCGTCGACCGTCCAGCCCAGCTGCGTCCGTCCGCCGCCGGCCTCGGGTGCCGAACGCGGCCTGCCGAACTGGTCCAGTTCCGCGGCGGGGTCGTCGGTCTCGGGCTCGCTCGCGAAGAACTCGGGCACCTCGAGTGCGGAGCCGGGCTGGTCGTACCGGCGCTGCCAGCTCCGGCCGTTGCCGTGCACCGTGATCGCGGCCAGTTCGGTGCCGTCGTGCTCCAGTTCGGCGAGGCTGCCGTCGGGACGGGTGATGGTGAGCGGCGTGCCGTCGTCAGCGTAGGTGTACTCGGTGACCCGGCCGAGCGGGTCGACCCGGCGGAGCAGATTGCCGTAGCGATCCCATTCCGACAGCGTCACGTTGCCCAGCGGATCGGTCTCCCGGACCGGCCTGCCCTCCAGGTTGTACTCGTATTCCGAGACGTGGCCGAGCGAGTCGGTGAACCGGGTGACGCGGGCGGCGGGGTGGTACTCGAACGCGCCGTTGTAGAAGCCTTGCGCGCCCTCGGTGCGCACGCAGCGGCCCTCGGCGTCGTAGACGTAGCGGTAGCTGACGCCGTTGCGGTCTTCCCAGGTCGTGACCCTGCCGTCGGGGTCGTAGGTGTAGCGCTTCGCCGTCCCCGAGGAGTTGACGACCTCGGAAAGGCGGCCCTGGTAGTTGTAGCGATAGCCGCGCACGACGACGTCCGGAGCCGGGCCGGAGCCGATCATCCGCAGTTCGGTGATCCGGTGCCCGTCCGTGCGGAAGCCGACCTGGACCCCACTCGAATGCGTGAGCAGCGCGGGCGCGCCGGTGTCCGCATAGGACAGTTCGGTCCACGAGCCGTCGGCGTCCTCGATCGAGCGCAGTGGAAATACCTTGCCCTCGCCGGAAAACCGCATCGTGCGCTCCGGGTGCACCTGGTCGATGACGCAGCTGCCGTCGGCGTGCTGGGTCAACGGCCAGCGCGCGCCCTCGATCGGCAGCACCGGCTCGTCCCCGGCGGGCATCGGGTAGTAGAGGATGACGCCTTCCGGCCCGTAGTACCGGATGTATTCCTCGCCGAACTCCAGCCGCTGGTCCACAGTGGACGCCCACGTCGGGCCGAACCAGCGCCCCGAGCGGTAGGACGAGCGATGCGTCCGTCGCACCAGCAGGTGCGCCAGTTCGAGGTCGAAGTCCTCGATGAGCACCTCGCCGCTGGAGATGACGACCGGGTCGGTCTTGCATTCCGGCTCGGGGTCGCTCTGCTTCTTCGCGCCGGACGTTTCGGTGCCGCCCGTCGGCCCGGTGGCCGACTCGTTCCCGCCGCGGTCGGTTTTGCCCGCTTCGCCGCCGGATCCGCCGTTGCCCTCGTCTTTCACCGGCTCGCGCGGTGGCGGCTCGTGGTTCCCGCCGCCCTTGTTTTCGCCGGGGCCGTCGTGCGCGCCGGAGGTGTTGGTGGATTCGTCCTTGACCGGCGGTGGTGGTTTCTCGCCGCCGCCGCTCTTTTCGTTCGGGGTGTCTTTCGCTCCGGAGGGCTTCGTGGAGCCGCCGCCCGACTTGATGTCCTTCGGTGTGTGCGTGGCGTCCTTGCCGCCGGACTTGATGCCCTTCATCGACTTGGCGACATCGTCGAACAGGCCGCGCGCCTTGGTGAGCAGCTTGCCGAGTTCCTTGAGCGCCTTGGTGAGGTTCTTGACCAGTTCGGCGATCTGCTTGGCGGTCTTCGCCACCAGGTTGACCACCTGCGGCACCACCCAGGCCATCCCGATGCCGAGGGTGAACAGCACCTGCAGCGCCCACGAGATCAGGTGCGCCACGACCTGGGCGATGATGTCGCGCACCAGCATCCGCACCGCGCCGACGACCTCGCCCGCGGTCTTCACCCCGCTGCCCGCGCCCTCGCAGGCCTGCGCGGCGCCTTCGAGGGTCTTGGCGACCTCCTCGGCCTGTTTGCGGTAGGCGTCGGCGCTGCCGCCCTCCCACGACTCAATGTCCTTTTTGACCTGTGCGGCCAGATCCTGTGCGACGGAGCTGACCTCTTTGGAGACGTTCTTCCAGGTCTCGGAGTACGCGTGGACCTGATCCGGGTCGCCGGCCAGTTTGTCGAGCGCTTCCTTGAGCGGGCCGACATGTTCGATCAGCCAGCCGACGCCCGCGGCGAGGATCGCGCCGAACGGGTCCATCACCGCGGCGAGCGCTTCCATGCCGACCCCGACCGCGCCCATCACGGTCGCCGCCCAGTCGCCGGACTCGATGCCGTCTTTGAGGCCCTTTCCGGCCTCGAGGATCGTGATGCCGGAGATCGCCGACGTCGAATCCTTCTTTTCGGCCACCAAAGGATTCGACATGCCGGCCCTTCTCCACGCTCAACACCATCTCTTGGGCGCGCAGCCGAATTCGAACGCACGGCCCCCGGAACAGGATACCGACCGTTGCGGGGCGTTAGCCCTGGTGGTGCACGGAATTACCTCGTCGATACCCGTGCGAACACGCCAAACCCGCCGCGGGTTTCGAGGAATCCGCGGCGGGCCGGGGAAGTGGAACCGCGGACCGGTGCCGGTCGGGGGAGGGGAGTGCAACGGCACCGGTCCGCGGAGTTCTAGGTCGCGTCCGGCTGCGGGGGCCGGTGCGATGATCTTCAACCTAGCGCCGGATTACTGCGTTCGCTAGGTGTTCTGCCGGACATTTTTCGATTAATCGCGTTACGAGGCTAGGGGGTGGCCGAGGGCGGTCCGTCTCGCTCGGGGGTACGGACGAACCAGCCCTCGGCCGGGCGAGGATGCCGGCGACCTTGCCGGATGGGGCGTCCGGGACAGTCGCTCGCTCGCCAGTCGGGGTCGGGAGTGGTGTTCCGCCCGGAAGCACCACTCCCGAGGGCTTAGGCGCTGACCGGGCGCGGCTTCACCAGTGCGTGCCTGCCGGTGGTCTCCGCGGGGGACTCGGCTCGGCGGTTCTGGCCGGGGACGGTCGGGACCCCGGCGCGGCGGCGGGCAGGGCGGTGTCCGGCGGCGGACAAGGCCTGCGGGGCCAGGCCGCCGGCTACCAGGTGTTCGTGCGCCACCTGCCACACCGAGCACGGGGCCTTGCAGCGGTGCCAGCGGGTCGAGCAGGTGGGGCAGTCGCCGCGCTCGTCGGGCTCGTGGGCCTGCAGCATCGCGCGCCAGCCCTCGGCCAGCCGGGGCAGTTCCGAGCGGGCGACCGAGACCAGCGACGGGGCGTCGGCGCGTTCCGCCAGGTCGGACAGCATGTCGAGGCGCTCCCACACCGCGTTGCGGAGAACCTGGCCAAGTACCTGATCCATGGAGAAACTCACCGTCACCTTTCCGCCATAGTGGCGGCTTCGTTGAGCGCGGCCCGGAGCTGGCCGAGCTGTCCGGACGTGAGCCGGGCGGTCTCCCCAGGGGGCGACACCACCACTACCTCGTCGTCCTCGACGAACACCGTCACGGCGCGCTCACGGCTGATGAGATCGCCGCATTGCACGCGCCACACGACCTGGCCGCCCTCGAAATGCCGCACGCCCGCGGTACGCGGGTCAGCGGACACCGAGGCGGCGACGGCGGAAGCGACAGTAGGCGGCACCGGACGTGCCGTGGCGATTCCCGGTGCGGCCGGCCGAACGGACCGCACCGCGGTCCCGGCTTGTCCTCCACCGAGCGAATCCACGAACTCCACTGTCCCTCCACGCTTTGTCGTCCCGGGCGGCGCATCTTGCGGGATGCACCTGTCCCGGCAGATCTGTGTCGTCGGGTCCATCGCTCTCCGTGATCGCTGCGGGTATCCGGGCGGTGACGGAGATCTGGCAACTACAGTGAAGTGAAACCGGGTGCGAGAGAAGGTCGAAACCGCGTCATAGCGGTGACCGGACCGCGTTCCACGGTAAGCGGTCAGCGGAGTTCGGCCCTGCCGATCAACCCCGCTGTTCGCGCGTTTCACAAGGTTCTCGCGGGTGCTTAGGGTGCTGATCAGACGCCCAGGAGACGGTGAGGGGGCGCAATGGCAATGGATGCCAGTGCTGGCAATGGGTCCGGAGTCTCTCACGCAGACGCCCGGTCAGGCAGTCCGGTTCCGGCCGACGCCTGGGAACAGCCCGAGATGCGGGAGGCGCTCGCCGCCCGCGAGGTCAGCGCCGTGTACCGGCTGTTGCGCAAACACGGAGTATCGCAGCGCCAGATCGCCGCGATGACCGGCCAGTCGCAGTCCGAGGTGTCGGAGATCCTCAAGGGTCGCCAGGTCATGGCCTACGACGTGCTCACGAGAATCGCCGACGGCCTGGGTGTCCCCCGTGGATACATGGGTCTCGCCTATGACGAGACCACGGCGATACGGGTCGTCGGCGCGTCCGACGGCCGGCAGGCTGAGGAGGACGAGTCCGTGAAGCGACGGAGGTTCCTCGCGCACGCCGCCCAGGTCACGATGGGTGCGGCGGTGTTCGGTCCGGAATCCGGCACGTGGTCGGAGGCGCCCGCGCGCACTCCCGCCCCCGGGCGCATCGGGACGACCGACGTGCGCCAGGTCGAGGCGGCGACCAGAGCGTTGCGCGCGCTCGATTACCAGTACGGCGGCGGATTCTGCCGCGACGCGGTGGTCGCCCAGCTGTCCTGGGGACAGCAGATGCTCGACTCCAGCGCGGCCGATCCGGTGAAACAGCGGCTGTTCACCGCGATCGCCGACCTGCACAGCCTCGCGGGCTGGACGTCGTTCGACACCGGTCTGATGGACTCCGCCCGCGGCCATTTCGCGCAGGCGCTCGACCTGGCCAAACAGGGCGGCGACCACCATCTGGTGGCGAACGTGCTCTACCGGATGGGTCGCGTCTACCTGCACCAGGACGCCGCGAACGACGCGCTGAAACTGTTCCAGCTCGGCCAGATCGCCGCGCAGGAATCCGGTTCCGAGCTGGCCGTCGCCGTGCTCTGCGCCAACGAGGCGTGGGCCTACGCGATGATGGGCAACGAGGAACAGTCGGTGAAGCTGCTCGGCCGGTGCAAGGACGAGTTCGCGCGCGCCGACCTGGCCAAGGCCGAATCGTGGGTCAAGTTCTTCAACGAGACCGACGTCTACGCGATGACCGGCACCGTGCACACCGTGCTGGCGATGAAGAACCCGGAACACACGAAGTACGCGATCCCGGCACTGAGCCGAGCGGTCGACGCGTACACCGACGACATGGCGCGCAGCAAGGCGTTCATGCTCAGCGCGCTCGCCACGAACCACCTGCTCGAGGGCGATATCGACCACGGCGTGAAGATCGGAAGCAAGGCCATCGAATGCGCGGAAAGCATCAAATCCGCGCGGGTCAAGGACCGGATGCGGCCGCTGCAGGCGGAGGCCGAGCGGCGGAGCAACAACCCCGACGCCCGTGACCTCGCCGACCGGCTCAAGATTTTCTACGCGGCCTGAGCCGACCGGATCGCCCCTTGCCCGAAGGCAGGTTCACCCTTGCGAAACTGCGCCGGGTGCTGGTCGCCACGTGCGCTCGGCTCGGCCTCGATCCGGCGGGCGCGCGCCTGCTGCGGTTCACCAACAACGCGGTCTTCGCGCTGAACGGCGCACCGGTCGTCGTGCGGATCGTCGGCTCCACCAAACTGCGCCACCGCGTCGGCACGGTCGTGCGCGTCGCCGAGCATTTCGCCCGGTACGACGTGCCCGCGGTCCGGCTGCTTTCCGGGGTCGAGCAACCGCTTGACGTGCAAGGACATCTCGTGACGGTGTGGGAGCTGGTCCCGTTCTCCGGACCCTCGCCGACGCCGGCCGACCTGGCCGGGCTGCTGCGCCGGGTGCACGCGCTGCCCCCGCCGGACGGGCTGCCCGCGTGGGAACCGCTGCGTTCGGTCGAGGCCAGAGTCGCCGACGCGGAGGAGCTCGCCGACGACGACCAGCGGTTCCTGCTGGAGCGCTGCGCCGAGGTGCAGGACCGGCTCGACACCCTGGATTTCCCGCTGGCCAGGGGATTCGTGCACGGCGACGCGCATCCGGGGAACGTGCTGCCCGGCCCGGACGGACCGGTGCTGTGCGATTTCGATTCCTCCTGCGTCGGCCCGCCGGAATGGGATCTGACGCCGCTGGCCGTCGGCCGCGAACGGTTCGGTGACCCACCTGCCCGATATGCGGAGTTCGTGACGGCTTATGGTTTCGACGTGACCGCCTGGCCAGGGTTTTCCGTGCTCCGGGCGGTGCGGGAGCTGAAGCTGACGACGAGCGTGCTGCCGATTCTGCGCAGTCATCCGCCGGTGCGGGCCGAATTGCGCCGCCGGTTAGCGGATCTGCGTGCCGGGCGGACGGCCACCGCGTGGACGAGATACCGCTGAACGGCATTCTGCACGTGCATTCGCCGACTGCAGATGACCGTTCGCCGCTTTCCCGTCGATGGCTGATGTCGTATCGCTGCGCAGCGATAATTCGGTCCGGCGGGTCGCCCCAGTTAGCGTATTGCTAGTCCCATTGTGCAAGTTGCGGCTACCCGCCGTCACTTCGGCCGGTCAGGACACCGCGACGGGGGCCCGGGTGAGCACCACCGCGAAGCCGAAAGCCAGCCCCATCACGGTCAGTTCCAGCGTGGCCCACGACGCGAGCGCCGTCCGCTGATGCCGAACGATGCGCGGCATCAGCCGCCACCGCAAGTTGGCGGCCAGCAGCGCGATCGCGCCGGTGCACAGCAGCTTCAGCACCATCAGCTGGCCATACGGCGTGGTGAACACGCCGGCCCAGAAGCCGATCGTCGGGTTGGCCAGGATCTCCACGACGCCGTTGAACAGACCGGTCACCGCGGAGAGCAGCAGGCAGAGCGTCGCCAGCTTCGAGAACCGCGGCAGCGCGTGCGCGAGCAGCGTCCGGTTGGCGGCCAGCAGCACGATCATCGCGCCGAGCCCGCCGCACCAGGCGACCGCGCTCATCACGTGCAGCTCCATCGAGATCATCGTGTAGTCGTGATAGGCCCAGTTCGACGCGTGGCCGGTGACCGGCAACGGCAGCAGCGCGAACATGCCAAGGCCCACCCGCACTTCGGCGGGCACCTTCTCGCCCTTGCGCAACGCGACGAAGCCGAGCGCCGCGTGCAGCAGCGCGAGCACCGCGACGATCACCAGCGCCTTGCCCGCGCCGACGTCGGCGATGTAGCTGCCGATGTCGCCCGCGGTCAGCATCTTGTTGCCCGGTTTGTACTCCGCGGTCTGCAGGATCAGCGCGATCACCGCGGTCGCCGCCCAGATCAGCGCGGCGGCGACGGCGGCGGGACGGGCCCGCCGCATGACCGGTTCGGTGAGCTTCGGCCGGTCGTAGCCGACCAGCACGGACAACAGGGCCAGCCCGATCGTCGCGACCGCCGCCAGATCCAGCAGCACGCGCACGATCGGGATGGCCGCCGAGACCACCTCGCTGGGTTCCACCACGCCCGGAATGGGCGAGGACGCGGTGAGCGCGATGCCGATCAGCGCGCCCAGCAGTCCCGCGACGACCACGCAGGCGAGCGTGGCCCAGCGGACCGCGGAGGTGGTCTCGGCTCGCGTCACTGGTCCGCCTTGTCCGATCCGGGGTCGCGGCCGGTGCGCAGCGCGACGGTGAGGCCGATCGCGAGCAGGACCACCGCACCGGCGATCCACACCCAGATCGGCACCCCGCTCGACGATGACGACGAGGCCGCCGGGGCCGACTGAGCCGGTGCGCCGGCCGCCTTGGCCGCGTCGCCCTGCGCCGGGGTGCCGGTGCCCGCGGTGGTGAGGGTGAACGGGATCTCGCCGGACACCGGGTGCCCGTCGGCGGAGAGGACCCGGTAGCCGACGGTGTACTTGCCCGCCGGGCCGAGCGGCCGCAGCGGCGCGCTGAGCACGTTGTTCTCCACCGACACCGGACCCTCGGCCCACTGGCTGCCGTCCGGTCCGGTCACCGCGATCTGGTTGACGTCGGCGTTCTGCACGTACTGGTCGAACGTGAGCGTGACCTTCGCCGGGCCCTTGGCGACGGACGCGCCGTTGGCCGGGTCGGAGTTGATCAGCACGTTGTGCGCCAGCGCCGGGGTGGCCGTGCCGAGCAGGGCCACCCCGGAGATCGCCAGCGCGAGGAGCGCTTTACGCATTACTTGGTTCCTTCGGTCTTTCCGGCGGCCGGTCGACGGGAGCGCAGCACCGCGCCCGCGCCGACTCCGAGCCCGAGCGCGCCGACCACGAGGCCGGCCCCGCCGAGCCAGCGTGCCGTGCTGTCCGACGACGAAGCGGCTTCGGCGTGCTCGTCGGCGGTCGCGGTCTGCGTCTGGCCGCCGTGCTCCGCGGACTTGGCGGCGAGCTTGATCGCCGGGGCCGGGTGCTCGGGTTCCTCGCCGCTGGGCGGGGTGGGCTGGTTCCAGTCCACCACTTTGCCACCCTCATACGTCTGGATGGCCGGGAACTCCAGCTGGTCGACGTTGGACGGCAGCGGGCCGCCGCTGATCTGGAATTCCTGGAATTCGGTGGCGCCGATCTTGGTGCCCGGCTGCGCGGTCCAGACGACCTTCGTGACCGCCTCGGTGATCTTGGTGCCGGACGCGGTGGTCACCGGCTGCGGCAGCTTCGACTTGGTGACCTCGGCGGTCCAGCCGGGGATCGGCTTGGTGCGGATGTTGCCGATGCCGTAGTCCGGTTTGACGTCGATCTCGACCTTGATGGTGCCGAGCTTCGCGTCCTCGTTGGGAACGCGGAAGAAGATCGTGCCGTAGCCGCCCTTGGCAGGCTGTTCGCCGTAGACGTTGGCGGTCACGTGCGCGGACGCGATGCCGGCGCCGAGCAAACCAGTGGCGGCGACGGTCGCGGCGAGCACGCCGGCGCGACGGAAGACATGGTGGGACACAACTGCTCCTGAACAGGGAAGGGCCGGCGGAGGGCAACGCCTGCGCCGGAAAGGGGGAAGGGTGGTCGTGAGTGGCAAAGCCGGTTAGAACCGGCATCAGCACTCACGAGGCCGGCGGCCCTCTCCGTCCCCTCACCCGCCGCAACTCAACCCGCTCCACCCGCACCGCCCGCTCCGGCGCTGGCCGCACGACCCCACCCGCCGCCGCGGGCACCGGCACCGGCCGGACCAGCAGCGGCAGGATCATCCGCACCACGTTCAGCACCGCGAGCAGCATCGCGTCCGCCCGCGCCAGCACCAGCGCGGTGAGCAGCGTCGCGACGGCGTGCGCCGCGGTCATCGCCCAGCCGTCCGCCGGAGCCGACCCGCTCGGGTCGTGTCCGCCGAGCGTCGTCAGCACCAGGTGCATCACGAGCTGTCCGCCGCCGAGCACGGCGATCGTGCCGAGCGGTCCCCGCGCCCGGCCGGCGAGCGCGGTGGCGGTCCAGCCGAGCAGGCCGGTCAGCAGCAGGGTGAGCGCGGGATCCGGCAGCCCGCCGTCGGCGGCCGCGTGCGCGGTAACGGCGAGTGACGCCGAACTCAGGGCGAGCAATCCGCCACGGACAGCGGCGAGTGCGCCGCGGTGCCGGGCCGGAGTGCTCATTCGGGCAGCTTAACGGCACTCCGGTGGGTGACTGAAGCGTCTCGAATGGTGAGCACCCACGGAAAACGCACAGGTAGGCGGGTCTCGATCCGGTAAAAACCGCCCGGTCGAGCCCGGCGCTTCGGTTGCCGACCCCAGGCGGATGCGAAACGGTGGGTAATCACAACCGAGAAGTGGGGGTTTCGACCGTATCCGTTCCGGGTAGTCACCCTGCCGATTGATGGGCTACTCCGAACGGGTGACGTCCGGGGCTCGCAAGCTGGCGGGAGAACGAATACGGATGAACCTCTTCGAGTACATCTCGGACCGGTGGGGAAGGCTGCTGCTCCAGGCGTGGCTGCACACCAGCATGGTGGTGCAGTGCACGATCCTCGCCGCGATCCTTGGCGTGCTGATCGGCATCGCCGTCTATCGCAGCCCCATCGGCTCCGCCGTCGCCACGGCGCTGGCCAGCACGATCCTCACCGTCCCGTCGTTCGCCCTGCTGGGTCTGCTGATCCCGCTGTCGGGACTCGGCTCGACCACCGCGGTGATCGCGCTCGTGCTCTACGGCCTGCTGCCCATCGTCCGCAACACGATCGTCGGCCTCGACGCGGTCGACCCGGCGATCACCGACGCCGCCCGCGGCATCGGGATGAGCCGGGTCTCCGTGCTCACCCGGGTCGAACTGCGGCTGGCCTGGCCCGCGATCCTCACCGGCATGCGGGTCGCCACCCAGATGCTCATGGGCATCGCGGTGATCGCGGCGTACGCCAAGGGCCCCGGCCTCGGCGCGGAGGTCTTCTCCGGCCTCACCAACGCCGGGAGCACGAACTCCCTCAACCAGGCCCTCACCGGCACCGTCGGCGTCGTCATCCTCGCGCTGGTGCTCGACGGCATCTACGTCCTGATCAAGCGATTCACCATTTCTAGGGGTGTCCGTGGCTGAGCACACTGCGACCGAAGAAAACGTCTCCGGCGTCGAGATCGAACTCGACCACGTCACCAAGCGCTACTCCGGCACCCGGGCCCCGGCGGTCGACGACTTCTCGATGGTCGTGCCCGCGGGCAAGATCGTGGTGTTCGTCGGCCCGTCCGGCTGCGGCAAGACCACCACGATGCGGATGATCAACCGCCTGATCGAGCCCTCGTCCGGCCGTATCACCATTGGCGGCCAGGACGCGCTGAAGCTCGACGTGGACACCCTGCGCCGCCAGATCGGCTACGCGATCCAGCAGGCCGGGCTGTTCCCGCACTTCACCGTCTCGCAGAACATCGCCGTCGTGCCCGGCCTGCTCGGCTGGGACAAGAAGAAGATCACCGCGCGGGTCGAGGAGATGATGGACCTGGTCGGGCTCGACCCGGCCGATTTCCGCGACCGCTACCCGCGCCAGCTGTCCGGCGGGCAGCAGCAGCGCGTCGGCGTGGCCCGCGCGCTCGCCGCCGACCCGCCGGTGCTGCTGATGGACGAGCCGTTCGGCGCGGTCGACCCGATCACCCGCGGCAACCTGCAGGACGAACTGCTGCGGCTGCAGACCGACCTGAAGAAGACGATCGTCTTCGTCACGCACGACTTCGACGAGGCGGTCAAGCTCGGCGACCGGATCGCGGTGCTCGGCAACCAGTCGAAGATCCTGCAGTACGACACTCCGGAGTCGATCCTGGCGAACCCGGCGGACGACACCGTCGCCGGTTTCGTGGGGGCCGGCGCCTCGCTCAAGCAGCTGACCTTGCTGCGGGTGCGCGACGTCGAACTGCAGCAGGACGCGCTCACCACGACGATCGACGAATCGCCCGCCGACGTGCGGGAGAAGCTGAGCAAATCGCGCAAGCCGTTCGCGCTGGTGCTCGACCAGCGGCGACGGCCGATCCGCTGGGTGCACGTGCGCGAGCTGACCAACGCCACCTCGCTGGGTTCGGTCGGCAAGCCGCTGCGCGACATCGTGAGCCTCCAGTCGACGCTGCAGGACGCGCTCGAGGCGATGCTCGCCGAAGGCGGTTCGGTGCCGGTCACCGGCGCGCGCGGCGAGTACGCGGGCACGATCAAGCTGGACACCGTCATCGCGACCATCCAGCAGCTGCGCGACGAGCACGCCGACGACCACGTCGACGAGGACGGGGCCACGGCATGACCGCTGCCGTCGATACCGGATTCAGTACCGAGTCAGGCTCCCGCCGCGCGGAACGCGTCCGCCTGTTCGCCCAGCCCGCGGTGGTCGTGCTGATCGTCGCGGTGACGCTCATCTGGGTGTTCGCCAGCGGGCTCACCGCGACCGAAAAGGAAACGCTCAACGCGGAGTCGCTGCTCACCGCGCTGCGCGACCACCTGGCGATGACCGTCGTGGTCACCGCGATCGTGGTGCTGGTGGCGGTGCCGCTCGGCATCATCGTGACCCGGCCGTGGGCGAAGTGGCTCGCACCGATCTTCCTGGCGATCGCGAACATCGGACAGGCCGCGCCCGCGCTGGGCGTGCTGGTGCTGTGGTTCATCTTCACCGGCGCGGTCGGCGGGCTCTGGGTCGCCGCGCTGCCGCTGGCGTTCTATTCGCTGCTTCCGGTGCTGCGCAACACGATGGTCGGCATCCAGCAGGTGGACCCGTCGCTCATCGACGCCGGCCGCGGCATCGGGATGTCCGCGCAGAAGGTGCTGTGGCGGGTGGAAT
Organism: Amycolatopsis silviterrae; assembly: GCF_042684085.1. Taxonomy (NCBI): domain Bacteria; kingdom Bacillati; phylum Actinomycetota; class Actinomycetes; order Pseudonocardiales; family Pseudonocardiaceae; genus Amycolatopsis; species Amycolatopsis silviterrae. The sequence goes on from NZ_JBHUKS010000023.1 coordinate 252,615, forward strand.
TCCCGCTCGCCGTCCCGCTGATCCTGGCCGGTCTGCGCACGTCGCTCGTGCTGGCGGTCGGCACCGCGACGTTCGGCATGTTCGTCAACGCGGGCGGGTTCGGCCTCCTGATCGACACCGGCTACAAGCTCAACCTCACCAAGGTGCTGATCACCGGTTCGGTGCTGGCCGTCGCGCTGGCGCTGCTGGTGGACTGGCTGGGCGCGGTCGCCGAGCAGTACTTCGGACCGAAGGGACTGCGCTGATGAACGTCCTGAAAAAGGCGGGCGCGCTGGTCAGCGCCGCCCTGCTCGCCGGGACGCTCTCGGCGTGCGGGCTCGACGTCAACACCTCGATCCCGTTCAAGATCGAACCGGGGTCGATCCGGCCGGTCCCGTCGCTCGAAGGCCAGCGGGTGGTCGTCGGGTCGAAGGACTTCACCGAGAACATCATCCTCGGCTACATGGCCGAAATGGCGCTGAGCGCGGCGGGCATGGACGTCATCGACCTCACCGACATCAAGGGGTCGAACTCGTCCCGGCAGGCGCTGCTCAACGGGCAGACCGACGTGACCTGGGAGTACACCGGCACCGGCTGGATCAACTACCAGGGCAACGAGCTGCCGGTGCCGGGCGGGGAGAAGGCGCAGTACGAGGCCACGAAGAAGGCGGACGCGGAGAAGTACGGCGTCACCTGGCTGAACTACTCGCCGCTGAATGACCAGTACGCCTTCGCCACCACCGAGGCGTACGCGGCGAAGAACAACCTCAAGTCGACCTCGGACCTGGCGAAATTCCTCACCACGCATCCGGACCAGAACCGGTTCTGCCTGGAGACGGAGTTCACCAGCCGGCAGGACGGGTTCCCGGCGGCGGTCAAGGCGTACGGGTTCAAGAACCCGAAGATCGAGAACTTCGGGATCGGCACCATTTATTCGGCGGTGGCCAACGGCACCTGCCCGATCGGCGAGGTGTTCACCACCGACGGCCGGATCTCCGGGCTGAACCTGCGCGTGCTCGAGGACGACAAGAAGGCGTTCCCGCAGTACAACGCGGCGGCGACGCTGCGGACGGAGTTCCTGGACAAGTACCCGGAGATCCGCGGTCCGCTGGAGAAGGTGGCGGCGGCGCTCGACAACAAGCAGATGGTCGAGCTGTGCAAGAAGGTCGACGTGGACGGCAAGGACGCCGGCTCCGTCGCGCACGAGTGGATGCTGCAGAAGGGCTTCATCAAGTAGGTCCACCGAGGTCCGTGAAGGACTCCTTGAGGGAATCAGATTCCCTCAAGGAGTCCTTCACGGCTTTCAGATGCCCAGGCGGTGCAGCAGCTGATCCTCAAGGCGCTCTAGTTCGCCGGTCACCGCGCGGTGCGCGGCCTTGCGCCGAGCCGCGGGCATGCGCTCGGCGGCGCGCACCGTCGCCGACAGCTGCTCCAGCGTCGACTGTGTCTCGGCAGCGAACTTCTGGTCCGCGTCGGTCGCCTTCGCCGACTTCTTCAGCTCGCCGAGCCCCTGCACGAGACCCGCGATCCGGGCGTGCAGAGCCGCGCCGCGGCCGGTGTACTCGCCGAGCTGATCGACGGCCACGCCCAGCTTGCGGGCCTGGTAGCGGTCGTACGCCTCCCGCGCCGCACCCGCCGCGCGGACCGCGTACGGCGCGAGCACCGGCAGCACCGCCGGCCCGAGCACCCTGGCCACCGCGACCGCGTTCTTCGCCTTCTTCGGGGTGATCCGGGCTTCACCCTCGTCCTGCTTGGCCTTGTCCTGCTTGGCCTTGCGCGCCATGGCCGTTACCTCCCACGCCTTCTCCGGCATGAACTTACTGGTCCCCGACGTGACGGGCATGTCGGCTCGCGCGGGGAATGTCGTACCCACGATCTATTGTGATCGCTATGGGAGACGAGGTGTTGCTCGACGCGGGAGCAGTGAGTCGTTGCCGCCGCCGGGTGCACCTGGAGCACGACCCGGCGATGCGCGACGTTCCGCTGCCGCCGCCGGATCCGACCGCGCAACAGCGCATCGACGACGCGACCGCGCACCGCGAGGAAATCCTCGAACAGCTGGTCGCGGCCTCGGGGCCGGATGCCACGTGGGCGCGGGTGCCGCGAGCCGCACCGGCGGGCGAGCGGGTGCGGCTCACCGAGCAGGCGTTCGCCGATGGCGCGCAGTACATCTGGGGCGCGCTGCTGCCCGCCGATCCGGTCGGGCACCGGCGCGGCGGCATCGACCTGCTCGTGCGGGTCGGGGAGGGATACGTGCCGGTGCTGGTCGTCCGGCATCGGATCACCGATCGCGGCCAAGGCGCGCCCACCACGGCGATGACGGAGCTGGATCCGGCCCGCCGTTCGCCGGACGAGCTGCGCAAGGTGCGCTCGCAGCCGCGGGACCAGCTGCGGCTCGCGCATCTGCGGCGCATGCTGGAGACGCGCGGGCTAGCGGCCAGCGGACGCGCGGTCGGCGGGGCGATCGGCCTCGACGCGGACGTCGTCGTGTGGCACGACCTCACCGCCGGCACCTGGCCGGGCGGCCGCAGCGCGCTGGACGAATACGACGCGCGATTCGCGGACCGGCTCGCCGTGGCGACGGCGGCCGCCACCGGCGCGGAGGCGCTGGCCGCGCCCTCGCGGGTACTGGAGTGCCGGCGGTGCCCGTTCTGGGCGACCTGCGAGGTCGTGCTCACCGAAACGCGCGACGTGAGCCTGGTGGTGCGTGGGGAGGACGCGGGCGAGCTGCGCCGCGTCGGGGTGTCCACTGTGGACAAGCTGGCCGCGCTGGACCCGGCCGCGGAGCCGCCGCCGATGAACTGGACCGGCGGCACGTTCTCCGACGCGATCATGCTGGCCAGGGCGTGGCTGGCGGATTTGACGGTGGTCCGCCGGACGCCGCGGGTCGAGGTGCCGCGCGCGGACGTCGAGGTCGACGTGGACATGGAGAGTTTCGGCGACGCCGGGGCTTATCTGTGGGGGACGCTGCTGTCCGGGGTGGACATCGGGGTGCCGCAGGGGTACCGGGCGTTCGCGACCTGGGAGCCGCTGCCAACGGTGGACGAGGCGCGGTCGTTCGCTGAGTTTTGGGCTTGGTTCACCGATGTTCGTTCGCGGACTCTCGCCGCTGGCTTGACGTTCCGGGCCTATTGCTACAACGCGCTCGCGGAGAACCGGTGGCTGTTCGGGTCGGTGGAGCGGTTCGGGGAGTACGCCGGGGTGCCGGAGAAGCGGGCTATTCAGTCCTTTGTGGACTCTGAGGAATGGGTGGATTTGTTCCGTAGCGTCACGGATCAGTTCCTGTGTTCCCGGGGGAAGGGGCTGAAGGTGATCGCGCCGGTGGCCGGGTTTGCTTGGCGGGATCCGGAGGCCGGTGGGGAAGCTTCGATGCGGTGGTATCGCGACGCGGTGGGGATGGATGGCGCGGTTCCCGATGACGAGCAGCGGGAGCGGTTGTTGCGTTATAACGAGGATGACGTGCTGGCGACTCGGGCCTTGCGGGAGTGGATGAGCGAGCGGGCTCAGGGCGAGGTGCCATACATGCTGGATATCTGAGTCCTCGGTGGGGTGCCATCGGCTTGCTCGATGCCCGTCCTCGGAACTCAAGGTTGTCCGGTTTGTTCCCGCATGACCATATTTGGAGGTCCGTGAGGGGAACACGGACGACCAAACCCCGCGCGAGCCCGGCCCGCCAAGAGCGGTGCCGCCCCTGGTCAGCCGCTTCGACCTGGGCAAGACGATCCTCAACGGCACTCGCAGCGCCGCATTAAGTCCCTGGCATGGGAATCGGATTCCCTCAAGGGGTCCTTCACGGACCGACAACTTGCCCTCGTCGGCAAGGGCTGCGTTGACCCCGTCGACACGCCCCAATCCACACCCTTAAGCCCCTGGCATGGAATCTGGGTCCGCGAAGGGGTCCTCGCGGACCGCAAAGCCGTATCTCAACCGGGTCGGGGCTGTTCCCGGCGTTCTCCTCGTTGCCGTCCGCCGCGCCGCCACATATACTCGTCCACGAGTACTCGCCTACGAGGAGGTCCGGTGTGAAGCGGCGGAAGGTGTCCAACATGCTGGGCCTCGCCGTGCTGGCCACGTTGTGCGAGCGGCCGATGCATCCGTACGAAATCGCCACCCTTCTGCGGGAACGCGGCAAAGAGGGCGATCTGAAGATCAAGTGGGGCTCGCTCTACACGGTGGTCGGCAACCTCGAAAAGCACGGTTTCATCGAGGCGGTCGAGAACGTGCGCGATGGGGCCCGGCCGGAGCGGACCGTCTATCGGATCACTGGCGCGGGGCAGGCTGAGCTGGAGGATTGGGTCGCGGAGCTGCTTGGCGTGCCGGATCGGGAGCCGACGCGGTTTCATGCTGGGCTGTCGGTGATGCTCGCGCTGGGGCCGGACGTTGTCGATCAGCAGCTGAAACACCGCGTCGGCGAGCTGGAGCGGATGATCGACGGTCGCGTGGAAGCGCTGGCGAAGACGCAGACCGAGGTGCCGCGGCTGGTGCTCGTCGAGAGCGAATATCAGCTGGCGATGTGGCGCGCGGAGGCCGAGTGGGTCCGCGGGCTGCGGGACGAAATGGCGACCGGCGCGTTGCGCGGGGTCGAGGAATGGCGGCGTTACCGGGAGACCGGGGAGCTGCCGAACATGGCTGCCCTCGTGGAGAACGAGGGCGAATAAAGAGGTCCCGGAGGAGGTGCTGGCACACCGCCGCCGGGACCGGGAACCAGTCGAACTGGAACCGCGAGTGCGGAATCCTGTCCTCAGGCTGCGATCACCAGGATACGGGTTACCCCTCTCGCGGGCACCGGTTCGGTCCATACCGAACAGGGAGAAGCACATGGGGAACACACAGGTCAAACGCCATCGCACGAAGCTGCTGCCGGAGATGGAAGGGCCGGTCGCCCGTGCGTACGCGCGTGGGCGGGGCACCGAACCGCAGCTTGTGCAGTATCGCGAATCGGCCGAAATGCTGGCCGCGGACCTGGCCGAGGGCGCTGACGTGCTCGAGGTCGCGCCGGGGCCGGGGTTCTTCGCGGTCGAACTGGCTCGCACCGGGCGGTGCACGGTGACGGGGCTGGACGTCAGCCGGACGTTTGTTCAGCTGGCCAGGGAGTATGCGGAAGAACAGGGCGTCTCGGTCGATTTTCGCCGCGGGGACGTGGCGGCGATGCCGTTCGCGGACGGGTCGTTCGACTTCCTGGTGTGCCAGGCGGCGTTCAAGAACTTCGCCGACCCGGTGGACGCGCTCGACGAGATGCACCGGGTGTTGCGGCCGGGCGGTGTCGCGCTGGTGCAGGACCTGAGCAAGAGCACGACGGACGCGCAGCTGGACGACGAGGTCGCACGGATGAATCTCGGTCCGGTGGGCACGTTCACCACCGTCCGCGCGCTGCGTGGGCTGCGGCGGCGGGCGTACACGCCGGAGCAGTTCGTCGAGACCGTCGCGGCGAGCCGGTTCCGCACCTGTGAGGTGACGCCGGACGGGATTGGGCTCGACGTGCGGATGCGCAGGGAGTGAGGGGTCGTGAGTGGCTAAGCCGGTTAGAACCGGCCTAGCCACTCACGAGCAGGTCAGCGCGGGGCCATCCGCAGCGAGCCGTCCATGCGGACGACCTCGCCGTTCAGGTAGTCGTGGTCGATCAGCGACAGGGCGAGCTGCGCGTACTCGTCCGGCCGCGCCAGCCGCTTCGGGAACGGCACCCCAGCGGCGAGGCCGGCGCGGAACTCTTCGCTGACGGTGGCGAGCATCGGAGTGTCGACGATGCCGGGGGCGATCGTCAGCACGCGGATGCCGTGCGAGGCGAGGTCGCGCGCGGCGGGCAGGGTCAGCCCGACCACGCCGCCCTTGGACGACGCGTACGCCACCTGCCCGATCTGGCCGTCGTACGCGGCGACGGACGCGGTGTTGATGATGACGCCGCGTGCGTCGTCGGCGAGCGGTTCGGTCTTCGCGATCGCCTCGGAGGCGACGGTGAGCACGTTGAAGGTGCCGATCAGGTTGATCTGGATGACCTTCGCGTACAGCCCGAGGTCGTGCCTGCCCTTCTTGGACAGGATGCGCGCGGACGGTCCGATGCCCGCGCAGTTGACCACCGTGCGCAGCGGTACGCCGGAGCCCGCCGCGGTGTCGACGGCGGCCTGCACCTGGTCCGGGTCGGTCACGTCGGCCTCGACGTAAGTGATGCCGTCGATCTGCTCGGCCTTCTCGATCGAGGGCGCGAGATCGAGGGCGAACACTCGCGCGCCCTTCGCGGCCAGTGCCTTGGCGGTCGCGCCGCCGAGACCGGACGCGCCACCTGTGACGAGCGCTGCGGTGTCGGTGATCTGCATCTTCAGCCTTCCTCCTGCTCTCCGGTGCCGCGGTGCACCTCCGCGCCCAGGTTAACGCTCGTTCGCACCTGCGCTGGAGTGTGTCGCCTCACCCGCTTCTCGTCGCGAGGAGTATTCGGCCACGACTGCTTCCGTTAGCACTGAGGTCAACTCCGGCTGTCACCTTCAGCAGCATGAGCGCAGCTCGGATCGTGGTGGTAGGGACGGGATACGTCGGATTGACCACGGGGGCTTGTCTCGCGAGCCTCGGGCACCGCGTCACCTGTGTGGACGTGGACGTGGCGAAAGTGAACCGGCTGTCGGCCGGCCGCGTGGACATCCTCGAACCAGGACTTGCCGAATTGGTCTCCCGCGGATTGGCGAACGGACGGCTGTCGTTCGTGGTCGGCGCGCGGGAAGCCGTTCGCGGCGCGGAGGGCGTGTTCCTCTGCGTGCCGACGCCGATGGGCGCGGGCGGGTCCGCGGATTTGCGCGCGGTGGAGGCGGTGACCGCCGAGATCGGCGATGTGCTGCCTCCCGGCTGCGCGCTGATCACGAAGTCGACGGTGCCGGTCGGCACCGCGAAACGGATCGCCGCGATGGTGGGACGCGACGACGTGCCGGTGGTGTCCAATCCGGAATTTCTGCGCGAAGGCACTGCGGTGCAAGACTTCCTGAACCCGGACCGGATCGTGGTCGGGTCGGATTCGCACGCCGCCGCGGCGTGGGTCGGGCAGCTGTACGGCGACCTCGCCGCCCCGATCGTGGTCGCCGACGCGGCGAGCGCGGAACTGGTCAAGTACGCGGCGAACTGCTTCCTCGCGCTCAAACTGTCCTATGTGAACTCGATCGCCGAACTGTGCGAACGGCTCGGCGCGGACATCGACCTGGTCACCGAAGGCATGGGCTACGACCGGCGGATCGGCCGCACCTTCCTCAAACCCGGCCCGGGCTGGGGCGGTTCGTGCCTGCCCAAGGACACCAGCGCGCTGGTCAAGGTCGCCGAATCGGTCGACTACGACTTCCGGATGCTGACCTCGGCGATCGACGAGAACATCGCCCAGCGCGACCGCATTGTGGCGAAGATCGCCGGCGCCTGCGGCGGAACGCTGGCCGGCGCGCGGATCGGCGTGCTGGGCTTGGCATTCAAGGCGGGCACGAACGATCTGCGCGATTCTCCAGCGCTGGCAGTGTCTTCGGTGCTCGGCGCGCTCGGCGCGGAGATCACCGCGTACGACCCGGCGGTGTCCGGCGGGATCGCCGGGATGACCGTCGTGGACGATCCATACCAGGTCGCCAAGGACGCGGATGTTGTTGTGGTGCTTACCGAATGGGCGGAGTTCCGCAATCTGGACTGGGTCGCGATCGCGGACGCGATGGAAGGCGACGACGTCGTCGACACCCGCAATCTGCTCGACCCCGGGATGATTCTCGACGCGGGGTTGTCGTGGCAGGGCGTCGGGCGCCCGCGTGCGGCCCGGCGGCGGGTGGCGATTTCCTGATTGGAGATTCGCCGCGGCTGCGCTATGCTCTGCGGCGGCATCGCGTGTCGGTCACCGGCTGGGTGAGACATGGAGGTGCTGGGATGCCTTCTGGAGGCATTGCTTCGTGTCAGTTTCTCTTGAGTTGAATCACCTTATGATCCCGTCCCGGAACAACCGGGAATCCGCCGAGTTTTTCGCGAACCTGCTGGGGTTCGAGATCGGCGAGGAATGGGGTCCGTTCGTCCCCGTCGAGACCAGCAACGGCGTGCGGCTCGACTTCGCCACGGTCCCGGACGAGGATCGCAAGCTGCAGCACTACTGTTTCCTCATCCCGGAAGACGACTTCGACGCGTTTTTCCTGCGGTTGAAGGAAACCGGGGTCGACTACCACGCCGGGCCGGGCGGTCAGGGCCCCGGCGAGATCAACTACAACCACGGCGGCCGCGGCGTGTATTTCCTTGATCCAGGCGGGAATGGGATCGAGGTCCTCACGCAGCCGTACGAGCCGGAGCGGAAACGCCCGGCCAGCTGGTAGGTCCTTTGTAGACGGACGACGGGCGGGTCACAGCGGAAGCGAGGCCCACCCGCCGCCCGCGGCCAGCAAAGCACGAACGCTTTCCGCGTGGTCGGCGAACGCCGCCAGATCGGCGTGCAGCAGCGCGGCGCGTTCGGAATCGAGCGGATTCGAGTCGTCGCGCCAGAGTTCCAGCGTCCAGTTGGCGGCCAGGATCATCGAACGCACCAGCCCCGCGACCGCGGAGCCCGGCTGGTCGTACGCGGCGAGGATTTCGTCGCAGGTGGTGAAACACCGTTCCAGGCCCCGGACGGCTTCGGCAGGTGTGCCGTCCCAGTCCGGTCCCGGCCAGGCGCACGAGCCCAGGGCGAGCCACAGCTGCCAGCCGGCGGTCAGTTCGGCTTCGTCGCGGGGCGTCCAGTGCGCGGCCATCCCTTGAGTGTGCGCCCCGACGGCCGGTTTGCCGCCGGGGCTTTGGCCGAGGTCACGTGCGTGGCTGTTCCCACAACCAGAACTCGATGCCCTGGTCATCGGCACAATCCGCCGATCGGCCGTACGGCTGGTGCTCCACCTCGCCTGCCCGGCCGCCGTGTTCGCGGACCCGGCCGAGCGCGGCCTCGAGGTCGTCGACGGCGAACATCAGCTTCCAGCCGGTCTGCAGCTCCGACCCGCCCCACAGCCCGCCGGGCAGGCCATGGCCCTCGATGCCCCACGCGGTCGGCAGGCTGCCCTTGCGGAACTGCCAGCCGAGCACCGCGCCGTAGAACGCCTTGGCCCGCGCGTCGTCGGGCACCTGGAAGGTGAAGTACCCGGCTTCGCCGTGCCGGTACGTGCGCTCCTCCGGTGTCTTCGCGCGCGGCGCGGCCAGCCCGATCATCCACCGCTGGCCGAACGGGTCCCGGATCGCGCCGTGCAGTCCGTGGCCGCGGTCCTCGACCGGCCCCAGCTGCTGCGCGCCCAGCTCCACGGCTCGCTGCACCGCGCGGCGCGGATCGGGCACCTCGACCCGCATCGTCGTGCCGCTTTCGGGGGCCACGACCAGGCCCATCTCCGGGAACTCGTCGGCCAGCATCAGCACGCTGCCGCCGATGTCCAGTTCGGCGTGCCCGACCCGGCCGTCGTCCATCACGATCGGCTCGGCCCGGCGCCGCGCCCCGAAGACCTCGACATAGAAGTCGAGCGCGGCACGCGCGTCGGTCACCGCCAGGTACGGCGTCAGTGCGCCTACTTCGGCCTGCTGGGGCGTGGTTTCGGTGGTGGACATCTCCGCTCCGTTCAGGATCAGGCGGCGGAGGTCGTCGCGCAGCTGGTCGGCGAAGGCCGGATCGGGGTCGGCCGGAGTCGAGGGCAGCGCAAGCGCGTCGAACGGTTCAGGCATCGCGTCCCTCCTTCTCCTGATAGCTGCGGCGGAACGCGGTTTTGGCCCGCGTCAGCAACGCCTCCGTCGCGTGGATGGTCCGGCCTAGGTGCGTCGCGACGTCGCGCACCGGAAGGCCGTCGACGTACCGCAAGGTGAGCACCGCCCGATGCGAGACCGACAGTGATTCGAGCACCTGCCGCGCGCGCAGGGCGTCGAGCTGTTCGTCCCAGGGATCCTCGACGTCGCATTCGGCGTCGTGCACGAGCCGCAGCCCGCGCTGTTCCCGTTCGGCGCGCCGCCAGTGGTCGGCCAGTTTGTGCCGAGCCACCCCGATCAGCCAGGGTGTGCTCACCGGCGGCGCGTGCTCCTTGCGGCACGCGGCGACCGCGCCGAGGAACGTCTCCGACGTCAGTTCCTCCGCCAGCACGCGGTCGCCGCACCTCGCGAGCAGGTAGCCATAGACCTCCGGCAGGGCCGTCTCGTAGAGGCCGAGCAGCGCGAAGGCCGGGTCTGGCTGCACCCGAGGTTCCGTCACATCTCCATCGTCGTCCGGGAGCGGGGTTTTCCGTCGGTCGAATTTCTCAGCGCGGGTCGGGCAGCTTCCGCGCCAGCCCGGCCACCAGCAGCGACAGTACCGCCAAAATCCCGATGACCAGCACGAACGCACCTTGGTACCCCATCGCGCCGGGCACGCTCAGGCTCGCGAACAGGCTGCCGAGCACCGCGACGCCCAGCGCCAGCGACGTCTGCTGGGTCGTGGTCAGCACACCGCCGCCGACCCCGGCCAGGTCCGCGGGCACTCGCGAAAGCACCACCCGGAACAACGTGCTCATCGCGAGCCCGTTGCCGACGCCGATCAGCACCATCGCCGGGGCCAGTTGCCAGATCGACAGATCGGGCCAGTCGAGCAGCGCGGTTCCAGCGAGTGCGAGCAGGCCGACGGTGAGGATCACCCCGCCGATCGGCACGATCTTGCGGCCGAACCGGGCGACCAGATGGCTGCTGACCAGCGAGGTCGTGAAGTACGCGACGGCCATCGGGGTGAGCGCCAGCCCGGCGCCGAGCGGGCCGAGGTGCAGGCCGTTCTGCAGGGTCACCGCGTAGACGAACATGAACGAGCCGAAGGAGCAGAAGAACGGCACCGCGACGGTCAGGCCGTGCCGCACGCTCGCGGTGCGCAGCAGGGCAGGCGGCAGCAACGGCGTGCCGCCCGAGGCTTCCAGCTTCCGCTCGACCCGCGCGAAGCCGAACGCCGCGAACGGGAAGAGCACCAGCAGCGCGATGCTCCACCACGGCCAGCCGAGCGCCCGGCCCTCCATGATCGGGATCAGCAGCGACAGCAGCGAAACGGCCAGCAGCACGGTGCCCCAGCGGTCGACGCCGAGCGGGTTGCTCGCCCGGCTGTCCGGCACCGTGCGGCGCGCGAGCAGCAGCCCGATGATCCCGATCGGCACGTTGACCAGGAAGATCGGCCGCCAGCTCAGGTCCCACAGATTGGCGGCCACCAGCGCGCCGCCGAGCAGCTGCCCGACCACGGTGGCGATCCCGCCGGTCGCGCCGAAGAGGCCGATCGCGCGGGAGCGGCGTTCGCCGGTGGTGCCTGCCTGGATGATCGACAGCACCTGCGGCAGCAGCATCGCCGAAGCCGCGCCCTGTGCGACGCGGGCGATGACCAGCGTGCCCGCGTCCGGGGCGACGCCGCAGGCCAGCGAGGTGAGCGTGAACAGCGTGAGGCCGAGGAGGAAGAGCCTGCGGCGGCCGAAGGTGTCGCCGAGCCGTCCGCCCAGCACGAGCAGCACCGCGTACGCGATGCCGTAGCCCGCGACGACGAGTTCGAGCGTGGCGGTGGACGCGTGCAGGTCGGCATCGATCGTGGGCAGGGCGACGTTGACGATGAAGAAGTCGATGATCGGCAGTGCTGCCCCCAGCAGCACGGTGATCAGGCCGGCGGACGTGAGTCCCGTTCTCGCCGGCGTCCCGATCGCGGCGGTGGCCGCTGCCGGGGCGGAGGTGGTAGTCGTCATGAGTACCACGTTCCGCCGCGCCGCACCCTGGTACCAGGTGTGCTCTTATCCTGGTACTGGGACTACCTGGTAACAGGGTGCGGGGTGTGCTTCCCTGGTATTCGTGACCACTGCCATCGAAGACCGCCTGCGCCGGACCGAGCTGGGTGAGTTCCTCCGCAACCGGCGCGGCCGGATCACGCCCGAGCAGGTCGGCCTGCCGCTCGGCGGACGGCGGCGCACCCCGGGGCTGCGCCGCGAGGAGGTCGCGCAGCTCGCCGGGGTCGGGGTCACCTGGTACACGTGGCTCGAACAGGGCCGCGACATCAACGCGTCCGAGCAGGTGCTCAGCGCGATCTCCCGCACGCTCCGGCTCGACCCGCACGAGCACGTGCACCTGTTCACCCTCGCCGGTGCGCCGGAGCCGGTCACGGCGAAGAAGAACTGCTCCGCGATCACCACGTCGATGTACGACATGATGGTCCAACTGGAGCCGTTCCCGGTCGCGGTCCGCAACGCGCGCTTCGACGTGCTCGGCCACAACGCCGGCTACGACTGGCTGATGGGCGGCGTCGACTCCATTCCGTACGAGGACCGCAACACGCTCGTGCAGTGCATGCTCAACCCGGAGTGGAAAAAGCGGATCGTCGACTGGGAGCAGAACGTGCCCCGGATGGTCTCGTCCTTCCGCGCCGCGATGGCCGAGCACATGGGCGAACCCGGCTGGAAGTCGCTGGTCAAACGGCTCCGGGCGGAGTCGCCGTGCTTCGAGGAGCTGTGGAGCCGCCACGACGTGAACACCGAACAGGCCAAGAGCAAGCGGTACCTGCACCCGGAGGCGGGCCTGCTGACGTTCGACTTCACCTACCTCTACGCCGGCCGCCGTTCGGAGATCCGGATGTCGGTCTACACCCCGAGCAACATCGAGACGCTGGAGAAACTGCGCGAGTTCGTGCCTCAGATCGGATAGCGCAGGTGCGTCACGCCCTCGCTGACGGTGACGTCCGGCGTGCCGAGCCGCACCGGGTCGAGCCCGAACTCGCCGAAGAGCGGCACCCCGCCGCCGAGCAGCACCGGCACCAGATCGATCCGCACCGCGTCGAGCAGCCCGGCTTGCAGGCATTGCCGGGCCATCTCGCCCGCGTTCACGCCGACGTCGCGGCCGTCGGCCAGTTCCTTGGCCCGCTCCACCGCGGCCTCGATGCCCTCGGTGACGAAGGTGAACGGCGAGTCCTCCCAGCCAGCGGGCGGCTGATGCGTCAGCACGACCACCGGACCGCCGAACGGATGCATCCCGCCCCAGCCCGAGGTCAGGTCGAACAGCCGCCGTCCGACGAGAATCGCCCCGGTCGACTCCAGTTGCGCGCGCAGGACCTTCGCGCTCGCCGGGGACATACGCAGCACGCGGCCGGATTGCGCGGTCTGCACCTCCTCGGTCCCGCCGCCCATCCAGCCGAAGAGCAGATCGAACCCCGATTCGCCCGGTCCGGCCACGAAACCGTCCAGCGACATGCTCGCCCCGGCCACTACCTCACCCATCGCCACCATCTCCGTTCCTGTCGTTTAACCAAAGAACGGAGCCCGATCGGGTTTCTCGACATACCTCGCCCGACGTAGTCCGATCCCGCGCTCCACGACGGACGCGCCCGGCCGTCTTCCCCGGTAGTTTTCGCATCATGTACTGGTGGCGGGCGCAGAACCCGTGGTTCGGGCGGGTGTTCCGGACCCTCGTGGTGCTCGCCTTCGTGCTCGGCGGCTCCAGCGCGTCCGGCCGCTGGCAGCACGCCGAACACCCGCTGAGCCCGCTCGGCGCCGCCTGGCTGGCCGCGACCGTGCTGACCCTGCTGCTCGTCCACCGGTATCCGCTGCCGCTGTTCGTCCTCACCGCGGCCTCGGCCTACGCCTACTACCTGTCGCCGGAACCCGGCGGGCCGGTGATCCTCGTCCCGACCATCGCGCTGTTCGTCCTGACCCGGCGGAAGGGCCCGGTGGTCGCCGGAAGCACCGGGGCGGCTGTCCTCGTGGCGGCGTACGTGACCCACATCGTGATCGCGCAAACGTTTGCGATCAGTGCCTGGGCGTTGTTCGCCGTGGTCTGGATGGTCGCCGTGATCGGCATCGCGACCGCGGTGCGGTTCCAGTTCGCGGCCGTCGCCGCCCGGCGCGAGCAGGCCGACGAGCATCGGCACCGGATGGCCGAGCAAGAGCGGCTTCGCATCGCCCGCGAGGTGCACGACGTGGTCGCGCACAGCCTCGCGATGATCAACGTCCAGGCCGGCGTCGCCGCGCATGTCGCGGATCGGCGGCCGGAGCAGGCGAAAGAGGCGCTGCTGAACATCAAGGCGGCCAGTGCGTCCGCGCTCAACGACCTCCGCGCGACGCTCGCCGTGCTGCGTTCCGGCGAGAACCGCGCGCCCGCGCCGAGCCTCGCGCAGGTCGACGAGCTGCTCGACCACGCGCGCGCCGCCGGGCTGGAAGTCGAGCTGCACGGCGAAGCCGGCGAGCTGCCCGCCCCGGTGGACGGCGCGGCGTACCGGATCCTGCAGGAATCGCTCACCAACGTCGTCCGGCACGCCGACGGGGCACAGCGCGTCGAGGTCCGTTTCGAGCGCAAGCCGGGCACGCTGGTCCTGACCGTGCGCGACGACGGCCGTGGCACCGTCCAGCCGACGCCCGGCCACGGTCTGCGCGGCATGCGGGAACGCGCGACGGCGCTCGGCGGCAGCGTCGAGGCGAGCGTCACCGGACAGGGTTTCCAGGTGCGGGCGGAACTGCCCGTGGAGGGGGAGAAATGACCATCCGCGTCGTACTGGCCGACGACCAGGCCCTGGTCCGCGCCGGATTCCGGCTGCTGCTGGACACCGAGGACGGCTTCGAGGTGGCCGGCGAGGCGAGCGACGGCGAACAGGCCGTCGCGCAGGCGGTCGAGCACCGGCCGGACATCGTGGTGATGGACATCCGGATGCCCGGCACCGACGGGCTCGAAGCCACCCGCCGGATCACCGCACACCCCGACCTCGCCGGGGTGAAAGTGCTGGTCCTGACCACTTTCGACGTCGACGAGTACGTCTACGAAGCACTCCGCGCCGGGGCCAGCGGCTTCCTGCTGAAGGACACCGAACCGGTCGAATTGCTGCACGCGCTGCGCGTCGTCGCGGCGGGCGAGGCACTGCTCGCGCCGACCGTCACGCGCCGGTTGATCGCCGAGATCGTCGGACGGCCGGAGCACCGGCGGATCGACACCTCGGCGGTGCAGGAGGTGACCGAACGCGAACGCGAGGTGCTGGCGCTCGTCGCGGGCGGCCTGTCGAACGACGAAATCGCCGCCCACCTGGTGATCTCCGCCGCGACGGCGCGGACGCACGTCAGCCGCATCATGACCAAGATCGGCGCGCGCGACCGGGCGCAGCTGGTGGTGCTGGCCTACGAATCCGGCCTGGTCACCCCACGCCGCTCGTGAGCGCCTATGCCGGTTCTAACCGGCATAAACACTCACGAGGTCTCGTACGCGTGAGCTAAGCCGGGAGTGTGAGTTACGCCGTGTCGGTGAACGCCCTCCCACCTTCGCGCGCCCTCTAGGCAGAGCATCACTCAGCGAGGGGTGTGGCGGAAGGAGTTCCGGTGGCGTGGGAAATCGTCCTGGTCGCCGCGCTGGGCCTGGTTTTCCTGGTCCGGCTGGTAGCGCAGCTCCGGCGGAGCTGACGGCCGCCGGCGCGGCGGCATCGCGCGGCGCACCGGCGGTTCGGCGGTGCGGTCGACGCCCGATTCGACGGGACGCGCCCGGTGCGCGCCGCCATTCGGGCGCATCGCGCGCGGCTGCTCGTCGCCATTCGGGCGCGGCATGCGTGGCTGTTCGCCGCGTGGAACGTCGTTCGGCGGCGGAGCGCCGTTCCTCGGCATCCGCCCGTTCGGCATCGGACGCGGCCGGGGCGCTGGACGCCGCGGCGGCCGCTGTTCGGCGGTCACCTTCGGGATCTCGACGGTCACCTCGGACGGGTCCTCAAGGTGAGTGGTTTCCCCTGGCGTTTCGACCGGCGGCTCAACCGGCGGTTCGGGCTTCTCCGGCTCGGGCGGAGGCGGCTTCTGCCGATGCGACAACCGCCGCGCCAGCGAATGGCTCGGCCGCTCCACGTACCGGTAGCTCAGCTCGACCACCCCGAACACCGCCGGGATCACGATCAGCAGCGCGATCGGCAGCGGCACCGCCGGGCGCAGCAGCTGCAGCAGCACGAACGTGACCAGCATGTGCAGCAGATAGATCGAGTAGCTGCGCTCGGACAGCATGGTCCAGATCTTGCGCTGCTTCAGCCGGTCCTCGGCGAACATGCCCATCAGGAAGCAGGCGACGGCGAACGCCAGCGCGAGGTTGTACGAGCTGTCCACGCGGCCGACGTTGATGATGTCGGCCAGCACGTACAGCGACCACGCGCAGCCGCCGTACAGCGCGCCGGTCCAGAGCGGGATCTTCTTCTTGGTCGTCGCCCAGACGACCTGGCCGATCACCATGGCGGGCAGGTAGGAGACGTTCACCGCGAACAGCGACCACGACGGTCCCAGCTGCGACCGGCTCATCATCACCACGAAGATGAACGTCAGCTCCACCGCGATCCCGAGCCACACCCACCGGCGCAGCAGCGGCAGCACCGCCATCAGCAGCAGGTAGAAGATGACCTCGACGATCATCGTCCAGGCCACCGGCACCAGCACGACCTGCGGGAAAATCAGGTAGTTGACCAGCGCGGTGTTGGTGAAGACAGTGAACGGGTTGAGCGTCTGCGCCTGCCCGGTCGACGGCGGGTGCAGGTTCACCAGAAGCAGGAACACCGTCAGCAGCACCACGAACAGCATCGGCGCGTACACCCGGATGAACCGGTTGAGCGCGAAGCGCCCCGGACCCTGGCGCAGCGCGATCGGCGTCACGACGAAACCGCTCACCAGGAAGAAGAACGGCACCGCGATCTGTCCGATGCCCTGCTTCGACATGTGCATCGGGTCGCTCGTGAGCGCCTCGATGAAATCGGCGTACGGGGCGTTCTCGTTCTTCGCGATGATCCACGGATGGACGATGTGGCTGTAGAAGACCAGCAGCGCACCGAGGCCGCGGCCGATGTCGATGAAGACGATCCGGGTCTTCTTCGGCGTCGCGGACGAGGGCTCGGCCAGGGCAGCGGAATCCGGCTCGGCCAGCGTGATCACCCCCGTCTTCCGCTACCGGCAACCTGGTGAAGGTTACCGCCTCTCCGGCGGGCCACGGACGTACTCCCCGCATTTGGCGGTGACAAGGGGATAATTCACAAAACCCGGTCTGGCCTCGGATTATGTGGTTGCCAGGTACGATCAGGCAGGAATTCGTCCGGTTTTGCGCGAGTGAGTTCAGGAGTTCGGGGAGCGTGCAGCAGTCCAGTCTCGACGGTGCCGTCGAGCGTTCACCGACCCTGCGTGCCGCGTTCCGCGACGCCGCCCCCGCGATCAGCCTCTACCTGCTGTTTCAGGTCCTCGCGTTCGGCGTGCTGTGGATGATGAGCTGGAAGGCCGACGTGTCGCCAGGCCGGTTCATCGACAATTTCGACGCGAACTGGTTCCTGTCGGTCGCACAGCACGGCTACGACCAGCCGGTCACGCTCGACGCCGACGGCCTGCCCGGCGAGAACAGCCTGGTGTTCTTCCCGCTGTACCCGGCGATGGTGGCTCTTCTCACCCTGGTCGGGATCCCGCCGCTCGGGGCCGGGATGACGATCTCGCTGCTGGCCGGATGCGCGGCCGCGTGGGGTCTGTTCGTGCTGGGCCGCGACCTGGCCGGACCGCGGGTGGGCCTGCTGGTCGCCGTGTTGTGGTCGATCGGGCCGGGCTCGACGGCGCTGCACCTGGCGTACTCGGAATCGCTGCTGATGGCGCTCGTGTCCTGGACGTTCGTGATGCTCGCGCGCCGGGAATGGCTGGTCGCGGGCGGTTTCGCGGTGCTGGCCGGGTTGACCAGGGCGAGTTCGGGCGCGTTGATCGCCGCCGTCGGGATCGCCGCGCTCATCGCGGTGTTCCAGCGTCGTGACGGCTGGCGGCCGTGGGTCGGCGGGCTGATCGCGCCGCTCGGCCTGCTGGGCTATCTCGGCTACGTCTGGATCCAGACCGGCCGCCCGGACGGCTGGTTCTGGCTGCAGAACGCGTGGCAGATGCACTTCGACTTCGGCGTCTTCACCTGGACCCAGGTCCGCGACGGCCTCACCTCGGACGACGCCAGCTGGATCACCGTGACCGCGCTCGTCGTGCTCGCCGCGGTCGTGCTGCAGTTCTGGACGTGGGCCACGCGGCTGCCGTTGCCGTGGCAGATCTACGGCACGCTCACCGTCGTGATCGCGCTCTGCTCCTCGAACTTCTTCCAGTCCCGTGCGCGTTTCCTGCTGCCGGCGTTCGTGCTGACCGTGCCGGTCGCGCTCATGCTGGCGAAGCTGCCGAACCGGGTACTGGCGGTGCTGCTGCCGGTGATCACCGTCGGAAGTGCTTGGTACGGCGCGTTCCTGCTGACCATCGCGCACGTGGCGCCCTGAGGCACCACGCGCGCGATCAGCTCAGGGGGCCAGCCACAGCGTGACGAATTCCTTCTCGTCCGCCTTGGCCGCGGCGATGATCGCCGGGTCTTTGAGCACCTTGTCCGCCGGACCGTCGTCGGTGACCACCTTCGGCGTGTAGCCGAGCGAGCGGTATCCGGCGAGCACGGCGGCCGGGTCGTCGCCCAGTTCCGCGATCGCGCCCGGGTCGAACTCGCACACGACGTGCGGCCGGTCGCGGCGCAGCACCTCGGCCAGCCCCGCCAGCGCACGGTGGTCGCGGCCCTGCAGGTCGACCTTCACCAGGCCGATCCGCTGTTCGGTCACCTCGGGCAC
Source organism: Amycolatopsis silviterrae (assembly GCF_042684085.1). NCBI lineage: Bacteria > Bacillati > Actinomycetota > Actinomycetes > Pseudonocardiales > Pseudonocardiaceae > Amycolatopsis > Amycolatopsis silviterrae. Next base: position 271,123 of record NZ_JBHUKS010000023.1, read on the forward strand.
GGAGTCCAGCCGGACCGCCGGGACCTCGACGCCGGAGCCGTCCGTGGTGACGCGGTTGTCGCCGCTGTTGCCCGGGGTCGCCTGCGCGAGGTGCACGGTGCCGGGCTCGTCCCACGCGGCCGACTCGACCACGGTGACCAGCTCGCCCGCCGCGGCGGGCAGGTTGACCTCGACGTTGCGGCGCAGGTACGAGGCGTTGACCGGGTCGGCCTCCACCGCGATCACCCTGGTCACTTCCGGCGTGGCCCGCAGCAGCCGCAGCGTGTGGTAGCCGACGTGCGCGCCGACGTCGAGGAACGCGCCCTCGGCCAGCGACGCCATCAGCTCGGCTTCGCTGTCCTCCCAGGACCGGTGGAACAGGATCCAGGGCAGCATGACCTCGTCGATCGGCATCAGGAGCGCGCCGACGTCGCACTGGACGACGTCCGCCCCGCGCGGCACCGGAGCGTGCCGGAGCCGGGCCGCGTCCCGCATCGCGCTGACGTCGAGGGTCACTCGCTGGATGGCCTTCTCGTCGGCGTCGAGCCGTTCGTCGCGGCTCGCGAACATCTTGTGCACGGTGCCCGCCGCGGTTTCGACCTGCGCGCCGACGCCGTCGTAGCCCTCGGCCAGCTTCGCCACGTCCGCTTCGAGATTGCGCAGCGCGAGGTCCGTTTCCGGGGCCTGCCGGCGCAGCTCGTTGACCGTGCCGCGCAACGCTTCGAGCCGTTCGCCGAGCGTGCGCGTGGACAGCGCGGCGCGGCGGGACTCGTCGATGTTGCGTTCCAGGCCTTCGATCCGGTCCAGCAACCGCCGGTTGCTTTCCTCGGTGGCGTCGAGCAGCGCGCCCATCACGTGGCGCTGGTGCACGTCGTAGTGGTCGATCGCGCGCAGCACGGCCTTGCGCAGCGCGGGCGCGAGCGGCAGCCGCGACGGCGTGTCCGCTTCCGGCCGCCAGCGCAACGCCTCGGTCGCCTGCTGCAGCGGGCTGAGCGGGTGCTCTGGCGGCGGGGTCGCGGCGCGCTGCCGCTCCTGCCACGTCTCGTGCGCCTGCTCCAGCTCGCGCCGCATCCACTCGGCCGCGGTCGCCATCGACCGCTCGCGCAGGATGACCTCCCGCGCGCGGCGGCCGCGGGCGATCGCCTCGGCCGGGTCGTCGGCGATCTGCGCCATCGCGGCCGCGGCGGCGTCCAGATCGGGCTCCGCCCAGACCGCGTCGGCGTGGTACGGGTAGTTGCCCTCGCCGACCGGCACCAGCCGGTACGGGATCGGCCAGCCGGTGGACGCGTCGAGGAATTCGGTGGTGCTGGAGTAGTCCGTCGAGATCACCGGCATCGCGCGCGCCATCGCCTCGGCGACGGTGAGCCCGAAGCCTTCACTGCGGTGCAGCGAAACGTAAGCCGTGCTGGTCTCGTACAGCTCGTGCAGCTCGGCGACGCTGAGGTAGCGCTCGATCAGTTCGATCCGGTCGTCGCCGCGGACCGCCGCGCGCAGCCGTTCGGCGGCCTGCGGGTGCAGCTTCGAGTTGATCGCCTTGACGGTGAGCCGGACGTCGTCGCGGCCAGGGAACGCCCGCTGGAACGCTTCGACTGCGCCCCAAGGGTTTTTGCGCTCCGCGACGCTGTTGAAGTCGAAGGCGAAGAGGAAGCGCACGGGTTCGCCCTTTTCGCGCGCGGGCGGCGACGGCTCACCGGGATCGCGCACCGGCACCGGGATCGTCTTGACCGGGATCGTCGAGTGCGCGGCGAACGCCCGGCGGCAGAAGTCGCTGACCGTCCAGATCTCGTCGAGCATTCCGAACGCTTCGTGCTGCCACTGCGGGAAATCCTCGAGTTCCCACGCCCACAGCCCGATCCGGTAGCGCCCGGCACCGACCTCGGGGTGGTTGGTGAGGATCGTGCGGGTCTGGTCCGCGTTCACCGCGAACACGCTGACCGGGAACCGCGGATCGCCGACCGTCGCCGGCCGCTCGATCCCGGTGCGGTTCGAGACCGCCTTCTCCTCCAGCACCGAGACCACCGGCACGCCGCCGGTCTCGATCGCCTCGAGCACGATCCGGCCCATCTCGCCGAGCCCCAGCTCAGCGGTCAGGTAACCGAGCAGGTTCACGCCGAACTCGTCGTGCGGCGGACGCGTGGCGACCGGTTCGGACGGCAGCGCCCACTCCGGCAGCCCGGCCTCGGAGACGCCGGACCCGGCGCACCAGTGCCGGAAGCCGTCGGCGTCGTCGCCATACGGGTGCGGGAACGCCATCTGCAGGTCGATCCGCGACGCCCAGATCGCGTGCGTCAGCCGGTTCAACCCGGCCGCGGCCTGGCCCTGGTCCTCCGGGGTGGCGAGCCATTCGCGCAGTGCGAGCCCGCCGTCCTCGGCGTACGCGTGCGGCGGCGCGGGCTTCTTCTTGCGCTCGGTCTTGATCCAGCCCTCGCGGAACACGCGCCGGGCGAGCTTCGGCACCGGCGTGCCGTCGCGGAAGTCCTTGAAGCCGTACGGAATCGAGTCGAGCGACTCGGCGTACCCCGCTTCGCGCAGCTTCGTGCCGTACGAATCGCAGATGGCGCGAAGGTCGTCGTTGTGCGACAGCAGCACGCGAGGCTTGCGCGCGCAGTGGAAGCTGAGCAGCCACGGCTTCTCCGGCCGGTAACCGCTGAAGTGGAAGAAGCGCAGCTTCGCGCCGCCAGCGGTCAGGTCGCCGGCTTCGTCGCGGCCGATCGGACGCTCGTGGAGGTTCCAGTACGCGACGTCGAAGCCCGGGTCGGTGACCACGTGGTGCCGGAACAGCGACGGCACCTGGTCGACCCAGCGCTGGTCGGTGAACAGCTGCTGCTCGGGCGCGACGATCGCGTCGTGGCGCAGCCTGCCCGCCCAGAAGTCGAGGAACGGCCCGGCGCCGCGGCCGACGCCGATGAAGCCGAGGTTGAACATGCCGGTGCCCATGATCACCGCGTCGTCCGGCTCCATGCCGTCCTGCGGCAACGGGGTCAGGAAGTGCGGCGCGAGCACGATGTCGTGCTTCTTGGCGAGTTCGGCGACCTCGGGGATCGGCGCGAACAGCTCGATGTCCGGGTCGAGGTAGATCGCGGCCTCGGACTCTTTCAGCAGCTCGCGCAGCAGGTATGGCTTGACCGACGTGGCGAGTTCGGTGACCGAGTACGCGGTCGCCATCCGCAGGTAGTCGTCCTCGTCGATGCCGAACGCGGCCGGGCCGACGACGGTGAGTCCGTCGCCGGCCCGGTCCGACTGGTCGCGCGGGGCGTCGATGACCGCGATGACGAAGCGGCCGCCCGGATGGTGCTCGAGGTACGAGCGGGCCAGCACGCGCGCGGCTGGCACATAGTTCCGGGCGACGATCGTGCAGGCGGTGGTCCCGGGCTCAGGCATCGGCGGTCAGAACCGTGAGCTGCTGGTTCAGCGCGGTGGTGAAGTCGGTCTTCGTCTGGGCGCCTGCCTTGCCGGACACCTCGACGCGGACGACCACGTTGCCGTGCGCGTAGTGCCCGCGCGCCTGGGCCGACTGGCCTTCCTTCGCGTCGATCGAGGTGGCGTACACGCCGTTCGGGGCGGTGGTGTCGCGCTTGGCCCCGTTCGTGACCTGGACGTCCATCAGCTTCTCGGCCGCGGTCTTCGCCGCGGTCGGGCTGCTGGCCTGTGCCAGGAAGAGCGTGATCAGGTTGCCGTCGTCCAGGTGGTACACGACGAACTTGACCTTCGACGCGCCCGCCGACTGGTAGGCGCTCAGCTCCTGCGGGTTCAGGTACTTCAGCGTGTCGACCTGCGAGAACGACGTGATGTCGTCGTGCGTCTCGGCCTTGCCCGGCATGTTCGCGACGCCGAGCGGGTCCGGCGGCTTCGGGGCCGCCGACGAGCTGTGCTGCGCGGTGGTCTGCTCGGTGCCGCCGCCTCCGCTGTCGCGGCCCCACAGCCAGTACGCGCCGAACGCGATGCCGGCCAGCACGACCACGGCGCCGACGATCGCGCCGATCTTCTTGCCGTTGCTCTTCTTCGGCTTGTCGCTGAAGTACTCCGGACCCTGGCGGACCCATTCGGAGTCGCCCCCGGACGGGCCGAGCGGAGGCAGGTCGCCGCCGCCCCACGGCGGGGTCTGGTCGCTTTCGGCCGCGTTCCACGGCTGCTGCTGCGGGAAGCCCCCGGGCGGCGAGGACGGCGCGCCCTGCGGGAACCCGCCGGGCGGGGAGTAGTGCGCCTGCGGCTGGTGCTGCTGCGGCTGCACGACCTGGGTCCGCTCGGGACCGGCGTCCGCGGGCGGCTGCTGCTGTTGCTGCTGCCACGACTGCACGACCTGGGTGCGCTCGGCACCGCCGTCGGCGGGCGGCTGCTGCGGGGCCTGCGGCGGCTGCTGCGGCATGCCGCCGGGCGGGCTGACCGGGGCGATCACCTGGGTCGAGTCCGCGCTCTGGCTCGGCGGCGGCGGGGCGGGCTGATCCTGCTGGCCCACGGCCGAGGACAGCACCTGATCACGCCGGATGCGATAGTCGTCCGCGGAGAGGCGCCCTGACGCGAGCTCCTCGTCCAGCCGGCGCAGCTCCTCCTGCCAGGACACCAGGGCCCCCCTTATCTGTCGGCATGGCGACGGGTCAATGCGTCGTCGCTACCCGATTGTGGTGTGACGACGTGGACATTGTGCACGGGTCCGACCCCACGTGACCTGGCGGGTCGCCTTCCGAGCCGGGGTGAGTTCAGCTGGCGGGCAGCGCGGCCGCGACCTTCGCGCGGATCTCTTCCATCCGCGACCGCAGCGCCGCCGGATCCTGGCCGACCGGGCCCGACACGCCGATGCCGATCGACACCCCGCCCGAGGTGTACCAGGAGGCCAGCACGCGTCCGGCCGGGCTGCTCGCGGAGTAGAGCAGATCGGTGGCCGCCGGGCCGAGCGGGCTGCTGTCGAACCCGCCGGTGACGAGGTTCTGCCGCAGGCCCTGGACGAGCTGGCCCGCCTGCGCCTTGGACGGCGTCGGGACGGCGATGAGCGTCGTGCCGCCGTCGGCTCCGGCGTAGGCGTGGTAGACGAGCTGGTCCGCGCCGGCCGCGCGCATGAGGTTCGCGTCGGCGTCGGAGACGGCCTTGGCCTGGACCGCCTTGTCCAGCGCCATCGTCGAGTTCTGCGGGCTCGCGGTGCCCGGCAGCGTCGGCAGCTTGTCCTCGAGCGAGGGCGGCTGGGTGTTCGGCACGGACGAGGAGGCGGGTGGCGGCGAGGCCGTGCCGGACGTGTCGTCCTTGTTGCCGATGAACCAGATGACGCCGACGACCAGCGCCAGCACCACGAGCACGGCCAGCGACAGGAACAGCCAGGTCGGCTTCGACCCGCGCGATTTGCCCTCGTCCTCCCAGAGCCGGCGCGGCTCCGGCTGCCCGCCGTTGGCCGGGACCGCCCCGAAGACCGCGGTGGGCCGGTCGTCGGCCGGGCTGGGCGCGGTCGTCGGCCGGTCGGTGGAGAACGGGGTGCCCGGGGTGTGCGAGAAGGCGGGCTGGGTCTTCTCCGCGGACGGGACCGTCGCCCCGGAGTTCAGGAACGACTCGACCGCGGGCGGTTCCGGCGCCGGCATCGCCGGGTTCGTGCTGGCCCATCCGACGACCGGCTGTTGTTGCGGCTGTTGCTGGCCGGGGGTGTTCCACTGCACGGGAGCGACGCCGGGCCAGGTTCCCGGCTGCGCGGGCATCTGCTGCTGAGGCTGGTGCGGTGCGGCCGGGTTGGGCTGGCTTGGCGGCGGCGTGACCGGGCTCGGCTGCGGGGAGAAGAAGGACCCCGGCGGGCTGGCCGCGGAAGGTGTTGTCGGGCTGGGGCCGGAAGGCGCTGCCGGGTCGGCGGCGGGAGTAGGCGCTGAGCTGGCGGCGGGCTGCTCCGGTGCCGCGGTGCCGCCGGGCTGATCGCTCGGCAAGGTGGCGCCGTCCGGCCCGATCCGCAGAGCCGTGGTCGGGCCGTCGAACGGACCGTGCCCGGTGATCGTCGCGACGTTCCGCGGAGTTCCGGTGGCGTCCGGCGTCTCCGTGCTCGGACTGCTCGGCGCCGCGGAACTGTCCGAGCTGTCCGACGTCACCGGGGTGCTCCAGGCGGGCGACCCGCTGGCCGAGGGCGCGTCCTGCCGCAACGGCGACGCCACTGGCGAAGCCGTCCCGCCGCCCGACGCCTCGGCGAGCAGTTCGTCGCGCTGGCGGCGGTGTTCGGCGTGGCCCAGGCGGCCGGCGGCCAACTCGGCGTCCAACCGCCGGAGTTCTTCCTGCCAGCTCATCACGCAACCCCCTGTCACCGGTTCGGGCGATAGTGTTCCATGCGGCCCGGCTCCGTGGGGCTCAGGCGCACAAGATCAGCCGAGATCAGCGGCCCGCCAGGGAAACGGCGTCCGTACGATCGGGAGCATGTCCTCCGCGCGCGGTGCGCTCGCCGCCCTTGCCGTGGATCGGCTCGCCGGTCTCGACATCACCGCCGCCGAACTCGTCGAGGCCGGGGCGCGGGCCGTCGGCGAGGGCCTCGAAGCGCCCTCCCTGCCCGAACTGGCCGGCCTCGACCACCGGAACCACCAGGCGGTCTCCGCCGCCTTCTCGCACGTCGTGGAAGAGCTGGGCATCGAACTCCCGGCCGACGCCACGGCCGCCCAATGGCAGCTGCTCGGCGAACACCTCGGCGAAATGGTGCGCGGCGACGTCCCGCTCGCCGAAGCCGCGAAGAGCGTCAAAGCCTTCGACGGACGGCTCGGCCACCCCGCCGCGCTCGCCGAACTTCGCCAGTGGCTGTCGATGCTCGCGACCTGGATTCCGACCGACGTCACCCCGGTCAGCTACTGCGAGCAACAGGTACTGCAGCAGGCGCGCGAGGTACTGGCCGGTCCGTGGCCGCCGGTCACCCGTTGAGCGGCAAAAACTGTCGTACATATGTTCTAAAATTGGGCGTGTACTGGGGAAACCATCCACCGGAAGGCGGCCGCCCATGACTAGTCCGAAGCTGAGCACACCCAAGCCGGCTTACGTCACGCTGCCCACGTTCGTCGGATACAGCGCCAGCAAGGGACCGTCGCGTTCGTCGTTCGTGCGCAGGCAGCGCCGGCTCTACGAGGACCCGGCGCGGGCGGCGTTCAACTACTACCGGCGCGCGGCGAACGCGGTCCGGGCCGGCCGGGCGGCCCGGCAGGACGAGGTCGCCATGCGCGCGCTGGTCAACAACGCCGACGAACGCACCCGGCCGCACTACGCCGCCATCGCCGAGGGCTGGCTGCGCTACCTCGGCAGGCGCGATCCGAAGCTGGTCGAGGTGGGGCGGGCGAAGTTCGCGCTCGGCGAGCTGGAAATCGGCATCAGCCCGCAGCTGGGATTGCGGAAGTCGAACGGCCGCAAGTACGCCACCTGGCTGTACTTCAAAGAGGAGCCGCTCACCCGGGACGCCGCGCAGCTCGCGTTGTGGCTGCTCACCGAGGGGATGCCGGATCTGCTTCCGGGCGGCGAGGCGCTGGTCGTGGACGTGCGCCGGGCGAAGGAGTTCACCTTGTCGGCGCGGGACCGGGAGCGGCTGCGGCCGTGGGCGGCCAGCGAGGCGTCCGCGTTCGTCACGCTGTGGCGCGCCGCATAACGGCTGCGTGCATGACCGGAGGGCCGGTCGGGTAAAGGTAGCTGCGGACCGGGTCGTGGTTCCCGGTCCGCAGGCCACCCGGTCGAGTGACAGCTTGGCGCTCGGCTCCGGTGGACTGGACAATCCCGGCCCCGGACACGAAGCTTTCGGCAGTTTCGAGCCCGGTCGATGACTTCGAGGTCGACAAGTGAACGCTGCTGCAGCCTGGGAGCCGCTCTCGCGAGTGGCCGACGAGCCCGCTTGGTATTGGGTGCACGACAAGCTCAGGTTCTGGCCGAGCACCTTCGCGCACGATTGGCCGGGTTTCCATGAGCCGCGCCCGTCGGCCGCCTGGGATCTCTCCACCGGCGAGTACGACCGTGCCTCGGCCGAGTTCCGCCTCGGCCCGTACGCGGTGGAGGAGCACGACGTCGCCCGCGCGGTGCTGGCCGCCCTGCAGGAGACGACCGCCGAGGACGACTGGCTGTGGGTGCTGCACTGGCAGCACCAGTCGTTCAAGTTCTGGCCGCACCGCATGCGCCACGACGCGCCCTGGCCGGTCTCGGTCTTCCCGCGCGGCGACTACCACCTGTTCCTCGCCGCCGACTTCAGTTACGGCACCCTCGGCCACCCGTGGGAGCGCACCCTGTGCGTCTTCGGGGACAAACTGCTCCCGGCGGTCGAAAAGCACGCCGACGGCATCCTCGCGAACCAGCTGCGCCGGGACGGCCAGCCCTCTGCGCTGACCCGCTGAGCATCGCCGCTGCTACCGTCTCGCACGTGTTCGAATACCACGGCTGGGTGACCATCGCCGCCACCGCAACGGGCGACGACGACGCGGCTTTGCTGCAGCGGCTGGTCGAGCGCGTCAACCGGTCGCTGCGCGACGCGGGCACGCTGGATTTGGTGGATTTGCGGTGGAGCGCCGGGCTGCCGATGCTCCATCTGGGTGGTCTGGACAAGCACGGCGGCGCAATCGGGCCGCAGCTGCTGGAAACCTTCGCGCGGGTCGGCGAACTGGCCCCCGGTTCCTACGGCCTGCTGCACGTGTGGGACGACCAGGACCCCGAGCACGACAACGATTTCCGCGTGTACCGGATGGCGCGCGGCCAGGTCACCGACCACAGCGATCCGCATTTGTCGCCCGTCGCGCCGACCGCGCTGGACAGCTACGAGTTGTGAGCCCCTGCCCGCCCGATCAGGCCGCGGACAGGGGCGGCTGGCTCAGCGCGGCGGAATCTGCGGGCGCTTGCCGGGCTCCTGCCCCGGCGGTTTCTGGCCAGTGCCGGGGAATTTCGGCGCGGGCAAGTGGGTGGCCTCGTAACGGGAGAGCGTCAGCGGCCCGGAGGTGTCGGGCAGCGTCGGCGGCTTTGCCTTCTGGTCGCGGAACCGGAACGCCGAGGTCAGGTCGCCGAAGGTGGAGCGCCGCCAGTCGGAGATGTTGGGTTCGGCCACGCCAGTGACTTTCTCCAGGAACTGCAGGGTCGACGTGTGGTCGAAGGCCTCGGTCGCGACCCAACCGCCCGCGGTCCACGGCGACACGATGATGCACGGCACCCGATAACCGGCTCCGACGGACAGCCCGTTGCCCTTGGTACCGCCGGGCGAGGTCTTGGTGACGAACTCGTGCGGGGTGCCGGGCTTCGGCATCGGCGGGATGACGTGGTCGAAGAGGCCGTCGTTCTCGTCGTAGTTGAGGATGAACGCGGTTTTGGCCCAGACGTCCGGGTTGGAGGCGATCGCGTCGATCTTGGACGCGACGAACGCCGCACCTTCGGCAGGCGTGTAGTCGGGATGCTCGGACGCGGTCGAAGTGCAGATGATCCAGGAGACGGTGGGCAGCTTGTCGTTGCGCGCGTCGTACTCGAACTGGCCCTCGGGCCGGTGGGTCGTGCCATTGACGACGAGCGGTGAGTCTTTGTCCGCGTTCTTGAAGTTCGCGAAGTTCTCGAGCATGTTGCAGCCGTAGGTGTCGCTCTGCTCGTACACCTTCCAGCTCACGCCGGCCGCCTGGAGCCGCTCGGCGTAGGTGGTCCACGTGTAGCCACCCGCCGGTGCCTTGTTGTCGAGAATCGGCCCGCCGTGCTTCCCGTCCGGGTCGATCGTGCCGGTCATCCACATCATCCGGTTGGGCCACGTCGGCCCGAGGACCGAGCAATGATAGGCGTCGCAGATCGTGAACGCCTCCGCCAGCGCGAACTGAAACGGCAGGTCAGCGCGGGTGTGATAGCCCATCACGTAGGGCCCGTTCTTCCCGTCCGCCTTGCGGTGCGCGGGAAGCCAGTTGTCCATCTTGCCCCCGTTGAGGGCGTCGTGCTGGACCTGCCAAGCGTGCGAGGTGGACGGAATCTTCTGTGCGTTAGTCGCATGCGTGTCGAGATGAAACGGCAACGCATACCCAGCCGGATTCACCGCATCAGGCTGGTAAAACACCGACCGCCCGTCAGGCAACCGAGCCGCCCCCGGATCGGAAAACCCCCGAACCCCAGACAAAGTCCCAAAGTAGTGGTCAAACGACCGGTTCTCCTGCATCAGCAACACAACATGCTCAACATCAGCCAGCGACCCCCGCCCCGGCACCCCCCGAGCCAGCGCCTCCCGAACACTGCCCGGCAACAACGAAGCAGAAGCCGCAGCAACCCCAGCCCCAGCCACCCCAAGAACCCGCCGACGAGTCAACTCAGTCATGCGCCAACGGTCCCGCGCCCCACCAACGTCAAAAACCAACCAAGTAAAAACAATTCATGAACGCCCCCAACGCACACACCCAGATCGCCAGCGGTCTAGACCTTCTACGCTGGCTCTACGCCCGCCCCGCGAGCAACGACGCACCCAACCGCCACCAAAGCACCGTGGGGGTCCGGGGGCTCGGCCCCCGGGTGATATGGCGAAGGCCCTGTATCCACGCTTTCCGTGGATACAGGGCCTTCAGGACCTGAGCGGATGACGGGATTCGAACCCGCGACCCTCACCTTGGCAAGGTGATGCGCTACCAGCTGCGCTACATCCGCGTTAACCGCTTGGTGCTCGGTGTTGAACACACTCTATACCGTCGTCCCGGTGACACTTTCGGGGGCCCCGACATAGGCGTGGACCTGCTGAGACTTGGTGCTCGCGCGTCACGCCGGGCGCACAAGGGGTGACGACGGGCGCTCTGCTCCGTATGGTGTCCCCAATCGACTTCAGTGGTGAGTCCTTCGGGGGAGGAGGTGCCTTGCCGGATGACCGAGCTGGGCACGGCGCCGCCACCAGCGGCCTCGGAATCCGACGAGCAGGCACTTTTGAAGCGGCTGCGAGACGGCGAGGATGCCGCGTTCGGGGAGTTGTTCGAGCTGCATGCGGCGGCGGTGCGCAGATTGGCGCAGAGCCTTGCCTCCGATCGCTCCGAAGCTGAGGACATCACCGCGGAGACCTTCTTCCGCGTGCTGCAGGCGTTGCGCCGTGGTGCGGGTCCGCGGGACTACATCCGGGCTTATTTGCTGACCGTGGCGCGCCGGGTGTCGTGGGAGTGGCACGGGGCGCGGCGCGATGTTCCGGTGACCGATGACGAGCTGACGTTCCGTGCGGGTGCTGGGGTGGACACGCCCGCGCGGACGGCCGAGCACACGTTGATCACCACGGCGTTCACGAGTTTGCCGGAGCGATGGCGGACCGTGTTGTGGCAGACCGAGGTCGAGGGCGAGCAGCCGTCGATGGTGGCTCCGCATTTCGGGTTGTCGGCGAATGCGACGGCGGCGTTGGCGCGGCGGGCGCGGCAAGGGCTGCGGGCGGCGTATCTGCAGGCGCATTTGTCGGTGAATCGCGGTCCGGAGACGTGCCGGGCGGTGGTGGAGAAGCTGGGCGGGTTCACCGCGGGCAGTGTCACCGGCGCGGAGGCGGAGCGGATCAAGGCGCATTTGCTGGGGTGTCCGTCGTGCCGGGCGACGCAGGACGAGCTGCGGGATGTGTGCTCGTCGTTGCGGGCGCATGCCGAGGTGCTGGTGGTCGCCGTTCCGGCGCTGGCCGGGATCGGGAAGGCCAGCGGCGCGATCGCGACGGTGAAGAGCGTGGTGTTCGGCTCGAAGGTGAAGGTCGGGCTGGCGCTGGCGTCGACCGCGGCGGCGGGAGCGGTGAGCCTGACCGCCGGTCCGCTGGTGTTCGGGTCGCATCCGGCGCAGAACGTCGGGCTGGGCGGCGGTGCGCCGGAGCTGGCGTTGCAACCGCCGGAGCAGCCTCCGCCGCCGGCGCAGCAGGGGCCGCGGGTCATCGCCGGGAAGCTCTACGGCAGTGCGCGGCCGGCGCGGTCGGCGATTCATCCGGGGATTTCGCCGCATCTGGGCGTGGCCCAGATGCCGAATCTGCCTGCGGTGCATCAGCCGGCTCCGCAAGGCGAGTCGTCGACGTCGGACACCTCCGGTACGACGCCGCGGGACGATCTTCCTGGCCAGGACAGCAGCAGTTCGGGTTCGCCGATGACGAGCCGGTCGTCGAGCACTGAGTCGCGGTCGGATCTGGACACGTCCACCAACTCGTCCAGCCCGGGGGTCATGAGCACGACGACGGACACCACGAGTTCGTCGTACGCTCCGCCGCACTCGTCGTACGTGCCGTCGCCGGATTCGTACCTGCCGCCGTCGGTCACCACGACGCCGGCCGGGTCGCGGCATGCCGCTTCGGCCGCTCCGGAGTCCTCCGCCGCGGCTGGTTCTGCTGGTTCGGAGAAGCCCGTGAAGTCCGCGCGGTCCGCCAAGACCCGTTCCACGGACGGGCAGGATGTCACCAATTCGGCCGATTCCTCAACGGACGCGGGCCGCCGAACAGGCAAAACCCGGCATACCGACGGTCACTCTCGGTGAGCACCTCGCGCTCGACCGCGCGGTCACGGTAACGTTGACCGAGTTCGGCGTCGCCCGGGAGGCAACAGGATGAACCGGCTGGTACGCGGCGAAGACGGTCGCGACTGGGTGGTCCGTGCCCAGATGGAATGGCGGGCTCCCGCCACCGCGGACGATTTCGAACACGACGTCGCAGGCAGTTACGGGCCTGGCATCGCGATGATCGTGGTCATGGTGTTCCTGGTGGCCGCGCTGGTCATCTGGACCCCGGACGTGGTCAAGGTGCCCGCGTGGGTGCTGCTGGCGTTGCTCCTGGTGGTGCTGTTCTTCCCGCTGCGATGGATTCTGCGCCGCCCGTGGACGGTGGTCGCCGAGACCGAGGGCGACGTCGCGGGCGACCGGCCGTCGGAGCGCTGGGTCGGCACGATCCGCGGCATGTTCACCGTGTCCGGCGAGGTGAAGCGGATCTCGAAGACGATCCAGAAGCATTCGCTGCCGGACTTCGACGGTCCGCTGCACCCGGTCGAATAGACCTGGCCGGAACGGGACCGGCGCGCGAGACTGGTGCCATGCCCGAGTTGCCCGAGGTCGAAGCACTGGCCCATCACCTGCGCGAACACGCCGTAGGGAGCACCGTCTTCCGGATCGACGTCGCGTCGCTCAGCGTGCTGAAGACCGCGATGCCGCCGTACACCGAACTGCACGGCCGCGAGATCACCGGCGCGACCCGGCACGGCAAGCACCTCGATGTGGTCCTCGGCGACCTGCATCTGGTGGTGCATCTGGCGCGCGCGGGATGGTTGCGCTGGTCGGACGGGCTGTCCCCGGCCCCGTTGAAGCCGGGCAAGGGGCCGATCTCGCTGCGGGTGCATCTGGAGTCCGCAGCTGGTCCTGGCTTCGACCTGACTGAAGCGGGGACGAAGAAGGGGCTGGCGGTGTGGATCGTCGCGGACCCCTCGGAGGTGGCGAGCGTGGCCCGGCTAGGCCCGGATGCGCTGGCGGTTGACGCGTCGCAGCTGCGGGAGTTGTTCCAGGGCAAGGGGACGCGGCTGAAGTGGGCGTTGACGGATCAGTCGGTGATCGCGGGGATCGGGAACGCTTACTCGGACGAGATCATGCATCGGGCGAAGCTGTCGCCTTACGCGACGGTGGGGAAGCTGGACGAGGGCGCGCTGGAGGCCCTTGCCGAGGCGATTCGCGAGGTGGAGACGGACGCTGTTTCGCGGTCGGTGGGGCAGAAGGCCGCGCGGTTGAAGGGGGAGAAGCGGTCTGGGCTGCGGGTGCATGCTCGGACGGGGCTGCCTTGTCCGGTTTGCGGGGACACTATTCGGGAGATTTCGTTTGCGGATAAGTCGTTTCAGTACTGCGCGACTTGTCAGACCGGGGGGAAGGCGTTGGCGGATCGGCGGATGTCTCGGTTGTTGAAGTAATTCGGGGCGCGTGGGGCACCCCGAAGCCCGATTGTGCTGACGCACGGCGGGTGCTTGTCAAGGCGGGAAAGATGCCTTGACAAGCACCAGCCGTGCGCAGGGAGGCTTCGTATCGGGGTGCGGGGGTGGGGCTGGGTGCCTCGCTGGTTTGGGTGCGTTGGTGGAGGTTTCGCTGGGGTGGGGCTTGCGCCCCAATGTGGCATTGGGTGCGTGGTTGCGGGCCGGGGCGGTCCGTGAAGGACTCCTTGAGGGAATCAGATTCCGTGAAGGGGCCCCTCACGGCAGCAAGGTGGCGAAGGAATCGGCGAGCGCTGGGGGTTCGCGGGGGTGCGAGGGAATCGGCGGGAAGCTGGGTCCCGCCGGGGGTGCGAAGGTCGTGAGGGTGCCCCTGAGGGAATCAGAGTCTGTGAGGGTTCCCCTCACGGCAGTCGGGCGAGCGCCTCGGCGGGGCTCAGCGTGTGCTCTCGCAAGCGGGCCGGGGCGAGGGATCGCTGGGGCTGGGGCAAAAGATCGCAAAGGGGAGCCGGGCAAGGGAAGCTGGGCAAGGGGAGCCGGTCCAAGCGGTCCGAGCCGAGCGAGTCGGGCCAACCGAACTGGCGCATGGGCACCCAAGAACCCCCAGGGGAGCCGGGCCAAGGGGACCCGGGGCAAGGGAAAGTCGGGCCAAGGGAAGCCGGGCAAGGGAAGCCGGGCAAAGGGAAGTCGGGCCAAGGGGAGCCGGGGCAAGGGGAAGCCGGGCCAAGCGGTCCGGGCCGAGCGAGCCGGGCCAACCGAACTGCCGCACGGGCACCCAAGAACCCTCATCCGCACTAGCCAAGCAATGAAGGGACCCCTCACCCCTAACCTTGCGTAGTGATGAAGGGTCCCTTCACCCCACTCATCGGCGACCCACAGCCACCGCCACCACCCGAATGGCGCAAGATCCTCACGCTCACCGGGAGTGACGGTAGGGTTTGCCCACCCTCGGTCGTCGCTACTGGACAGAAAGTGGGAAGCAGACCTTGCACCCGGTCGGTCGAGCGCAGAGCATGGACGTCGTGTCCGACTTCCCCTATGCGCTGGTCGTCCCGTGGGTACTGGTCGGCATCCTGGTGATCGTGGTGCTGGTCCTCGCCTTCCGGGCGCGCCGGCCCAAGGGCGTGATCCAGGACGCCGTGTTGCAGGCCGTCCACCGGATGTCCAAGGCCACGCCGAATTTGCGGGCGGGGCTCGACGAGGAGGCCGCCAACCGGATGACGGCGGAGCTGCTCGAGGTGCTCGACTGTCTCGCGGTCGGCATCACGGACAGTGAAGGCACGTTGCTGTCCTGGGCGGGCGAGGCCACCGATCACTATCTGGACGTCGTCGAGGACATCGGGACCGCGCTGCGGAAACACCGCCGGGCGGTCGCTGACCACAACAAGATGCCGTGCAATCACCGGGGCACCTGCAAGATGAAGACTGCCGCGATTGTGCCGATTCTCGTTGAGGGCGAGGCCGAGGCGACGCTGATCGTGGTCGGGCGTACGCGCGGCAAGCTGGTGCAGATGGCCGAGGCGGTGGGCCAGTTCGTCTGCACCCAGTTCGAACTCGCGCGGCTGGAGGAGTCGCGCAACCAGCTGCAGCAGGCGGAAATCAAAGCCCTGCGAGCGCAGATCTCGCCGCACTTCGTCTACAACGCGCTCAACACGATCTCCGCGCTGATCCGCACCGATCCGGAGGAAGCGCGCGAACTGCTTCAGGACTTCGCGGACTTCACGCGTTATTCGTTCCGCACCTCCGGCATGTACACCACGCTCGCCGAGGAACTGCGCAACATCGACCGGTACCTGACCATCGAAAACGCTCGCTTCGGCGGTCGGCTCGAGGTGCGGATGAAGATCGCGCCCGAGGTGCTGAGCGTCGTGGTGCCGTTCCTGATCATTCAGCCGCTCGTCGAGAACGCCGTCAAACATGGGCTGGCCAGCAAGCCGAGCGGTGGCTGCGTCACGGTCATCGCGCGGGACGACGGGCACGAAGCGCTGATCACGGTCGAGGACGACGGCATCGGCATGGACCCGCGTCAGCTCACCGACCTGCGCAACGCGCATCGCACCGGCGCGCACGTCGGGCTCGGCAACATCAACCAGCGCATGCGGCAGGTGTTCGGCGAGGACTACGCGCTCACCGTCGAGACCGCGCCGGGTGCGGGCATGAAGGTCGCGCTGCGGGTGCCGAAGTTCAAGCTCGGGGTGCGGCCGAACATGCCGGACTACTCCGCCGACGTGCCGCAGCAGCCGCCCGCGCCGGTTCCCCGGCCCGCTGACCCGGAACCCGAACCCGACGGGGTGCACGGCTCGCGTTCGGGAATGCTGCCCGCGCACTGAACTGGTTAGCCTGGGCAGATGAGCGTGACCGACAAGCTGACTTCCCGCCTTCCCATGCTCGGCGACCGGGGCGACCGCAAGGACGTGGTCGCCGTCGTGAAGCTGCACGGGGTGATCACGCCGACGCCGTCGCCGCTTGCCCGCGGCGCGATCAACCTCGGTGCCGTCGAATCAGCGCTCACCAGGGCGTTCGCGCACGATCGGCTCAAGGCGGTCGCGTTGCAGATCAACTCGCCCGGCGGTGCGCCGACGCAGTCCGGCCTGGTCGCGGAGCGGATCCGGCAGCTGGCCGACGAGAAGGGCGTGCCGGTGCTGGCGTTCGCGGAGGACGTCGCCGCTTCCGGCGGGTACTGGCTCGCGTGCGCGGCGGACGAGATCTACGCGCACCGGACGTCCATGGTCGGCTCGATCGGCGTGATCAGCGGCGGGTTCGGGTTCACCGGGCTGCTCGAACGGTTCGGCATCGAGCGCAGGCTGCACACCGCCGGGGCGAACAAATCGCGGCTCGACCCGTTCAGCCCGGAGAAGCCCGAGGACGTCGAGTGGCTGAAGAACATGCACAGCCAGCTCCACGAACTGTTCGTCGAATGGGTCAAGGAGCGGCGCGGCGACCGGCTGACCGATGCCACCGATCTGTTCACCGGCGACGTCTGGCTCGGGCAGAAGGCCGTCGACCTCGGACTGGTCGACGGGCTCGGTTCGCTGCGCGAGATCGTCCGCGAGCGGTACCCGGACGCCGAGATCACCGTGGCCGAGCCGAAGAAACCGCTGCTCGCGCGTCTGGGCATCGGTGCGCCCGCGGCGGCGAGCGCGCTGCTGGACGCGGTCACCACGAAGGCGGCCTGGTCGCGATTCGGCCTGTGACCGCGGGTGAGTGGCGACTCCGGTACGCCACTCACAAGTGGCTAGCTTCGATCGGGTCTGGACAATGCACCTCGCAATCGGCAGGATGCGTCTCACTGTGAGTGCTCACGACGACACCCGGAAACTCATCGTCCTCGCCGTGGACGACGAGCTGGCCGGGCTGGACGAACTCAGCCACGGACTCCAGAACAACCCGCACATCCACCGCGTTTTCCAGGCCTCGGACGCCTCCGACGCGCTGCGGCTGTTCTCGCACGACGACCCGGAACTGGCTGCCCGGCGGGCAAACGGCCTGCCGACGGTCGACGCCGTGTTCGCCGATATCGACATGCCCGGCCTGTCCGGGATGGAGATGTCGCGGGTCATCGCGGCGATGAACCCGTCGCCGGTACTGGTGTTCGTCACCGGGCACGCCGAGGAAGCGGTGAACGCGTTCGACCTCGGCGCGGTGGACTACGTGCTCAAGCCGTTCCAGCAGGACCGGCTCGACCGGTCGGTCTCGCGGGTGCGCGAGAAGCTGGCCACGGCCGCCGGCCCGCCCACGGGCCAGGGCGGCGGCGAACCGGTGAAGACCGATGACGAGGTCATCCCGGTCGAGCTGGCCGGCACCACGAAGCTGATCCCGCGCTCTTCGGTGCGCTGGGTGGAGGCCCAAGGCGACTACGCGCGGTTGTTCACCACCGAGGGCAGTCACCTGGTCCGGATCCCGCTCGCCCAGTTGGAGGAACGCTGGGAGAAGGCCGGATTCGTGCGGATCCACCGGTCGTTCCTGGTCGCGCTGCCGCTGATCACCGAAATGCGGATGGGTCAGGGCGGCTACCAGGTCGTGATCGGCAACGAGGAGAAAGTGCTGCCGGTCAGCCGTCGGCACACCCGGGCGCTGAAGGACCGCATCGTCGGCTCCGGCCGGGGCGGCTAGCCGTCGATGTCCTCGCCCGAAGACCCTTACCACCGGCTCGAGAACGGAGTCCGCAAACCGGACCCGACGCTGGGCGTGCGGCCGGAGGACCGCGCGGTGGTCGAACCGGTGCCGCCCGCTCCCGAACCGGCCCCGCGCTCCAGCGAGCCCGCGCACGTGCGGCCGAAACGGGAACGCGTGGTGCTCGCCGACTCGCGGCAGTCGTCCGGCCGGATGCGCGGGCGGGTCGAGCTGGAAGAACAGACCAGCTGGGGAAAACTGCTGGTCCGCGACCTGGTGAAGGTGCAGCTGCGCACGTCGGTGTGGCTGGCGGTGCTGGTGCTGGTCGTGCTCGGGATACTGCCCGCGCTGTTTTACTTCCTCCCGGCGGTCGCGCGGTTCACCGTGATCGGCATCCCGATCCCGTGGCTCGTGCTCGGCCTGCTTCCGTTCCCGTTCCTCTTCGCCGTCGGCCTCTGGTACAACCGGCTCGCCGAGCGGCACGAACGCGATTTCGTCGACATGATCGAGAACTGACCCGCGCGGGGGATGCGCGCCGTGGTGGCGGCGCGTCCGGAAACCGTGCGGTCGTGCGAGGATTCACGCCGTGCAGCTGACCCCGTGGACGTTGACCGGCCTGGTGCTGGTCGCCTTCGCGACGTTCTACCTTGGCTTCCGCTCGTCGCGCGGGGCCACCAGCACGCACGACTTCCTCGTCGCCCGCCGAACCGTGCGGTCCAGCCGCAACGCCGCGGCGATCTCCGGCGAGTACCTCTCGGCGGCGTCGTTCCTCGGCGTCGCGGGCATGGTGCTCAAGCAGGGTGCCGACGCCACCTGGTATCCGATCGGCTTCACCGCCGGGTACCTCGCGCTGATGCTGTTCGTCGCCGCGCCGCTGCGCCGGTCCGGTGCGTACACGCTGCCGGACTTCGTCGAGGCCCGGCTCGGTTCGATCGGCCTGCGCCGGTTCGCGACCGCGTGCGCGGTGTTCATCGGGATCCTTTACATGGTCCCGCAGCTGCAGGGTGCCGGGCTGACGCTCGCGCAGATCATCCCGGTGCCGGCGTGGGTCGGCGCGCTCGTCGTCATCGTCCTGGTGGCGGTCAACGTGATGGCCGGCGGGATGCGCGCGATCACGGTGGTCCAGGCGTTCCAGTACTGGCTCAAGCTGTTCGCGATCGCCGTGCCGACTTTCGTGCTGTGCATGGTTTTCTTCTCCGGCGGCGGCCCGGGCGGCGTGCGTGCGCTCGGTGCGCCCGCGCCGCCGGTGTTTCCCTCGGACACCAAGGTGACGGTGCAAACCGACGTGACCGTGAAGGTCACCACCGAGACGTTCTTCTACGCACACGGCCGCATCGACGACGGTCCCGCGGGCGGCATGGCGCGCTGGTCGCCGCTCGTGCCGCACAAGGTTTCCTCAGGCACCACACTGGAATTCGCCGCCGGAACGCCGGTGCCGATCGTGAGCGACGCCCCGACGTCGAACGACGCCTGGCTGCACCCGGCGTCGAGCGGCATCAGCGATCTGCTGCAGACGTACTCGCTGATTTTCGCGCTGTTCCTCGGCACCATGGGCCTGCCGCACGTGCTGGTCCGCTTCTACACCAACCCCGACGGCAAGGCCGCGCGCCGCACCACCGTGCACGTGCTGCTGCTGCTCGGGCTCTTCTATCTGTTCCCGACGATGCTGGGCGCGCTCTCGCGGATGTACGTGCCGCAGCTGCTGCTCACCGGCAACACCGACGCGGCCGTGCTGTTGCTGCCGACCGCGGTGCTGCCCGGCTGGCCAGGACAGATCCTCGCCGCGGTGACGGCGGCGGGCGCGTTCGCGGCGTTCCTGTCGAGCTGTTCAGGCCTGCTGGTGAGCGTGGCCGGGGTGGTGTCGACGGACCTGCTGCCCGGCCGGGTCCGCGACTTCCGGGTCGCGACGCTGCTGGTCGCGGTGTGCCCGATGGCGCTCACGCTGATCTTCCGCACCGAGGACATCTCGCTGTCGATCGGGATGACGTTCGCGCTCGCCGCGTCCACGTTCAGCCCGCTGCTGCTGCTTGGCATCTGGTGGCGCAAGCTCAGCTGGCCGGGCGCGCTGGCCGGGATGGTCGTCGGCGGCGGGATGGTGCTCGGCGCGCTGGCGTACAACATCGTCTGCGAGTACACCGGAGACAAGATGCCGTGGTACACCGTGCAGCCGGCGCTGATCTCGGTGCCCGCGGCGTTCCTGGCGACCTACGTGGTGAGCAGGCTGACCCGGTCCGGCCGCCCGGAGCTGGTGAACGACATCATGCTGCGCCTGCACGCCCCCGACCCGCTCGGCCTGATGCGCGACCGCGCGGTCGCCCGGTTCGGCCAGGCCGACGAGAAGCTGCGCGCCGGCCGCGGACGACACCGCAAGGCGTAGCGGTTAGCGTTCCTCACACGCGTACAACGTCATGACATGGGAGCATGGAACCTGTGGTGAGCCCTGCTGAAATTCCGACCGCTGAAGTCCGCGACCTGCCCGCGGACGTCGCACTGCTCGACGTCCGCGAGGACGACGAGTGGGCCGCCGGGCACGCCCCGGCCGCGGTGCACATCCCGCTCGGCGAACTGCCCGCGCGAGTCGGCGAACTGGCTGAATTCCCCGAGGAAAACCCGGTCTACGTCATCTGCCGCTCCGGCGGCCGCTCGGCACGCGCCGCGGCCTGGCTGAACGCGAGCGGCTGGGACGCGGTCAACGTCGCGGGCGGCATGGGAGCCTGGGCCCGCGAAGGCCGCCGCATGGTGAGCGAACGCCCCGACGCCGAACCCGAGGTTCTCTGACGGATGCCTGCCCAGTCTGTTCCCGAGCCGTCGGAATCCTCGGATCCGGCGTCCTTCGTGCCGGGCTTCGGCCGGGCCGAGGGGGATGCTGGGGACGGTTCTTGGCCTGATCCTGGTGCGGCGGGCTCGCGGCCCGCCGATGCTGGGCACGCGGCGACTGGCGCGGGACAACCTGGCGGGGCGGGCGCTCCGGCAGCGAATGGACCGGTTCACGGCTGGGCTGACCCGGCTTCCCAGCCTCCCGGCCAGTCTGGCGGGGTGAATGCTGGGCCGGGAGGGTTCGTCCAGCCGGGGATGCCTTCGCAATCCGGTCAGTCTGGTGGTTTGGCTGCTGGACCAGGCGGTTTTGCCCAGCCGGGCGGTTCGGCTGCTGGGCCGGGCGGTTTCGTCCAGCCGGGTGGCCACTCCGGTGGCTTGGCTGCCGGACCGGGCGGCCCCGCTCAGCCGGGGATGACTCCGCAACCCGGTCACTCCGGCGGCTTGCCCGCTGGACCAGGCAGTCCCGCTCAGCCGGGTGCCCACTGGGCACCGCAACCCGGGCCAGTGCATCCCGGCCAGCAGTTCGCCCATCCGCACTATCCGGCGCACCCGCAGTACCCGGCGCAGGCGTACCCCCGCCCGTTCACCGCGGCCCAGCAAGGTGCGGTCCACCGTGCCGCGCAACAGCCTCAGCCTCAGCCGCAGCCGATTCCGCCGAAGCGTGCGCCCAAACTGCGCTGGGTCGCGTCCCCGCCGCCGAGCGCGGTCCGGCGGCGTCGTGCCGTGCCCGCGACGCCCTACTCCGGCCCGCCGTCCTATCCGGTGCCGCCGCGATGGGGCTTCCCGAACCTGACCTGGCGCCGTCCGACGAACGTGCCCGGCACCGCGTCCGGGGAGGTCCGGCCGATCGACCGGATCCCGGTGCTCGCGCGGAGCCTCACGACGATCCTCTGGACGTTCGCCGTCCTTGCCGTGGTCGCGGCGGTGGCGGAGATCTGGCGGTACGCGCTTCTCGTGGAGAGCCGTGATTCCGCGCTGAGCACCGGCGTCGTCGGGTTCTCCGATGCCTTCGTCATGCTCGCCGGTCTGCTCACCACTATCTTTTCGCTGCTCCCAGCAGGACTTTCGGTCTGGTGGCTGCTGGTCGCCCGGCAAGCCGCCGCGGACGAAGTCGGGGAAGCTCCGCCGCGGCCGGTCTGGCAGGTGCTCGTGGGCGTGCTGGTGCCGGTCGTGAATCTGCCGCTCGCGTTGTCCGTGGTCAGCGAGCTGGAGCACGCTGTGCTGCGCCGTTCCCGCGATGAGCGGCCGAAGCCCTCGCGGCTCGTGCTCGGCTGGTGGGGCGCGTGGGTGGCGAACTGGGTCCTGCTCGTCGTCACGATCATCTGGCGGATCCGGCCGGGCGTGCAGGCGATGGCGGACAGCGTCCTGCTGGTCGCGCTCACCGACCTCGCCGCGGCGGGGCTCGCGATCGTCACCGCGCTCGTGATCCGGCGGTTCTCGCACCTGCTGATGCCGATCGCCCCGGAACGGCTGCGCGACCTGCGTGTGCTCAAGATCGAGGGTGCGCCGGAGCCGGAGCTGCGCACCGCGCGTCCGGTCGGCGCCGCGCGTTAAAGGTCGCCGAGCGCCGGTTCCAGCTGGCCGAACCCGACCGCCGCCGATTCCCGGATCTGCTCCACCAGGTCGTCCAGCTTGACGTCCTGCCAGGTCAGCTGCCAGACGTCCTCGAGAAGCAGCCGCAGCACTGACGTCAGGTGCGCCCCGGCGGTCCGCGACAGCATTTCCCGGTCCGGGTGCCGGTCGAGCAGCGCGGCGACGAGCTGGACTTCCCGTTCGGCGTGCATCTCCATGAGCGCGGTCGTGAGGCGTTCGCTGTGGCGCACCATCCGCACGAAGGACACGTCCGCGAACCCGAGCAACGCGCTCGCCTTGTCCAGCTCCGCGAAGAACCCGCCCCGCACGGCGTCGAGCGCCGGCGTCTCCGGGCTGGCCCGGACGAGGTTCGCCGGCCAGTCCGTGAAGTCCATCCGGATGTCGAAGACCAGGTCTTCCTTCCGGCTGAAGTGATTCGTCACGGTCATCTTGGCGACCCGCGCCTCCTCCGCGACCTCGGCGATCGTCACCTGGTCGAACCCGCGCCGGATGAACAGCCGGGTCGCCACCGCGGAGATCGTCTGCCGCGTCTCCAGCTTCTTCTGCTCCCTGAGGCTCACGTCGGCCAGTGTACTAGGTCCGACCTAAATTTGTGCTTGACCCATTCACTAGGTCCGACCTAATCTCAGGTCCGACCTAACGAAGGGGGTGACTCGATGACCACGCACGTTCCGGTCTCCGATTCCGGGCTTCGCCGGCTCGGCGGGGTGCTGATTCTGGGCGCGGTGCTGTCGATCCTCGACGCGACGATCGTGTCGGTCGGGATCGGCGTGATGGCGCGGGACCTGGACAGTTCGCTGCCGACCGTGCAATGGGTGGCCAGTGCGTACCTGCTGGCCGCCTCGCTGACCATCCCGCTGTCCGGCTGGCTGGCCGACCGGTTCGGCGGGCGTCAGGTGTGGATCGCGGCCGTCGGGCTGTTCACGCTGGGGACGGTGCTGTGCGGGTTCGCCTGGTCGGCACCGGCGTTGATCGCGTTCCGCGTGCTGCACGGCCTCGGCGGCGGCCTCATGCAACCGGTCGGCCAGGCGATTTTCGCGCAGGCGGCCGGTCCGCGGCTGGGCCGGATGATCGGCGTCGTCACGCTGCCCGCGACCGTCGCGCCAGTGCTCGGCCCGATGCTCGGCGGCGCGCTCGTACAGGACCTGGGCTGGCGCTGGCTGTTCTTCGGAATCGTGCCGTTCGGCGTCGCGACCTTGCTGCTCGCCGTGCGAGTGCTGCCGCGTGAGGAACCTGCTGGCACGCGCGATCCGCTCGACGTCCGCGGCCTCCTGCTGCTCCCGCCGGGACTCGGCGCACTCGGCTACGGCCTAGGCGAAGGATCCGAAGCGTTCGCCATTCTCGGCGCCGTGCTGCTGATCGCCTACGCCGTGCACGCACGTCGCGCGCAACGACCGCTGCTCGACCTGAAATTGTTCGCACACAAGGCTTTCGCCGTCGCCAGCGCGAGCACTTTCCTGCTGGGCGCGTCGCTGTACAGTTCGATGTTGCTGCTTCCGCTTTACTACCAGCAAATCCAGCACACCTCCGCACTCGCTGCCGGACTCCTGCTCGCCCCGCAGGCCTTAGGCTCGGCCGTCGTCCTCATCGCCGGCGGAAAGCTTTTGGACCGATTCGGCTCGCGAACGGTCATGCTCGCTGGCATCGGATTGTCGCTGGTAGGCACGATCGCCTTCACTCAACTCGGCGATTCCCCCAGCCCGACTTTGCTGACCGTGTCGCTGCTGATCCGTGGGCTCGGCCTAGGCGCGACGGCCACACCTGGCATGACGATGCTCTACACCTCGCTGGAGCGCAGTCAGATCCCGCGCGCGGCGAGCGCGATCAACGTCGTCAACCGCATCGGCGGTTCGCTGGGGACGGCGGTGCTGGTCGCCGTTCTGCACGCGCAACCGCCGGGTGCCGCCGCGTTCGGTACTACTTTTACTTGGGCGCTGGGCCTTTCGCTGCTGAGCCTGGTACCTGCTTTCTTCTTCCCGAAAGGAACCCGCGCATGACCTTGCGGCTCTTGGCGGTGCACGCCCACCCCGATGACGAATCAAGCAAAGGCGCCGCGACCCTCGCCCGCTACGCCGCGGAAGGCGTCGACGTCCTAGTCGCCACCTGCACCGGCGGCGAACGCGGCGATGTGCTCAACCCAACTTTGGACCGAGAGGACGTCCGCCGGGATCTTCCCGCCATCCGCCGCCGGGAAATGGCTGATGCCGCAAGGATTCTCGGCGTCCGGCAGACCTTTCTCGGGCACGTCGACTCGGGCTTGGCCACGCCGTCCCCAGCCGGAAGCTTCGCGGGGATTCCGTTGGCTGAGGCGACGAAACCGTTGCTGGAGCTGATGCGGGAATTCCGTCCACAGGTAGTGGTCACCTATGACGAGACCGGAGGTTATCCACACCCCGACCACATTCGCACGCACGAGGTCACGACCGCAGCGTTCGACGAGTCCGACGACGGCACCCCGCGCAAGCTCTACTACCTGGCCACCCTCAGCCGATCCTGGTTCGAAGCCATGCACAAGGCGACGCTCGCGGCTGGCGAGGAGTCGTTGATGGGCCCAGTCCTGGAGGAATTGCCGCCGACCGACGTGCTCACCGTGACCGCCCGCGTCCGCTGTGAGGAACACTTCGCGACCCGGGATGCCGCGTTGCGCGCGCACGCTACGCAGATGGATCCGGGGCATCCGTTTTTCGCGCATTCCCGGGAGATTGAGCGAAAGGCGTGGCCCTGGGAGGACTACCACCTTGCCCGCACGAATGGACCCATCGCGGTGGGGGCTGGATTGGAGGACGACTTGTTCGCCGGATTGCGCTGAGTCTGCGGTTGATGCTGGGCGGTTGTTCAGGTTGGGTCCGGACGGTTGTTTAACGCGGGGATCTGGGCCCGGTTGATGGCGGGAGGGTGGGGAACGAGGCTTCGGTGCGTGCGTCGGCGTGCCGGATCGCTGCGGGAGTGCAGTGCGGTGGCAGTGCGGCGGGCCCGCGGTATGGCCGCAGGTGCGGTGCGGCGGGGGCCGCAGCGTTGCGGGATCGCGGTGGAGCGGTGATCGCGGTGCGGTGGCAGCTCGTTCCCGGCCACCGAGCTGACCATCCATTGTGGATGGATTGCCGAACCTGGCGCGGCCGTTACGCGATTATGCAGCACCCGCCAGCCGAATCCGGCGCGACCGAGGGCGGTCATCCCGGCTTGGGCCGTCAACCTCGGGCCATCATCCTCAGGCTGTGGCCCTCAAGCAGTCACCGGCAAAGTCCGCAGCCCCCGGATCACGAACTCCGGCCGCCGCTCCGGCTCCGCGGCCAGTCGCAGGTCCGGCAGCCGCTTCGTCAGCGCCGTCAAAGCCGCCGCGATCTCCACCCTCGCCAGTGGGGCCCCAACGCAATAATGGATCCCCATCCCGAACCCGAGGTGCGCGTTCGGCGTCCGGCCCACGTCGAGGGTGTCCGGGGCGTCGAACACCTTCGGGTCGCGCGCCGCGGCGCCCAGGAGCGCCCCGATCTTCGAACCCTTCGCCACCTGGTGCCCGGCGATTTCCACATCCTCCGTCGCCGTGCGCTCGAACAGTTGCAGCGGCGAGTCGAAGCGGATCAGTTCTTCCACAGCCGAGTCCAGCAAGCTTGGGTCGGACCTAAGCCGCTCCCATTCCGTGCGGTGGGTCAGCAACGCGGTCACGCCGTTGCCGATCACGTTCACCGTCGCTTCGTGGCCGGCCATCAGCAGCAGGACCGCGGTGGCAACCACTTCGTCGGGGGTCAGTTCGCTTGCGGTCAGGTCTCGGACGATTCCGCGCGGCGAGTCAGCGACGACGTCGCGCAGGTACGCGACGAAGTCGGCCGCGGCCTGTTCGGCGGCGTCGCGGCCGTCCTCGGAGAGGCCGTACTCGTACATCTTGACGATGGCGTTGCTCCACGTCACCAGCTGGGAACCATCCGACACCGGTACGCCGAGCAGTTCCGCGATCACCGCGACCGGCAACGGCTGGGCGAGGTGTTCTAGCAAATCCGCGCTGCCATCTGCGGCGATCTTCGCAGCCAGAGTGTCCACCATGGACTCGGCGAGTTCCGCGACCATCGGACGCAGCCGTTGCACGTGACCCCGGCCGAACTCGCTGGCGATGACGCGGCGGAGGCGGGTGTGTGCGGGTGGTTCGTTTTCCAGCAATGAGTTGCGGTGCAGGAGATTGAACGACGCGAACCGTTCGAGTGGCTGCGCGTCGGTCCAGATGCGGCCGAGTCCGCGGTGCCGCAGGACGGCGGCCGACGCGGCGTGCGAAACCGTGATCGCGATGCCTAGGCCGTCGTGCTGGTGCACCTCGCCTTCGGCGCGCAGTGCGGCGAACGCGGGGTACGGGTCGGCGAGGAAGGCGGGATCGCGAGGGTCGAACACGAGCTGACTCTAACCCGCGAGCCTGGGCGGCCAGTCTCTTCGATAGCGTTTGAGACTGAGTTCCGAGGAGGCTGAAATGGGTAAGGGCGCGCGTAAGAAGGGTCCCAAGCCGGACCGCAAGCCGAAGGTGCGCGACGTCTTCGTCGGCCAGCCGTTCGAGGGTCTGGCGGCGGAGCCGGAGCTGATCGCGCTGCGCGAGTTCGTCCCGTCGGCCACGGCGAAGCTCACGCTCGCCGACGGCGGCGACGTCACGCTCGGCACGGTGCTGCCCATGGCCGCCGCGGCGTTCGTCCGCTCGGACGGTGAGCGCTTCCTCGGCCTGCAGGTGCAGACGCGGTCCTCGGACATCAGCCGCGACCTCGGCCGCGCGCTTCGCTGGCTGCTCGACGCCGAACCGGGCGACGTGCTCTCGGTGCCGGACACGACGTCGCCGACCGATCCGGACGAGCGCAACCGGCTCCAGGACCTGCTCGTGCCGAGCGCGGAACTGGAGGTCGCCCTCCACACCGACTTCGCGTGGTGGCTGCCCGAGGACGCGGACGCGACCGGTGACGTCGCGGTGTCGCTCGAGCGCGCGAACGCCGCGATCATGCCGACCGACCGGCTCGGTTCTGGTGCCTACTGGGTCCTCGCCGGCGAGAAGGCGCACCTGCGCTGGGTTCGCCCGGAACCGGAGAACCTGCTGCTGCAAGCGCTTGCGCGACTGTCCGCGGCGGGCACGCTCGGGCTCGGCGAGGGCACTCGCTACGCCGGCTCGTTCCGCGCGCACGGCCTGCTCGTCCCGGTGTGGGACCTCGACCCCGAGGCGCACGCCCGGGAGTGGGCCGAGCCCAAGGACCAGCTCGGCGCGCGGCTGGACGAGGCGCTCAAGTCGCTCGACTCCGAGCCGCTCAACGCCACCGAACGCCGTGCCCGCGACGGGCTGATCGGGCGCCAGCTCACCATTCGCTGACGTATCCACATGTGGACAACTCAGGCCGAGTTGTCCACATGTGGGTAAGTCGATGGGACGATCACCGCGTGATCCTCCACATCTGCACCCGCGACGAGTGGGCCGCGGTGCCCGCCGGCGGCGAGTACCGCGCGCCGTCGCTCGACGACGTCGGATTCATTCACTGTTCGGATCCGGGCACGGTCGCCCTGCCCGCCAACGCGCTCTTCCGCGGCCGCGCTGGCCTGGTGCTGCTCGAAATCGACCCCAA
This sequence comes from Amycolatopsis silviterrae, assembly GCF_042684085.1. Classification (NCBI taxonomy): domain Bacteria; kingdom Bacillati; phylum Actinomycetota; class Actinomycetes; order Pseudonocardiales; family Pseudonocardiaceae; genus Amycolatopsis; species Amycolatopsis silviterrae. The sequence continues at coordinate 299,021 of NZ_JBHUKS010000023.1, forward strand.
GCTGGTCGAAGCGCCGGTCCGCTGGGAGGACGGGGACCCGCCGGACCCGCGCGGAATCCAGTTTCCGCACATCTACGGCCCGATCCCGCGAAACGCTGTGGTCTCGGTAACCGATTTCCCCACTGACGCGGATGGCGCCTTGACGCTGCCCGAGTCGCTTTCCGTGCGCTGACCTGAGTTGTCCACAGCTACGGAAAGTAGCGACGGAGACGGGACAACCCTCGGGGGCGCTCATGCGTGGTGGGGATGACGAGGAACCGTCGCTCGACGCGGTCATCCGGGGAGGGGGCGATACGGTGACGGCTGCCGCACCGCCCATCGCGAGCGGAGATCCGCCGTGGGCGGGACAGGCGGAGGCCGTCAACAGCCTCACGGACTTCGGCGATTTCGTGCGCGAAGCCCTGCCCGGGCTGCTCCGCTACGGCCACGTGCTTACCGGAAACCCGCACGACGCCGCGGACCTCGTCCAGACCGTGCTCGAAAAGATGGGCGCACGCTGGTCGTATGTCCGGCAGAAGACCGGCGACCCGCTGGCCTACGTGCGGCGTTCGATGGCGAACGCGCACGTCAGCCGCTGGCGCCGGACGCGGCGGGAGAACCTCGTCGCGGACCTGCCGGACACCAGCCCGTGCGCGCCGAAGGATCCGTTCGAGCACGAGCCGCTGTGGCAGGCGCTGCGCGACCTTCCGCCGCGGCAGCGCACGGTGATGGTGTTGCGGTACTACGAAGGACTGTCCGAAGTGGAGATCGCCAAAGCGCTGAACATCAGCCAGGGGACGGTGAAAAGCCAAGCGAGCAAGGCGATCGCCTCCTTGCGGGCGAAACTGCGGAACCAGGAAGGAGGCGACGCCGGGTGACCGAGCCCGACGATCTGGAACAGCGGCTCCGCGCCCTCCTCGCCGACGAACGGCTGGCCGTCGAGCCGAACGAGGACGCCGCGTCGGCCATCGTGGCGGGCGCGCGCCGGCGGCGTCGCAAGCAGCGGATCCTGACGTCCGCGGCGGGGGCGGCGTGCGTGCTCGCGCTGGCGTCGGCCGGTGTGGTGGCGATCCAGCTGCGCACCCAGCACGCGACGACCAACGTCGCCGCGCGGCCGGTCGCTTCGGCCCAGCCCACGCTGCCTTCGTCGGTGCCCGAGGCTCCTTCGAGCGTCGAATTACCGCAGGCGCAAGTGCCGATCCAGACCTCGGAGCCCGGCATCGCCGACCCGCCGACGGTGCCCGCGCGTCCGCACCACACGAAGCCGGAACCGCCGCAGACGACGCCGGCGAAGGCCGCTTCCGGAGCGCTGGTGACCGCGGACGGCCTTGGCGCGGTGAAGCTCGGCATGACCGAGCAGCAGCTCACCGAGCAGGGCATGACGCTTACAGCGGTGAAAGAGTCGCCTGGCTGCACTTACTACGACGTCAGCGGTGCTGGGGTTCCGGATGCGACGGCGGTCGTGTCGAAGGACAACGGCGTGGTCGCAGTGAAGCCCGAAGGTGCCGCGCACACTCCGGAAGGCGTGGGTGACGGGTCGCCGAAGGACCAGGTCACCTCGACGTATCCGGGCACGTCGGAGTCGGGGAGCGCGTTGGTGTCGCCCACCGGCGACCAGGGGGCGTATCACTTCACGCTGAACTCGGACGGGGCTGTCGAGGGGGTCGAGGTCCGCGCGAAGACGCCGGACTGCGGCAGCTGAAAAATTCCGGCTGGCCGATGTCGATCTGGCTCCGCGCCGCTCGTGTAGCGGGTGACGGGCCGGTTCGCGGCCCGCGGGAGCGGAAGGACATCCCCGATGCGTTCGATCAGCGTCACCCTGAGCAGCACCCTCGACGGCGTCGTGCAAGGCCTCGGCCGCAGCGATGAGGACACCCGAGGTGGGTTCGACCTAGGTGGCTGGGGCAACGGCTACCGCGACGACGTCATGGCGCGCGAGATGGGGAAGGGCATGAGCCGGCCTGGGGACATGTTGTTCGGCCGGCGCACCTGGGAGGACTTCAGCACGGCGTGGGGGCCGCGGACGGACGGGAACCCGTTCACGACGCACATGAACGCCGCGACGAAGTACGTCGTCTCCACCACCCTCGACAACGCCGACGCCTGGCAGAACTCGGTGCTGCTGCGCGGCTCCGCGGTGGAGACGGTTGCCGAGTTGAAAGCCTTGCCCGGCAAGGATCTCTCGATCATCGGCAGCGTTTCGCTCGTGCGCGCGCTGCACGCCGCCGGACTGATCGACCGCTACACGTTCCTGATCCATCCGCTGACGCTCGGCCAGGGTGCGCGGCTGTTCGAGGGACCGGCCCCGCTGACCGAGTTCTCGCTCGCCGGCAGCGTCGCGACCACCACCGGCGTGCTCATCGCGCATTACGAGCGGCGCTGAAGTTATCCACATGGGGAAGCCCGGTTGTCCACACTGGGGACAACCGGGCTTCCGGGCACGTTCGTGCGTTACAGCGCGCCACCCGCGACCGGGGGCATCCCGGAGTCGGCACCGGAGTCGCCGACGGCCTCGCGGTGCAGGAACTTCTCGATCTCGTAGACGTTGTCGCCCGCGCGACGCGCGACGGTGACCAGCGTCGACATCTGGGAGATCTCCTCGACCTGCTCCTTGAGGAACCACTGGGTGAACTGCTCGCTGATGTAGTCCTCCTCGGCCCGCGCGGCCTTCGCGAGCGCGGAGATGTCGGCAGCGACCTCCTTCTCCTGCTCCAGCGCGAGTTCGATCAGCTGGAGCGGGGCGGAGAAGTCGTTGCGGACCTCGCCGGTGCCGGGGATCTCGACGTGGTGGTCCCGGTCGAGCATGTACTGGACGAGCGCCATCGCGTGATTGCGCTCCTCGACGGACTGCTTGTAGAAGTGCTTCGCGAGCTGCGGCAGGTCCTCGTTGTCGAACCAGACCGCGAGCGCGATGTACTGCTGGGAGGCGTTGAACTCGTTGTGAATCTGCGCCTGCAGCAGTTCGTAAAACTTCGAGCGCGGTTCTTTCTTCGTAGCGGCCATGTCCATCACGGTACGTCAATGCCCGATTGTTTTCCACTTTTAGCTGGTGATCTCCACCCCATTAGGGTTACCATTCCTCAAGAAGGAAACACTTATTTTGATTAGCCTTCCCTTAATGAAGTAACCCTTATTAAGGAAAGGCTAACTTCGCCTTAGCGCGGATCCCGGCGCACCGGACACGACATGCAGCGCGGCCCGCCCCGCCCGGACCCCAGCTCGGACCCGGTGATCGGCAGCACCTCGATGCCCGCCGCGGTGAGCCGTTCGTTGGTCTCCGCGTTGCGTTCGTACCCCACGACCACGCCAGGGGCCAAGGCCAGCGTGTTGTTGCCGTCGTCCCACTGCTCGCGCTCCGCGGTGACCGGGTCGAGGCCGGTGTCGATCACCCGCAGCCGGTCGATCTCCATCGCCTCCGCGGCGGCTTCGAGGAATGGCGCCGGGCCGGCCACTTTCACGCCGCCGTCGCCGGTCGGCTTGATAGTGAACGCGGTGAGGGAATCGCGGGCGAGCGGATACATCACGACGGCGTCGACGTCGACCATCGTGCACACGGTGTCGAGATGCATCGTCGCGCGCGATTGTTCGATCGGCACCGCGACGACGGTATGCGCGAGCCCGTCGGCGAATACGGAACGGGCGAGCGATTCGGCTCCGGCGGGAGTCGTGCGTTCGCCGACGCCGATCGCGACGACGCCGGGGGACAGCAGCATCACGTCACCGCCTTCGATGGGCGCGGAATGCGCGCCGTAAGCGCGGGCGGCGTGCCGGAACCGGGGGTGGTAGGCGTAAACGAGGTCGAGCAGCGCCGTTTCCCGCCGTCGCGCTGGCATGGTCAGCGACGAGATCGCGACCCGGTCGCCGATCCACGCGGACGAATCGCGGGTGAAGAGCAGATTGGGCAGCGGATCGACGGCGAAGTCGCGTGGGTGGTGCATCATCCGCACCAGCGACGCGCCCTCGGCGGACGGCAACTCCTCGAACGTCATGCCCGCCATCAGGACCTCGGCGAGCGTGGGCGCGTCGACGCTCGTTAGGTGCGACCTAAGCGAATCCGCGAGGTCGTTGCCGAGGCGGCGATCGTCCACCGCGGCGTGGACCCCGGCGGCATGCGCGCGCGGATCTTCCAGCGCGGTGCGGAGAACGTCGGCCAGCAGCAGCACCTCGACGCCGCGGCCGCGCAGGACGTCGGCGAACGCGTCGTGTTCCTGCTGCGCCCGGCTCACCCACGGGATGGAGTCGAAAAGGAGCTTGTCGTTGTTGCGGGGAGTGAGCCGTTTCAGCTCGTTTCCCGGCCGGTGCAACAGGACTGCCCGAAGAGGCCCGACTTCGCTGTCCACCCTGGGAGGTGCGGTTGTCTCGCTCACGAGCCGGAGCCTAATGAGCGGGCATCACGGTAGCCAGGAAAGACGGCCTTTCAGCAACGAATAGCCGACGAAGGACACCACATCGAACAAAGTATGCGCGGCGATGAGCGGCCACAGCCGGTTGGTGCGCTGCCACACGCGGCCGAACACCAGCCCCATCACGAGGTTGCCGACGAACCCGCCGAACCCTTGGTACAGGTGGTAGGAACCGCGCAATACCGCGGCGCCGAACAGCGACGCGTTCTCGCGCACTCCGAGCTGCCGCAGCCGGGTGAGCAGGTAGCCGATCACGAGCACCTCCTCGGCGAAAGCGTTGCCGAACGCGGAAAGCGTCAGCGCGATCGGCCGCCACCAGGTATCGCCCAAAGTGGACGGTTGCACCGCGAGGCTGAACCCGAGGTGGTAGGAGACGAAGTACAGCGCGAGCCCGGGAATGCCGATGAGCGCGGCGATTCCGACGGTGATCAGCGCGTCGGTGCGGATGCGGCGGCTCAGGCCGATCTCACGCAGTTTCAGCCCGGCCCGCCACAGCAGGTACAGGCCGAGCCCGCCCCAGCCGATCAGCTGCGCGGCGCTCAGCAGCTGCTGGAGCAGGTCCAGCAGGCTCGCGGCGGCGCGCGGGACGTTGAGCTGGACTTGCTGCTGCGCCAACGGGGTCGGGCGCAGCAGGGAGTCCACAAGGGACAGCAGGCTGCGCGCACCGGACAACCCGAGCGTGATGCCGAAAACGAGCACCAGCTCGATCTTGACCGCGCGCCGCTCGCGGGGATCGGTGAGCGGAGCCGGGAACGCCGGAAGTGCCGGATTGAGCCAGGATCGCAGGCCGGACGGCCCTCCGGAACGCTCTGTGGTGCGCATGAACGCACGCTACCGTCGGGGTATGCCGAGGACTATCGCCACCAACACGAAGGTTGAGCGCGCCGAGCTGGTCGCGTTCCTGAAGCCGCGTCACCGGGCGATCCTGGTGACCACCCGCGCCGACGGGCGGCCCCAGCTGTCCCCGAACACCTGTGGCGTCGACGACGAGGGCCGGATCGTCATCGCGACCTACCCGAAGCGCGCCAAGGCGGCCAACCTGCGGCGCGATCCGAAGGTGTCGGTGTGCGTGCTGTCGGACGAGTGGAACGGGCCGTGGGTGCAGGTCGACGGGACCGCGGAGGTGATCGATCTGCCGGATTCGGTCGAGCCGCTGGTCGACTACTTCCGCAGCATCTCCGGCGAGCATCCGGACTGGGACGAGTACCGCGAGGCGATGCGCAAGCAGGGCAAGAGCCTGATCCGGATCACGATCGACCGGTGGGGGCCGATCGCGACCGGCGGCTTCCCTCCCGAGCTGGCGGACGAGTAAAGGTCCGTGAGGGCCACCTTGAGGGAATCAGAGTCCCTCAAGGTGGCCCTCACGGCCTTGAAGAAACGGGCGCTCCTGCGTTAATCGGGCATTTCACCGGTCTAGGCATCCTTTATGGACGGTCAGTGGACTGAGCCGCCCAGCTTAAGTCCCTGGCATTGCCGCTGAGGCCATTCACCTGATCGGTTTTACCAGCCGGGTTCCACCGCTGTCACCAGCGGAAACAGGTTATCCACAGGCGTGTCGACTTGTGGACAACCCTGGGGATGACGGGGTGCGGGCCCGGGAATTGTCGGGCGGGTGGTGGACCGTTGCGGCATGTCGATCACTCGCGCACCGCTACCTCGTTCCCGCTTCCAGCTTGCTGCACGACTCAGCCCGCCCCAGCAGCAACGCACGCTCCCGTTCGTTGCCCGTCATCTTCGCCGCGCGCTCGAATTCGGCGCGCGCCTCGTCCCGGCGGCCCAGCTTGTACAGAAAGTCGCCGCGCACGCTCGGCAGCAAGTGGTAATTCTTCAACGCTGGCTCAGTCAGCAATTTGTCCACCAGCGCCAGCCCGGCCTCCGGTCCTTCGGCCATCGAGACCGCGACGGCCCGGTTCAGCTCGATCACCGGAGACGGCGTCAGCTGTGCCAAACCCGCGTACAGCGCCGCGATCCGAGTCCAGTCGGTGTCGTCGGGAGCCACCGCCACGGCGTGGCACGCGGCGATCGCGGCCTGCGCGGAATACGGCCCGTATGTGCCGTCCGCCAGTCGTTCGGACCGGGCCAGCGCGGTAAGGCCCCGCTGGATCAGCAGGCGGTCCCAGCGGCTGCGGTCCTGGTCCATCAGCAGCACCGGCTCGCCGTTCGGGCCGGTGCGCGCCGCCGACCGCGACGCCTGGATTTCCATCAGCGCCACCAGACCGTGCACCTCGGGTTCGCCGGGCATCAGGCCGGCCAGCACCCGGCCGAGCCGCAACGCGTCCTCGCAGAGCGCGGGCCGCATCCAGTCGTCACCGCGCGTCGCGGAGTAGCCCTCGTTGAAGATCAGGTAGATCACTTCGAGCACGGCGGGCACCCGCGCCACGCGCTCGTCGCCGACCGGGGTTTCAAACGGCACCTTGGCCTCGGCGAGCGTCTTCTTCGCCCGCACGATGCGTTGCGCGACAGCGGATTCCTTCACCAGGAACGCGCGGGCGATCTCGTCGGTGCTGAGCCCGCCGAGCATGCGCAGCGTGAGCGCCACCCGCGCCTGGGTGGACAGCACCGGATGGCACGCGGTGAACACGAGCCGCAGCAGGTCGTCCTCGATCTGCTCGTCGTCGAGCACCGCGTCGAAGTCGGGCAGCACGCCCTCGCCGAGCTGTTCGGCCTCCCGGCCGATCTCGTCGAGCTTGCGGCCGAGGGTTTCGTTGCGCCGGAACAGGTCGATGGCGCGCCGCTTCGCGATCGTCATCAGCCAGGCGCCGGGATTGCGCGGCACCCCGGTCTCCGGCCACTGTTCGAGCGCGGCGACGAGCGCGTCCTGCGCCAGCTCCTCGGCGAGGCCCACGTCGCGGGTCATCCGCGCGAGCCCGGCGATCACCCGCGCCGACTCGATCCGCCAAACGGCCTCTACCGCACTTCGCGTGTCCACCGGCCCATCAGACCGGCCCGGCCCGCCCGAGGCAACCCTCGGGCGGGCGCGGAGTCACAACGCGTCCACCATCGGGCGGATCTCGATCGTGCCCGCCTGCCGCTGCGGATTGGGCGCCCGCTTCATCAGCTCCACGATCTCGGCGACCGACTCCCCCTCCAGAATCCACACGCCGGCGACGAGTTCCTTGGTCTCGGCGAACGGGCCGTCCACCACGTTCGGCTCCGCCTCCCCCTCGAACCAGAGCAGCCGGGCCCCCTCGGCGCTGGGCGTCAGCCCGGCGGTCTGCACGAGGTGGCCGGATTCGGCGAGTTCCGCGTTGAACTGGTTCATCTGCTCGATCAGTTCAGCGCTCGGCTCGGCCCCGGCTTCCGAGTCCGCGCTGGCTTTCACCAGCACCATGAACCGCATCAGTTCTGCGCGGTCTGCTCGCGCAGCTTCTCTTCCGCCTCGCGCAGCTCCGGGGTGAGGTTGTCGCCGAAGTCCTCGGCGTCGAAGATCCGCCGGATCTCGATCTCGTGGTGCGCGCCGTCGGTGTTGGGCACGCGCTTGATCCACTCCACCGCTTCCTCCAGCGAACGCACCTGGAGGATCCAGAACCCGGCGATCAGTTCCTTGGTCTCGGCGAACGGGCCGTCGACCACGCTGGGCTCGCTGTCTCCGGCGAACTTCACCCGCGCGCCCTCGGAGCTGGGCGCCAGCCCCTCGCCCGCGAGCATCACGCCGGCCTTCACGAGTTCCTCGTTGAACTTGCCCATCTCGGCGAGCAGTTCGGTGCTGGGCATCTGGCCCGCTTCGCTCTCTTCGCTGGCCTTCATGATCACCATGAATCGCATCTTCGGTTCCCCTTCGCTCTCGGCTTGCCTTCACCCATGCGTCGAACGGGCCGCGGCCGGATCGACACCGTCCTCAAACTTTTTTCCCGGTCGCGAAACTAGCAGGTCAGGCGAGCTTCAGGGGACAAAACGGGCATGGGAGAATCGTTATTCGTGGCAGTACTCCCCGAACCTCTCCGCGCCGCCCTCGACGACGAGCTGGCCCGGTTCCCCGAATCCCGGCTCGCGCAGGCCGTGGACCGGCTCAGCAAGCGCTATCGGCAAGGCGACTCGGCGACGTCGCCGATCCTCTCCTCTGAGGTGGACGTCGCCGCCTACGCCGGGTACCGGATGCCCGCGACGTACGCGGCGGTCAGCTCCGTGCTGGGCGAGGTGGCTGCCGCCGCGCCCGGGTTTTCCCCGAAGACGCACGTCGACATCGGCGGCGGCACCGGAGCGGCGGTGTGGGCAGCGGCTGAGGTCTGGCCGTCGCTGGAGAAGTGCACTGTCCTGGAACAGGTGGCGGCCGCGCTGGCGCTGGGGCGCAAGCTGGCGGCGAACTCCGGCGAGCCAGCCGTCCGCACCGCGGTCTGGCAACGCGGACTGGTCGATTCCGCGTCGGCCGCGCCGGAGGCCGATCTGGTCACCCTGTCGTACGTCCTCGGCGAACTGCCTGAACGCGGCCGTGCCGACGTCGTTCAGTGGCTCGCCGCGAAAGCCGGCACGGTCGTGCTCATCGAACCCGGCACCCCGGCGGGGTTCGAGCGGATCCGCGCGGCTCGTGAGGTGCTGCGCGAGACGGGCCGCAGCGTCGTGGCGCCGTGCCCGCACGACAACGCCTGCCCGATCAAGCCAGGAGAGGACTGGTGCCATTTCTCCGCCCGGCTGCCCCGGAGCGGGGTGCACCGGCGGATCAAGTCCGGCACACTGGGCTTCGAGGACGAAAAGTTCTCGTATGTGGCGGCCACGTCGGCACCGGTCGACCGTCCGTCGGCTCGGATCATCCGGCATCCGCGCAAGCACAAGGGGTTCGTGCAACTCGATCTGTGCACGGTCGACGGACTCGCGCCAGGAACCGTCGTGTCGAAACGGCACGGCGTGCGATACCGCGCCGCCCGCGACGCGGAATGGGGAGACGCCTGGAGCGTGGAGTAACCCGCGGATATTTTCGTCGGCCGCGATGTCGGGATGGCCGCGTCGGCTCCGACTGTCCGGTGTCAGCGGATCTGAACCGGAGGGGACATCGGATGGACTTCCACGAGCGTTGCGCCGAGATCGTGCGGCAGACGGAACTGCTCGCCGCGGCTGTCGAGGGCGCGGACCGGACAGTGCGAGTAGCGGCCTGTCCGGAGTGGAACCTCGGCCAGTTGCTCGATCACGTCAGCACCGGTCATCGGTGGGCGGAGGAAACCGTGCGCACGCGGGCCGATCATTGGCTGCCGGACGACGCGCTCCGGAATCCGGTGGACAGCCCGAGGCCAGCGTCCTGGCTCGTGGACGGCGCGAAGACGCTGGTCGCGACGCTGCGCGAAGCGGGGCCGGACGCGGAGGTGTTCACGCCGGTGCCGAACGGGCCGCCGCGAGCAGCGTTCTACGCCCGCCGGTTCATGAACGAGACTCTGATTCACCGCGCCGACGCGACGCTGGCGGCGGGCGGGGAATTCACCGTCACACCGGACGTCGCACACGACGCGATGGAGGAATGGCTGGAACTCGGCTCGCTGCCGCTCTTGCTGGAGCACGTCCCGGAACGCCGCACACTGCTCGGCCCGGACCGCACGATCCACCTCGCCCCCACGGACCACGCGATGTCCTGGACGGTCGATCTCACCGGCGATCAGCTGGCCTGGCATCCGGGTCCGCCGGAGAACGCGGCGGTCACCGTGTCCGCGCCGCTGAGCGACCTGCTGCTGATGGTCTACGGCAGGCTGTCGGCGGAGATCGCGGATCGCACCGGCGACACGGCGTACCTGGACCGCTGGCTCTCCATGGTCGGCTTCGGCTGACCCCGTCAGTCCCAGCGGATCGGGAGGCTCTTGAGCCCGTTCTGGAAGTTCGACCGCAGCCGGCGGGGTTCGCCCGCGAGACGGACCTCGCCGAGCTGGTCGAACACGGCCTCGAACAACGCTCGCATCTGCACCCGCGCGAGGTGCGAACCGAGGCAGAAATGCGGGCCGTGGCCGAACGTCAGGTGTTCGCTCGGCGCGCGCGTCACGTCGAACACGTCCGGATCGGGAAAGACCGTCTCGTCGCGGTTGGCCGAGGAAAACCACACCACCACCTTGTCCCCGGCCTTGATGTCCACATCGGACAGTCGAGTGTCCTGTGTCGCGGTGCGGCGAAAGTGCATCACCGGCGTGTGCCAGCGCAGCATCTCTTCGACCGCGCCGGGCAGCAGGCTCCGGTCGTCGAGCAGCTTGCGGTACTGCTCGGGATGCGCGAGCAACGCGTCCATCCCGCCGGGCAGGCCGTTGCGCAGGGTTTCGTTGCCCGCCACGGAAAACAACCAAAAGAGGTTCTCGAACTCCTCAATCGACACCCGGCCGCCGTCGTCGTCCACGTACTGCATCAGATTGCTCATCACGTCGTCGCCGGGATGCGCGCGTTTGTGCTCGCCCAGTGCGTGTGCGTACGCGTAAAGATCGGGCATTCCGGCGCGGCTGCGCGGATCCGGCATCTGGCCGTCCGGGCCGGGTTCCGGGCGCACGGCCAGCGCGGCGCGGGCGAGGTCGGTGACGTCGTCGGCGCGGACGGTCGCACTCACCGAGTATTCGGCGTCCTGGAAGCCGATCACGCGGTTGCTCCAGTCGAACATCAACCGGCGGTCCTGCTCGGGCACGCCGAACACCTCGGCGAGCGTGAGCAGCGGCAGGTCGGCGGCGATGTCCTTGGCGAAATCGCATTCGCCGCGATCGGCCACCGCCGCGACGAGATCCCGCGCCCAGCCTTCGATTCGCTCGGTGATCCGGTTGATCGCGCGCGGAGTGAACGCCTTCGTGAGCAGCCCGCGCAGCCTGCCGTGCTCGGGCGGGTCCATGTTGAGCATCATCCGGCGCACGTACCGCAGGTCCTCGGCGGTGCCCGGGTCGCGGATCTGCGTGCCGCCGAGCTGCGACGAAAACACCGCCGGGGTGCGGAGCACGTGCCGTACGTCGGAGTGGCGCAGCACCGCCCAGAAGTCGCCGATCCTGGTCACCGGCGTTTCGCGGCGCAGGCGGGCAAGCAGGTCGTAGGGCACGCCCGTGACGTAGGTGTCCGGGTCGGCGATGGCAGCACTCGACACGTTCCGACCCTAGCCCCGAGAGCACCGCCTGCGGAAAGATCCGTCCGGTGGAAAAGCTGAAGCTGCGCGTCACCGGACACGGCGAACCGCCGGTCCTGCTCCTGCACGGGCTCGGTTCCACCGGCGCGGTCTGGGACGGCCTCACCGGCCTGCCCGGCCAGCGGCTGCTCGTGCCCGACCTGCCCGGACACGGCGGCTCGCCGCGACTGCCCGAGTACTCGTTCGAGACGCTCGCGGCCGCGGTGGCCGACGCGCTGGACGAGTCCGGTCCGGTCGTTGTCCTCGGCCATTCGCTCGGCGGGGTCGTCGCGCTGGAGCTGGCGAGCGGGCGCTACGGGCTCGACGTCAGCAGCGTGGTGGCGGTGGGCATCAAGGTGGAGTGGAGCGAGGACGACCTGGCCCGGGCCGCGGCACTGGCAGCCCGTCCGCCGAGGTTTTTCGACACACGAGAGGAGGCGGAAACCGCGTACCTGAAGATCGCCGGCCTGACCGGCCTGGCTCCGGCCGACCCGGACGGCGTCACCGAAACCGCGGACGGCTGGCGGCTGACGCTGGACCCGACCGTCTTCGGCGTCGGCGGTCCGGACATGCCGCGCCTGCTGGCGGACGCACGCTGCCCTGTGGTGCTCGCCACCGGCGAGAACGATCCGATGTCCCGCCCTGAGCAGCTGCGCGCTCTGGTTCCCGAGGCAGTGGTCTTGTCCGGGCTCGGGCACAACGCGCACGTGGAGGATCCAGCCGCGGTCGCGTCGTTGCTCACCCCGCGGAGCAGCTGAGCAGGCGCTTAGACTGGCCGGGTGACGACGATCGATCCGACCCGGGCCGGGCTAGACCAGCTGCTGAAGCTCGAACCGCTCGAGCTGAACCTGTTCCGCGGCTGGTGCCACCAGGGTTCCCCGCAGCGGGCGTTCGGCGGTCAGGTCGCGGCTCAGGCCCTCACCGCGGCCGGCGCGACCGTGCCCGCGGCGCGGCACGTGCATTCGCTGCACGGCTACTTCATCCGCGGCGGCCGCACCGACATGCCGATCATCTACGAGGTCGAACGCACCCGCGACGGCGGTTCGTTCACCACGCGCCGGGTTGTCGCGATCCAGAACGGCGAAAGCATCTTCAGCCTGTCCGCGTCGTTCCAGACCGAGGCCGAGAGCAGCGCGCACCAGGCGCGGATGCCGGACGTCCCCGCCCCGGACGAGGCTGGCGTCGTCGAACAGGACCGCTCGCCGATCGTCCTGTCCGCCATCGAGGTCCGCTTCGTCAGCAACCCGGAAACCGGCCTGCCCGACACCGGCCGCGGCCCGCGTCAGCAGATCTGGGTGCGCGCGAAAGACGCGCTGCCGGACGCCCCGCTGGCGCACGTCTGCGCGCTCACCTACATCTCCGACATCCGGCTGGCCGGCACCGCCCTGCTGCCGCACCGGGACGACCCGGGCGAACCGCAGCTGACGTCGCTGGACCACGCGGTGTGGTTCCACCGCCCGTTCCGCGCGGACGAATGGCTGCTCTTCGACATGGAAAGCCCAAGCTACGCAAGCACCCGGGGCCTGACCCACGGCGAATTCTTCACCACCGACGGACGTTTGGTCGCCTCAGTGACTCAAGAAGTGCTGCTGCGCAGGCGCTGAGTCCGATGTAGACACTCAGCCAAGCCGAACCCGCACCGGCCCAGCCTGCTCGGCGGCAACCTCGGCGACGGGCGTGCGCAACACCTTCGACAACTGCCACGCCTCAAGCCCGGCGAGAACCGTGTTGGCGACCACGAGCACCAGGTACAGCCCGGCCTGCACCGAAAGCCGGAACGGATGCTGGTCGGAAGCCCCAGCCAGCAACGAAATATGGCATGCCACAACGACCGCCATCGAAGCCGCGGACAGCCCGCCGAGCACGATCAGCAACGCACGCAGCACCCGGGTGCGCCGCCAGTGCAGCGCCCCGGTCTGGACCAGATCGGGCGTGCTGACCATGACCAGCCCGCAGCCGTACCCGGAAAACCCACCGACCACGCCGCTGCCCGCGACCAGCGCCGTCGTCAGGTGATACGAAACCGGCACCCGGTAAGCGGCGAGAATCGCGGACACGCACACCAGCAGCCCCAGCGGCAGGTGCGGCCAGCCGTACCAGGGAAGCCGCCGCTCCATCCGGATGATCGTCGGCAGGTCGATGTCGCGGTACGCCTCGGGGTCGCGCAAAGCCATTCGCACCGTTCCTCTCGTCCCGGAAACCCCCGGTGTGTGCGCGGTGACCGGCGAAGCCTAGGGCAGGCCGCCCAGCCGTGCAAAATCCACCTGAGCCGTCCCGGAGAGCGACCAGGTCACCCCTAACTTTCGTACGGTCCCGCATCCGCTCCCCACCCCGGAGCCGCACGTGACCCACGCCACCCGGCAGCCCGCTCGCATCCTTCCGACCAGCACGAACCATCGCCGAACCCGCGTTCACTTCTTGCGCTTCCTACTGGGTTGTCCCGGGATGTCCGGTAGAGCGATTTTCTGTCGGTGGTGCCAGTTAGGCTGCAGGCATGAACACCGACGAACCAACCGTCGCCGCCGAAGATCTCGCCCAAGGCCAGTGGTTCTGGCACGAACCCGCTCCCGGCTTGCGTTCCTGGCCGCTGCAGGTCGCCACGGCGGAGATCCTGGAAGACGCTGTCCGCATCATCACCACCGACGAGGTCCGCGAGCTGGTCTCGTACGCCCGCGACCGCCGGGTTCGCCTGGCCGTCGCCTCCTGAACGGAAACATCGACAGCACCATCACTGGGGAAATCTGGGGGACCGGGCCGGACGCATCCGCGAGCGGCCCGTCCAATATGGACACCACACCCGACGCCTCGGCCCTCGGCCGGTTCTGGCGCTGAGGTTTCGTAACTTCCAGCAGTTGTCCGCACTCTGCGGTCGCGGCCCACTGCGCATTTGCGCTCGCTTCTCGATGCTGCCCGCTGCGGCCTGCACACCGCGCCTGCTGCACCGGGATGACCACTTTCGATCACGCCTGCCTCGCAACAACGATCACACGACCCACCGGAGCGATCGCAGCGCGCGTTCCCTGCCGCGCGGCCTGCTTGCCACGCCGGGCCGACCGCATCGTTATCGCATTCGCCTCACAACAGCTGCCACACGGCCGGTACCGGAGCGCACTCGCGTTGCCTGCCCCTGTCCGGACTGCGCACCCCACCCCCGCCGCGCCGAGATGGCCTCCTCACGACAGTCGACCTGACCCACCGCGACTGTCGGATTCGAGCGAACCCTAGTCAGCACGGGAATCCGTTGTCTCGCAAGCAGATCACACCTTGACCACCAACCCGTTCAGCGCCGACGCGGCGGTCCCGGTCAGCGGGCAAGAACCCCCTGCAACAGCACGTCCAGAAGATGCCGCGCGCGGGAATCCCACTCGTCCTCGTCCAGGCGGGTCAGGTAGCCCGACAGGATGAAGAAGTCGCGGGCGTCGATGTCGGGGCGGATGGTTCCTTCGGCTTTTCCGGCGTCGAGCAGGAGGGTAATAGCGTCGCCGAGTGGGCCGTGGCTTTCTTCGGACAGGCCTTTCCACACGGCGGTTTCCAGCGCCGCGAAGACGCCCCGCTTGACTCGCGCGTATTCGGCGATCCGGTCGAACCAGCGAGACAGGGCTTCAACCGGTCCGTGTGCGGTCAGCAGTTCCGGTGCGAGCGCGACCAGCTCCTCCACTTCCTGCCGGTACACCTCGGCAAGCAGGTCCTCGCGCGTGGGGAAATGCCGGTAGAGCGTCCCTTGCCCGACACCAGCCGACTTGGCGACCGCGTTCAGCCGCAGCTCTCCCGAACCGGCGATTGCCTCGCGGGCGATCTCGACGATCCGTTCCCGGTTCTCCCGGGCGTCGGCTCGCTGAGCCCCGCTCATCGCCGGCTCCGGAGGCTGGCACCAGTGGAAACGCGCATACGCAACGGTATCGCGGAACGGGCGAGTGCTGCATAATCCGCCAGCGGTGCGCGCGGTCCGTGAAGGACTCCTTACGGGAAGCAGAGTCCAACGCCAGGGACTTAAGCCGGGCGACTCAGCCTGCTGACCGTCCATAAAGGACGTCCATGTCAGCAAAATGCCTGATTAATGCCAGTATGACCGTTTCTTCAAGTCCGTGAGGGGGCCCCTGAGGGAATCTGATTCCCTCAAGGAGTCCCTCACAGACGGCACAGCACGCTCCGCGTACAAGACCCAGCTCCCGCCGTCCGCGCAGGCCCCGAAGCAAGCCAGCCCGGTCCGCCAGCCGCTTCAGCCTGGGCGGACACGCCTCAGCCGCACCCCCAAGGCCGCCTTAAGGCCCTGGCATGGGAATCAGAGTCCGCGAGGGGCTCTCTCACGGACTTCCGAGCCACCCAACAGGCCGCCATTGATAACCGCCACCACCCCGTTGAAACACGCCGCGCATAACTCGCCGATTCGATTGACAACCCTTCCAGCCCAGGCAGAGGCTGAGCACAACTGCCGACGCCACGGGTGGTCCGGTTACCCTGTCAACGGGCCGAAAACCGCACCGAAAGGCCAGACTCGGCACCGAAGCACCAACCGTCACGACCGTCTGGTGAGGAACCGATGTCACTCGAGCACGCCGCAACGTCCAACTCGCCGACAGACGACCAGGGCCGGCGGGTTGCCGCGCTGGAGGAGACCGTCGCGGGGCTCGTGCGGCGGGTCGGGGTGCTTGAGGCCGAGGCGGAGATCCGGCGGGTGCAGGCGCGGTACATGTTCCTCTGCGACACGCCCTGCCCGGAGTTCGGCGTCGGCGGCGACGACGAGCGGATCGACCTCATCATGGCGCTCTACACCGACGACGCGGTGTGGGAGGGCGTCGGCGAGTACTACGACGGGCAGTTCGGGCGGGCCGAGGGCGCGGATGCCATCCGGGCGCATTTCCAGCGGTTCTGGGGCGAGAAAAAGGATCCCGAACTTCTGCTGAACGCACATTACCTGACGTCCGAGCAAATCCACGTGGACGGCGACGAAGCCACCGGGCAATGGATCCACATGCAGCCGTGGCTGTTCTCCGACGGGAAGGCGCTGCTGCGGTCCAGCCGGTTGAACAATGCGTTCCGGCGGGAAGACAACACCTGGCGGATCACCCGTACTCGCACCGAAAACGTCTTCATCGCGCCGTTGCCCGAGGGGTGGGCCAGCGACTATCCGTCGGCGTCGGTGCTGATGAAGCCATGAGCGACGACCCGGTGGTGCACGTCGTCGACGATGACGAGGATTTGCGGCAGTCCCTGGTGTTCCTGCTGGAGAGCGTCGGGGTGCAGGCGCTGACCTATCCGGACGCCCAGACCTTTCTCGACGAATTCGATCCGGCCGAGCCCGCGGTCATCATCGTCGACGTGCGGATGCCGGCGATCAGCGGCTTCCAACTCCAGGAAAAGCTCGCGGAAATCGACTGCCCGGCTCCGCTGATCTTCTGTTCCGCGCACGGCGACATCCCGATGTCGGTCCGCGCGCTCACCGCGGGAGCGGTCGACTTCCTGGAGAAGCCCTACCAGGCCCAGCGCATGGTCGAGGTGGTCCAAACCCAGCTCATCGAGGCCCGCCGCCGGTTCGCCGAGCAGGCGGAGCGGCAGGCGGTCCGGGTTCGGCTGGACACGTTGACCCAGCGGGAGCGCGAGGTGCTCCGGCTGGTGGTCGACGGGATGCCGAGCCAGGCGATCGCGCATCGGCTCGGCACCAGCGTCAAGACCGTGGACGTGCATCGGGCGCGGATCAAGGCGAAGACGTCGGCGGACAGCCTGGGGACGCTGGTCCGCGACATCCTCACCCATCGCGTCACGGTTTAAGCGCGGTCTCCACCCAGCGGCCGGATCCCAGCAGGGCAGACTCGCCGTGGGAGCTGCCGACCAGTTGCAGTCCCAGCGGCAATCCGGCTTCGTCACGCAGGCCGGGCACGGCGACGACCGGCAGGCCCAGAGCTTGCCAGGGGCGGCTGAGCACCGGGTCTCCGGTCGCGCTCAGGCCCGCGGGGGCGGAGCCGAGTGCGGCGGGCGCGAGCACGGCGTCGTAGCCGGTCGTGATCTCCGCTAGCCGTGAAGCGCCGGAGGCGACGACGGCAAGCGCGGCCTCGTAGTCCGAGTACGGCATCTCCGCGCCAGTACGCAGCAGTTGCGACAACGGAGCGCTGAGCCGGTCCGCGGAGGCAAGCTCGACGGAACGTTCCCGTGCCGCTTCATAGGCCATCACCACGGGGTGGGCGGCGGTCAATGCAGTAACCAGCGCCGGGTCCGGGAATTCGTCGACTACGGCACCGGCGGCGCGTAGTCCAGAAACCGCAGTGCGAAGCGCGGTCTGCATCGCAGGGGTAGCAGCTTCGGGCGACCACACCAGCAATCGCGGTGCCGAAACGGCCGCCTCCGGCTCGTCGGACAACGCGGACCAGGCCAAGGCCAGATCGGACACCGTCGCGGTGAACATGCCGTGGCTGTCCAGGCTCGGGCTCAGGCCGGTGACGCCGTCGACCGGGAACCGGTCCCGCGTCATGACCAGCGACGCGACACCGCAGAACGCAGCTGGCCGGGTGACCGAGCCAGCGGTTTGCGAGCCCAGCGCCAACGGAACGTGTCCGGCGGCGACGGCGGCGGCGGAACCGCTGGAGGAACCGCCGGGTGTGTGGCCGGGCGCGGCTGGGTTATCCGTGGGGCCGGGCGCGAAGAAAGCGAATTCCGTAGTAACCGTCTTGCCGATCGGCACCGCACCGGCCCGACGCCATTCGCGGACGATCGAAGCGTCCACAGTGGCCGGTGGGGCGTCCGCGCGCAGTACGGAACCGCAGCGGGTCGGAAGTCCGGCCAAGTCGATGATGTCTTTGACGCCCAACGGAACCCCGCCCAGCGGACCCGTCGAGACCGGCACCTCAGCGGGAGCGACCCAGGCATCGAACGAAGCCGAGGCGATCCGTGAGCGGGCCTCCACCAGAGCCGCTTCCGGCGTCGTCCGGCCGGCGGCCAGGTCGGCGACGAGGGCGCGCAGCGACCACGGGGCGGTCACGGCTGGGTCCAGGCGGCGTCGGCGGTCCAGTAGTCCATGCCGCTCGCGCTGACCGCGTGCCGCCAGCCGGACGTCCGGCGCAGCAGTGGCTCGACGCGGGCGGTGGCCTCGTCGGCGGCGTCCGGGCCGTCGGCCGGGACCTGCCAGTGCACCCAGTCCAGCTCGCGGCCGTGCTCGTCGTGCACGAACAGGTCGACGTGCCGCCAGCCGTAGCCGTGCGTGTCGTTGTAGCAGGTCAGGGTCATGCGGTCCACGGAATCTCCTCGGTCAGGCGCTGAGTGCGGCGAGCCGGTGGAAGCGGCGCTGGAAGTACACCAAAGCTCCGCTGTCCGGCGCGGTCAGCACCTTCTCGATCTCGACGAACAGCACCGAGTGCGACCCGTGCTCCTGCTCGGCGACGATCCGGCCGACCAGCGAGGCGGCCGCGCCGCGCAGGACGGGGGCGTCCTCGCTGCCGAGGTCCCAGCAGTCCTGCTCGAACCGTTCGGCGGTCGGCACCTTCGTCGCGCCGGCGAAGTGCATGGCCAGGTCCTCCTGGCCGGGGCCGAGGACGTTGACGCAGACCCGGCCGTTGCCGACCAGGATCGCGTGCGACCGGCTCGACCGGTTGACGCACACCAGCACGGTCGGCGGGCTGTCGGTGACCGAGCAGGCGGCGCTCACCGTCATGCCGGCGAGGCCGTGCGGGCCCGCCGTGGTCACGACGTTGACGGCCGCGGAGAGGTTGGCCATCGCGGTGCGGAATTCGCGCTGGGTCCGGGTCAGCTCGGACACGGTGCCTCCTAGTACTGGGGCCTGGACTGCCTCGACCGTACAAAGCCGCACCGGCGGCGGGATATCGAGAACTTCCCCGGCGTAGCTGAAGAATTCCTAACCCGGGCCGGTCGCGGGCAGTGCGAAGCCGAACCGCGAACCGCCGCCCGCCCGGTGTTCGGCCCAGATCGTCCCGTGCTGGCGGGTGATGATGCGGTGGCTCAGCGCCAGTCCGATGCCGCTGCCGCGCTCCTTCGCGGTGAACGACTCGTCGAACGGGTTGCGCGGGAAGCCGCGGCCGCGGTCGTCCACCGTGACCACGCCGGTTTCGCCGTCGCGGCGCGTGGTGAGCACCAGGCTGCGCCGCTGCTGCGGGCACTGCGCCATTTCCTCGATCGCGTTGAAGCACAGGTTGAGCACGACCTGGCCGGTCAGCACGCGTTCGCAGCGCACCGGCACCGCCTCGGCGGACCGTTCGAAGGTCACCTCGATCGAGGCCGGCTCGGCTCGCAGCCGCACGAAATACAGGCATTCCTCGACGATCTCGTTGAGGTCGGCCACCTGCTCCACGTGCTCCAGATGCCCGACGAACGCTCGCACCGACGACACGATCTGGCTCGCCCGCTCGATCTGCCGGACCGCGCTGTCGATGCCGTACACGACCGGCGCGGCATCGAGGGTCCGCGACCGCACCCCGGCCAGGAAATTGCCCGCGGCGGCGAGCGGCTGGCTCAGCTCGTGCGCGATCGCCATCGCCATGTCGCCCATCGCGGTGTAGCGCGCCAGGTAGTTCTCCCGGTGCAGCTCCCGCTCACGCTGGACCTCGCCGCGGATGCGCTCGGACACATCGTGGAGCAGCAGCAGAAAGGCGTCCCCACCAGGCTCTCGAAGCCGTTCGACGCTGCCCTCCAGCCACACCCGGCCCTGGATTTCCAGCCGTACCTGCGTCGCCGGCGCCGCGCGTTCGCGGACCTCGTCCCAAGTGGCCGGACGGTCGTCGAGACGCAGGCCGGCGTAGTCGGTCAGCCTGCCGAGCGGCTCATCCGGCGTCGCGCCGAACAGCGCGACCGCGGAGTCCGTCGCGAACCGCAGCTCGCCCGAACCGTCGAGCATCAACGCGACCGCCGACGTCTGCCTGGCCAGCGCGTCCACCCAGGACGTGGTCAGCCGCAGCTCACGCTCGATTTCCTGCTCGCGTTCGATGTCCCGGAACTGCACCATCACCGCCGGGCCCTGCGCCAGTTCGACCCGGGTGGCCACCGCGTCGGTCGGGATCACCCGGCCGGATTTGGTGCGGTAATGCCATTCGATCCGGCTGACGCCTTTGTCGACGGCCTCCTGCAGCCACGCCCGCCCGATCACCCGGTCGTACTGCTGCGCGGAGCTGCTCATGTGGTTCGCCTTCAACGGCCGCAGCTCGGTGACGCTCCATTCGAGCATCTCGCACGCGGCCGGATTGGCCCACAGGATGTTCTTCGTCGCGCCGTCGTGCACGAGCACGCACGTGCGGCTGGCGTTGAGCATCGCGACGAAATCGTGCGTCGTCAGCTCGGGCGCGCGCGGGTCCGCTTCCATCGGCTCAGGGTAAAGCCCCTGGCTGACGGCTCGCACTGAAGAAATCCCCTACGCCCGCTCAGGCACTACCAATTCCCGCGCGGGCGCCGGGTTCGTACCGTCGGAGCGACCGCACCGCCCGTTCCCGAGGAGCATCGATGAGCGAAGTCACCATGGAGGAGGTGCTCGTCGAACTCGCCAGGCGCAAGGACGAGTTCCAGCAGCAGCGCTACGTGCCGCGCGACTTCATCGACCGGCTCAAGCAGCTCGGCGTCTACCGGGCGAGCACCCCGGCGAAGTTCGGCGGCAAGCCGCTCCCGCCCGCCGAGTTCCTCCGCCTGATCGAGCGGATTTCCACAGTGGACGGTTCGACCGGGTGGGTCGCCAGCTTCGGCTCGTCGCTGATCTACCTCGCCGCGCTCCCGCTGGACACCCAGGCCGAGCTGTACAAGGACGGTCCGGACGTCGCTTTCGCCGGCGGACTCTTCCCGGTCCAGCCCGCCCCGGCGACCGAAACCGGCTTCCGCGTGGACGGCCGCTGGAAGTTCGCCAGCGGCTGCATGGGCGCGGACATCCTCGGCGTCGGCATCCCCGGCGACGAGTCGACCGGCGGCAAACCGCGCACCGCGCTGCTGCGTCCCGACCAGGTCGAAATCGTCCAGGACTGGGACGTCGTCGGCATGCGCGGCACCGGTTCGTTCGACCTGGTCGTGCGCGACGTCGAGGTCCCGCGCGAGTGGACGTTCATCCGCGGCGGCGCGCCCACCGTGGACGAGCCGCTCTACCGCTACCCCACGATCGCTTACGCCGCACAGGTTCTCGCCATCGTCGGCGCGGGCGTCGCGCGAGCGGCGCTCGACCACGCCCGCGAGGTCGGCGCTGGCTACACCGGCGTCACCGGTGCGCCGAAGCTCGCCGACCGCGGCTACTACCGCACCGGGTACGCCGACGCCGAGGCCGCGCTGCGCTCCGCCCGCGCCTGGTTCTACGAGGTCAGCCACGAGGTCTGGGAAACCGTCGTTTCCGGCGACGAGGCCAGCGACGAGCAGAACGCCCAGCTGCGGCTTTCGTCCGCGCACCTGGCGAAGACGTCGTCCGAGGTGGTTTCGAAGCTCGTCGAGATTTCCGGCACCGCGCCGATCTACGCGACGCACCCGCTGCGTGGACTTCAGGGCGACGCACTGGTACCCAAGCAGCATGCGTTCCTGGGCCCGGCCATCCACGACGCCGCCGGCGCGGTTCTCATGGGACAGCCGCCGACCAGCCCCGGATTCCGCTGACCAGCCACCACCACGACGAGGAGTCTCCGACTGTGAGCACGCAGCCCCTGCGGGTGCTTTTCTGCATCGGCATCAACCAGAACTTCTTCGATCTGCCCGCCGACGGCATCACCATCGGCGACGTCTGGCAGTCCTTCGTGTCCATGATGGACCAGCTGAAAGCGTTGCCCGGCATCACTTTCATCGGTGACATCGACGACGACGCGCACATGGTCGGCCCGTCCGACGGCTGGCCGTGGACCTGCTACATCCTCGCCGACGCCGACAGCCAGGAAACCGTCAAGGCCGGGTGCAATCTGCTGCGCACGACGGAGGTCGGCAGCAACGGCGTCAAGCTGTGGCGCTTCGCCAAGATCGAGGCCCGGATCGGCCGTCCGCTGACCGTCCGCGAAGACGTCGAACTGCCTGACTGAAATCGGAGAACTCATGACTGAGAACGCGAAAGTTCCCGCCGATTTCGCCGAAAGCGACCGCGTCGCCGCGCGACTGTACACCGACCCGGAAATCTTCGAACGCGAGATGACGCAGATCTTCGAGCGTTCGTGGGTGTGGGTCGCGCACGAAAGCGAATTGGCCCAGCCGGGGAATTTCAAATCGACGTACGTCGGCCGCCAGCCGGTAATCGTGACCCGCGACCGCAAGGGCACGCTGCACACGATGCTCAACCGCTGTCGCCACCGCGGCGCGAGCCTGTGCGAGAAGCCGAGCGGCAAGGCCAACGGCTTCACCTGCCCGTACCACGCCTGGAGCTACGGCCTCGACGGCAAGCTGCGCGGCATCCCTTATCCGGATGGCTACGAAGGCGTGCTGGAAAAGGGCGAGCTGTCGCTGAAGAAGCTGCGCACCGAGTCGTACGGCGGCATGGTTTTCGCGACTTTCGACGAGGACGCTGAGTCCCTTGAGGACTTCCTCGGCGACGCAAAACTGTGGATCGACCGTTTCATGAAGCAGGGCGGCGGCTACCCGATCAAGGTGCTGGGCAAGCACCAGTTCAAATTCCGCGGCAACTGGAAGATCCAGCTGGAGAACACCACCGACGGCTACCACTTCCCGATCGTGCACCGGTCGTGGATGGCTTCGGTGGACGCGGAAACCGCCGACATGATGTCGTTCATGACCGATCCGTCGGCGATCACGCACTCGCTCGGCAACGGCCACAGCGTCATGCAGATGGTGCCGGAGCACTCCGACCTCGACGTCGACGACGGCTCCGAACCGCTGCAGGGACGGTTCGACCACGTCGTGGCCGAGCTGTCGAAGACGCTGGACGAGGCGCAGGTGCGCAAGGTCGTCCGGGCCATGCACGGCACCGGGTTCAACCTGAACCTGTTCCCGAACGTCTCGATGTCCGCGGCGTTTTTCCGCGTGCTGCGGCCGATTTCGGTCAACGAGACCCTGATCGAGCACGTCGCGATCGGCCCCGACGGCCCGCCGGAGCTGGACATCGTGAACCGCGAACGGCTACGCATCCACGAGCATTTCCAAGGCCCGTTCGGCTTCGGCACGCCCGACGACGCCGAAGGCTGGGACCGTGTCCAGCGCGGTGCGCACGGCGGTCCGGACCTGCCGATCCTGGTCAACCGCGGGCTGGCGCGGGAGAAGGCGAGCCCCGAAGGCTGGCCGACCTCGCATGTCACCGACGAAACCGGCATGCGCGCCGCGTACGCCCAGTGGAAGGAGATGATGGGCGATGACTGAAACCATCCCCACCACCGACATCCGGGTCGCGCGCGCCGTCGACCTCGTCAACCGCGAGGCGGAACTGCTCGACCGCACGGAGTACCACGCGTGGGAAAAGCTGTTCACCGAAGACGGCATTTACGTCATCCCGATCGACCGGGAAACCGACGATTTCGCTGGCTCGCTGAACATGGTCTACGACGACGCGCGGATGCGGCAGATGCGCATCGCGCGGATGACCGAGGGCTACGCGCTCGCCGCCGTCGATTCCGCGCGCACGGTGCGCACGGTGTCGCGATTCGTCCCGGAGTCCATTTCGGACGAAGAAGTTGTGCTGCGGTCAGCGCAGATCCTGGTCGCTTACAAACGCGGCAACCACGACCTGTGGGCAGCGGATCTGGTGCACCGCATCCAGTTGTCGCCGGACGGTCCCGAAGGCGACCGGATCGCGTTGAAGGTCATCCGGCTGGTCAACAGCGATGACGCCGTGCCCGCCGCGGGATTCCTGCTGTGAGCGCGCCGGCCGAACCGCACGTCGCCGTTGTCACCGGCGGCGCGAGCGGGCTTGGGGAAGCGATCGTGCGGCAGCTGCACGCCGAGGGTTACCGCGTCGCGATCGCGGACGTCAACGGCGAAGCGGCGGATAAACTCGCCGAGGAACTCGGCAACTGCCGCGGCTACCTGGTCGATGTGCGTGACCGGGCGGCGCTCGCGCAGCTGAAGGACGACGTCGTCCGAGACTTCGGCAGCGTCCAGGTGCTGGTCAACAACGCGGCCCGCACGCAGGCGGCACCGCTGATGGAGATCACGCCGGAAGACCTCGACGCGGTTCTCGCGGTCAACTTCACCGGCACGTTCACCGCTTGCCAGATCTTCGGCGCGTACTTCGCCGAACAGGGCTACGGGCGGATCGTGAACATGGCGTCGCTGGCCGGCCAGAACGGCGGCACCGCGACCGGCGGGCATTACGCGTCGTCCAAGGGCGCGATCATGTCCGCGACGAAGGTGTTCGCCCGCGAACTCGGGTCGCGCGGGGTCACCGTGAACTCCGTGTCGCCCGGGCCGCTGGACAGCCCGATGGTGCGGTCGATCGTCGGCGAGGACAACCTCGAAGCCTTCACGAAGAACATCCCCGTCGGCAGGCTCGGCGACCCGGCGTTCATCGCGCGGATGGTGTCGCTGCTCGCCTCGCCCGGCGCGGCCTCGGTCACCGGGGCGTGCTGGGACGCCAACGGCGGCCTTTACCTGCGCTGAACCGCTTGCCCTGAAACGGAGAGCCGATGCCGAACACCGTGGTCCGCGTGGCCGAGGTCGTCGAGGAAGCGCCCGGGATCCGGGCGCTTCGCCTCGTGCGCGCCGACGGTCTGCCGTTCGACCCGCACCCCGCCGGTGCGCACGTCGACGTCACCGGCCCGACTGGGATCCTGCGGCAGTATTCGCTGTGCGGGCGGCCGGACGACACGTCGTCGCTGCTGATCGCGGTGAAGCGGGAGCCGGATTCGCGGGGCGGCTCCGAGGCGCTGCACACCGTCGCGGAGAACGACAAGCTGGAAATCGGCGAGACCCGGAACCTGCTTTCGCTGGCTCCGGACGCGGACCGGCACGTGCTGGTCGCGGGCGGCATCGGCGTGACTCCGTTGCTGAGCCTGGCTTATCAGCTGCACGCGGACGGTGCGGAATTCGAACTGCACTACTTCGCGAGCAGCCGGGAGTCGGCGGCTTTCGTTTCCTTGCTGGAAGAACGGGCGGAATTCCGCGATCGAGTGCTGCTCTATTTCGGCGTACCGCGCGGCGAACAGCCCGCCGTACTGGCGGAAGTGGCGAGCGGGCTCAGTTCCTCCGGGCACGTGTACACCTGCGGTCCGGAAGGGTTCATGGAGCAGGTCGCCGGCGTGTTCGCGCCGGTGGTCGGCGAATCCCAGTTGCACGTCGAACATTTCACCGCGGCCGAGGTCGACACGAGCGGCGACCAGGCGTTCACCGTCGAACTCGACACCGGCGAGGTGTTCGAGATCCCGGCCGACCGCTCGATCCTGTCGGTGCTGACCGACAACGGGATCGAGGTGTTCAAATCGTGCGAGGAAGGCATCTGCGGCTCGTGTGTTTCCGGCGTGCTGGAGGGCACCCCGGAGCACCGGGACCAGTGCCTTTCGGCCAGCGACAAGGCTTCCGGCGACCAGATGGCGCTGTGCGTGTCGCGAGCCCGCTCGGAAAAACTGGTGATCGAGCTGTACTGACCGCGAGGGCCGGAATCCGCTGATTCCGGCCCTCGCGTCGATTAATTGATAGATTTTATTTATCAATCCGCCGGAAATCGGACTTTGCCTCCTTCGTCACGTGCTCCCTAAGCTGTGTCCACCGTTTCCCCACCACCGGACACCTCGCGCATTCCGCGCGAGACGACGAAAGGCCGGCTATGGCCAAGCGCGACGAAGCGCACTCCCCCGGCGTGCTGCGGCTCGGATTCGCCGCCGGCGTCGGCACTTCCTTGGAAATGTACGACTTCTCGATCTACGGCACCGCGGCGGCGCTGGTGTTCGGGTCGGTCTTTTTCAAAACCGGCAACGCCTGGTTCGGCACCTTCATGAGCCTCGCGACGTTCGCCATCGGTTTCGTGATGGCCCCGCTCGGCGCGGCCCTCTTCGGCTGGCTCGGTGACCGTCGAGGCCGCCGCACCGCACTGTACGCCGCGTTTCTGCTGATGGGTTTCGCGACGCTGGGCATGGGCGTTCTCCCGCCGTACGCGGTGATCGGCATCGCCGCGCCGCTGCTGCTGGTCGGATTGCGCCTGCTGCACGGTGCCGCCCGAGGCGGGGAAAGCGCCGGTGCCGCCGTATTCGCCGTCGAGCACGCGCCGGAAAAACGGCGCGGCCTCTACGGTTCTTTCGTCGCACTCGGCTCGCCGATCGGCGTCGTACTGGCGAACCTGGCGTTCGCGTTGGTTCTCCTGCTGCCCAATGACGACATCATGAGCTGGGGCTGGCGGCTCCCGTTCCTCGCCGGCGGGATCGTGCTGGCCATCGGCATCTGGGTGCGCCGCGGCGTTTCGGAAAGTCCGGAATTCGAGAAAATGGCCGCCGCCGAAACGCGGGCGAAAAAGCCGCTCGCCGACGTCCTCCGCTCGAATTGGCGACGGCTGCTGCTGATCGCCGGCGCGAACCTCGGCCTCACCGCCTGCACCTTCGCGCTGGTCACGTTCATGCTGTCCTACGCGACCGCGGCCGCCCCGGAAGGACTCGGCCTCCCGCGCGCCCCGATCGTCACCATTTCGACGATCACCCTGCTCTGCCACGCCGCCGCGAACGTCGGAGCCGCCTGGCTGTCCGACCGGATCGGCCGCAAACCGGTGATGCTGACCGGTTCGATCCTGTCGATCGGGGCCGCACTGGTGATGTTCCCGATCGCGTCCGCCGGCACCGTCAGCTCGGTGTTCTTCGCGCTGCTCTTGGGTTTCACCGCCACTGGAATCCTCTTTGGACCGATGTACACCTGGTTCGCCGAGCTGTTCCCGCGCGAACAGCGCCAGTCCGGCCTCGGCGTGGGCTACCACGTCGGCGCGGTGCTCGGCGGCGGACTTTCCCCGATGATCGCCAACCGCATCGTCGCCGCGACCGGCGACGCCCTCGCGGTCGGCTACTACCTGGCCGCACTGCTCGTGCTGAGCCTGGTCTGCCTGCTGATCCTCCCGGAAACCGCCCCCGCGCGCCGCGCCGCGAAACCGACGCCTGAGCTGGTCGGCTGACCTGAACGCACCCCAGTCTCGCGACTTCCGCGAGACTGGGGTCATGCGTGAGATCGACGAAGTCCTGGACGCGGTCGGCCCGAGGCTGCGCACCCTGCGCAACCGGCGCGGCATCACCCTCGCCGACCTGTCGGTGGAGACCGGCATCTCGGAAAGCACCCTGTCCCGCCTGGAAAACGGCCAGCGCCGGGCGAACCTGGAACTCCTCCTGCCGCTGTCGCGCGCCTACGACGTGCCGATCGACGACCTGGTCGGCGCTCCCCGCGCCGGCGACCCGCGCGTCCACCTGCGCCCGATTCACCAGCACGGGATGACCTACGTGCCGCTCACCCGGCGACCGGGCGGGGTGCACGCGTACAAAATGCTGATCCCCGGCCGCTCCGCCGAACCCGCGCTGAAGACGCACAGCGGGTACGAATGGCTGTACGTCCTCAATGGCCACCTCCGCCTGATCGTGGGCGCGAAGGACCTGACCGTCCCGCCCGGCGAAGCCGCGGAGTTCGACACGACGGAACCCCATTGGCTCGGCTCGGCCGACGGCGGTGCGGTGGAGCTGCTGATCCTCTTCGGACTGCAGGGGGAACGAGTGCACGTGGAGCCGCGCCCGAATTGATATCGAGCACGCCGTAACACTCGGGGCGGGTAATGCGACCTGTTTGTGGTCAAACGATCACGAAAGGCTCTCATGTCCGCCCCTGACTACCCTCCGCCGCCCGCGCCCCAGGCGGCCCCGCCGGCCTACCCGGTCCCGCCGAAGAACGGCCTCGGCACCGCCGGGTTCGTACTCGGGCTGGTCGGCCTGATTTTCTCGTTCATCCCGATCATCGGGATCGTCGCGTGGCCGCTGGTGATCCTCGGGATCATCTTCTCCGCGCTCGGCTTCGCCCGGACACGCTCCGGAAAGGCCACGAACAAGGGCCTCTCGATCGCCGGCCTCGTGCTTTCGGTGATCGGCCTGGTGCTGTGCATCATCTGGGCCGCGACGGTCACCAAGGCCGTCAACGAACTCAACAACGAAGCGAACCGCTCCGTCACCATCCACTACGAGGTTTCCGGCACCGCGAAGGACGCCTCGATCAGCTACACCACGATCGGCGACGGCGGCGCGTCCACCAACCAGGAGCAGCCGAAGTCCCTGCCGTGGTCGAAAGACATCTCCACGAAGGGCCTGATCAAGGGCGGCACCCTGGCCGTCACCACCGGTGCCGAGGGTGGCGACGTGACCTGCAAGGTCGTCGTGGACGGCAAGGAAACCAAGACCGCCAAGGCGTCGGGCAACTTCGCGACCGCCTCCTGCGACGGTTTCTGATCCGCTGCCCGGCTCCGGAAAGCTTCCGGAGCCGGGCAGCCGATTCAGAGCTGCGTTTCGGGCAGATCGACCTCGATCTCTTCGAGCGCACCGCCAAGTGTGAGCTGACAGCCGAGACGGCTGCGTCGCTCATCTCTCGGTGCCGCAGTGCATTCGAGCATTTCCTCCTCGTCCTCCGACCGCGGCGGCAAGGTGGAAAGGCAATGCTCGCGGACATACACGTGGCAGGTCGCGCACATGGCTTGCCCACCGCATTCGCCGACGATTCCGTCGACGCCGTTCTCGACAGCCGCGCGCATCACAGTGGTGCCAGCGTGCACGTCGACGGTGCTGGCTCCGCCGTCGTGATGAAAAGTGACCTTGGGCATGCGAAGCTCCTCGGGGTCAGTCCCAGTGCACGGGCAGGGTCAGCACGCCGCGGAAAACCCAGCCGCCGACGGTCGCGGGGTGCGCCGGATCCAGCCGCAGCCCCGGGAAATCGGCGAACAGCCGCGGCAGCGCGACCCGGACCACCGACGTCCTGGCGACCCAGGCTCCAGCACAGAAATGGTTGCCGCCGCCGAACGCGAGATGCGGTTTGCGCGGCCGGTCGATGTCATAGGACTCCGGATCGTCGAACACCTCCGGATCACGATTCGCCGCACCGATCACGATGCCCAGCCGGGTGCCGCGCGGGATCGCCATGCCCGCCACTTCGGTGTCCCGCGTCGTCTGCCTCGGATACATACCAATCGGCGCGGTCCAGCGAAGGCATTCCTCGAAAGCGTCCTGCCATCGCGACTGCGCCAGAACAGTCGCCAGCTGGTCAGGGTGCTTGAGTAGCGCCCACACCGTGGTCGCGACTGCGTCCCGCGGTTCGTTGAGCCCGCCTCCGATGGTCATTTTCATGTTGGCCCGCAACGCTTCCAGCGGCATTCCGGAAGCCCCGAGCACCGACAACAGACTGCCGTCGGGCTTGTCGCGCAACACCGGCAGCATTTCGTCCATTGCCTCGTCGACTTCGCGCGACGAGCGCTCCGCGGCCGCCCAGACCCCCGGATCGTCGGCGTAGTTTCCGGTGCCGTCGATGAGGGTTTGGGACCAGCGCTGCAAATCCTCCGGGGACGCATTGTCGAGGCCGAGAACGGTACGCAGGTTTTCCGCCGCGTACGGCGCGGCGAATTCGGCGACCAGATCCGCGCCTGGCCCGGCGGCACGCAACCGTTCCGCGTAGGTGCGGTAGTTGCGTTCGAAGACCGCTTCCCACTGCTGCTTGATCGCTTTCGGCCGCAGCACGCCGCCGTAAGCCTTGCGCTCCAGGTCGTGTTCGGGATCGTCCTTGCGCAGCATGCTGTGGCCCATCGCGCGCTTCATCAGCGACTGCTCTTCGTCGGCGGAGAAGCGTTCCTGGTCCAACTCGATCTCGTGGCTGGCCTCGTACCCCACGACCAGGCAACGGTCGACCGCGGGGACCCAGTGGATCGGCGCGCTCTCCCGCAATCGCTGGTAGATCGGGTACGGATCGGCGTACAGGGCTGGGATCTCCACCCACTCCGCTGTCGGGATTTCGCGCGCCGCCGTGGTTTCGGTTGTCATCGTCGACCTCCTCGACGATCAGCCTGGTGCGGCGCACCACCACAGGTAAAGTCCAAATAACCTGCCAATAACCACACCAGAGGTTGGTTATGCCGCGCTACACCCTGCGTCAGCTCGAGTACTTCGCCGCCGTCGCGGAGGCGAAATCGATCTCCTCGGCAGCGGCTGCCCTGCACGTCACGCCGACCGCGGTCGCCTCAGCGCTCACCGAACTGGAGCGCATTCTGAACAGCCAGCTCGTAGTGCGCCGCAAGGCACACGGCATCACGCTCACCCCGACCGGCCAGTATCTGCGCACGCGGATCGCCGCGCTCCTGCGCGAGGCCGACGAACTCGAACTCGCTGCCGCCGCCGAACTCGCCGGCCCGCTAGTGCTGGGCTGCTACTCGACCGTCGCGCCGACGATCGTCCCCATCCTCATGAAATGGGTCCGCGACCACCATCCACGCGTGGACCTGTCCGTGGTCACCGGCAATCAGGCCGAACTGCCGCAACGCCTCCTCGCCGGCGGCCTCGACCTGGCGATCGGCTACGACATCGCGTTGCCCGACGGCCTTGATTCGGTGCTGCTGTACAGCGCGCCGCCGTATGCGCTGCTGCCCGCCGGGCACCGGCTGGCGCACCGCGAGACGGTGTCCGTCACCGAACTGGCGGACGAGCCCATGATCATGCTGGACCTCCCACCCGCCGCCCAGCACACCCGGATGCTGTTCGAGCGCGCCGGCATCGAGCCCCGTGTGGAGCAGCGAACCACCGATTTCGAGCTGACTCGCTCGCTCGTCGCACGCGGTTTCGGCTATTCGGTGCTGATCCAGCGCCCCGCGGTGAACCGGTCCTACGAAGACCTGCCGGTCGCGTTGTGCGAGATCACCCCCGCGATCCCGGCCGCACACGTGCTGATGATGTGGTCCCGCGAGGTCCGGCTCAACGACCGCGCCGCGGCACTGGCGGCCTTCGCCACCCGCAACGCCGAGCAGCTGGACCCTCGCCGCCACGGCTGAGCCGTCAACTGGTACCAGAAAATAGGCCCGAAACTGGAGCTGGCTGGCACCAGATGGATCTCGGACAGTGGGAGACAAGCACTAAGCGAATCCCCACCAGCGAGGCAGTCATGACGGCCCAGATCCTCCCGCTGAACCATCGCGAGCGAGCCACTCTCACCGCCGTCGGCCTCGGCCGCGCCGAGATGACCTGCAGTTGCGAACCCGACCTCTACATCGACGGCGTCGCGTGCTGCGACCAGTTCACCGCCCACCGCCTAGCCCGGCTCGCCCTGGTGATCCCGCTGCGCGCCGGCCGCCGTGGCGAGCGCGTCCCCGCACTCCTCACCGACGCCGGCCGAGCCGCGATCGACTTGCCGGCCACCGACTTCCCACAGTCCGCCGCCTGACCGCCTCAAAGACCGAGGTGCAGGCGCAACGCCTGATCCAGCCCACGAATCTGCTCGCCGGTAAGGCTCCCGCACTTGCCGCCGACCCGCTCCACCGCGACCGAACGAACCTGCTCAGCCTGCGCCTTGGAATCCCGCGACAGGCCAGTCTCCGCGGCAGGCAACAGCACCTGGAACGGATACACCCGCTCCACATTCGAGGTCACCGGCACCACCGTCACCACGCCGCGGCCGAGACGCTCGGTCGTCATGTTCGCCATGTCATTGCTGACGATCACCGCGGGCCGGGTCTTGCTCGACTCCGCGCCCCGCACCGGATCAAGCTGAACGAACCGGATCTCCCCACGCCGCACGGCTCAGGACTCCAGTCCGTCGCCGACCACGACGTCCCACGCCTCGGCCTCGCCCGACTCGCCCCAGGACGTCCACGCCTCCTCGTAGGCATCCATGAGCCGCCTCGCGCGCAAGGACGACACCGCCTGGTGCAGTGCCGCGGACCGAGACTCGATGCCCTGCTCCTTGGCATAGTCGTCGAGGAACCGCACGTCCTCCTCAGGAAGACTCACACTAACCTTCATACCCGTCATGCTACCCCGGGTATTACCCGGCTGACCACCCACGAGTAGCACCCGAGTCAGGACCACACCTGGCTCAGCAGCAGCCGGGTCTGGCCGATCGGAGGAAGGCCGTCGTCGAGCTTTCGCATCCGTCCGTACAGGTCACCCATCGCGCCACGGTCGACGACCAGCCTCTTCAGCGCGGCGATCTCAAGAACCGTCACCGTGCTCACCAACTCGACCGCGCCGACCGGCTTCCCCTGAGACCGCAGGCGCTCCAGCCGGGCAGCCTCGGCGGTGGCCAGCCGCGCACCCTGTCCGTCGTCGATCAGCACCCGCACGGTCTGCCCCGATTCCGCGGCGACGACGGCGTGCGCGACCACCATCAGCTCACCCAGGTCCCTCGACTGCTGAAGCCGCTGCAGCGCGGGAAGCCGGGTGATCCGCTCGATCACGGCCGTCAGCTCCGGCGTCGGGTCGTCGGACAGCACCCGCACCCACTTCGGGGTCAGCTTGCGCCAAACCGCGTCAGCCGCGCGAAACCTCGCGTCCTGACTCGCTTTCCGCAGCACCTCGTCCTGCACCGTCTCCGGTGCCGACAACTGTCCGAGCACGCGGATGAGCAGTCGTTCCTGGTTGATAGACAGGAAATTCAGGCTCGGGCCGGCGTCGATGATCGGCCGCTGAGTCATCAGCCCTCGCGATCCTCCGGAGCAGCAAGGTCGCGGTCCAGCTCGGCCAGGTCGACCTCGGCGTCGGGCACGTCGCCGGCTTCGGCCCAGGAAACCCGCTGCGGAGCGGGCACGACACCGGCACCGCGCAGCTCGGCCTCAGCCTCCGCGGCGCGGACCCCGCGCAGGGTGGCGATAGTCTGGACCGGCACCACGGATTCCGCGTAACCGACGATCGCCCGGGCAAGCAGCCGCTGCGGGGCACGCGGATGATCGGACTCGGCTTGCAGCGCGGCGTACTGGTCGCTCCAGCCGAATCTGGCCGCCAACTGCGGCGTGGTGGTGGCCATCCACTGGTCTTTGACCGCAACGTCGATGTGCTTGCCTTCGTGCAACTGGATCACGGCCATGGCGGGCGAGGCGAGGAACCACTGGACGACGTTCGACAGCGTCGCCGGAGTGAAGCCCCGATCCGCGACGAACTGGCCGACCCCGTCCAGCGGAAGCAAAAGGTGGCGGGCGAACGCATCCGCGCGCCGTTCCTCGTACCGCCGGTCCGCCCAGTCGCCGTCGTGATCGTCGGTCCAGTCCCCGAACAACACGTGCGCGAGTTCGTGCGCGAGGGTGCTGCGCTGCCGCATCGGACGGCGGGTGCACGCGACTCCGATGAACACGGCGTCGCGCACCGGATCCCGCATCGTCAGGCCGTGCTCATCCGGCCCGGTCTCCAGCACCGCGACATCAAACCCGGTGACCTGCTCGATCAACGCCACCAGATCGCCCAACGGTTGCAGTGCCAGGCCATGCTCGGCACGAAACGCCTCCGCCGCGGCGCGGCCCTCGGCCTCCGAGGTCTCCGAGGTCTCCACAGCCACCTTCGCCGCCCTCACACCGTGGCCGGCACAGCCTGGTCGTCCAGGTACGCGTCCAGCTCCAGGTAATGCAGCAGCGTCTCGCGCATCCGCTGCATGTCCGATCCGTTCGTCGCCCGTGCGGCACACTGCACCCGCGCGGCCACCGAACCCGAACCCGCCAGCTCGGCGACCGTGGCCCCGACCGCACGCGCGATCGCGGCGATCTCCGGCATCTTCGCCGGGCGAGCACCCGAAACAATCCGCGACAGCGTGGACTGCGAGATGCCCGTCGCTTTCTCAAGAGCACGCTGACTCAGCCCAGCAGCTTCGATGGCGCGCTCGATGCGCGCACCCGCGTGTGGTGAACTCACGGCCCTCCTCCCGGGTTGAATCACATCCCCGCCGACTGATTCAGTCTAGCCCACCCGCACGCTCACCACACCCGCAAAAGGGCACGCCAACACCTTCGGATTACTGCCGAGCGGAACCATCGGATCAGCGGTGCACAAAGCCCGCGTTACGGAGCCGGCAAGGGGGTTCGAACCCCTGACCTTCTGTTTACAAGACAGATGCTCTA
The DNA here is from genome assembly GCF_042684085.1 of Amycolatopsis silviterrae. Classification (NCBI taxonomy): domain Bacteria; kingdom Bacillati; phylum Actinomycetota; class Actinomycetes; order Pseudonocardiales; family Pseudonocardiaceae; genus Amycolatopsis; species Amycolatopsis silviterrae. Next base: position 333,363 of record NZ_JBHUKS010000023.1, read on the forward strand.
CCAACTGAGCTATACCGGCGCGCACCCGATGACGGGCGCGCCAAAAGTATATCGGGCCGCTTCGCACGCACCCGGACAACCCGCCCCAACGCCCAGGTCAACGGCGAAAACCGGCGCGATCCCATCGCATCCGGCACGATCGTGATCAGATGTGGCGGACGCCACTGCAACAGCTGGGGCGGTACGGCCGATGGTCCCCGGGAACGAACGAGGAGGTGGGGATCGATCATGAAGATCAACGAGCGTGCCGGCCAGGGGGCAGCGCGCAGACGGTGGCCGGTTCTCGAGCCTCCGCACCCGCGGTCAAACCAGCGCCACCGGCCGAATTTGCTGCGCCGGCGCGCCTGGCACATTCTCGAGGCCCCGACGGCGGAGCAGCCCGCCGTCGAGTCCGAGGAGGCGATCGGGCCCAAGCCGCCCGACGACGCGACCGTCAACTTCGTTCTGGATCTCACCCTGCGGATCGGCGAAGTGCAGATGTCCAGCGGCGCCGGCGCGTCCGACGTCACCGCGACGATTCTCGCGCTCACCTCGGCGCTCGGGCTGCCGCACTGCGAGGTCGACGTCATCTTCACGTCGATCACCGTCACCTGTCACCGCGGGACCGACCTCGCGCCGGTCACCGCGTTGCGGGTCGTGCGGACGCGCAGCCTCGACTACACGCGGCTGACCGAGACCGAGGCGCTCGTGCGGCAGATCGTCCGCGGCAACACCGGCGCCGAGGAAGCGGTCACCGAACTGGACCGGATCACGTCCGCGCCGCACCCGTACGCGCGCTGGACCGCGACCGCCGCCTGGGGCGGGCTGGCCGGGTTCATCACGCTGCTGCTCGGCGGCGGGCTCGACATCGCGCTCGTCGCGGTCGTCATCTCCGCCGCGATCGACCGGATCGGCAGGCTGCTCAACAAGGTCAACCTGCCGTTCTTCTTCCAGCAGGTGGTCGGCGGGCTGATCGCGACGCTGTCGGCGATGATCATCGTCAGCAGCAACATCCTCACCACCGACCGGCCGACGCTGGTGGTCGCCGCCGCGGTCACCGTGCTGCTGTCCGGGCTCTCCACGGTGTCCGCGGTGCAAGACGGGATCACCGGGTACTACGTCACCGCGTCCGGCCGCACGATGGAAACGGCGTTGATGAGTGCCGGGCTGATCGCGGGCGTCGTGCTCGCGCTGCGGATCGCGGTGATGCTCGAACTGCCGCGCACCCCCTTGCCCGACGTCCCCATCTCGACCGCGCAGGATCTGCCGATCATCGTCATCGGCGGAGCGGGCGCGGCCGCCTGCTTCGCGCTCGCCTCGTACTCGAAGCTGCGCGCGATGCTCGTCGCCGCCGCGGCGGGCGCGATCGGGGCGCTCGTGTACGGCGCGCTGATCCTCGCGACGCTCGACGCGGTGAGCGCTTCGGCGATCGCGGCGACGCTCGTCGGGTTCTGCGGCGGCGTGATGGCGCGGCGGCTGAAGGTTACTCCGCTCGTGGTAGCCGTGTCCGGGATCACTCCGCTGCTCCCCGGTCTCTCGACCTATCGTGGTCTATACCAATTAGCGGTGGTGCCGGGCGGCAACATCTCGACCCTGATGACCGCGGTCGCCGTCGGGCTCGCCCTCGCGGCGGGCGTTGTACTGGGCGAATACCTCGCCCAGCCGGTGCGCACCGGGCTCGGCAGGCTCGAGCGCAGGCTCTCCGGACCCCGCCTCGCCGGGCCGATGGAACCGACCGAACGGCGTTTGGAGTAACCAGTTGGTCACCGGCCGGTCACTCCGCGCGCGCTAGGGTTCCAGTGGGGCCGCGACCCGCCGATGACGAGGGAGCAGCTGGAGTGACTGACGCGATCGCCGAACGGAACAGCGCACCGTCCGCGGACTTCGTCGTGGTGGCCAACCGGCTGCCCGTCGACCTGGAACGCACCGACGGCGGCGAACAACGCTGGACCGCCAGTCCCGGCGGTCTGGTCTCGGCGCTCGAACCGTTCCTGAGGTCCCGCAAGGGCGCGTGGGTCGGCTGGCCGGGCGTACCGGACGTCGAGGTGGACGAGTTCGACGACGACGGGCTCGTCCTGCACCCGGTGTCGCTCACCTCGGCCGAGGTCCGCGACTACTACGAGGGCTTCTCCAACGCGACGCTCTGGCCGCTGTATCACGACGTCGTCGCCCGGCCGGTCTTCGACCGGTCGTGGTGGGACAGCTACGTGAAGGTCAACCGCCGTTTCGCCGAGGCCAGCGCCACCGTCGCCGCGCACGGGGCGACCGTGTGGATCCAGGACTACCAGCTGCAGCTCGTCCCCACGATGCTCCGCGAGCTGCGGCCCGACCTGCGGATCGGGTTCTTCCTGCACATCCCGTTCCCGCCGGTCGAGCTGTTCATGCAGCTCCCGTGGCGCGCGGAGATCGTGCGCGGCCTGATCGGCGCGGACCTGATCGGCTTCCACCGGCCCGGCGGCGCGCAGAACTTCCTGTGGCTGGCCCGCCAGCTGGTCGGCCTCGAACCCACCCGCGGCGCGGTCGGCGTCCGGTCCCGGCCGGGCATGGTGCAGGTCGGCGACCGCACCGTGCGCGTCGGCGCGTTCCCGATCTCGATCGACGCGGCAGGCCTCGACACCCTCGCCCGCAGCAAGGGGGTCGTCGAGCGCACCAAGCAGATCCGCCGCGACCTCGGCAATCCGAAAACGGTGCTGCTCGGCGTCGACCGGCTCGACTACACCAAGGGCATCGACCTGCGGCTGCAGGCCCTGCACGAGCTGCTGCACGAGGGCCGCCTCGAACCCGGCGACGTCACGTTCGTGCAGCTGGCCACGCCGAGCCGCGAACGCGTCGAGCACTACCAGCGGATGCGCGGCGAGATCGAGCAGATGGTCGGCCGGATCAACGGCGAGTTCGCCCGCGTCGGCCACCCGGTCGTGCACTATTTGCACCAGTCGGTGAACCGCACCGAGCTGGCCGCCTTCTTCTCCGCCGCCGACGTCATGGTCGTGACGCCGCTGCGCGACGGGATGAATCTGGTCTGCAAGGAGTACGTCGCGTGCCGCCCGGACCTGGGCGGTGCGCTGGTGCTGAGCGAGTTCGCCGGCGCGGCGGCCGAGCTGACCAGCGCGTTCCTCGTCAATCCGCACGATCTGGACGGGGTGAAGAACGCGTTGGCGGCTGCCATTACGCTCGACCCCGCCGAGGGCCGACGCAGGATGCGCGCCATGCGTCGCCAGGTCCTCACCCACGACGTCGACCGGTGGGCGCGTTCGTTCCTCCAGGCGCTGGGTGCCGAACCGGCCGACTGACCCCCTCCCCCGTACCGCGCTGGACCTCCTGAGGAGGAGTGTTGACCGCCGAGGCGTTGCCCGCGGAACTACGGCGCGCGATCGTGCAGATCGCCCGTACCCCGCGCCTGCTGGTCGCCTGCGACTACGACGGCACGTTGGCCCCCATCACCGCGAACCCGGACGAGGCACGCCCGCTGCCCGAGTCCGTCGGTGCGCTGAGATCTCTCGCCGGCCTGCACGAGACCACCACCGCCGTGATTTCCGGCAGGGCCCTGCGCGATCTCGCGACGCTGTCGCGGCTTCCCGCCGAGGTCAACCTGGTCGGCAGCCACGGCTCCGAGTTCGACATCGGCTTCATCCACGCGCTCGACGAGGACGCGAAGGCGCTGCACCGGCGGCTCGAACACGAGCTGGAACAGCTGGTGCTCGACGTGCCGGGGGTGTCGCTGGAGGTCAAGCCGGCGAGCATCGCGGTGCACGTGCGCCGCGCCGAGCACAACGCCGGCCGCCGCGTGCTCTCGGACGTGCACAACGGCCCGGCGACCTGGGACGGCGTCACGACCACCGACGGCAAGGAAGTCGTCGAGCTCGCGGTCGTGAAGACCGACAAGGGCAATGCCCTCGACACCCTTCGCCACCAGGTCGGGGCCACCGCGGCGGTGTTCCTCGGCGACGACGTCACCGACGAGAAGGCGTTCGCCCGGCTGTCCGGGCCGGACCTCGGCATCAAGGTCGGCGACGGCGAATCGCTCGCCGAGTACCACGTGCCCGACACCGTCGACGTCGCGATGGTGCTCGCGTTCCTCCTGGAAGAGCGGCGCAACTGGCTGTACGGCGAGTCCGCCCCGCCGATCGAGCGGCTGTCGCTGCTTGCCAACGAGCGCTCGGTCGCGCTGGTGACGCCGGACGCGAAGCTGACCTGGCTGTGCCACCCCGGTCCGGACGCTCCCGCGGTGTTCGCCGATCTGCTCGGCGGCCCTGGTGCCGGGCACTTCTCGATCAAACCGCACCGCAACGGGCTCCCGCTCGGCCAGCGGTATCTGCCGAACACGATGACGGTCGAAACGCGCTGGTCGCGGCTGCTCGTCACGGACTATCTCGAACCGGAAAGCCCCGGGCACCGCACCGATCTCGTGCGCGTGATCTCCGGCGAGGCGGTGGCGCAGGTCGTGTTCGCGCCCCGGCCGGAATTCGGCGGCGTGCCGGTGCGGCTGGTCGCCGAGGACGAGGGCCTGCGCGTGCTGGGCACGTCGGAGCCGTTCGTGCTGCGCTCGCCCGGCGTCGAATGGTCGATCACCTCCGACGGCCTGCAGGACACCGCGACCGCGCTCGTCCAGCCGGCCCCGGAAGCCCCGGTCGTGCTCGAATTGCGATGCGGCACCACGGATTTCAGCGTCCACGAACTGTCCGAAGTGGACCGCCGGGACCGGGCGGGCCGGTACTGGAGCGACTGGGCGGCGAAGCTCAAGCTGCCGACCGTGCAAACCGAACTGGTGCGCCGCTCCGCGCTGACGCTTCGCGGGCTGGTCAACACCGACACCGGCGGTGTGCTGGCCGCCGCGACGTCGTCGCTGCCGGAGGAGATCGGCGGGGTCCGCAACTGGGACTACCGCTACTGCTGGGTCCGCGACGCCGCGATGACGGTGCGGGAGCTGGTGCACCTCGGTTCGCACGAGGAGGCCGAGGGCTACCTGAAGTGGCTGCACGGCGTGCTGGCCACTCTTGCCGGCCCGGAGCGGCTGCACCCGCTGTACACGCTGGCAGGCAGCGTCATCGGCGCGGAGGCGGTCATCGAATCGCTGCCCGGGTACGCCGGTTCGCGGCCGGTGCGCGTCGGCAACCTGGCCAACCACCAGGTGCAGCTCGACGTGTTCGGCCCGGTCGTGGAACTGGTCGCGACGCTGGCGAAGGTGCGCGGCGAACTGCGCGACGAGGACTGGCAGATGGTGCGCGCGATGGCCGAGGCCGTCACGCGGCGCTGGAACGAGCCGGACCACGGCATCTGGGAGGAGCGGCACGTGCCGCGGCACCGGGTGTACTCGCGGGTGATGTGCTGGGTGACCATCGACCGCGCGGTGCGGCTCGGCGACGAGTACGGCCGCGGCGTCCCGGGAGCCTGGCCCCAGCTGCGCGACCAGATCAAGGCCGACGTGCTCGAACACGGCTGGAACGAGGAGGTGCAGGCGTTCACCACCGCCTACGACGGCACCGACCTCGACGCGGCGTCCCTGTTCGTGGGCCTGACCGGCCTCATCGACCCGGCGGACGAGCGGTTCCAGAAGACCGTCACGGCGATCGAGGCCGAACTGCGCAGCGGTTCCACGGTGTACCGCTACCGGCGCGACGACGGCCTGCCCGGCGGCGAGGGCGGCTTCCACATCTGCGCGGCCTGGCTGATCGAGGCGTACCTGTGCACCGGTCGGCGCAACGAGGCCGAGGAGCTGTTCGCGCAGATCGTCGACGCGGCGGGCCCGACCGGGCTGCTGCCCGAGCAGTTCGACCCGGTCGCGGAGCGCTCGCTCGGCAACCACCCGCAGGCGTACTCGCACATCGGCCTGATCCGTTGCGCGAATCTGCTGGCAGAGAAGGCTTGATCAGGCAAGCCCCTTAGCACGCCTCGGTGACAAGTGCCGTGAAGGCCGCCTTGCCGGAATCGCATTCCGTTAAGGTGGTCTTCACGAGCATTTGCACATTCGTTCGGGTGGCCGGCGCGGAGGTGGTGCGTGAAGCAGTACTACGGGCAGCAGGCCGCGGAGTACGCCCCGCTGCCGGCGTCGTTCGCCGCCCGGGTGCGCACTGCTTCCGTGGTCACCGGGGTCGCGCTGACGATCGGCACGCTCGCGGTGTTCGGGCTCACTGCGTTCGTCAACCGTCCGCTGCACGGGCACAGCCTGCCGCGCGGCCCGCTCGGGATCGCCGCTTTGCTGCTGCCGATGCTGTCCGTGCTCGCCATCGCGGTGGTGGTGCTGTCCGCGCGCCGCTGCCTGCAAGGCGACTACCTGGTGATCGCCCGTGCTCGCGGCACCCGAGCGACGCTCACCGCCTGTTTCACCGCGCTGTCGGTCAGCTGCCTGATCGCGCTCGGGGTGTCCGCGCTGGTGGATCTCTGGGGCGACCACGCCCGGCTCGGCTTCACCGAACTGCTCGCGACGTTCGCGAATTTCGCCATCGGCCTGATCGGCTACAGCGCCGGGCTCTGGTTCGTCCGGCCGTCGGTGAGCACGCTGGAGAAGTTCAGCGACCATCCCATCTGGTGACGCCGTGAACGCTCGCCGACGCCGCGGGCAAGAACAGGTATGCAGGTGACCCATGACGGTCCCGAGCCGGTGTCGGCAGGCTCGCCAGACCGCCCGGACCTGGGCGGTCCCGATCCCGCCCCGGCGTTCGGGCGGCTGTTCGACATGCACGCGGCGACCATGCACCGCTACCTGGCGCGCCGCGTCGGCCCGGATGCCGCGCACGATCTCGTCGCCGAGACGTTCCTCGTCGCACTGCGCCGGCGGGATTCGTACCAGCCGGAGCTGGGCACCGCGCGCTCGTGGCTGTACGGGATCGCGACGAACCTGCTGCGCCACCACATCCGCAGCGAAACCCGGGCGCTGCGAGCCACCGCGCGGCTCGCGAACTCCGGCGACCGCGGACAGGGCGGGCACGACACCCGGGTCGCCGAACAGGTCGACGCCCAGGCCCGTGCGGCGCAGCTGGCCGGTGCGCTCGCGAAGCTGAGCGCCGCTGACCGCGACACCTTGCTGCTGGTCTCGTGGGCCGGGCTGGAACCGGTCGAAGTCGCCGAGGCGCTCGGCATCCCGCCGGGCACGGTGCGCTCGAGACTGCACCGGATCCGCAGATGGCTGCGCACCAACCCCACCACATCGACCCGCGAGGAGGCGAAGAACCAGTGAACGACGACACCGTGCGGCATCTGTGGTCCGACGCCGAACTCGACGAGGCCCTCGCCGCGCTGAACCCGCACGAGACGAGCACCGACCGCGCGGAACTCGACCGGGCCCGCGCGAGCCTGATGCGGGCCGCCACGGCCGCGAGCGATTCAGACGAACCTGTTGTCCCGCAACAGAAAAAGCGCTCCGGCGCGTGGCGATGGATCGCCGTGGCCGCCGCCGTCGCGCTGCTGACCGGCGGCGTGGTCGTGGCCACGGAACTCGCCACCGCGCCGACGACGCTGGCACCCGCGGGCCCGGGCGCCACCCGCGAACCGGGTGCGCCGTTCACCCATGTCGTGACCAAGTACAGCCGCGCCGCGTTGGTGAGCCGGGCCGGTTCGTTCCGGGTCCAGGACCAGGTGGACCTGTGGATTCCGGCCGACCCGGCCGGAATCTGGAAACGCCGCTGGACCCGGGCCGAACCGCCGACGCTGCTCGGCGGGGACCCCAAGGACAGCGCGAAACTGCCCGGGCCGGCCACGGCCGAGGAATCCGCGCCCGGCGGGCTGTTCAAGCACGACTCCCGCTTCCCCGGAGAATCGCCTGAAGGCACTCAGCCGGGCTGGTCCCGCCCGACCCCGGAATTCGTCGCGGGCCTGCCGACCGACACGAGCCCGCTGATCGCTCGCCTCATGAAGGACCGCATCCCCCCGAAGTTGTCGCCCGCGAGCGACGGGCCGCTGCCGCAGCCGCTCAGATACGACACTTCGAGGTGGCCCTACCTCATCAGCTATCCGTCGGCGACCGGGATGATCCTGAACGTCCTCGCTTCCGGGTACGCGTCGCGCGAGCTGCGGGGTGCCCTCCTGAAAGCGATGGACAATCCGGTGCTCGGCTTCTACCTGGTGCAGATCGGTCCGGACTTCGTGCAGTACTCGGTAGCCGCCGGCCCGTACAAAGTGCTCGTCTCGGCCAACCGGGCGCGGGCTCAGCTGACCGACGTCCAGGTGCTCGCCACGAGCCCCGTCACCGGGTTTCCGCCCGGCACCTTGGCCAGCTCCGCGAAGTTCTCCTACGAGACCACCGACCGGGCGGGGGACTGATCATTTCGCGTGGTTCGCCGCGTTCAACGCGCTCGCCACGTCGGGCACCTCCAGCACCCGGATGCCGTCCGGGAGCTTGCCGGAATCCGGCGGCACCAGTGCGTGCGTGAAGCCCAGCCGGGCCGCCTCGGCGAGCCGGCGGCCCACGTTCGGCACCCGCCGGATCTCGCCAGCCAGCCCGACCTCGCCCACCGCGACCAACCGCGGCGACAGGGCCACGTCGTGCAGGGACGAGGTCAGCGCGAGCACCAGCGCCAGGTCGATCGCCGGCTCGGTGATCTTCATGCCGCCGACCGTGGCGACGTAGACGTCCTTGTCGCCCAGCTTCATCCGGCCGCGTTTTTCCATCACGGCGAGCACCATGGCGATCCGCGCCGCATCGAGGCCGCTCACCGCGCGCCGCGGCTGTGGCATGCCGCTGCTCGACACCAGCGCCTGCACCTCGCCCAGCAGCGGGCGTTTCCCTTCGACCGCGACGGTGACCGCGGTGCCCGGCACCGGTTCCGCCGTCCGGCTCAGGAACAGCCCGGACGGGTCCGGCACCCCGACGATGCCTTCCTCGGTGAGTTCGAAACAGCCGATCTCGTCCGCCGCGCCGAACCGGTTCTTGATGCCGCGCACCATCCGCAGCGTGGAGTGCTTGTCGCCCTCGAACTGCAGCACCACGTCCACCAGGTGCTCCAGCACGCGCGGACCGGCGACCGAACCGTCCTTCGTGACATGTCCCACGAGCACGACCGGCAGCCCGCGTTCCTTGGCGAGCGCGACGAGCCCGGCGGTGACCGCGCGGACCTGGGTCACCCCGCCCGGCGAGCCCTCGACCTGCGGCGACGCCATGGTCTGGACCGAATCGACGATCAGCACACCCGGCTTCACCGCGTCGACATGCCCGAGAATCGCGGACAGGTCGCTCTCCGCGGCGAGGTACATCTCGCCGTGCACATTGCCGGTGCGCTCGGCGCGCAGCCGGACCTGTCCCGCGGATTCCTCGCCCGTGACGTACAGCGAACGCCCGGCCGTGACCGCCCATTGATAGGCGACCTCGAGCAGCAGCGTGGACTTGCCGACGCCGGGCTCACCGGCCAGCAGCGCGACCGCGCCGGGCACGAGCCCGCCGCCGAGCACCCGGTCGAGTTCCGGCACGCCGGTGGCCTTCGCCCGGGCCGCCTCGACGTCGACCTCGGCGATCGGCCGCGCGGGCGCGCTCGGGGCTCCGGCGGCCACCCGCGCGATCGCCGGTTTCGCGGAGCCGCGCTCCTCGAGCGTGCCCCACGCATGGCATTCCGGGCAGCGGCCGACCCACTTCGCCGTTTCGTACCCGCATTCCGCGCACCGGTGGACGGTGCTGGTCTTCTTCACCACGCCGCGAGGCTATCGGCGGGCACCGACAAAACCGCGGCGGCGATCAGGATCCCGCGTGGGCGGGCGCGGCGACCGGCAGCTCGACCACGATCGGGCCGGCGTTCTGGAAGGTGAAGGTGACCTTGAGCGTCGCGCCCGGCCACAGCGGCTGCTTGAGGCCCGGCAGCACGACCTTGGCGGTGCCGGGCTTGCTCGCCGCGCCGCCGTTCTCGCCCGCCGCCGGCGCGTTCGACGCCGAGCCGGTGGCGGAGTTCGGCGCACTGTTCGGAGCCGAGTTGGGCGCGCTGTTGGCCGCGGAGTTGGTCTCCGACGCCGGGGTGCTGTTCGCCGATTCGGACTGGGCCGGAGCGCCCTGCTCGACGGCGTCGGCCGGGCCGATCACGAGCGAGTGGCCGGCGACGATCGTCGCGTCCCCGGAGATCTGCGCGGGGGCGGAAGCGCCCTCGGAGGTCACCGAGACGAGCTTGTCGTCCTTCTGGCCCTGGTTGACGACGGTGAGCGTGAGCGGGGCGGGCGAACCGGCCGCGTAACCGGGGCCCTGCGCCGGATACTGCACCGCGGCGTCGCGCAGCACGATCGTCTTCACCTGGGCGTAGGTGCCGTTGACGGCGGGCTGCTGGGTGTCGGTCTGGGTGATCTGACCGGCTCCGCAACCGGCGAGCACGAGTGCGGCGCCGAGCGCCGACACGCCTGCGCCGAGCACGCGGCGATTCTGCAGCCTCACGTCAGAGTCCTTCCCTTTCACGGCCTCGTCCTTCCCGAAGACTAGCCGGGCGGTTCTCCGCGCGCGGAACCGGTGTGCGTTCCCGGCCGATCGACTGTCCACAAAGGATCCCACGGCACCGGTCGGGGCGCTGTCGGCTCACCTGCATGAGCACGGCGAAAACCGGTTTGTCAAGCCCCGCTCAGGCCGCTGACCTGCGACGACGATCCCGGGTCGCTAGGTGGCCGCCGACGGGCCGTGATAGGATGGAGTCAGCGAAAGGGGCAGAGGACACATGGTTTTCAAGGTCGGAGAGACCGTCGTCTACCCGCACCACGGTGCCGCACTCATCGAAGCCATCGAGACCCGCGTGATCAAGGGCGAGGAAAAGAAGTACCTCGTCCTCAAAGTCGCGCAAGGGGATCTTACGGTTCGCGTGCCCGCGGACAACGCCGAGATCGTCGGCGTGCGCGATGTCGTCGGGCAAGAAGGACTGGACAGGGTCTTCGATGTGCTGCGTGCTCCGCACACCGAAGAGCCCACGAACTGGTCTCGGCGGTACAAGGCCAACCTGGAGAAGCTCGCCTCCGGCGATGTGAACAAGGTGGCCGAAGTGGTGCGCGACCTCTGGCGGCGAGAAAAGGACCGCGGACTTTCAGCCGGCGAGAAACGCATGCTGGCGAAAGCACGGCAAATCCTGGTCAGCGAGCTTGCGCTCGCGGAGGGCACCGACGAGGACAAGGCGGAAACGCTCCTCGACGAGGTTCTAGAGACCGCGACGGTCTGACCCCGGGTCCTCCGGTTCGCCGCCGCGGCAACCGGTTCCCTACGATCACGACCTGATGAACCCTCAGGTGCACAGCGTCGCGTTCGTGACTGTCGCGCACCGTCCGGCCGATCCCGAGCTAGCGCTCACGGCGGTCGGTGGTGCAGCACTACTCACGCACACCGTGCGGGGGCTGCTCGGCACACCGGAAATCGATCTGGTGGTCGCCGCAGCCCCCGAGCGGTGTGCGAAGTCGTTTTCGGACGCGCTCAGCGGCCTTCGCTGCCGGGTCATTTCCGGCGAATCGCTCCGGCGGGTATTTTCCGCCGTCGAGCCGCTTCTTTCCCCGGACGCCGTCGTGCTGGTGCACGACGCGCTGCGGGCCTTCACTCCACAACGGACGGTCCGCCACGTGCTGGCCGCGGTCAAGGCGGGCGCGTCCGCCGCGGTGCCGGTGCTGCCGATGTCCGACACGGTGAAAACCACTGACGAGACCGGGATCGTCACCGCCACGGTGGATCGCGACGGTCTCCGCAGCGCGCAAACCCCGATCGGATTCTCCCTGTCCGCGTTCCGCTCCGCGCTCGCCGGTTCCGCCGACCCCGGCGTCGCGGACACCGCGGGCGCGGCCGTCGTCCCCGGCGACCCGGACGCGATGCGCGTCGCGAGCGCCTTCGAACTCACCCTCGCCGAGGCGCTCGTCGCCGGCGGGGACCGAGAGGATCCCCTGTGACCGATCTGCGGGTAGGCAACGGCGTCGACGTCCATCCGGTCGAACCGGGCCGCGAATGCTGGATGGCCGGTCTGCGGTGGCCGGACGCCGACGGCTGCGCGGGCCACTCCGACGGCGACGTCGCGGCGCACGCGCTGTGCGACGCCCTGCTGTCCGCCGCCGGCCTCGGCGACCTCGGCGCGGTATTCGGCACCGGCGATCCGCGCATGGACGGCGCGCACGGCACGGACATGCTCGTCGAGGTGCGCGCGTTGCTGCGGGCGGAGGGCTGGCAAGTGGCCAACGCGACGGTGCAGGTCATCGGCAACCAGCCGCGGATCGGGAAACGGCGCGACGAGGCGCAGCGGGTGCTGAGCGACGCCGTCGGCGGCCCGGTGAGCGTGTCGGGGACGACCTCGGACGGGCTCGGGCTCACCGGCCGCGGCGAGGGCATCGCGGCGGTCGCGACCGCGCTCTTGATCCGCGACTGAGCGAAATTCGATCGCGGGGAAATCGTGATATTCCATTTTCCCCGATAGCTGACCAGCGTGTACTAGCCGATCCACGGGAAATGATCTTCGCCGATCGGGCAAGATCCGCGCTAACTTCTGCGCGCGCCCGCACGGCTCATTATAGTTATTCAGCGACGTTTGCGGCGGCAGGGAGCGGGGCCGCCCGGCCAAAGGGGGACGATGCCCGTCGATGCGCATCGATTGTCCGGAGTACGGTCGATCACCGGGAGGCTGGTCGAAGAACTGCTGTCCCGTCCAGGAGGGCAGAGCAGGCCGTTGCCGATCGCGGTGGCGCTCGGCGTGCGCGGATCGGGGAAGTCGGCGCTGCTGGAGGAATTGCGCACCAGATGCGAGGACATCCCGCACGCGCTCGTCGATTTCGAGCGGCGCGACTGGGAGCAGATTCAGCCGAGGGAACTGCTGGGGCACCTGGCGTTCGATCTCGGCAGGCAATGGCGGCAATTCGGCCGTATCGCGTTTCCCCGGCTGTGGCTATGCATGCTCGTGCTCAGCGCGCCGGTGGAAACCGGCGACCGCAGGGTCGCGTTGCGCAAGCTCCGGGACCTGATCGCGGAAAACCAGCCGCTGGAACGCAATCGCGACGCGATCGTGGACGTCGTGAAGCTCGTCGGCGGCGTCACGTCCGGCAACAACCTTCCCGGCTGGAACGAGGCGACCGACCTGCTGCTGCGCGGGCTCAGCTGGTACGACCGGCGGCGGCTGATGGGCAAGGTCAAGGCCATGCCGACCGGACACGGCAACCACCAGGACTTCCTGATCGAGATCGCCAAGCACGCGCACGGCGACGAGGAGGACCGGGCGGCGGTCGACGCGATCATCTGCGACGCGTTCCTCGCCGATCTGCGCCGTGCGTACTCCGGCATCTCCGGCAGCCGCCGGACGCTGAACTGCCTGGTACTGCTGGACAACGCGCACACCAAGGGCGGACAGGACTTCCTGCGCGCGCTCGCCGAGTCGCGCAGGCACACGCCGGACGAGGCCGACCCGCTGGTGGTGGTCGCGACGAGCCGGACGTGGAATCCGGACTGGGGCGAAAGCTGGTCGATGGTCACCGCGCATCCGGGCAGCGACCGGGAAATCCGCCGGAACCCGGAGCACCGGACCAGCGGGCTCGACTGGCCGGTGCCGCGTCAGCCCGCGCACGTGGAGACCGACTGGATTCCCGGACAGCCGGACAACCGCTGGACCCCGTGGTACCTGCTGGAACTCGGCACGCTTTCCAGCGGTGACGTCGTCGACATCGCCGCCGCGCACGACGTGCATCCGACGTCGCGACTGCCGCGGTTCCTGACCCGGCTCACCGACGGGCACCCCGGCGCGGTGCAGGAGGTGCTCCAGACCCTCGCCGTGCGATACGAGCCGGCCAATCCGAACACTCTGCGGGAATCCTTGTACACCAAGGTAACCGCGGCCGACGGCGGCGAGTCCACTTTGCTCGCCGAGATGTGCGACTACCTGCTGCAGGACTTTTCGACCGCGAGCCGCCAGGAACTCGTCACCGCGAGCGCCGCGGTCGACGTGGAAATGCTGTTCCACAAGGAAATTCTCGATTTGCGCAATCCGATGGGCGAGGGCCCGCTGTTCAAGCAGCTCGCCGATCAGCTGTGGCTGCGGGCGGATCCGGACGATCCGTCGCGGTACGTCCTGCATCCGTGGCTGCGCAGGCTGCTGTTGCGGAAACTGGCTTCGCGTTCCGACGATCACCCGCTGAACTGGGAGAAGGTGCACACGCGCTGCCGCGACTTCTACGAGAAGAACGGCCGGGTCGCCGCCGCCCGCTACCACGACCTCGCGCTCGAGAACGTCGACGCGGTGGTGACGCATCTGTGCAAGCCGCTCAGCGCGCCGCACGCCGAATTCGACGTGCCGACCGCGGAGGCGTGGCTCGCCGAACTGGACACGATCACCGCCGCGCCCAACCGGCTGGTGGAGAACGCGGATCCCTACACCCAGGTGCAGCACCACGTCGGGGAATGGGAGGGCGAACTGGAGACCACCGTGGCGTGGCTGGTCGTTTCGCTGTGGCTCGCGCGCGATCCGCTCGGTGACCCGGGCGGCACCCTCAACGCCACCATCGAGAGCGGATTCCACCATCTGGCCCAGGGCCGGGGACGAGGATCGATGCTGCTGCACGAACGAGCGGAGCGCTACCGATGACGCAACGGATCAAACCGCCCCGGCCGTCCTGGGCGAAGTGGCTGTGGGGCGGCGGCGTGGTGGCGCTGGTCGCGGTCCTCGCCGTGGTGGCGTTCGTCGTGGTGCCCGCGGTCGTCGAGGCGAACCACAGCTGCGGCCCCGGCGTCCAGGAACGCGGTGAGAATTCCGAATGCATTGGCACGACTGACGGCGAATTCGTGTTCTCCCCCGACCTCGCGGATGTGGAAAACAGAATTCATCAGGAAAATGCCGACGCCGTCGGAAGCGGGAAACCGTACGTGACCATCGCGGTGCTGCTGCCGATGACGCTCACCGAGAACGACATCCTTTCCCGCGAATGGGTGCGCCATCAGCTCGAAGGGGCGTACGTCGCGCAGCACCGGGCCAACAAGACGCAGTCGTGGGGCGGCCCGCCGCTCATCCGGCTGCTGCTCGCCAACCCGGGCAGCCAGCTCAAACAGTGGGAACCGGTGGTCAACGACCTGATCAGCCGCACCGCGGCCGACCGGATCGTGGGCGTGACCGGGATCGGGCTGAGCCTCGACACCGCGCGCAACGCCATCCAGAAGCTGTCCGACAACCGCATCCCGGTCGTCGCCTCGCATCTGGCCGCCGACGAGTTCTCGCAGATCCCGGGCTTCCTGCGGGTGTCCCCGACCAGCTCCACTTACGGCGCCTCGATGGCCGGCTACGTGAAGCCGACCGCGAGCACCGCCACCGTCGTACAGGACCAGAACCCTGACGACCTGTACCCGAAGACGCTGGCCACGGCGTTCACCAAGACCTTCGCCGACTCGACGCACCGGATCGTCGGGAGCACCGAGTTCTACAACTCCAGCCTGACCGGGATGGCCAGCACGTTCCTGCAGATGATGCCCAACATCTGCGGCGACAATCCGGACGTCGTGTACTTCGCCGGCCGCGAGGACCATCTGAAGTCCTTCGTCGCGCAGCTCGCCCAGCGGCCGTGCCTCGACCGGCACCTGACCGTGCTGACCGGCGACCTGGCCCAGGTCGGCCCGCCCAGCCCGGAAATGCGCCGCGGCCTGCAGTCGAACGTCACCGTGCTCGCCCCCGGCCTCGCGCATCCGCAGGCCTGGCGCGACCACCCGGAGTCGTTCAACAAGGCGGCCATCGCGAGCTTCGAGGAACCGGCGTGCGACGGCTGTTTCACCGCGGTCTTCCCCAAGGACCGGCTGGACGACGGCATCGCGATCCTGGCGCACGACGCGACGCTGACCGTGATCTGGGCCGCCCGGAACATCCCCCGGTCGTCGCCGGACCAGGTCACCGCGCAGGACGTGCTGCAGGCCAAGAACCGGCTGCACGGAAAGACCGCGGTCCCCGGAGCGAGCGGCCGGATCTCGTTCGACGACCGCGGCGACCCGGTGAACAAGGCCGTGCCGATCCTGCGGGTCCGGCTCGACGCGCCGCCGGAGTTCGTGGAGCTGTACGTCCCGTCCGGCTGAGCCGGACGCCACAAACGGGCGGCATCGCACCCGGAACGCCGGATAAGGTTGGCGCGTGGCCATCAACGCGGTGTTGTTCGACTTCTCCGGCACTCTCTTCCGGCTAGAGCAGCAGGACGGCTGGCTCTCCGACGTCCGCGACGACGACGGCTCGGCGCTCGACGTCGAAGCCCAGACCGAGCTGATGCGGCGGATGACCGCGCCGGTCGAGCAGTCCGTCGAGCTGGACGAGGAGCACCTGCACGCCTGGCACAACCGCGACCGCGACCCGCAGCTGCACCGGAAGGTGTACCTGGAGGTGCTGCGGCTGTCCGGCGTGCCCCGCCGTGACCAGGCTGAGGCGCTGTACGCGCAGCTCATCGCACCGGACCAATGGACGCCGTACCCGGACACCGAGGCCGCGCTCAAGGCGGTCGCGAGCAGCGGGCGCAAGGCGGGCGTGCTGAGCAACATCGCGTTCGACATCCGGCCCGCGTTCGGGCAGCGCGGCTGGGACGCGCACGTCTCCGAGTTCACGCTGTCCTTCGAGGTCGGGGCCGTGAAACCGGAGCCGGAGATCTTCCAGGGCGCGATCGAGCGGCTCGGCGTGCGCGCCGAGGAAACGCTGATGGTCGGCGACAGCGAGGAGGCCGACGGCGGTGCCCGTGCGCTGGGCTGCCAGTTCGCCCTGGTCGACCCGCTGCCCACGGCCGAACGGCCGGACGCGCTGCTGGGCGTGCTGCGGGAGCACGGCGTGCTCTGAGCACCTGCGACGTCCCCCACAGTTGTTCTCGCAGGCCCCGGTACCCTTTACCTCGTGGCTTTGCACCTGTACGACACCGCGACCCGTGCCCCTCGGGAGTTCTCTCCCGTCCGCAGCGGAACGGCGTCGATCTACGTGTGTGGGGCCACCGTGCAGGGAGTACCGCATATCGGGCACGTCCGCGGCATGCTGAATTACGACGTGCTCCGCCGCTGGCTGCTCCACAGTGGACTGGACGTGCTGCTGGTCCGCAACGTCACCGACATCGACGACAAGATCCTTACCAAGGCCGCCGACGCCGGTCGTCCCTGGTGGGAATGGGCGGCGACGCACGAGCGGGCGTTCGAGAAGGCGTACGAGGATCTCGGCTGCCTTCCGCCGTCGGTCACGCCGCGCGCGACCGGGCACGTCACGCAGATGGTCCAGCTGATGGAGCGGCTGATCGAGGCCGGGCACGCGTACGCCGTCGACGGCGACGTGTACTTCTCGGTGAAGTCGTTCCCGGAGTACGGCTCGCTGTCGGGCCAGCAGCTCGACGAGGTCCAGCAGGGCGAGACGCCCACCCGCGGCAAGCGTGATTCGCGCGACTTCACCCTGTGGAAGAGCGCGAAGCCAGGCGAGCCGTCGTGGCCCACGCCGTGGGGCGACGGGCGCCCGGGCTGGCACCTGGAGTGCTCGGCGATGGCGACCAACTACCTCGGCGCCGAGTTCGACATCCACGGCGGCGGCGTCGACCTGGTGTTCCCGCACCACGAGAACGAGCGCGCGCAGTCGAACGCGGCGGGCGACGGGTTCGCTCGCTACTGGCTGCACAACGCGTGGGTGACCATGTCCGGCGAGAAGATGTCGAAGTCGCTGGGCAACACGGTCTCGATCCCGGCGATGCTGGAGCGCTACCGCGCGCCCGAACTGCGCTACTACCTGGTGCAGCCGCACTACCGGTCCACTGTCGAGTACTCCGACGGCGCGGTTTCCGAAGCCGCGCAGGGCTACCGGCGGATCGAGGCGTTCCTGCGCCGCGCGGAGTCGGCTGGCGCCGTTTCCGTGGGCGACGTGTCGCCGGAGTTCGCCGCGGCGATGGACGACGACCTGGCCACCCCGGCCGCGTTCGCCGTGGTGCACAACACGGTCCGCGACGGTAACGCCGCCCTCGACGGCGGCGACACCACGAAGGCACTCGAATTGGCCGGCACGGTCCGCGGCATGACCGGCGTGCTCGGTCTCGACCCGCTGTCGCCGGACTGGGCGGACGGCGGTTCGGACACTCCCGTCCGCGACGCGCTGGGCACGCTCGTGGAAGCCCTGCTGGCGCAGCGCCAGGAGGCCCGTGCGGCGAAGGACTTCGCCCGCGCGGACGCCGCCCGCGACCGTCTCGTGGCGGCGGGGATCGCGGTGGAAGACACCCCGAACGGTCCGCAATGGACGGTCAGGAACTCCTGACCTCCTCGCGGCAGCAGAGATTGAGGATTCATGGCAGGCAACTCACAGCGCAAAGGTGCCATCCGCAAGACCGGCACCAAGAAGGGTGCCGTCGTCGGTTCGGGCGGGCAGCGGCGCAAGGCGCTCGAGGGCAAGGGCCCGACGCCGAAGGCCGAGGACCGGCCAGGGCACAAGGCGTACCGCGCTGCCAACGCCGCCACCAAGCGTGACCAGGCCCGGCAGAAGAAGGCCGACCGGCCGGAGCTGATCGCCGGCCGCAACCCGGTCGTCGAGGCGCTGCGCGCGGACGTGCCGGGCACCGCGCTGTACGTCGCGCTCAACATCGACATCGACGACCGGGTCAACGAGGCCGTCCGGCTGGCAGGCGACAAGGGCATCTCGATCCTGGAGATCCCGCGCGAGGAGCTGGACCGCAAGACCAACCGCGCGATGCACCAGGGCCTCGGCCTGCAGGTGCCGCCGTTCGAGTACGCGCACCCCGACGACCTGATGCAGGCCGCGCGCGACTCGGGCAGCACCCCGCTGTTCGTCGCGCTCGACGGCGTCACGGACCCGCGCAACCTCGGCGCGGTGATCCGGTCGGCCGCGGCGTTCGGCGCGCAGGGCGTGCTGCTGCCGGAACGCCGCAGCGCCGGCATGACCGCGGTCGCGTGGCGCACCAGCGCCGGCACCGCGGCGAAGCTGCCGATCGCGGTCGCCACGAACCTCACCCGCCAGCTGCGCGCGTGGGCTTCGGAGGGCCTGATGATCGTCGGCCTAGACGCGGACGGCACGGTGGACATCGACGCGCTCGACCTCGCCGCGGACCCGCTGGTCGTCGTGCTCGGCTCGGAAGGCCGCGGCCTCTCCCGGCTGGTCCGCGAGACCTGCGACGCGACCGTGTCGATCCCGATGGCCGCCGGTGTGGAATCCCTGAACGCCTCGGTCGCCGCTGGCGTGCTGCTGGCCGAGGTCGCCCGCCGCCGCCGGATCGCCGGACGCATCTGACGCTTACCGGTGGAATCGTCAGCCTGTTATCGTCGATAACATGGACGCCCGCGCCCGCATCATCACCGCCGCTCTGGACCTGCTGACCAACGGCGGCCCGGACGCGGTGTCAACGCGCGCGGTGAGCGCCGCGGCGGGCGTCCAGCCGCCGACGATCTACCGCCTGTTCGGCGACAAGGACGGCCTGCTCGACGCGATCACCGTGCAGGGCTACGCGGACTATCTGGACGCGAAAACCGCCCAGCCCCCGGCTGATGACCCGCTGGAGGACTTGCGGCAGGGCTGGGATCAGCATCTGGAGTTCGGCCTGGCCAACCCCGCGCTGTACCTGCTGATGACCACTCGCCCGGGCGCACCCTCTCCCGCGCTGGAGAAGTCCCTGGAGATCCTGTCGGCGCGGGTCCGCCGGGTCGCCGAGGCGGGTCGGCTCCGGGTGCCGGAACCGCTTGCCGCGGCTTTGATCCACGCCGCGGGCTCCGGGACGACGCTGAGCCTGATCGCTACGCCGGTGGCCTCCCGGGACCTGGCCCTGTCGGTCGCGGCTCGGGAAGCGGTGATCGCCGCGATCAGCACGGATCGCCCGGTGTCGCGCACACCTGGGCCGGTCGCCGCGGCTACGGCGTTGCGGGCGGTGTTGCCGCAGGTGTCGGGGTTGAGCGGGGCGGAGAAGGCGTTGATGAGCGAATGGCTGGACCGGGTTACTGACTGAGCCGGGGTTGTCGGGTCGCGCCATGACAGCCTCCGGCGCGCGGGCTGGGTGAGCGTTCGCGGTTCCGGCTCAGGTGCCTTGCCCTCCCTGACTCAGCCTTGCCCCCGAACCTCACCTCCCGTGCCCCGGACTACCTCGCTCCGCACCCCGACTGTCCCGTCGCGAGGGGAGAAAACCTCCCAAATCCGTCACCCTCGGTGATTCGCGCTGTGATCCGTCGGGCATCGCCCCGCGGAGCCACCCGCTCGGGCTAAGGTCTCCTCCGGAACCGAGGGGGTCCGTCACCGATGTCGTTCGTTTCGCCGCTGTTCTTGTGGTACTTCATGCCCGCGGTGCTGATCGCGGTCCTGGTGTGCCCGCGCAGCTGGCGCAACGGCATCGTCGCGGTCGCGAGCCTGCTGTTCTACACGATCGGCGCCGGCCCGTACCTGTTCCTGCTGCTGCTCTGCATGGCGGTCAACTTCCTGGCCGGACCGGCGCTGGAGCCCAGCCCGTGGGACGTGCGCGGCACGCGCCGGAAGCGGATCCTGATCGGCGTCATCACGCTCGACGTGCTCGTGCTCGTCATCTGGAAGTACGCCGGGTTCGCGACGCAGCAGATCGCGGCCGTCGCGCACTGGTTCGGCGGGGACATGGGCGTCGCGAACATCGTGGTGCCGATCGGCATTTCCTTCTACACCTTCCACCACATCTCGTACGTGGTGGACATCTACCGCGGGGAGCGGCACGCGCTGCGCAACCCGGTGTCGTTCGCCGCCTACATCGCGATGTTCCCGCAGCTCGTGGCGGGTCCCATCGTGCGGTACCGGGAGATCGCCGACCAGCTTCCGCAGCGGCGTTCGCATCGCCTGGACGACCTCGCCGCGGGCTTCCCCCGGTTCGCGCTGGGGCTGTGCAAGAAGGCGATCATCGCCGACTCGCTCAGCCCGATGGTCGAAGCCTGCTTCTCCACCCCGGCGAACCAGATGACGTTCACGACGGCCTGGCTCGGCGCGGTCGGCTACACCCTGCAGCTGTTCTTCGACTTCTCCGGCTACTCGGACATGGCGATCGGCCTCGGCCGCATGCTCGGCTTCCGGCTGCCGGAAAACTTCGCGCGCCCGTACTCGTCGGTGACGATCACGGAGTTCTGGCGCCGCTGGCACATGTCGCTGTCCCGCTGGTTCCGCGACTACGTCTACATCCCGCTGGGCGGCAACCGTTCGGGGGCCGGAAAGACGTACCGGAACCTGTCAATCGTCTTCGTGCTGACGGGTTTCTGGCACGGCGCGCAATGGACGTTCCTGATCTGGGGCTGCTACCACGGCGCGCTGCTGGTGATCGAACGCCGCTTCAACCTCGGCGACGCCCCGGCCAGCCCGGTCGCCCGCGCCGCCCGCCGGGTGCTGACGCTGATCCTCGTGGTGTTCGGCTGGGTCTTCTTCCGTTCCGCCGACCTTGGCCACGCGCTGTCGATGATCGGCCACATGCTGATCCCGGACTTCGGCGGGTTGGGCGACGTCGTGGAGAGCGCGCTGACGAACCAGCGGCTGGTGATCCTGCTGCTGGCGCTGATCGTGTTCATCCTCCCGGCGCACCCGGTGACCGGCCCGCTGCTGGAATCGTCCCGGAGCCGCGGGGCGACCGCGCTGCGCATCGGGGTCATGACGGTGGGGCTGGTTTACGCGGCGATCCTGGTGGCTACCGGGACGTTCAGCCCGTTCCTGTACTACCAGTTCTGATCGCGGAACCGCTTATTCGGGTTGACGTCCCGGACCGGCGAACGTCAGGATTTCCGGATGGGGTCGGCGGCCAGTCACGAGGACGGGGAACGGTTCCGTGACCAGCAGTTCTGGGCGTGGGATTTCACCGCTGATGCCGTGCTGGTTCACTGTCCTCGTTGTGAGCACTGCGCGAAAATCGTCGTCGTGCCAGGCATGCCGCCGACTGAGAAAATCCTGTTCGCCCCTAGGCGGCTAGTGTGCGGTCGTTGTGGCTACGCCCAGGATGCGAGAAACCGCGTTCAGCTCGGACCAGCTTCACCCGGGACCGTGCGTGATCCCTTCCTGCAGCGACCGTTGTGGCTGCAGACCGACTTCGACGGGCATGTGCTGTGGGCCTACAACGAACGGCACCTGGACTACCTCGAAGCCTATGTCGCCGCGCGGCTTCGGGAGCAACACCTGCCTGCTGACGACCACGTTCAGCAACCCCGCATGACCATGCTCGCCAAGCTTCCCGCCTGGCTGAAGGCCGCGAAGAACCGCGAACGGATCGGGCATCGCCTCGCCCGGATGCGCGCGACTCTCCCGTCTTCGGCACCCGACGGCCGGTCCGCCGAGGGTAAGCTTCGCTCATCGCCCTGACGGAAGGCCCGGAACCGATGACCGACGCGACCGAGCCGCCGGAGCTGGCTTCGACTCCGAACGTGATTCCGTACGTCGACTCGCATGCCGGGCCTCGGCGGTTGCTCACGATCGACATTTTCCCGCATGTTTTCCGTCCCGGGGCCTACGTCCCGTTCGCGGGGATCGACGGCAGGCAGTACGTCGTTTCCTGGGGTGCGGTGTCGTTCGAGATTCCCGCTGACCGCAACGTGCATGTCAGCGTCCATCTGCAGAGCAACGGCGGGGCCGCGTTCACGCCGTCGCCGTTCGCGTCGATCATTTTGTACCCGAATCCGCTGCCGCAACGGCTGGCGACTCAGTTCGCGCGGGAAGGCATGGGGGCGCTCGTACCGCTGCCGTAAACCGTTCAGCGTTGGCCGTATCCCTTCAGTTTTTCCACCACGTGCTCGATTTCCGCGGGCGGCAACAAGGTTGGGGTGCCAGCGGAGCGGGCCAGCAGCCACAACTGGCAGACCCATTCCAATTGCTGAGCGCGGTTGTACGCGCTCGCCAACGTGTCGCCGTAGGTGACGGTGCCGTGGTTGGCCAGCAGGCAGCCTCGGCGGTCGGCCAGGGCTTGCAGCATCGCGTCGGCCAGTTCGGTGGTGCCGTAGGTCGCGTACGGAGCCACTCGGGCGGTGGGGCCGATGGTGGCGAGCATGTAGTGAATTGGCGGGACCTCGGTGACCAAAGTGGACACTGCGGTGGCGTGTACCGAATGCGTGTGCACTACCGCGTTGACCGGGGCGTTCTCCGGATCGGCGGCTCGGGTGTACACAGCCAGGTGCATCGGGAGTTCGCTTGTCGGCTTCAGGGTGCCGTCGGCGGGATTGCCAGCCAGGTCTACTACCGGGATGTCGGCGGGGGTGAGTGCGGCGTAGTCGACGCCGGTCGGGGTTACCGCGACCAGGTCGCCGGACCTGGCCGACACGTTGCCGGAGGTGCCGACGACCAAACCGTCCGCGGTCAGGCGGCGGGCGTACTCGCATACTGCGGCACGCTCGTTTTCCAGGATCATTCAGAGCCTCCACAGTCCGCGCGCGGCAGACAGCGAAGCCTGGTAGTCGGCGTAACCGCGCTCGTATTCAGTCACATTTTCGGGCCGGGCCTCCACTGTTCGCGAGTTCGCGGCCCAGCGGTCCCGATCGTACGGCGTTCCCAGCGCGTCCGCGGCGGTGAGCACGGCACCGCGGGCGCCGACTCCGGGATCGCTCGGGATCACGACCGGGCGGCCGAGTACGTCGGCGAAAATCTGCAGCCACTCGGGTGAGCGGACTCCGCCGCCACAGGCGTAGAGCTGGCCGGACAGTCCCGCCGCTTCGAAGCAATGCCGTGCGGCGTAGGCGATCGACTCGCAGAGCGCCCGGACGAGGTCAGCCCGGCCGGTTTCCAGGCTCAGTCCGGAGAACTGTGCCCGCGCGCCAGCGTCGACGAAGGGCGCGCGTTCGCCCGACACCGAGAGAAACGGCAGCGCACGTACCCCGCGCGCGCCCGGCTTGCTGCTCGCCAGCAACGGGTCGATCTGCTCGACGCTGATGCCCAGCAACTCGCACGCCCAGTCGATGCCAGCCGTGCCGACCATCGCGGGCATCGCGTGCAGGTACTCGTGTTCGTCCGGGGTGCACAGGAACATGCCGGCCGGTTCCGCGGCGGGGTCGAAGGTGGGATCGGCGGTAAGCACCTGGCAGGCGAGCGTGGTCCCGGCGGTGAGAATGCCATCGCCTGGTTTTCGTACGCCCGCACCGATCGCGCTCGCCGGGAGGTCGAAAGGTCCTGCGGTGACCGGCAAACCCACGGGCAGCCCGAGCAACTCAGCACCGCGCCGGTCGAGGCGGAACACCGACTTCGCTGGGGCCGGGGTTGCGAACAGGGAGCGGCGGTGGCCCAGACCGCAGGCTTCGATGGCACCGTCGTCGTAGCTGCGGGTGGCCGGGTTCAGGAATGGCAGCGAGGCGTCCGAGACGTCCACGGTGATCTCGCCGGTGAGCCGCTGCAAGACCGCGTCAACGCAGTATCCGGCCACGGCCGCGCGGCCGAGCACCTCAGGCTCATGAGTGTCCAAATAGGACATTATGGCGGCGGTGCAGCCGGGGAACATGCCGGAACCGGTGCGGCGGAAGACTTCCGCGGTCACGCCGTCGGCCTGCCATTTCGCGAGCACCGTGTTCGCCCGGCCGTCGAGCCAAGAGATGGCCGGGTGCACCGCGGCACCCGACTCGTCGCGGAGCCAGAGCCCGTCGCCCTGTCCGGTCAACGCCAGCGCGGACACCGGTTCGGGCAGCGCGGCCGCGACCTCGCGCACGACGGTCGCGACCGTGCCGACGACCTGGTCGAGGTCCTGCTCGACCCGGCCGCCCGGAAGGTGGTGCACCTCGGACGGCGTGCACGCGCTCGCGATGGAGCTGCCGTCCTCGTCGAACACCACGGCCTTGGTGAGCGACGTTCCGATGTCGACCCCGACTATCACGGCCGTCGCTCCAGCACCTCGGGATTCGCGAGGTTGGCGAGCTGCTCGCCGCGGGCGTACCGGCCGACTTCAGCGGCGACGATCGCGGCCGCCCGCTCGGCGGTCTGCCTGCTCGCGCCGGCGAGATGCGGGGTCGCGATCACGTTGGGCGCGTCGCGCAGCGCCCAGTCCGCTGGCGGCGGCTCGACGTCGTAGACGTCCAGAGCGAGCGCTCCAAGCCGACCGGAACGCAGAGCCTCGGGCAGCGGCGCGTAGTCGAGCAGGCCGCCGCGAGCGGTGTTCACCAGGACCGCGCCCTGCGGCAGAAGGTCGAGCTTGCTCGCGTCGATGAGGTGCCGGGTTTCCTCGGTGAGCCGCGCGTGCAGGCTGACGACCCGGCTCTGCCGGAGCAGCTCGTCCAGCTCGACGAGCCGCGCGCCGTCTGCCTCGACCGCGGCCTGGTCGGCATACGGGTCGGCGACCAGGACGTTCGCGCCGAACGCGACGAGCACCTTGGTGACCCGGGAGCCGATCGCGCCGTAGCCGACGAGTCCGACCGTGGTGCCGCCCAGTTCGAGCCCGGCCTGGTCGTAGGCGTAGTAGTCGCCGCGCCAGGTGCCGGCGAGCAACTCGGCCGAGGAGGTCGAGATCCGCCGCATCGCGGCGAGGATCATGCCGACGGCGAACTCGGCCGCCGCGCCCGCGTTGCGTCCCGGCGCATAGGTGACGGCGACCCCGGCCTCGGTGGCGGCGGCGAGATCGACGTTGACCGGCCCGCCCCGGCACACCGACACGAGCTTCAGCGCCGGAGCGGCGGCGAAGACCTGTTTGGTGAACGGAGCCATCTGCGTGACGACGGCCTCGGCACCGGCGAGTGCCTCGATCACCTGGGCTTCGGTACCGCTGGCCTCCAGCACGTTGCCGACCGGCCCGAACGGCTCGACCGGCCACGGCAGCGTCAACTCGGCGACCTCGTGGTCGCCGCCAAGCTCCGCGCGGACGGCTCCGGCCAGCAGGCCGGGGCTGACGAAGTGGTCTCCCGCAGCGAGAATGTGCAACTCTGCTCCCTCACTCGCTCTGTGCCGATTGTGCGCCACACCCGGCGCTTAGGTCAGTGGGCGTTCTCGTATTCGGTGATGTGCGCGACCTTCGTCGCGCTGGCCGACTCCGGATCGAAGCGGTACCCGACCCATTCGGCCACGATTTTCTTCGCCACCTCGGGGCCGATCGCGCGCGCTCCGAAGGTGATCACCTGGCAGTCGTTCGATTTGATCGACCGCTCGGCGGAGTACGAATCGTGTGCGACCGTCGCCCGGACGCCGGGCACCTTGTTCGCCGAGATCGCCATGCCGATGCCGGTGCCGCAGACGAGAACGCCGCGGTCCGCTTCGCCGCGGGCGATCGCCTCCGCCGCGGCGAGCCCCAGCAACGGGTACGCCCGGTCGTCCGCCGCGTCGGGCACGCCGAGATCGGTCACCTCGGTGACCCGCTCGTCGGCCTGAAGCAGATCGCGCAGCTGATTCTTCAGTTCCACCCCGGCGTTGTCCGCCGCCACCACGATGCGCATCAGTCCGCGCTCCTTTCCAGCTCCTCGCCGACAGCCGTGACCAGCAGCGAGAACGACACCGCACCTGGATCCGCATGGCCCTCGCTCCGCTGTGCGAGCCGCGCCGCGCGTCCCTTCGCCGGACGCAAGTGCGCGGTCTCTTGAGCGGCAACGGCCGCGGCTCCGGCGGCTTTCCGCCATGCCTGCACTACCTCCGAGCCCGCCTGCTCCCGCAGCGTGGCCCGGAACGGCTCGATCGCGTCGAGCATTGTCTTGTCCCCCGGTTCGGCCTTGCCCAGCTCGCAGAACGCCCGAACCGCGCCGTCGACCGCGTCCGCGAGCAGCGCCGTGGTGATGTCCTCGGCGGCCGCCCCGCTCAGCCCGGCACCGGTTTCCGCCAGCAGCACGCCGTACAACGCGCCCGAGGCACCGCCGGCCGCATCGGCGAACGCGGTCCCGGCGGCAAGCAGCGCACCGGAAATCGTGTCCGGTTCACGACGCGCCGCGACGACGGCGGCACGCATCCCGCGAGTCATGCCGAGCCCGTGGTCTCCGTCCGCGGCCACCGCGTCGAGCCTGCCCAGCTCGGCCTCGTTCTCCTCGATACTGCGCAGGGCCGCGGTGAGCACCCGGTCGACGAGGCTGTCCCCCGGGTACTCCGCGGTCAGCAATTCGTCCACTGTGGACTCAAGATCGACCGTGGCCAGCTCGGCCCCGCTGGTGCGGTAGCCCGGGGTGTCGCACGGCGCGGCGTACAGCTCGGCCAATTCGTCGTCCAGCACCAGGATCGACAGCGAAACCCCGGCCATGTCGAGCGACGTGACGAACTCGCCGACCTCGGAGTGCACCGGGCTGAGCCCGGCCTGGGCCAGCCGCTCGTGCACGCGGGTGTAGGTGACGAACATTTCCTCGTATTTGGTGCGGCCGAGCCCATTCACCAGCACGACCACACGCCCGTCGCCGGCAGGCAGCTCCGGCAGGAGCCCGTCGACCAGTTCGTCGGCCAGCTCCGCCGCGGACAACCGGCCCACCGTGCGCACCCCCGGTTCGCCGTGAATTCCGAGGCCCAGCTCCATTTCCTGGTCCGCGACAGTGAACAGCGGAGCATCCGCACCGGGCAGCGTGCAGCCGCCGAACGCGACACCGAACGTCCGCGTGCGAGCGTTCGCCTTCGCCGCGACCTCGTGCACCGCGTCCAGGTCGTAGCCTCGTTCCGCCGCCGCGCCCGCGATCTTGAAGACCAGGAAGTCGCCCGCCACCCCGCGGCGGCGCTCCGGTTCAGTGGCCGGGCCGCTCGCGATGTCGTCGGTGACCAGGATGGTGCGGCTCGGGATACCCTCCGCTGCCAGCCTTCGGGCCGCGAGCCCGAAGTGGAGCACATCGCCTTGGTAGTTGCCGAAACCGAACAGGACGCCCGCGCCGTTGTCCGCCGCCCGCGCCGTGCGGTAGACCTGCTCGGCGCTGGGACTCGTGAACACGTCGCCGACCACCGCGCCATCCGCGAGGCCAGGACCGACGAGACCGGCGAACGCCGGGTAGTGGCCGCATCCGCCGCCGATCACGACCGCGACCTTCGGGCTCGCCGGAGCCTCGCGGCGGACGACGCCGTAGGCATCCGGCACCTTCTGCACCGTGCGGCCGTACGCGGTGACGAACCCGTCCAGCCACTGCCGCTTGAACGTGTCCGGGGAACCCAAGGTGGTCATGGTTCAGTCCTTCGCAGCCACCGGCTCGCCGGCCAGGTAGGCCAGGAGCTTCAGTCGGACGTCGTCATTGCTCGCTGCCACCGCGCTGGCCAACTCCAGCGCGTCCGGCTTCGGCGGGTACGTGGGGTTCGGCAGCGCGATCACGGTGAGCCCGGCCGCGGCCGCCGCCCGGATGCCGTTGCTGGAGTCTTCGACCCCGAGGCATTCGCTGCCCGATTTGCCGAGCCGGGCCGCCGCTTCCAGGTACACGTCCGGGTTCGGCTTGCCCCGCGCGACCTCGGCGCTGGACACCGTCGCAGTGAACTCGCCGGTGAGCTGGTGCTTCTCGAGCACTGCGTCGATCACCCGACGAGCCGCCGACGACGCGAGCGCGACCGGGACCCGCTCGCTGACCTCGCGCACCATCGCGCCCGCACCGGGCAGCAACGGCGCTTCGCCCGCGTCGATCGAGGCGATCATGCCGTCGACCACCGCGCGTTCCACCTCGTCCGCCTGCTCCGGCACGCCGCACCGGCGGGCGAGATAGCCGGCCCATTCGGGCGCGCTCATGCCCTGCACCGAGGCCGTGTCCTCCGCCGTCCACTCGACCTGGTGACGAGCGGCGAAAGCGACCCAGTTCTCCTCCCAGAGGTGTTCACTTTCCACCAGGACACCGTCGAGGTCGAACACCACCGCGTCGAGAGTCATCCACCAGATCCCTTCAGAGAGCGAGCCCGTTTCACACGAGCAATGTTAAGTTAACAGCGACGTTGAGAAGTTCGCAAGAGTCTTCACACAATCGCGCAAGGAGAGCACGAGTGGGCGCACGGCTGCTGCTGGCCAGGCACGGACAGACCGAATGGCACGCGGAGAACCGGTACGCGGGCACCAGCGAGGTGGCGCTGACCGAGGAGGGGCTCCGCCAGGCCGACGCGCTCGCCGCGTTCGCCAGCCAGGTGAAGCCAGACGGGCTGTTCTGCTCTCCGCAACGACGCGCTCGCCGCACGATCGAACCGACGGCCGAGGCTCTGCGGCTAGTCCCGGAAATCGTCCCCGACCTGCGGGAAACCTACTTCGGAATCGCCGAGGGCCGCACCCGCGACGAGGTGCGCCAGACCGATCCGGAAGCGGTCGAACGCTTCCTCGCCGACCCGATCGCCGGCGCGTTTCCCGGTGCCGATGATCCGGCCGAAGCAGCCGGGCGCGGGGCTCGTGCGATCCGGGCGATCGCCGCCGCGACCAGCGGAACCGCGCTGGTCGTCGCGCACAACACGCTGCTGCGGCTGACCCTTTGCGAGCTGCTCGGCATCCCGCTCTCCCGCTACCGCAGCGTGTTTCCCCGCCTGGACAACGCGGCCGTCACCGAACTGGAGGTGAGTGGTGCCCGAACCGCACTGGTCCGCTTCAACCTCCCAGTCGAACCGCGATAATCACGGCATGTCGAGCGAAAAGCCTCCCGCCCACCCCCGCGAGAACCGCCAGCAGCGGCTGACCGAGCACGTGTTCAAGCAGGGTTCGGCGACCATCGGCGAGCTGGTGGACCTGCTCGGCGTCAGCATGATGACGGTGCACCGGGACATCGACGAACTGTCCCGGCGCGGCCTGGTCCGGAAGTACCGCGGCGGGGTCTCGGCGATGCCATCGACGGTGTTCGAGAGCAATGCCGAGTACCGGATGAACGCGCACGTCGACGCCAAACGAGTGATCGCGATGCACGCGGTGGAGCAGGTCGAGCCCGGGATGTCGGTGCTGCTCGACGACTCGACGAGCGCGCTGGCGCTGGCCAGGCTGCTGGTCGAGGTGACGCCGCTGACCGTGGCGACGAACTACCTCGCCGCGATCGACGCGCTCAAGAACGTGCACGAACTGCGGCTGATTTGCATCGGCGGCGACTACTCGCCCACCCACGACTCGTTCCTCGGCATGCAGAGCATCGAGTCGATCGAACGGCTCTCGGTGGACATCGCGTTCGTGTCCACCTCGGCGATGACCACGTCGATGAGCTTCCACCAGGAGCCCGAGATCGTGATGATCAAGCGGGCCATGCTGGCCAGCGCGCGGCACAAGGTGCTGCTGATGGACCACAGCAAGATGAACCGCACGGCGCTGCACCGGCTCGCGCCGCTGGACGACTACGACCTGCTGATCGTGGACGAGGAAGCCGACCCGCACTACGTCGACGAGCTGCGCGGCCGGGTCGAGGTGCAGGTCGCCGAAGATCCCGACAACTGATCGACTTAATAACACTCTTGCGTGCGAAGTTCACACAGTCCATGATATGTTCGATTTCGACGTCATGGAGGCGTGTATGAACGAGTCGGCAACAGCGGAGTTGCCCAAGACGGGCTTCGGGCGCTTGCTCACGAAATGGGGGCTGCCGGCGCCCCTGTTCCTCGGGTATGTCGGACTGCTCCTGTTCATGATCGGCGACGGAGTGGAGTCCGGTTTCATCGCGCCGTACATGGCGGGCAACGGCGCGGGCACGGAGATCAAAGCGTCGTACGTGATCACCGTGTACGGCGTAGCCGTCATGCTGGCGTCATGGCTTTCGGGCGCGCTGTCCGAACTGTGGGGCCCGCGGCGGGTGATGATCATCGGCCTGGCCATCTGGCTGGTGTTCGACGCGCTGTTCCTCACGCTCGGCCTCGCCGGCGGGAACTACGCGGCGATGCTGATCTGCTACGGCATCCGCGGCTTCGGCTATCCGATGTTCGCGTTCGGGTTCCTGGTGTGGATCACCGCGGTGGCCCCGGTCGCGCGGCTCGGCGCGGCGGTCGGCTGGTTCTACTTCGCCTTCACCGGCGGCCTGCCCACGCTCGGCGCGCTCGTCGCGAGCTTCACCAACCCGCTGTTCGGCCACTACGGCACGCTGTGGGTGGCGGTCGTGCTGCTCGGCGCGGGCGGGCTTGTCGCGGTGCTCGGCGTCCGGCAGCGCACGGGATATCGCCGGCTCGCGCCGCCGGACGTGAAACCGGTGCAGAGCCTCGTTTCCAGCGTGTCGATCGCGTGGAAGAAACCGCGGGTCGGCGTCGGCATGATCGTGCGCGTCATCAACACCGCGCCGGAGTTCGGCATGCTGGTGTTCTTCCCGACGATCTTCATTTCCCAGATCGGGTTCGGCGAGAGCCGCTGGCTGCTGCTGGTGTCGGTGATCTACGGGACGAACATCTTCTTCAACCTGATCTTCGGCGTGCTGAGCGACCGGATCGGCTGGCGCACCACGATTTTCTGGTTCGGCGCGATCGGCTGTGCGATCTCGATCCTGCTGCTGTACTTCGTGCCGGTCGCGATGGGTGCGCAGTACTACTGGCTCGCGTTGATCGTCGGCGCGCTCTACGGCGCGACGCTCGCCGGGTTCGTGCCCATCTCCGCGCTGTTGCCGTCGCTGGCTCCGGAACACAAGGGCGGCGCGATGGCCCTGCTGAACCTCGGCGCGGGCGCGGCGGCGTTCGTCGGGCCGGCGATCGTGTCGCTGTTCCTCGGTCCGGCCGGTGCCGCGGGCGTGGTCATCATCTTCGCCGCGCTGTACCTGGTGGCCGCGGTGCTGGTGCGGTTCCTGAAGCTGCCGGAGGAAACCGAGAAAGCACTCGCGAGCGATGGCAGCCTGCAGGATGTCGAAGAAAGGGTCAGCACGGCGTGAACGAGCAGGTCTCGGTCGGCATCGACGTCGCCACCGCGGGGGTTCGCGCCTTCGCGGTGCGCGGCGGCTCGGTCCTCGCCACCGCATCGGCGTCGCTGCCGGCGCCGGTGCGCGCGGGCGATGGCCGCAGCGAACAGGATCCGTCGGCGTGGTGGCCCGCGGTCGGTTCGGTGCTGAGCGAGGTCACTGCCGCGTTGCCCGGACGCGGCGCGGAAGTATCCGCGGTGGCGATCGCGGCGACGTCCGGGACGATCGTCGGAGTCGACGCCGCGGGGGAACCGGTGACTCCCGCGTTGATGTATGACGATCGGCGCGGTGCGGAGTACAACGCGAAAGCGGTGGAACTCGGTGCCGATCGGTGGCGGAAACTGGGTTCGGGTGTCTCGCCGACCGCTGCGCTCGGACGAATCGCTTGGCTGGCCGAGCACACCGAGGCGGTCGCCGTCCGGCACACGCCGGAGATGATCGCGGCGAAGCTGACCGGACATCCGGTCTCGGCGGACTGGTCGCACGCGCTCAAGAGCGGCTACGACCCGCTGGCTGAGGAATGGCCGTCCGAGGTGTTCGCCGGGTTGGGTGTGCCGGACGGGATGCTGCCGCCGGTGGTCGCGCCGACGAGCGTGCTCGGCGAGATTGCGGTGCCAACGGCCGGGCTGCCCGCTGGATGCCTTGTGGTGGCGGGCATGACGGACGGGTGCGCGGGGCAGCTGGCCGCAGGGGCAGTCGAGCCGGGGCGGTTCGTGGGGATTCTCGGGACGACGTATGTCCTGAAGGGGGTCACGGAGTCGCTGGTGCCGGATCCCACCGGAGTCATGTACAGCCATCGGCATCCGGATGGCTGGTGGTTGCCGGGCGGTGCGTCGAATACCGGCGGGGAGTCTGTTTCGGACAGTCCGCGGCTGGCTGAACTGGATGCCGCTGCCGCTGCGCGCGGTCCAGCTCAGGTGGTGACGTTTCCGTTGCGGCGCAAGGGGGAACGATTTCCCTTCGCGCACGGTGACGCGGCAGGGTTCGTGCTCGGCACCCCGGCCGACGAGGTCGAGCTGCATCGGGCGCGGCTGGAGGGCGTGGCTTTCCTGGAGCGGCTTGCCTTGGATCACCTGCGACGGTTGGGCGTGCCGGTCCGCGAACCGCTTCTCGCGGCGGGCGGTGGCAGCAAGAGTCCTTTGTGGACTCGGATTCGGGCTACCGTGAGCGGGCTTGGCTTGCGGGTGGCACCGCAGGCGGAAACGGGATACGGCGCGGCGTTGCTTGCTGCGGCCGGGTGCACGCCAGGAGGTCTGAGCGCGGCGTGCGCGGGAATGCCGGTGGGGTCGCTCGTCGAGCCGGCGCCGGGTGAGGCGGCGGCGATGGTGGTTTCGTACCAACGGTTTTGCCGGGAGCTGCGGGACCGGGGCTGGATTGACGACGAGCTGTTCACCGTGGCGGCGGGGTGATGCGGTTGGCGGCTTAGGGTTACGCGGGTTCGTCGAGGGCTCAGAACGCGTCAGAGTCACTTTGCGGTCGCTGCGGCGTCTTCGCGGTCGGGAGTGCGCCGCCCGCGGGTAATCAGGACCGTCAGGAGGAGGCCGCACGTGGTCAGGGCCGCGGCGACGAGGTAGATGGGCCGGGGGCCAGCGGTCGAGTCGGCGATGAGGCCGCCGAACAGGCCGGCGCAGGCGGCGGCGACCTGGTATCCGGAGGCGTTGACGGCCATGGCCAGCGTCGGAGCTTCGGCGGCGGTCGCCATCACGCGTGCTTGCATGCCGGGGATGATCGCGAAGCCGAGGAGGCCGATCGCCACGACTGCCGCCACGGTGAAGGTCTCGGAGGTTGCGACGAACCAGCTGCCCACCAAGGTTGCGGCCAGCAGGCCGAGGAGGAGGGGCTGGTAAAGCCGCGGGTTGCGGTCGTAGAGCGTGCCGCCGACGAGGTTTCCGATCGTCGCGCCGATGCCGTACGCGAGCAGCAGGATCGGCAGCCGGGCGGCTGGATGTCCGCCCAGATCGGTGAGCAGCGGGGCAAGGTAGCTGAACACCATGAGCACCCCGACGTTGCCGACCGCGGTGATGGCCAGTGCCAGCAGCACCGGGCGGCGGCGCAGCGTCCGCAATTCCGAGATCGCCGAGGTCCGGCTCTCCTCGCTTGACGGGGCGAGCTGCCAGCCCACGAGGCCCAGCCCGATCAGACAAGCCACGGCAATCACCGCGAACGTCGCGCGCCAGCCCCACTGACTGCCGATCTGGGTGCCGATCGGTGCGCCGAGGATCATGGCCACGTTCATCCCGAACGCCAGCCGGGCCACCATGGTCCCGGCGCGCTCCGGTGGCGCGGAGGTCACCGCGGTCACGATTGCCTGGGCGAAGAAGGTCGAGGTCACCAGCGCGGTGACCACCCGAGCCGCCAGCAACAGCGCGAAATCGGGTGCGAGGGCGGAGACCGCGTTCCCGGCCGCCGCGACGGCCAGCAGAGCGAGCATCAGCCGCTTCCGGTCGATCCCGGCGGTCAGCGCGGTGAGCAGCGGGCCGCCGATGATCATGCCGACGGCGTACGCCGTCACCAGCAGCCCCGCGGTGCCGACGGTGACCTGGAGGTCGGAGGCGACCGCGGGCAGGATTCCGGCCACCACGAATTCGCCGGTGGTGATGCTGAAAACGCAGAACATGAGGATAGCTAGTCGGAGCATGCTCGCACGCTAAACTCTCACGTCGACGTGAGAGTCAAGTCGAACAGCGAAGGAACCCAGTGAAGATCGGGGAGCTGGCACACCGGACGGGAGTCAGCGTGCGAGCGCTGCGCTACTACGAGGAAAAGGGCGTCCTGCGACCGGATCGGACGCCCAGCGGGTACCGGATCTTCGCCGACTCCGACGTCCGCAAGGTCGCGCACATCCAGACCCTCCTCGCGGCGGGTCTCGGCATGGACCTCATCGGCGAGATCCTGGCTTGCCTGGCCGGCGAATCGCTGCTGCTGGACGCCTGCCGCGAACGACTCGAAGCGGAGCGCCGCCGGATCACCGGCGACATCGACCGGCTCGTCCACACCCGGTCGCTGCTCGACGGTCTGCTCGCGACCACGCGCGACCCGGCCGAACAGGAGCACGCCGGCCGAATGTCCTGACAGGCGGTCAGGAGCGGCCTGCGCGAGGACGGCCGGGGCGGCGGCCATTGCCGTTGCCGCTGCGCGGGGTCGGCGGTTCCGTGGACTTGGCCTGCGGGTCTTCGGACGACTGCGGAGTCGATGCGGCTGGCCGCGGGGTTGGCTGCGGCAGGGCAGGTGCGTCAGCCGAAGCCTGCGCAGGTCCGTCAGTGGGAGCCGCCGCAGGGGCGTCAGCGGGAGCCGATGCGGCTTCCTCTTCCTGCGTGCCAAGGAAACGCAATGCCTCTTGGACCGCCTCGTTGGTGGCGGCGATCCGGTCGGCGACCTTGGTGCGCAAGTCCAGTGCCAGGGTGCGCGATTCGGTGGCTTCGGTTTGCTTCTGGAGGGCGTCGGCGAGGGCGGTTTCGGCCTGCGCCTTCTTGATCGCGATCTCTTCCGACGCTCGCCGGTCGGCTTCGGCTCGGACCTCGGCAGCCTTTGCCTCGGCAGCGACGTCGGTTTCGGCGCGGAGTCGGGCCGATTCTTCGTCGGCGGCGAGGCGGGCGGCTTCGGCAGCGGCGTCTGCCTCTGCGCGGACCTTGGCGGCGGCCTCGTCGGCTTCGGTGCGGACGCGGAGGGCTTCGGCGTCCTTCTCGTCGCGGATGTTGCGGGCTTCGGCGTCGGCGACGGCGCGGGCGTGCTGGGCTTCGGCGTCTGCCTTGGCTCGGGCCTCGGCGGCGGCTTCGTCGGCCTGGGTGCGGGCGGTCAGCGCGGCCTGGTCTGCCTCGGCGCGGGCGGCAGCGGAGAGTTCGTCGGCCTCGGCGCGGGCGCGGGCGGCGGCTTCGGTGCGGGAGGCGATCTCCGCATCGGCGTCGGCGGTGCGCGTGGCGATATCCGCGTTGGCAGCGGCGGTCCGCGTGGCAATGTCCTCGTCAGCGGCAGCGGTGCGGGAAGCGATGTCCTCGTCAGCCGCGGCCGTGCGCGACGCGATATCCGCATCGGCCGCCGCCGTACGCGTGGCGATGTCTTCGTTGCCCGCCTTGAGCCGGGCTTCCAGGTCCGCCAGGCGGGTCGCGATCTCCTCGTCGGCGGCGGCCGTGCGGGTGGCGATGTCCGCTTCGGCAGCGGCGGTCCGGGATTCCAGATCCGCCTGCCGCGCGGCCAGGTCCTTCTCCGCGGCCGCGACCCGGGCGTCCAGTGCCTCCGTGCGCGCGGCCAAGTCGGCCTGCGTTTCCGCTAGCAGCCGCTGACGTTCGGCCTCTGCCTCTTTGGCCGCTTTGTCCGCTGCCCGTTGGGTTTCGTGCGCGTACCGGTCGGCTTCGGCGCGGGTCGAGGTCGCGTCGGCGTCCGCTGAGCGGCGGAGGTCGGCGATCTCCTCCTCGGCCAGTTGCACCATCATCCGCACGCGTTCGGAGATCGCGCCGGCCCCCGCCGGGCTCGATGTGACGCGGACTAGCGCGGCCTTCGCTTCCGACAGTTCAGCCTGCGCCGTCGTCAGGGCCTTCGTCAGCTCGCCCGCGGTCGCGACTGCCTCGTCGCGGCCGTGCGACGTCGTCGTAAGTTCGCTGGTCAGCTGGGCTATGCGGGTGTCGACCTGATGGGGGTCGTATCCCTTCCGGGTAACAGCGAAGGCGGGGTGCTGCGGCTTTTCGGGCGCGACCATCGGGCCACCTTAGTGAGCAGAGCACCTCCGGCACGTACCGCCAAACGGCTGCATTACGAAGCGCCAAACCCGACGTCACGCATGGCATCCTGTCCCCTCGACCTACCGCGCGGGCGAACGGGGCAGACGCATGGACCTTTCAGCCATCGCCGCCGACCTGGCCGCGCACTGGCACGTGTACGCGACCATGCCGTTCATCGCGGCGCTCATCGGCTACCTGACCAAACGCGTCGCGATCGAGATGATGTTCCGGCCGCTCGAGTTCCGCGGCATCCGGCCCGTCTTCGGCTGGCAGGGCGTCATCCCGGCCAACTCCCGGCGGATGGCCACCACCGCGGTCGACCTGCTGACCAAGAATCTCCTCGACCCGCGCGAGGTTTTCGCCCGGCTCGATCCGGAGGAAATGGTCGCGCAGCTGGAAGAACCGCTGCTGAAGGCGGTCGACGAGGTCACCCGCGAGGTGCTTGAGACCTATCAGCCGCGGCTGTGGGAAATGCTGCCCGCCCGCGCGCAGCAACTGCTGGTGGACCGGGTCCGCGCGCAGGCGCCCGAGGTCGTCAAGCGGCTGATGCGGGAAGTGTCGTCGAATGTGGACGAAGTGCTCGACGTCAACGACATGCTGATCAACGCCATGGTCCGGGACAAATCGCTCACCTGCCGGCTGATCCGCGAGGTCGCCGCGCCCGAGTTCCGGTTCATCGCGCGCAGCGGGATCGGCTTCGGCTTCGTGATCGGGCTCGTCCAGCTCATCGCGTGGGCGCTGACCAAACAACCGGTGATCATGCCGATCTTCGGTTTCGTCACGGGCTTCGTCACGGACTGGCTCGCGCTCAAAATGATCTTCTACCCGCGTCAGCCGCGCCGGTTCCTGTTCTTCACCTGGCAGGGCATGTTCCAGAAACGCCGCGCGCAGGTCGCCGCGGACTACGGCGCGTTGATCGCGGAAGAAGTCCTCACCGCGGGGAATGTCCTCGAAGCTGTCCTAACTGGACCGCGGGCGGACAAGTTGTTCGCGCTCGTCACGCGGGAGGTCCAGCGCACTGTCGACG
Source organism: Amycolatopsis silviterrae (assembly GCF_042684085.1). Taxonomy (NCBI): domain Bacteria; kingdom Bacillati; phylum Actinomycetota; class Actinomycetes; order Pseudonocardiales; family Pseudonocardiaceae; genus Amycolatopsis; species Amycolatopsis silviterrae. The sequence goes on from NZ_JBHUKS010000023.1 coordinate 370,630, forward strand.
CACAGACCGGTCTCGCGAAGCCACTGGTCGCGCTGGCGGTCGGCGGGCGCGAGTACCAGCAGATGAAACAGGCTGCCGCAGAGAAAGCGATCGCGTATTTGCCGGAGACGGTGAAGCACGTCGAGAGCTACGCGACGGACGCGCTCGACGTCCGCAACACCATCGTCGAGAAGATGCAGCAGCTGACCCCGCTGGAGTTCGAGGGCATCCTCCGGCCGGCGTTCAAACAGGACGAATGGAAGCTGATCGCGGTCGGCGCGGTGATCGGCGGGCTCGTCGGCGAACTGCAGGTCCTGCTCCTGCTCCACTAGGCGCGCGGGTTACCGTTCCGTAGGCAACACGGAGGGGACGCGCGTGCACACTTTCGCCGAGCACTGGCCGGTGTACGTCTCCATGCCGTTCATCGCGGCGCTGATCGGGTATGTCACCAAGCGCGTCGCCATCGAGATGATGTTCCGGCCGCTCGAATTCGTCGGTCTCAAGCCCTTCCTCGGCTGGCAGGGCGTGCTGCCCGCGAACGCCGAACGGATGGCGACCACCGCGACCGAAATGCTCACCACCAATCTCGTCGACCCGCAGGAGATCTTCGCCCGGCTCGACCCGGCGCAGGTCGCGAAGGAGATCGAACAGCCGCTGCTGCGCGTGGTCGAGGACGTCACCCGCGAGGTGATGGAGACCTATCAGCCGCGGTTGTGGGAAATGCTGCCGTCCGGCGCGCAGCAGTTGCTGCTGAAACGTGTGCAGGCCGAGGCACCGCGGGCGATCACGAAGATCATGCGCGAGATTTCCCAGAACATCGAGGACGTGCTCGACCTCAAGCACATGGTCGTCACGAACCTGGTGCGCGACAAGGCTTTGCTGAACCGGCTGATCCGCGACATCTCGCGGCCGGAAATGCGGTTCATCGCGCGGTCGGGCATCTGGTTCGGGTTCATTCTCGGCTGTGTGCAGCTGCTGGTGTGGGCGCTGACGCGCTCGCCGATCGTGCTGCCGCTGTTCGGGCTCGCGATCGGCTGGCTGACCGACTGGCTCGCGCTCAAAATGATCTTCCTGCCGCGCGAGCCGAAACGGTTCTTCGGCTTCTACAACTGGCAGGGCGTGTTCCAGAAGCGCCGCGACGAGGTGGCCGCCGACTACGGCGACATGATCGCGCGCGAGATCATCACCGTTCCGAATCTGCTGGAAGCCGTGCTGCGCGGACCGAAATCGGACCGGTTGTTCTCGCTGATCAGCCGCGAGGTGCAGAAGACGATCGACGCGCAGGCGAGCGTCGTGAAGCCGTTTGTCGCGATCGCGGTGGGCACCAAGCGGTTCCAGGAAATGAAGCAGGTCGCCGCCGCGAAGGCCGCCGAGCGGGTGCCGGACACCATCCGGCACGCGGAGACGTACGCGATCAACGCGCTCGACGTCCGCAACACCATCGTGGACCGGATGCGCCGGCTCAGCCCGCTCGAATTCGAGCAGCTGCTGCGGCCCGCGTTCCGGCAGGACGAGTGGAAGCTGATCGCGGTCGGCGCGGTGATCGGCGGGCTGGTCGGCGAACTGCAGGCGCTGCTTCTCCTCGGCTGATCGGGCACGCGATACGGTTTCCTTCCGGAACGGGGAGGGAGACCCGGGTGGACGCGGTGCTGGACGACTTCGCGCGGCACTGGCCGGTGTACGTCTCGATGCCGTTCGTCGCCGCGCTGATCGGCTACGTCACCAAGCGCGTCGCGATCGAGATGATGTTCCGCCCGCTCGAATTCGTCGGCCTCAAGCCCTTCCTCGGCTGGCAGGGCGTGGTGCCGAAGCACGGCGGCCGGATGGCCGCGATCGCGACCGACCTGCTCACCTCGAACCTGCTCGACATCAAAGAGGTCTTCGCCCGCGTCGACCCGGTGATCATCACCCGCGAACTCGAACAGCCGCTGCTGCGCGCCGTCGACGGGATCGCCCGCGAAGTGCTCGAACAGCATCATCCGCGGCTGTGGGAGGTCATGCCGACGCTCGCGCAGGAACTGCTGATCAAACAGGTGCAGGCGAGTGCGCCGCAGCTGGTGCGGGAGTTCCTGGACGAGGTCCGCGACAACCTGGACGAGGTGCTCGACGTCCGGCACATGACGGTCGAGCGGCTCACCCGCGACCGGGCGCTGCTGGTCCGGCTGATCCGCGAAACGTCGCGGCCGGAGATGACCTTCATCGCGCGCGCCGGGATCGTCTTCGGGTTCGTGCTCGGGCTGGTCCAGGCGCTGGTGTGGGCGCTGACCCGGCAGCCGCTGGTGCTGCCGATCTTCGGCGGCGCGATCGGGCTGTTCACCGACTGGCTGGCGATCAAGATGATCTTCCTGCCGCGCGAGCCGGTCCGGCTGGGCCGGGTGATCCTGCAGGGCAAGTTCCAGCGGCGCCGCGCCGAGGTGGCCCGGCAGTACGGCGAACTGGTCGCCAACGAGGTGCTGACCGTCCCGAATCTGCTCGACGCACTGCTGCGCGGCCCGAAGTCCGACCGGCTCGTGGCGATGGTCGAACGCGCCGTCGGGCACGCGGTGGACGCGCAGGTCAGCGCCGCGAAACCGGTGGTCGCACTCACCGTGGGGGCGCAGCGGCTGCAGGAGATGAAGCACGCCGCGGCGCAGCGAGCGCTGGCTGAGCTGCCGCTGACCGCGCGCTACGCCGAGGGGTACCTGACCGAGGCGATGGACGTGGCGAAGATGGTCGAGCAGCGGATGCTCGCGCTCACACCGCTGGAGTTCGAGGGGTTGCTGCGGCCGGCGTTCCGGCAGGACGAATGGAAGCTGATCGCGGTCGGCGGCGTGATCGGGTTCCTCGTCGGCGAGCTGCAAGTCCTCCTCATGCTCGGCTGAGTGCTCGGCTGGCTTTTCGGCGGTTGTTCGCGCCAGCCTCACTCGAACTGACTAACGTGAGGGCGTGTCCGAGCCACCACAGCTGCCCGCAGTCCACGAGGCCTACCTGCCCCGCGAGCACGCGCTGCATCGCCCGAGGCACGGCAAACGGCAGCTGACCGCGCTGATCAGCGCCCTGTTGTTCTTCGTGACACCGACCATGCTGTGGGTCGTCGGAGTCCGGCCGACCGAGATCGAGAACCACAAGCTCGCCGGATTCCCCAGTCTCGGCGAGGGGTTCAGCTTCTTCACCAACCTCCCCAAATGGGCGACCGACCAGCTGTCGTTCCGCGCGGCCGCGATCAACGCGGCGAACGGGATCAGCGAGGGAGTCTTCGGCGAGGCCGCTCCGCTCGACCAGGGCTCGGCGTCGAACACCGGCCCGATCCCAGCCCCGCCGCTGCAGCAGCCGGGCGCGCCGAACACGGGCCCGACGCTGCCGAGCGGACCGGGATCAAGCCAGGCCGGGTACCGCAAGGTGGTCCAGGGCTCGGACGGCTGGCTGTACTACGGCTACGACTCCGAGGCGAAGTGCACGCCGACCCAGGACGTCGACACCACGATGAAGCGGATCGGCGAACTGCGCGCGGCGGTCGAGGCGTCCGGCCGGAAGTTCGTGTTCGTGGTGACGCCGGACAAGACGACGATGGTGCCGCAGTTCCTCCCCGCCAGCTATCCGGGCAAGGAGTGTTCGCAGGCCGCTTCGCCGAACGACTGGTACAAGATCACCACCGAAGGACACTCCCTCGACCTGCGCCCGCAGCTCGCCGCCGAAGCGGCCCGGGTGGGCCACCCGATCTACGCCCCCAACGACACGCACTGGCGCGACGAAGGCGGTCTCGTCCTCACCCGCGCGCTCGCCGACACGATCAAGCCGGGAACCTCGAACAGCTGGCTGAGCGCCCCGGACGGCCAGTACGACGCGGTCGCGGACCTGCCGCTGCTGCTCGGCCAGACCGGCGTCAAAACGAACACCCGGTACAACCTGCGCCCGGACGGCGTCACCGACCGCGCGGGCGAATTCGTCGGCAGCATCGACCAGCCGGTGCACCGCTCGGCACCGCCGATCGTCGGCACGATCGACCAGCCGACCCTGATCTACGGCGACTCGTTCAGCCTCGCGTCGTCGCGGTATCTGGAGGCGGCGTTCACGAATCTGACGTACCTGGCGTATTCGACGGACAAGACGCCGCAGTCACAGGCGGTGGACCAGTTCGTGAACTCGCACGTGGTGGTGTTGCAGGCGGTGGAGCGGAATGTCTCGGGCGGGCTGGTGCCGTTCACGGACGAGGGGTTCATCGCGGCGGTGAAGGACGCGCTGGCGAAGCATCCGATCCGGTAGGGGTTCGGTGGTGGCGGTGCGCCAGGAGTGCTCGGGGTCGTTCGCGAACCCGAGCAGGTCCGTGAGGGGACCCCTGAGGGAATCTGGTTCCAATGCCAGGGACTTAAGGTGCGTGGCCGCACGCCGGCTGGACCATCCACAAAGGACGCCAGAACCGGCGATTTGCCCGTTTTATGCCCGCATGACCATGTCCGGAGGTCCGTGAGGGGAACCCTGGGGGAATCAGAGTCCCTCAGGGTTCCCCTCACGGACGACCAAACCCGCACCAGCCGGCCCGCCACGAACGGCACCGGCCCTGGCCAGCCCCTGCCACCGCAAGACGAGCCTCAAACGGCACCCGCAGCGCCCGCCTGAAGTCCCCGGCATTGGAATCTGGTTCCCTGAAGGAGTCCCTCACGGACGACGCGCCCAGCTCCCGCCACCCGCAACGGCCCCGACGCGCCTGCCCGGCCTAGCCGACCGGAACCGCGGCCACTTCCGCCGGGCTGGTCCGCACCCCGCGCCGACGGTCGCGGACCCACGAGATCACCCGGCACACCAGGTAGATCAAGAACGAAATCGACGTCACGAACGCGCTCACCGGCAGCCCCGGGGCCAGCGACAGCACGATGCCGCCCAGTGCGGAAACCTCGGCGAACACCACCGACAACACCGTGGCGCGCAACGGGCTCGCCGTCACCCGGGCGGCAGCCGCGGCGGGGGTCACCATCAACGCGACCACCAGCAGCGACCCGACCACCTGCACGCTCAGCGCCGTCGCGACCCCGACCAGCAGGGAGAACAGCACCGTCAACGTCTTGACCGGCACGCCGCGCGCCTCGGCCACCGACCGGTCGACGCTCGCGAACAGCAGCGGCCGGTAAATCAGCGCCAGCACCGCCAGCACCGCCGCCGCCGAGATCACCAACGCGGTCAGGTTCGTGCTGTCCACCGTGATGATCTGGCCGGTCAGGATGCCGAATTTGTTCGCCGACCGTCCTTTGTAGAACGACAGCAGCAGCACGCCCATGCCCAGTCCGAAGGACAGGATCACGCCGATCACCGAATCGCGGTCGGCGTCGCGGATGCCGAGGATGCCCAGCAGCAACGCGGCGGCGACGGCACCGGCCAGCGCGCCGTACTCCACGCCGACGCCAAGCAGCAGCGCGCCGGCCGCGCCGGTGAACGCCAGTTCGGACGTGCCGTGCACCGCGAACGACATGCGGCGCATCACGATCAGCGGGCCGAGCACCCCGGCCAGCAAGCCGAGCACCGCGGCCGCGATCAACGCGATGCGGACGCTGTCCAGTTCCGCGATCAGCTCCCACGTCTTGGCGAAGTCGAACATGCCGTCCAAGGCTCAGCCCACTGCTTCCTGCTCGTGGTGATGCGGTTCGTCCTCGCACAGCGCGCTTTGCGCACCGGCGATGTGGATCTGCCCGCCGACGCGCAGCACCTCGATTTTCGTGCCGTACAAATCCGACAGCGTCTCCGAGGTCATCACCTCGTCCGGCTTGCCGATCCGGAACTGGCCGTTCACCAGGTACAGCACGCGGTCGACGAATTGCAGCACCGGGTTGATCTCGTGCGTCACGAACAGCACCGCGGACCCGGCTTCGCGCCGCCGCGCGTCGATCAGCTCGCTTACCGCGCGCTGGTGCGCCAAGTCCAGTGACAGCAGCGGTTCGTCGCACAGCAGCACTGTCGGGTCGCCGACCAGTGCCTGCGCGACGCGGAGCCGTTGCTGCTCGCCGCCGGACAGCCGGCCGACCGGCTGCTTCGCGTAACGCGTGCCGCCGACCGATTCGATCACCGACGCCACCCGGCGTTTCCGCGCGCGCATTCCGGCGAGGCCCGGGCCCCAGCGGTGGCCGTCCAGCCCGAGGCCGACCAGGTCGACGCCGCGCAGCGTGAGCGCATCGTCGATCGCGCGCTGCTGCGGGATGTAGCCGACCTTGCGGTTCGCCCCGCCCGGACGGCCGCCCGCGATTTCCACCGTGCCCGCCGACAGCGTCTGCATGCCCAGCAACGCTTTCAGGAAGCTGCTTTTGCCGGATCCGTTCGGGCCGAGGACGGCCAGGAATTCGCCCGGCTCGACGTCCAAGTCCAAACCGGACCAGAGGGTGCGGTCGCCGAAGGCGAGCCCGGCCCCGCGCACGCGGACCGCGGGGGCGGCTTCCGGAAGCTGGACGGGCATCAGCTGTTCAGAGCCCCCGAAAGCGAGTCCACATCCTTGGTCATCCAGTCAATGTAGCCCGTGACGTTCGCCGGGAGCGTCTCGGATACGTCGACCACCGCGACCCCGGACGCCTTCGCGTCGGCGACCGCCTGCTTGGTCAGCGGAGTGACCGTCTGCACGTTGTTGACCAGCGCCTTCACCTGCTTCTCCTTGATCAGCTTGGTGAACTCGGAGACCGCCGCGGCGGGCACGTCGGTCTCGTTCTCGATCGCGTCGGAGAACGCCTTCGGGGTGGAGTCGGCGATCTTCGCGGTCTTGAGCAGGTAGTGCGCGACCGGTTCGGTGACGACGACCTTGGTGTCCGGGTGCGCGGTGCCCAGCGCGCCCGCCTTCTTGATCAGGCCGTCGATCTGGCCCTTGAAGGTCTTGGCGTTCTCTTCGAACTTCTGCTTCGACGCGGGCTGGATCTCGCCGAGCGCGGCGGCGACCTGGTCGGCGACCTTCTCGACGCCCGGCAGGTCGTACCAGACGTGCTCGTTCTCCTCGCCGGGCGCGGCGATGTCGTAGGCGACCAGTTTCTTCGCCGAAGCCGCCTCGCCGGAGAGCTTGGTGAAGAACTCGTCGTAGCCGCCGCCGTTGGCCAGCGTCAGCTGCGCCTTCTTGGCCGCGAGCGCGTCGTCGGCGGTGGACTCGTACGAGTGCGGGTCGGCGGACGGATCGTGAATGATCGACGTGACCTGCACTTTGTCGCCGCCGACGGCGGATACGACACTGCCCCAGACATCGGTGGAGGCGACGACCTTCACCTGGTCGCCCGTTCCCCCTCCCGCCCCGGAACCGGTCGAGGACGACGTGCTGGAGCACGCGCCGAGCGCGAACACAGCCAGGGCCGACGCGGCGGCGAGGACGCTCGTGGTGCGGCGGGAAGTCATCGGGCACTCCTGGGTCAAACTGCTAATGGAAACCGTTGTCAGATTCACTTTACCCCATCCGAACGGCGCGCCTCACTCCACCGGGTGGTCGTACCCACTGGTGATCACCGAACGGATCGAGACGCTCACCACAGGGGTGTCGCTTCTGGAAAACGATCTGAACCGTTACGGTTTGCGGATGGGCCGTCCTATTCGCACCCGGAGGCAGGCGACATTGGCGTCGCTCGCGGCGGAACTCGGGGTGTCCAGGACCACCGTGTCCAACGCCTACAACCGCCCGGATCAGCTCTCCCCCGAACTGCGCCGCCGGGTGCTCGAGACCGCGCGACGGCTCGGCTACCCCGGCCCGGACCCGGTCGCGCGCTCGCTGCGCACGCGCAAAGCGGGCGCGGTCGGGCTGCTGCTGACCGAGAACCTCTCCTACGCCTTCCGCGACCCGGCCGCCGTCGGCGTGCTCGAAGGGCTCGCGCTGGCCTGCGAGGACGCGGGCGTCGGCCTGCACCTCGTGCCCGCCAGCCCCGGTCGCGAGGACCTCGCCGCGGTGCACCGCGCGGGCGTGGACGGGTTCGTCGTGTACTCCGTGCCCGACGACGACCCGCATCTCGCGGCCGTCATGGAGCGGCCGGTGCCCACGGTGATCATCGACCAGCCGCGCATCGAAGGCATCGATCGCGTCGGCCCGGACGACGCCGCCGCGGTCACGCAGCTCGCCGACCATCTGGTGGCGCTCGGCCACCGGCAGGTCGGCGTGCTCTGCATGCGGCTCGGCCGCGAGCGCAACGACGACTTCGTGACCGCTGAACGACAGAGCGGCGCGCATTTCCACGTGCAGCGCACCCGGCTGGAAGCGCTGGCGACGGCGTTTTCCTCGGCCGGGGTCGACTGGGCGACCGTTCCGGTGGTCGAGCGTTTCGACCACACGGTGGACGACGGCGCCTCCGCCGCGCGCCAGCTGCTGGACGCGTATCCGCAGGTCACCGCCCTGGTCTGCACCTCGGACATCCTCGCGCTCGGCGCGCTGGCCGAGGCCGCGCGGCGCGGGCTGCGGGTGCCACTCGACCTCACGGTGACCGGTTTCGACGGCATCTCCGAGGCGGAGCGGTCCGGGCTCACGACGGTGCATCAGCCGGTGCTGGAGAAGGGCAAGGTGGCCGGTCGGCTGCTGCTCAGCTCGGCGGAGCGAGTGGGCCCGAAGGTGATCACGTTGCCGACTGAGCTGCGGGTCGGGCGGACGTCGGCGCCGCCGCGGACGGTTGAAGAGCCCTGGTTTGGTGGGTGAGTCGTGAGTGCTGATCACGGTTAGAACCGTGATCAGCACTCACGAGTCACCCCAGCCTTTGCCGTGATTTCGCGCCCACCGCATTGTGCGCGCGGCCCCGGCCCGGTTCCATGGACAGAACCGCCCGCGTCCCGCGGGAAAGCGCAGGCCGAAAGGTGCCCCATGACCTCCATCGACGTGCTGCTCAAGCGTAATCAGGAAATCGGGAACATCGTCCCCGGCGACCGGTCCTCCCCGAAGCCGTCGCTGCACGTGTCGATCCTGACCTGCATGGACGCCCGGATCCGGGTGTTCGAGATCTTCGGCCTGCTGCAGGGCGAGGCGCACGTGCTGCGCAACGCGGGCGGCGTGGTCACCGACGACATGATCCGTTCCCTCGCGCTCAGCCAGCGCAAGCTCGGCACCCGCGAGGTGCTGATCGTCCAGCACACCGACTGCGGTCTCTCCACGGTCACCGAGGACGAGTTCAAGGACGAGCTGGAGTCCGCCACCGGGCTGCGGCCGACCTGGGCCGTCGAGGCGTTCCGCAAGGTCGAGGACAGCGTGCGCACCTCGGTCGAGCGTGCCCGGCGCAGCGACTTCCTCCTGCACAACGACAACGTGCGCGGATTCGTCTACGACGTGAAGGCCGGGAGCCTGACCGAGGTCAAGTAACGGCCGTCGGATTCGGTCGTATTCAATGGCGGGGTGGCAGTAGACACCGATGTGCTGATCGACTGGTTCGCCGACGTCGGCCGGGACCTGCCGTGGCGGGAGCCGGACTGTTCGGCGTGGGGCGTGCTGGTCAGCGAAATCATGCTGCAGCAGACGCCGGTCTCGCGCGTCCAGCCGATCTGGCTGGAGTGGATGGCCCGCTGGCCGGTGCCGTCGGCGCTGGCCGCGGAGACCACCGGCGAGGTCGTGCGCGCGTGGGGCAAGCTCGGTTACCCGCGTCGCGCGCTTCGGCTGCATGCTGCCGCCACCGTCATTGCTCAGGACCACGGCGACGTCGTGCCTTCCGACGTCGACACACTGCTCGCGTTGCCGGGCATCGGCGCGTACACGGCGCGCGCGGTGGCGGCGTTCGCGTACGGCAAGCGTGCGCCCGTCGTGGACACGAACGTCCGACGGGTGGTCGCGCGGGCCGTTCACGGCGCGGGTGACGCTGGCCCGGCGTCGAACACGCGCGACATGGCGGATGTCGAGGCGTTGTTGCCCGCCGAGGACGCGCCGGCGGCGAAGCTGTCCGCGGCGTTGATGGAGCTGGGCGCGCTGATCTGCACCGCCCGTTCGCCGAAGTGCGCGGACTGCCCGATCTACGCCGAATGCGCGTGGCAGCACAACGGCCGTCCCGAATACGCCGGCCCGGCCAAGCCGGTGCAGAAGTTCGCCGGCACCGACCGGCAGGTCCGCGGGCTGTTGCTGGACGTCCTGCGCGGCAGCGAGGGGCCGGTCGAGAAGGCCCGGCTGGACCTGGTGTGGCACGAGTCCGGCCAGCGCGACCGGTGCCTGGATTCGCTGCTCGTGGACGGTCTGCTGGAGCAAACCCACGACGGGCTGTTCGCGCTGCCTGGGGAACACTGACGCACTACGACGAAAGTCGGCAAAAAGTTGTCACCCCCGGGGCGCCGGGTTAGCTTTCCCCCGTCGCACTTCCGGGCTGAGGAGTTCCGCATGGGGGAAGCAACGCGTCGCGCCGTCTTGAAGGGCGGCCTCACCGCCACCGCCGTGGGCGTTTTGGGCTTCGCTGGAGCGAAATCCGCGGCGGCCGCCACCACTCCGGTCATCCATTCGACGGCCGAGTGGAACGCCCGGCCCGCGTCGGGCGCGATCGTGGTGGAGAACCACAAGCCGACGTACATCGTGGTGCACCACACCGTCGATCCCGGCAACAACACCGACTACTCGCTGGCGCACGCGCTGCAGATCTCGCGGGACATCCAGAACTTCCACATGGACACCCGCGGCTGGATCGACACCGGCCAGCAGTTCACGAACAGCCGCGGCGGCTTCGTGACGGAGGGACGGCACCGCAGCCTCGAAATCCTGCGCGGCGGGACGCAGCACGTGCAGGGCGCGAACGTCGGCAACCACAACAGCGAATGCCTCGGCATCGAGAACGAAGGCCTCTACAGCACGGTCGACGTGCCGGTCGCGCTCTGGGATTCGCTCGTGCAGCTGATCACCTACATCGCGCACCAATACGGCATCACGCCCGAGTTCATCAAGGGCCACCGCGATTTCAACTCGACCGAGTGCTGTGGCCAGGTGCTCTACGACCGGCTTCCGGAGCTGCGCGAGGCGGTCGGCAAGCAGCTCGGGATGTCCGTCGCGCGGCTCGACGCACCGGAATGGCCGCTCCTCAAGCCGGGTGACACCGGGCCGCGAGTGAGGACCGCGCAACGGTTCCTGCGCGCGGCCGGTTTCGGCGTGCCCACCGACGGCGTGTTCGGCAAGACGACCGCTGCCGCCGTGTCCGCGTTGGCCGTTGAGCAGGGGCTCTCCCGCGACAGCTGCACCGCGGCGCGGGCTGGCGACGAGTCCGCGTACCTGGGCTCGGACGTCTGGCCGTTGATCGTGCCGGCGGACCGCTCGACCGCCGCGTGGCGCACCGAGCTGGCCCGCTGACCGGGGACGCCTCACGCATGCCAGCGAGGGCGGCACGCGTGAGGCGTCACAGGCCGGACAGGAACGCTTCCACCGCGCCGCGATAGGTCTCGGGTGCCTCGGCGTGCGGCAAATGCGCCGAACCGGGCATGACCAGATGCCGCGCACCCGGCACGCGCGCCGCGACCTCGGCTTGCTGACCGGCCGGCATCGCGGTGTGCTCGCCCTCGACCAGCAGCAGCGGACAGCGGATGCCGTCCACAATGGACCAATAGTCCCGGCGGCCCCATTCGGCGGCGATCTCGTACAGGTTCTCCAGGTCGGCGATCAGGTGGTAGCCGTCCTCGCGTTCCTCGACGCATTCGGTGAAGTAGTCGCCCGCGGTGCCGAAGAACTCGCGGACGTGCGCCAGCGACTCGAACGGCACCGGCCAGCTCTCGAAGTAGCCGCGCCAGGTCTCGACGGTGCGTCCGCGCTGGTCCGGGGCGAAATCCTCGCTGACCACCGCGCGCACCAGCTCCGGGTATTTCGCCGCGGTGGCCCACGCGTGCAGCCCGCCCATCGAATGCCCGATCAGCACCGTGGGACCGAGGTCGGCCAGCACGTCCGCGACGTCCTCGGCGAACTGTTCGGTGGTCCACGGCCCGGTGTGCGGCGCCCGGCCGTGCCCGCGCGCGTCGAGGGCGCGCACCCGGCCGTACCGGTTGAGCCATTGCGCGACCGGCCACCACGTGCGGGCGCGGCCCATCAACCCGTGCAGCAGCAGGATCGACACGCCGGGGCGTTCGTCACCCCCGAAGTCGATCAGGCCTGGTCGCATTAATCCTCCCGGGTTTTCCCGGCTACTTCATCACAAATCTGCCCCTAGGGTGAAGGAATGCGCAGCCGCCAGACCGCCGTCCTCGCCCTCTCCGGCGTGCTTGCGCTGTCCGCGTGCAGCCCTGCCGCGCCCGCTGCTCCGCCGCCGCCGATGCATCCGGCACCGGGCGCGAACAGCGCGGGCGATCCGTACTTCCCGGAGGACGGCAACGGCGGGTACGACGCCCTCGACTACCACGTCGACGTCAGCTACGACCCGCCAAGCGGCCGCCTCGACGGCGACACCACGGTCTCCGCGAAAGCCACCCAGGACCTCAGCCGCTTCGGCTTCGACCTGCGCGGGCTGGACGTCGCGGGAGTGGAGATCGACGGGAAACCGGCGAAGTACAGTCGGGAAAAGAACAAGCTGATCGTGACCCCGGCCGAGCCGTTGCGGTCGGGCTCGACGTTCCGGACGCGCGTGCGCTATTCGGGCGTTCCGGCGAAAACCCCGCACGACGGCGGGTCGGAAAACGGCTGGGCCCGATCCGAAGATGGCGGCGCGTACCTGGTCGGCGAACCGCATTCGGCGTCGTTCTGGTACCCGGTCAACGAAACCCCGCGCGACAAGGCAACGTTCACGCTGACCGCGCACGTGCCCACCGGCTGGACTGTGCTGTCCAACGGCCGGGAACAGGGCACCAGCGCCAAGGACGGCAAAACCACCACGACGTGGGCGGATCCGAATCCGGTGGCGAGCTACCTGACCACGATCGCGATCGACAAGTTCACCGTGCAGCGGTCCACGCTGCCGGACGGAACGCCGGTCGTTTCCGGCTACGCGCCGGGTGCCGAGGCCCGCCAGGCCACCGGCGACCGGCTGCCCGAGGTGATCTCGTTCCTGGAAAGCAAATTCGGCAAATACCCGCAGAGCGCGGCGGGCGGGATCTACCTCGACGAGGACATCCACTTCTCCCTGGAAACGCAAACCCGTCCCACTTATGCGAAATGGGCGGAAATCCTGACCATGGTGCACGAGAACGCGCACCAGTGGTTCGGCGATTCGGTGTCGCTCAACTCGTGGGCGGACATCTGCCTGAACGAATGCCTCGCGTCGTACGCGCAGTGGCTGTGGGGCGAACGCGAGGGCCAGAACCTGGACGACCGCTACCGCGCGGCCGTCGAAATCACCAAGGGCAGCACGGATTTCTGGGGCCAGAAGCTCGTCGACATGGGGCCGGAGCACCTGTTCCAGGGGGCGTACGACAAGGGCATCCTCGCCGTGCACGCGCTGCGCCGGGAGCTGGGCGAAGCGGCGTTCGACAAGGTGCTGCACGAGTGGGTGGGTCAGCATCGCAACGGGAACGCTACGTGGGCGGACTTCGAGAAGCTCGTGTCGCATGTCGCCGGACGGGACTTGAGCGGATTCCTCAACGACTGGTTCCACGGGACGAAGCTGCCGTCGGACGCCGACCTTTATCCGGGCCCGTTGCGGCCGTGACTGCCCAGCAAGGACCTGGTCAGGCTGCTGCGCGAGTCGTTCATCTCGGCTAGGGCCTCGGTTAGTTCGGGGTCGCCAACCCGCACTGGATCGTCCGGCCGGAGCGCCAGCGCGCGCAGGGATGCTCGGCGAAGCAGCTCCTTCATGAACGACGCTGTGACGCCATCTGTTGCCTCGACCACCGGGGCCAGGTCGGCCGTCAGCTCCAGATCGCGCGAGTACAGGCGCAGCAGCGCTTCCCGGCCAGCGGCGTCCGGCAGCGGCACTTCCACCGCGAGGTCGACCCGGCCGGGGCGGTCTGCCAGCGCTTTCTCCAGACTGCTCGCCCGGTTGGTGGTGAGCAGGAAGGTGACATCCGCGTCGCCGCCGACGCCGTCCATCGCGTCGAGCAGGCTGAACAGCAGCGGCGTCGGACCGTGCGCGAGGTCGCGGTCCTCGGCGATCAGGTCGACGTCCTCCAGCACCATGACGCTCGGCTGCAGCCGGCGCGCCAGCGACGCCGCCTTCGAGATGAACCGCATCGCGCTGCCGGTCAAGATCACCACCGTGCAGTCCGGGAGCTGACCCATCAGGTACCGCACGGTGTGTGTCTTGCCGGTGCCCGGCTGGCCGTGCAGCAGGAGGCCGCGCTTTAGATGCTGGCCCGCTGCGGCCAGCCGCGCGCCGTATTCCGCGATGCCCAGGGTGTGCCGTTCGATCGATTCCAGGATGCCGTCCGGCAGCACCACGTCCTCGCTGCTCAGCTCCGGGCGCGGCAGGAAGGTGACCAGCTCGTTGTTGCGGTGCTCGCTCAGGCCGAACGCGATCACCTGGCCGCGCAGCACGTCGCGTTCGGTCATAAATGCTTCGATGCGGTCGCGGGTCTCGGTGGCCGCCCGCCGGTTCTCGGCGATTACCTCGAGCCTGCAGTTCACCTGCCCGTACTGCGGGGCGGCGCCGCGTACGCCGACCAGCACCGGAGAACCGTCCGGCGCGGTCGTGCCGACCAACCCGAGCTGGACGACATCCGCCGCCTCGTCCGGGCCGATCGCGACGGTCGCGTAGTCCACCGCGCCCAGCTCGTAGTGGCCGTGTTGCTTGGCCGTGAACAGCATGCCGACCAGGTCTTCGTGGCCGCGCAGTCCGCCGACGATGCCGAACCAGTCCGTGCCGACCCCGTGTTCCGCGAGGTACGCGTCGACCCCGGCCTGGATGGTCGCGTGCTCCCAGTCCTCGAAGTTGCGCGTGACCACCAGCGCCTGCGCCAGCGGTACCCCGAGGTGGCCGGTGACGCGGTCGATCAGCTCATTCCCGTTGCCCGAACCGGCCGACCCAGCCGCGGCTTTCACGAGGCGCTGGAGGTTACGGGCCAGTTCGGTGCCAAAGACTTCGTCGTCCCCCATGTGAGCAGAGTGGCACGAACCGCTAACTCGGGCCAGCCGTAAGACGCCTGGGCATGACCGTGGTCAAGATCAACGCAAACGCGGGATCGCGTCGGCGTCTGACGGAGCTGCGTGCACGGCCCCCAGGCCGGGTGCGCAGCTCCGTCAGACGCCGACGCGATCCCGCACGCGCCGACGGAGTCGGCGCAATAAACTCGGCGTATGGCAGTGGTCAAGATCAACGCAATCGAGGTCCCTGAAGGCGCCGGCCCGGAGCTGGAGAAGCGCTTCGCCGCGCGGCTGCACTCCGTCGACAGCCAGGAAGGGTTCCTCGGCTTCGAGCTGCTCCGCCCGGTCGCGGGCGAGAAGCGGTACTTCGTGTACACGAAGTGGGAAACCGAGGAGCACTACCAGGCCTGGGCGAAGGGCCCGTCGCGCGAGGCGCACGCGGGTGAGCGCAAGAACCCGGTGTCGACCGGCGCGAATCTGCTGGAATTCGAGGTCGTGCAGGCATCGAAGCCGGGTGAGTGACGAACTCTCCCGCGCCGCTGAGCTGATCTCGGACGCCGGCGCGCTGCTCGTGTGCGCCGGCGCCGGGATGGGCGTTGACTCCGGCCTGCCCGATTTCCGTAGCGGGGAAGGGTTTTGGCGGGCGTATCCGCCGTACGCCGGGCTCGGGCTGCGGTTCGAGGAGCTGGCCGACCCGCGGCATTTCGCTTCGGACCCCGAGCTGGCCTGGGGTTTCTACGGGCACCGGCTCGCGCTGTACCGGGAAACGGTGCCGCATCGTGGATTCGGTCTGCTGCTGGAGTGCGGTCAGGCGAAACCGGGCGGCGTGCGCGTGTTCACCTCCAATGTGGACGGACAGTTCCAGGCGGCGGGCTTTCCGCACGTCGCCGAGGCGCACGGGTCGATCCACCATCTGCAGTGCCTGGCCGGGTGTTCGCGGGAAATCTGGCCCGCAGACATCGCGATCGATCTGGACGAGACGACGATGCGCGCCCGGCCGCCGTTGCCGTCCTGTCCGCTCTGCGGCGGTCTGGCCCGGCCGAACATCCTGATGTTCGGCGATTTCGACTGGGTGCCCGACCGCAGTCAGGAACAGCTGGACGAACTGGCCGCCTGGCGTCGTGCGCATCGCGACGCGGTGGTGGTCGAAATCGGGGCGGGACAGGCGGTTCCGACCGTGCGACGGTATTCCGAACTCGCCAGCGCGGCGACGGGAGCGCTGATCCGGATCAATCCGCGCGAGCCGCGGATCCGGCACGGGCGCGGGATATCGATTCCCGCCGGCGCGCTGGAGACGTTGGTCAAGCTCGTTTGAGTTCCAGCAGGGGGAACGGGCGGCCGTCCGGATCGGTCTCCTGGCGGCCGGCCACCTCAAACCCGTGGTGCAGATAGAAACCGACCGCCTTCGGGTTCTGCTCGTTCACGTCGAGGGTGAGGTCCGGGTGCCGGTCCAGCGCCGCGCGCAGCAACGCCGTCCCGACCCCGCGACCGCGGAAATCGTCGTGCACGAACAGCATTTCCAGCTTTCCCTCGGCGATTCCCGAGAAACCCGCCGCGATTCCGTCGACCTCCGCCACGGTCAGGTCCACTGCCGGGAAGTAGTGCGGGATGCGCGTGGCGTAGTACTCGACGTCCGCCGGAGCCAGGAAGTCGTGTGTCGCCTCGACCGCACTGCGCCAGACTTCCAGCAGCCGCGGGTATTCCGCTTCCCCTCGGCTCGGTCGCAAGATCGTCACGGCAACTGCACCTCCGCGTAAACCGCCCGGTGATCGCTCCCGGGCACATCGAGCACTTGATAATCGCGGATCGCCACGCGGCGATCCACCAGCACGTGATCCAGCGGGACGAGCGGGACCGCCGCCGTCGACCACGTCGGGATCAGTCCGTCGCCGCGAGCCTCCGCCGCGTCGACATAGCCACGGGACAGCACCGTCCGCAGCGCGGCGTGGTCGAGGGTCGCGTTGAAATCGCCCGCCACCACGCGCAGGCCGTGCTCCCCGATCGCGCGCGACAGGTCCCGCATCTCTTGCTCCCACTGGTGATACCCCGCATCCGGCGACAACGGATGCGCCGCCACGATCTCCAGCGTCGCCCCGCCGCCGAGATCCGCCGCCGCGCTCGGCTGTTTCTGGGTCGAATCGCCGGTGTAGTCCGCTTCGGTGAGCGGATACCGCGACACGATGCCGGAACCGTCCACTCCGGACGCCGGGTGCATCACGCGATAAGGCAGCGCCTGGAACAGCCCGGCCTTCTCCAGCCCGGACATCGCGAGCGGCGTCATCTCCAGCAGGTTCAGCACGTCGACCCGCTGCTCCCGGACCAACTTCACGAGCGCCGCCGGATCGGCCTGGCCCCGGTACAGGTTGGCGGCGAGCACGCGCACCGTCTTCCCCTTCGCCGCGGGCTGGTCGTCGGACGCCACCCGCGGCGCGACGTACACCGCCAGCAGCACCGACAGCACCAGCGCGACGCCGCCGACCCACCACCGCCGCAGCAGCAACGCGAGAGCGGCGAGCAGGACGCCGTAGATGACGACGTACGGCGTCAGCGCGAGCAGTGCGGTCAGGTACCAGAAGCCGTCCCAGCCGATCGTGCGCAGCACGGCCACTGCCAGCAGCGGCAGCCCGAGCAGCACGAACAGGCCCGTGACCAGCCGGGTTCGCGTCCGCGCCTCCATCACCATGATCGAAGAGTATGCCGGGCAGCCGCTGACAGGTCCGTGTCAGCGCCGTGTGCGCGTCCTGCCAGCGCCTCCGTCCATTGTGTGCTGGAGCGACACAGGAGGAGGCGACATGTCGCACGCGATCCAGGCGGAAGGCCTGGTCAAGCATTTCGGGGAGACGAAGGCGCTGGACGGGGTGGACCTGGAGGTCCCGTTCGGGAAGGTGGTCGGGGTGCTCGGGCCGAACGGCGCGGGCAAGACAACCGCGGTCCGCATCCTGGCCACCCTGCTGAGACCCGACGCGGGGCGGGCCACGGTCGGGGGGTACGACGTGGTCCGCGACCCGGTCCGGGTGCGCAGCCTGATCGGGCTGACCGGGCAGTACGCGTCGGTGGACGAGGACCTGAGCGGCACCGAGAACCTGGTGCTGATCGGCAAGCTGCTGAACCTGTCCCGGGGCGACGCGCGGGCACGGGCGGCCGAACTGCTGGAACGGTTCGAGCTGACCGACGCGGCCAAGCGGCCGATCCGCACGTATTCCGGCGGGATGCGGCGCAGGCTCGACCTGGCGGCGAGCCTCGTCGGCCGTCCCGCGGTGCTGTACCTGGACGAGCCGACCACCGGGCTCGACCCGCACGCGCGCAACGAGGTGTGGACGGTGGTCCGCAGCCTCGTCACCGACGGCGCGACGGTGCTGCTCACCACGCAGTACCTGGAGGAAGCCGACCAGCTGGCCGACCGGATCACCGTGTTCGACCACGGCCACGTAGTCGCCGACGGCCGCGCCGACGAGCTAAAGCGACGGGTCGGCGGGCAGACGCTGCAGGTACGGCCGACGTCGCTGCGGGACCTCGACGAGGTCGACCGCATCCTGGCCGAACTCACCGGCGTCCGGCCGGTCCGCGACGACGCCACCGGGCTGCTGACCGCACCGGTGTCCGACCCGGTGCTGCTGTCCACGCTGGTGCGCCGCCTCGATTCGGCGGGCATCACCTCGGACGAACTGGCGCTGCGACTGCCCAGCCTCGACGAGGTGTTCCTGGCGCTGACCGGGCACACCGCCGAAGAACCGAAGCCGGAACGCGAACTCGAAGGGAGCCGCTCGTGACCACCGCGACCGCCGTGGCGGCCCCGCCCCGGCACATCAGCCCGGTCCAGGGTGCGAAGCACGCGTTTTCGCTTGCCTGGCGGGGAATCCTGAAGATCCGCAAGAATCCGGAACAGCTGGCCGACGTCACGCTGATGCCGATCATCTTCCTGCTGATGTTCACCTACCTGTTCGGCAACGCACTGGGCGGTTCGATCGAGAACTACCTGCAGTCGTTCGTGCCGGGCCTGATCGTGATGAACGTGCTGCAGGCGTCGCTGTCGGTCGGCACGCAGCTCAACACCGACATCACGAAGGGCGTCTTCGACCGTTTCCGTGCCATGCCGATCGCTCGTTCGGCACCGTTGGTGGGCGCGGTGCTGGCGGACCTCGTGCGATACGTGGTGTGCCTGGCGGTCCTGCTGGTCGTGGCGACCGTGATGGGCTTCCGCGTGCAGACCGGTCCTGGGGAGTTCGTCCTCGCGATCCTGCTGGCGGTCGCGTTCGGCCTGTGCTTCTGCTGGGGTTCGGTGTTCGTCGGAATGCTGATGAAATCGCCTGGCGCGGCGCAGGGCCTGATGTTCGTCTTCATCATGCCGCTGACCTTCGGCAGCAACGTGTTCCTCCCGACGGCCACGATGCCGGGCTGGCTCAAGGCCTGGGCGGACATCAGCCCGGTGAGCCTGATGTCCGACGTGATGCGCGGCCTGCTCAACGGCGGCGTCGCATACGGCGGCTCCCTGCTGGGCGCACTGGCGTGGATGGCCGGTGCGGTCGTGGTGTTCTTCCCGCTCGCGACGTGGGCCTACCGCAAGCGGGTCTGAGGGCGTCCTTCACGGGGGTGTGGGCGCTGTGGGTGAGTGTCTGTGTCCGGGTTCCACAGCCGGGCACAGACACTCACTTTTTTAGTGGCTGACGGCAAGATGACCGGTCAGCCGCTCCCAGTTGCCTGAACCGATGGCGACCTTCTCCTCCTCGCTGAACGGCGCCTTCTCCAGAAACGACCGCGCAACCCCGCCGCTCGTGTCCAGGTAAGGAAAACCACCAGGCCGAGTGCCGAAGGTGTACGGATAGTCCGTCGAGTAGAGCATCCGCTCGGTCCCGACCACCTCCGCCGCCCACCGCAGATAACGCTCGCTGACCGTGCCGCTGCCCGCGATCCAGAAGTTCCGGCGGAAGTAGTCCGCCAACGGCTGCCGCAGCCCGGCCATCTCCCGCAGGAAGCCGACGTGGTCGAGATAGAACAAAACCACCTCGCCCCAGTGCCCGGCGATCACCTGCAGTTCGGGATGCCGGTCGAACACTCCGGAGAAGATCATCCGCAGGTACTGCACGCCGAGGTCGTAGTACCAGCCGAGCCCGGCGGTCGCCAGCGCCGCGCCGACGCCGCCCGGCAGCCCCGAGTAGTACGCGTCCTGGACCGCCTTTACCGGAGCCTGCGGGTGGAAATGCAACGGGACACGGAGTCGTTCAGCGGTTCCGTAAAGGACGTCGAACTCCGGTGCGTCAGCCAGTTTGTCGCCGGTGCGGCCGTACAGCATCGCGCCGCGGAAGCCGAGGGTGACCGCGCGCTCCAGCTCCTCGGCGGCGGCTTCGGGCGAGGACGTCGGGAGGGTGGCGAAGGCCTGGAACCTCGACGGGTTGGCGGCGACGATCTCGGCGAGCGCGTCGTTGGCCTCGTGCGCGACGGGCACGGCGTCGGCCGCCGGAAGGTTCTGCACGCCGGGCGTGGACAGGGACAGCACCGCGACGTCGATGCCCTGCTCGTCCATGTCGGCGAGACGTCTCTCGCCGACGTCGTACAGGCGTTGAGTGACCGGGTGGTCGTCGGGATAGCCGTGCGGGCGGAGCCCCGCCTTCGCCCAAGCGTCGCGCAGGACGGGCAGGACCACGTGTTCTTCAAGGGCGACGATGCGCATGACAGCTCCTGGTGTTTCCAGTGATACCTCCCGAAGCGTATCACTGAAAACATCGATGGAAGCAAGACTTGCTTATCGCCGATAACGACTACTCGCGGGCCCCCTCCGCCCGAACGGCCTCGATCGCCGCGACCCGGTCTGTCTTCAAGGTTTCGGCGACGAGCGCCTCATACCGTTCCGCGCCAAGCTCCGTGGTCAGGCTCTCGATCAGGCCCCGCACCTCCGGGCTCCCGAGGTCGAACCGTCCGCGCACCACCGCGCTCAGTGCCAGCAGCCGCGCGGACGACTCCAGCTGGCCCTGCGCGTACCGGATCCGCGCCAGCAGCTCCACCACGCCCGCCAGATCCGGCATGTCGAAGCGCCCGGCCGTCTGCTCGATCACCGCGAACACGGCCGGTTCCGCCTCGTCCGGGCGGCCTTCGGCGAGCAGCAAACCACCTTCGATCGCGCCGAACCATTCCATCTCGAAGCCCTCGGGCGCCTGCCACTCCGCCCGCGCCGACTTCATTTCCCGGTACGCCTCGCGCGCCTCCGCCAAGTTGCCCTCGCGGATCAGCAGCTCAGTGCGGCCGAGCAGGACGATCAACCGCAGCCCGCTGTTCGTGCCGGCGGCCGCGTACCGTTCCGCGGCTTCCATGTCCCGCCACGCGCCTGCCTGGTCGCCGGCGCGCGAACGCTCGACGGCTAGCCGCCACCATTGCTGCACGATGTCGTCGCGTGACCGCAGCTCCATCACCAGCCGCAGGCCCTCGGTGTATCCCGCGATCGCCGCCTCGTGGTCGCCGGACTGCGATTGCGCCGCGGCCCGGAAGCCGTACGTCATGCCGAGGCCCCAGCGGTCGCCGACCTCGGAGAAGCCCTGGTGGGCGAGGTCCCGCGCCCGGTCCGCGCCTTCGAGGTCGCCCATGTCGCCGAGGACGAAACTCTCCGCCCAGCGTCCGGCGGCGCGGCCCCAGACGTCGTCCCGTTCGATCGCCCGGCGGATCTCACGCTTCGCCAGGTCCCGCTCGCCGCTGAGGTAAGCCACTATCGGCAACCCGACCCACAACCACGGATTCCGTTCCGCCGCACCGGTCCGCACGCATTCGTTGACCAGTTCGGACACGTTCACCTTGTCGTGCGGACCGGCCATGACCCGCATCAGCACCTGGATCAGCCGCAAGCTCGCCAGCTTGTCCGGCGAGAGGTCGTCGCCCAGTTCGAGCACCTCGTCGACAAACTGCACGGCCCGTTCGTTCTGGCCGACGATGTTGAGGTACCAGAACAGCCCGAACAGCAGCTGGGCCGCGGCTTCCGCCGAGCCGGACTCGATCGCCGCCCGCAGCGCGGAGGTGAAGTTGTCGCTGTCGTGCTCGTAGACGTCGATCGCGTCGAGCTGATCCCGGCCGCGCAGCAGCGGTTCGTTGCGGGCAGCCAGTTCCGCGTAATACGCGACCATCGCCTCCCGCATCCGCTCCCGCTCGCCGGATTCGACGAGCCGCTCGCTCGCGTAGACGCGCAGGGTTTCCAGCAGCCGGTACCGCAGGCCCACTACGTCCACAATGGACTTCTCGACCAGCGAACCCAATACGTACACGATGTCGTCAGTGGCCAGCTCGTCGTCCGCGCAGACGTTTTCCACCGCCTCCTCGGAAAAACTCGCCGCGAACACCGCGAGCCTGCGGGCGAGCCGGACCTCGGCGTCGCTCAGCAGATCCCAGCTCCACTCCACCACGGCACGCAGCGTGCGCTGCCGAGGCAACGCCGTCCGGCTGCCGGAGGTGAGCAGCCGGAACCGGTCGTCGAGGCGTTCGGCGATCTGTTCGGCGGTCATCGACCGCAGCCGCGCGGCAGCCAGTTCCAGTGCGAGCGGCATGCCGTCGAGCCGGCGGCAGATCTGCCGCACCGCGTCCACTGTGGACTCATCGAGCCGGAAACCCGGCCGCACCGCCATTGCCCGGTCGAGGAACAACCGGACGGAATCGAGCGTGCCGACGTCCGCGGGCGGCGCGGCCTCGTCCGGCACCGGCAGCGGACCGAGCGGGCACAACGCTTCCCCGGTGATCGCCAGCGGTTCGCGGCTCGTGGCGAGCACCCGCAGCCCTGGCAGCCGGCGCAGCAGGTTCTCGGCCAGCTCCGCCGCGGTGTCCACGACGTGCTCGCAGTTGTCCAGCACCAGCAACGCTTCCCCGCCGCCGAGCGCTTCCACCGCATGCTCGAAGGGGTCGATCTGCCGCCGCCGCGCGTCGGTCTCCGCGGTACGGAGATCGCGGACCTCCAACGCGTTGAGCAGCGCGGACAACACGTCCTCAGCGTCGCGAACACCAGCCAGCGGCACGAACCACACCAGGCCGCGCGAGTGTGCTGGATGACGCGAAGCCGCTTCCGTCGCGAGCCGCGTCTTACCCGCGCCGCCCGGGCCGACGAGCGTGACCAGCCGGGCCCCTTCGAGCAGCTCAGCCAGCAGTTTCAGCTCGTCGGTACGGCCGATGAAGCTGGTCAGCCGCTGCGGCAGCCGGTCCGCCACCGCGGCGACCGGCGTGTACTCGCCGCGCAGCGCACGCAGATGCACTTCCTGCAGCTCAGCCGACGGGTCCACGCCCAGTTCGTCGGCCAGCGTCGTGCGGATCGCGGAGTACGCGGCGAGTGCGTCCGCCTGCCGTCCGGCGGCGGAAAGCGCACGGATTCGCAGGCCGGCCAACCGTTCCCGCAGCGGATGCGCTTGCGCCGCCGCGGTGAGTTCCGCGAGCACGTCCGCATGCCGTCCCAGCCGCAACTCAGCCTCGAACCAGTCCTCGGCGGTCTCCGTGCGCCGCTCCTCCAGCAGCGTCGCGGGCGCGGCGGCGAAGGGCGCGTCCAGCACGTCCGCGAGCGCCGCCCCGCGCCACAACGCGAGCGCGGCGGAGAGCGCTTCAGCGGCGGTACCGTCCCGGCCAGCGGAAAGCTCCCGGCGGCCCTCCGCGGACAGCTGCTCGAACCGGTGGATGTCCACTGCCTCCGGCGGCACCACAAGCCGGTAACCGCCGTTGACGGACTCCAGTTCGGCCCCCACCGGCCGCAGCGCGCGACGCAGCCGCGAGACGAGCGACTGGAGCGCGTTGGCCGCGTCGGCCGGGGGTTCAGCACCCCACAGACCGTCGATCAGCGCCTCGGCGGGAACCGCGCGACCGGCGTCGAGCGCGAGCCGGGAAAGGAGCATGCGAAGGCGGGCTCCGCCGATGTCGATCGGCGTGCCGTCCTCCCCTTCCGCGCGCAGCGGGCCCAGTAGCGCGAGGCGCATACGGTCCAGCTTTCCAGACGAAGACCCGGCCGTGTCGGGGCCCGACGGAAGTGTGGACTTTCGGGACATTCTGCCGCCTACCGGTTACTGCATGGCTTCTCGGCGCTACGTTGCGGAGGATTCACCCGCAGACACAGGAGCGCCCATGACACTGCACCGCTGGCGTCGCCCGGCAGTGACCGTCGCAGCCACCCTCACCGCATTGACGCTCGGCACGGGAATCGCGTCGGCCGGACAGAACGGCTGGGATCAGCCGAAGCCCGGTTCGGACGGTGCCGGAGACAGCTACTACCCCCAGGACGGCAACGGCGGGTACGAGGTCTCCGACTACGACCTCAAGGTCAACTACGCACCGAACACCCACCAGCTCATCGGCCTCCAGACGGTCCACGCGAAGGCGACCCAGTCGCTCAGCTCGTTCGACCTCGACCTGCGCGGGCTCACCGTCGACTCGGTCAAGGTCAATGGCGTACCCGCGAAGTTCACGCGCACCGGCGACCACGAACTCGTGATCACGCCGAGGTCCCCGCTGTGGAAGGGTCTGCCGTTCACCACCGAGGTCGCCTACCACGGCGTTCCGGCCCCGATCAACGACCCGAGCCTCGGCAAGAACGGCTGGCAGTTCACCAAGTCCGGTGGCGCGTTCGCGGCAGGCGAGCCCAAGTCGGCCACCACCTGGTACCCGGTCAACGACACCCCGCGCAACAAGGCCAAGTTCCGGCTGTCGATCACCGTCCCGAACGAATGGGGCGTGATCGCCAACGGCCGCGAGGTCGGCAAGTACCGGACGCGGGCTGGCACCACGCACGTGTGGGCGGAGGAGACCCCCACCGCGCCGTACATGACCACGGTCGCGATCGACAAGTGGACCTTCAACAAGCGCCAGCGCGCGGACGGCACCCCGATCGTCAGCGCGTACGCCCCGGGCACCACGGACGCCACGAAGCAGGCGGACGCCCAGTTGCCGGAGGTCATCGACTTCCTCGAGTCGAAGTTCGGCAAGTACCCGGTGGACGCCGCGGGCGGCATCTACCTGACTGAGCCGATCGGGTTCTCGCTCGAGACGATGAGCCGGCCGATCTACTCCGGCCGCGCGGGCAACATCGGCACGATCGTGCACGAGAACGCACACCAGTGGTGGGGCGACACGGTTGCCGTCGACCACTGGAAGGACGTGTGCCTCAACGAATGCTTCGCGTCCTACGCGACCTGGCTGTGGGCGCAGAAGAACGGCGAGGACCTCGACACCACCTACCTCAACGAGGTCGCGCAAGCCAGCGACCAGTTCTGGGCGGGCAAGCTGTACGACATGGGCCCCGGCCACGAGTTCACCTACGTGTACTCCAAGGGCCCGGTCATGCTGCACGCGCTCAGCAAGTACATGGGACAGGCGGCGTTCGACCAGGTGCTGAAGACCTGGAACTCCGTGCACCACGACGGGAATGCCAGCATGCAGGAGTTCCAGCAGTACTGTGAGAAGGTGTCCAATATGGACCTGCAGGGCTTCTTCGACGCGTGGATCTACGGCAACGGCAAGCCGTCGGACGAGTTCCTGTACCCGGGCGACCTGAAGCCGGCCGCCGGATGACGGTTCTGCTGACGGGGTTCGCGCCGTTCGACGGAGCGGCGACGAACCCCTCGTGGCAGGCAGCTTCGCTGGCGGCGGCGCGGCGGACGGACACGGTGGCGGTAGAGCTGCCGTGCGAGTTCGACGCGTCGCTGCCGGCGCTGCGGGCCGCGATTGCCGAACATCAGCCGGAGCTGGTCGTGTGCGCCGGTTTGGCGGGCGGACGTGACCAGGTCACGCCGGAGCGGGTGGCGATCAACCTGATCGACGCCCGGATCCCGGACAACGCCGGCACGCAGCCGGTCGACGTGCCGGTGGTTCCGGGCGGCCCGTCCGCGTACTTCACCACGCTGCCGGTGAAAGCGACGGTCGCCGCGATCGAGTCGGCCGGTCTGCCCGCGGCAGTGTCGTACACCGCCGGGACGTATGTGTGCAATCAAGTCTTCTACGGCCTGCTGCACCTGATCGCCACGGAGTTTCCCGGACTGCGCGGCGGTTTCGTGCACGTGCCCGAGGAGTCCCGGCTGCCGCTCGACTCGACCGCGCGGGCGCTGGAGATCGTGGTAGACACCGCGCTGACCGTGCATCAGGACGTGTCCACCTCGGCTGGCACCCTGCACTGAGCTGCTATTCGCCAGGCTGGACGGTCTGCTCGAAAAACTGGACCAAATCCCGCGGCTTGCGGTTCGTGTGCGACGGGCTGGTGTCCATCACCGTGCCGACCACCGGGATGCCGTCGGCCTGGTAAATCAGCAGCCCCAGCTTCGGCCCGACCCCCGCGACGTAACGCCCGCTCAGCCCGGTGCGGGTGCGCCAGGTGTCCGTCTCGACGCGACCGGTCATGTCCTTGCGCGCCCCCGGCTCGACCTGGGCGAGCGTGAGCCCCTCATGAAACGCGACGGTGGTCTTGTCCGGAAACCGGCACAGCGCGGTTCGTTGTGCCCCCAAGGCTTTCGCCAGCTCAGGATCGTCCGAACAGGTCGCGCGGGTCTGAATGCTCGGCCCAGCCAGCCGGCGAATGCACTTGGTGAGCCCGTTTTCGCCAGGCAGCGCCGGTTTCGAGCCGACGCAGGCTTCTTGGCTCGATACGGGCGGCACGTTCTTGTCCTCGCCCCGACTGGCCACCACGGCAATCACAATCCCGGCGACAACGAGCACGGCCAAGGCAATAGCGCCAATGACGACCGGCTTACGAGACTTCTTCCGAGGCGGCTGCGGCCATCCCGCTGGCGGCATCGGGGCGGGCTTCCACTGACGCGGTGGCCAGGGTGCTTGTGGCACCGCTTTTGGCGCGACCGGCACGTGATGCAACCCGAACGCGACCGCCGTCTCCGGCTGATCTTCAGTAGTCGGCACCACCCCGAGCGTCGACCCGACCAGCGACGCCAGCAACGGCATCCGGCTGGGCCCGCCGACCAGATACACCCCGCCAAGCCGCTCCGGCGTCAGCCCAGCCCGCGAGATCGTCGCCGCGAGCATTTCCGCGCTGCGCAGCAAATTCGGCCGCACCAACGCTTCCAGCTCGGCACGGGTCACGAGAACGTCGCCGAACGGATCCGGCATCGGCACCTCAGTGTGCGCGTGCCGGGACAGACTCTCCTTGGCGTCGCGGACGTCCTGGAGCAAAACCCGCTGTAGCCGTCGATCGCTGGTCGTCTGCGGACGCAGAAGCCGTTGCCACTGTGCCGGATCCGCGTGCGACACCGACCGTCCAATATGGACTAGCAACGCCTGGTCAATGTCTAAGCTGCCAAGATCCGGCAACCCGTCCTCAGCCAGCACCGTAGTACCGGCCCCGACCACCGCACAGTCAAACGTGCCCGCACCAAGGTCGTACACCGCGATCGGCCCGCTAGGTGCCCCGTGCTCGCGCAGAGTCGCGTAATGCGCGGCCGCCGCGACCGGCTCCGGCACCAGCCGCACCTGCCCGAACCCGGCTTTCCCCGCCGCCGCCCGGAGCGTCTGCTGCCGCTGCGCACCCCACCCAGCCGGATACGCCAGCCGCACCTCGCCGGGAACGCCGGACAGCTGCCGCTCGGCCTCCTCGCCCATCCGCCGCAACACCGCGGCGAACGCGTCGACGACCGGCACGGACCGATCCCCGAGCAGCAGCTCACCGTCGTCAACCCGCCGCTTGGGATTCGGCTCGAACCGGCTGGGATCCAGCCGAGCCCGCCGCTCCGCATCCTGCCCGACGACGAGCCGCCCGTCGTCCTCCGCGTAAACCGCGGAAGACATGGTGACCGACCCGTCCACCTCAATCGCCCGCGGTCCCCGCCCAAAGGCCGCCAAGACGCCAACCGTGCTGGAAGTACCGAAGTCGATCGACAGGACGTCCACGCAGCTCCCCTCCCCAAGGCCCCATCGCATGGTCTCACGGAAGCGGGTGACAGATATAACTGAAATCAACTTGCCAACTCAAGTGCCACCAAGGCACACTTGAGCACGCCACTAGCCGCGAGCGGAGAGACCATGACGCCGAAGACCACCGCACGTGAGTCGCTGTTCGCGACGCCGCGAGCGCAGCAGGAAGCCCACGCCGCCGCGGAGCTGATCGCCGAAGCAGACGGCCAGGTCACGCTCGACGGCGTCGAACTGGGCGGCGAGATCCGCGAACTGCTCCGCCAGATCATCGATATCGTCGCCGAGGGAGGAACGGTGACCGTCGGCGCGATGCCGGAGGTCATCACCACGACGGTGGCCGCGGACCTGCTCGGCATCTCCAGGACCACGCTGATGAAACACGTCCGAGCAGGCGACCTGCCGAGCACCCGAACCGGCAGCCACACCAAACTCCGCCGGGACGACGTTCTGGCCTTCCGCCGGGAAAGACTGCGCAAGCAACGAGACGCGCTGAACGAATTGCTCGCGATCGAAGACGAACTCGGCATCGAATAGTCAGAATCGAACAGGAGGGGCGACGGCGCGGACTTTCCGCCCTCGTATCGTTGTGCGATGCCCACTCGCGTGCTTCCCGATGCCAACGTCCTGCACGCCAGAACGCTCCGAGACTGGCTGCTCCTGCTCAAGGACACGGGAAACGCAAGCATGTTCCGCGTCTTCTACACCGAAGACATTCTTGCCGAGACCATCCAGAGCATCCGCAGGCGCAATCCCGGACTCACCGGAACCGAGATCACCAAGATCCGCGACGCGATCGCTGGCACGATGGACGGCCGAATCGACGAATACCCGTCCGGGCAGGACGCTGTCGCGCTGACCGACCCGTTCGACCGGCACATTCACGCGGCCGCGGTCGCCGGAGCGATGGACTGCGTCGTCAGCTTTGATCGCGGGTTCACCGACCTCCCGACGGCAGTACGGGACACGCTCGATTACGAGATCTACACCCCGGACGAATTCTTCCTGCTCGTGGACGATTCGTCGCCGAGCTTGATCCGAGCCACCCTGCGCAGGCAAATCCAGCACTTCTCCAGCCTCGGCCGAGCACACCTGGATTTCGCTGGCGCACTGGTGAAATCCGACTGCCCTGCCTTCGCCGACCGAATCACCGGGCGCTGCCGCGAGATCGCGCTAGCCGACTAACCACCTACCCAGCGAAAACCGCCGCCGGAAAAGGCGTCTCCCGGTCCTCCAGAAGCCCCGTCCGGAAGTCGTTCATCGCCACCGCCACCGCCGCATGCCGCGCCACCACCTCAGCGATCGGCGAAGGCAACTCCAGCTCCCCAGCTGCCGCCTGCCGCACCGCAGCAAGCCGGCTGTCGCGGTCCCACGTCCCGCACACCTCGGTCACCAGCCAGTTCACCAAATACATCGACCTGTAAGCCCGGTCATGCTCCGCATTCAGCTCAGCGAACGCCAACTCCGCCTCAGTCAGATCGAAGCGCCGCGCGAACGCGAGGCCGAAATCGGTCAGCACAAACCGATCGCCGTCGGTCAGGAAGTTCTCGAAGTGGTTGTCGAAGTGCAGAACCCCTTGCGCCCGAAGGAAATCGATCGTCTCGGCGGTCTGCGAAGCCACCCGTTCCGCCTGGTCCAAATGGTCAGGCAGCCAGCGGTGCACATTAGTCGGAAAGTACTCGCAGAACAGCACCACACTCGCCGACGCGTCCTGCACTTCCGTGAGACGTCGGCGGACTGCCGCTGAACCGCCCCAATACTCGACATCCTCCTCCAGCGGGCGGTCCGGCACCCGGCCCGCCGGAATCGGCAGCACTCGCCAATGGTGCAGCAGCGGGAAGTTCGCGCATTCACCGCCGAGCACCCACCCGTTCGCCATCACGTGCAGCGCCAGCTCACGCCACGCCGAGCCCTCCGGCGAACCAAGGCCGTAATGGCAAAAGACCGGCAGGTCATAGAGATTCGCCGTCGAATGCGGATGTTGCCGCTCCAGCTCGGTGAGCGGCACCCGCTTCGCGAACACCGGAATCCCGTCGACGTCCAGCCGGGCGCCCGTGCCTCCGATTCCCGTGGACAGCACCTCGGCGGACTCCAGCCGCTCGGTGAGCTGACGGTCGCTCAGGAGGGAAAGTGCGGTACTCGCCGCGGTATGCCGCGAAATCCTGGAAGACCCCATACCCCGACAATAGAGAAAAGGGCGGCCCCCGTGGGGAGCCGCCCTTTTCGCCGTTAGATCACTCGTTCTCGGACTCGCCGTTTTCGGCGGCTCCGATGCTCACCGGCGGAGCGTCGGGAACCGAGGACGGACGCTTCTCCCCGCGGAAGGTGAAGTGCGCCTCGTCGTCGCGGTCGTCGGTGTTGCCGCTCCAGCCCTCGACGTCGACCACGATGATCTGCCC
>NZ_JBHUKS010000024.1:0-85528 GCF_042684085.1 Amycolatopsis silviterrae
CCCCACCACAACACACAACAACACACCGCCGCTTGACAACCAAAACCCAGGGATGTCTTCACGGACATCGAGCGCCGGAGAGGCCCGCAGCAGGCCTGGTCACCTCGACCTCACCAACTGTCCGAAAAGTGCCTTCTTGGCACCAAGATCATCGCCGCTTACGGTTCCGGAAGCACCACCGCCAACCCCGCCGGGAGTCACCCGTGAACCACTTCGTCATCACCGGCGCCCGCGTCTTCGACAGCGAGAACTCGCTCGGCATCGTCGACGTCGAAGTCGCCGACGGCCGGATCGCGAGCGTCGGCGGCGACCGCCCCGCCGGAGCCGACCTGATCGACGGCACCGGCGCCACCCTGCTGCCCGGTCTCCTCGACGCGCACACGCACACCGACGCCGAGTCGCTCCGCCAGTCGCTGACCTTCGGAGTCACCACCGAATTCGACATGCTCTCCATGCCTGACCAGATGATTCCGCTGCGCCGCCGGACCGCCGCGGCGAATGACCTCGCCGACGTACGCTCCCCCTCCTTCGGGCTCACCCCCGCCGACGGGCACCCGCATCAGCTCCGGAAGGGCGAGGGCGACCCGCCGTGGCCGACCGCCACCCGCCCGGAGGACATCCCTGCCTTCGTCGAGGCCAGAATCGCCGAGGGTGCCGACTACCTCAAGGTCCTGGTCGAGGACGGCCAGCTGTTCGCCACGAACCTCCCGCGTCTCGCCCCCGAACTGGTCTCCGCGACCGTCCGGGAAAGCCACGCCCGCGGCAAAATGGTGCTGGCACACGCGATGACCGCCGAGACGGCCGAGCAAGTCGTCGACGCCGGCGTGGACGGGCTCACTCATCTCTTCTTCGATCAGCCGCACCGCACCGAACTGATCGAAAAGATCGCCGCCGCTGGCGTTTTCGTCGTCCCCACCTTGACCGTGATCGCGTCGATCACCGGCAACCCCGCCGGTCGCCGGCTCGCCGAGGACCCGCGCGTCCGTCCCAAACTGACCCCGGAATGGCTCGACAACCTTTCCGGCACGATCGCCACCAGCCCCCGCGCGCACTTCGACTACGCCTTGGAAACCCTGGCCGCACTGCACGAAGCCGGGGTCGACATCCTCGCCGGCACCGACGCCGCACACCTAGGCGCACCCGGAATGGCCCACGGCGCCAGCCTGCACGACGAACTGCGCCTCCTGACGACAGCAGGATTCACTCCGACGGAAGCTCTGCGAGCGGCTACATCCGTTCCCGCACAACGCTTCGGCCTCACCGACCGCGGCCGCATCAAGCCCGGCCTCCGCGCGGACCTCGTCCTCGTCACCGGCGACCCGACGGTCACCATCGGCGACACCCTCTCGGTCCAGCACGTGTGGCGCAACGGAACCTACTGCACGGCGGCGATCAGCGCCTCGAGCCCCGACGCCTGAGTCCGCCAATCCACCACGTTCGGCGCGCCGCCCGCCCACCGCTCGCCGATCCGGTTGAGCGGGTCACGGTCCCGCTGCCACAGCGAATCCGCCTGCTTCCGTGCGAACTCCCGGTACTTCCGCTCGCCGGTCGCCGCCGCGAGATCGCCGAAGTACCGCATGAAGATGCCTTTGAACTGCTTCTGATTATCGTCGCACGAACCGATATCACACGATTCTACCAGAATCCCGTCCGACGTGAGACCGGTCATCGCCGCGTCCGCCAGCCGGCGTGCAGTGTCCAAATAGGACTGATCGCCAGTCGCCCGCCACAACTCGGTGAAGCCGCCGATCGCCAGCCCTTGGTTGTATGTCCACACAGTCTGGCCGTTGTTCGCACATCCCGAGGTGAGACCGTCGTTCACCAGACCGGCAGAGTTGATCAATCCACTTCGTACATACCAATCCCCAGCTGCACGCGCGCGGGCCAGCCATTCCGTGTCACCCTCGATCCGTCCATGCAACGCAGCCGAAAGCCGCAAATACAACCCACTGGTGACCGCGTTCTTGTACGTCCTCTCGCGATCCCACCACACTCCCCCGCCGCAGGTGCCAGGATCCCAGAACCCGTGGACGTATTCGGCGATTTTCGTGGCCTCGGCGAGATACCGCGCGTCGTGCGTACGGTCGTATGCCGCGATCCACGCGAGCCCCCACCACGCACTGTCGTCGATCGCCCGGCTGATGAAGTCGCCGTCGATCGGATCCGAACTGCGCTCCCCAGCGGGAAACGCGACCCGGTTGACGTCGAACACCCGCGCCAGCACCGGATCCAGGCCGACCACCCCGGAATCCGCCAGCGCCGTCACTGCCACCGCCGAATTCCACCAACTCGACGGCCACCAGGCGCGGTAAACATCCTGCGACCACAGCAACGCGTCGGCCGCCGCAGCGATCCGCGAGTGCTGCGGACGCGCCCACGCCGTGCAAGCTCCCTCTTGGTGCGCCGCCTCCCGACCGCACGCCCGAACGGCCCCGCCATTCATCCGTCCGCGCGGATCCCTGGCAGCGAACGTCGCAGTCTGTGCCGCATCCGCACCGGCGGGGACCCTCGTACGGCCAAGCGACGACCCGTCCGGCCAGGTCGCCCCCGCGTCCCAGGACCGATCCAACCAGACCTCGTCCCCCGCGCCGCCGGAATCGATGCTGCCCCAGGCCATCCCCCGGTCGTCGAAGTGGAGCCGGACCGCCCGGCCGAAGATCGTCGCGAACGGCACCGGCTGACTGTCGCCGGGCCCCGGCACGTCACCGTCGCAAGCCGCATCGCACACGATCGGGTAGATCCAGGCGGTGCACGCGACAGCCTGCGCGTCGCCGCAAGCACGAAGCAGACCACGACGGTGGCCGACCGGGTCGGTGCGGTTGTACATGAGCGTGCGGGTGCCGGTCCAGGTGCCCGGGATGCTCGCTTTGCCGAGCAGTCCTTCCCAGGCGCCGCCGCCGTCCCAGGACCGGTCGAGCCACACGGAGTCGCCGGTGCGGCCGTTGTCGATGCTGGCCCAGGCCATCCCGTCCTGGCCGGAGACGTGCAGCCGCAGCACCCGGCCGTTGATCTCCTTGTCCGGCAAGGGAAAACTCTCCTGCGCGGCCCGCGAAGGATCAAGCCTGTCACACGAAAGCGCGCACACCCGCGGGGTCGCTCGCGGGACGGTCAAGGAGGCGAAAACAAGCAGCAGCACGAGCACGGTCCGCATGGACGCGTCCCCTCACCGGGTGGTTGTGGTGTCCAGAATAAGAACCCGCGCGGGACCCGGTGAAGCCCCGCGCGCGGTTCTGTCCCGTTCCGGACAGGCGGGTTAACCCGATCAGCCGCCGCTGCCCTGCCGCCGCCCGACCGAGCGGCCGATGAAGTAGCCGAGGATGAGCCCGACGATGAGGCCGATCGCGATGAAGAAAATGATCGTGGCGGCGGCGATCTTGCCGACCGTGCCGAGGAACCCCTTGGCCTCGAGATCGGCCGCGAGGGCCACGGACTGGGTCAATGCGTAGTGGGTCATGCTTCCCAGGATGGCACCGGCTGCGGGCGGGCGCGCGGACGACGCACGGGCGGGCCGGATGTCGTGCGCGGCTGTGCCGGTTCTGGCCGACCCCTGCGGACCGGCGCAGGCACCGGGAGGCCGCGCCGGGTCTGATGGCGATCGCCACGGACCTCGCAGATCAGGCCCCGGGGAGGTCGTGCGCGGCAACGCCGGTTCTAACCGGCATCGCCACGCACAAGCCCCAGCACTCCGCAGGCGACTCACGGCAGGCGCTGGCCTTCAGGCGTGGCAGTCGTGAGTGGCTATCCCGCTTCTAACCGCGATAGCCACTCACGACCCCCTCAGTCCCTGACCGGCTTGAGTACGAAGCCCTCGTCGTCGTCAGCCGGAGGCCGTCGGCGCGGGGCGGGCGGCTGGGCTCGGTCCGGCGTTCGCGGGGTGTCCTGTTTCGGGGCGGCGGGAGGTTCCGTCTCGGGGACGTCGCCCAGCTCCAGTGCGTCTTCGACTGCCGCCGCCACCGCTGGGACGCATCCCGCGCGGACGGCCCGCAGACCCTGGTGCAGCGCCTGCGTGCCAGCCTCGGTGCTGAGTCGCGAGATCTCCGCGGCCAGGGCGTCCGGGCCGAGTTCGAGGGCGGACTCGCCGATGTCCAGGTGAACGAGCATGCCGTGCACGTCCACCGTGACGGACAGTCCCTCGCCTCGGGCGGTCGCGCGGATTCCGGCCAAGCCCTCGGACAGGCCCAGTTGCTCCGGGATCTCCTCGGCGATCTCGATCAGCTCGTCGATCCCTCGCTCATCGCCAGGGCCGTCGCCCTCAATCTCGGGTTCGTCGCTCCCGGGCCGCCCGGCTGAATCCTCGACCGGTTCCTGCTCGCCACCGGAAACGGCAGAGCGGTTCTGGGCTACCGGTCCGGCAGCAGACCCGGCCGAACCCCCGGCCGCGTCCACGCCGCCGGACTGACCAGCCGCATCCGGCCCGCCCGCACCGCCAACCCAGCCACCATCCGTGCGGCGACCGGCAGCCTGAGCAGGCCCATCCGGCCCGCCCGCACCGCCAACCCAGCCACCATCCGTGCGGCGACCAGCGGCCTGACCGGGCCCAGCGTCCCCCCGGTGCACCTCCTCCATCACACCCTCCAGGTGTCCGGCGTGGTGTCCTCCGCGCGGTCCGCCAGGTCCTCCTCGCGGCCGAGGCCGAGGCTGCTCAGATCACCGTCGCTGAGCCCGTCCAGTCCGCCCAGCTCGGCCTCCAGCGCGCGGCGGGCGCGTTCGTTGGCCTCGGCGGCGGCCTCGCGTACTGCGCGCAGGATCGTGTCGGCCAGCCGGGGGCCGCCGCCGCGGAGGGATTCCGCGGTGAGTTCTAGAGTGCGCAGGGCGCCGCCGGGGGCGACCTCCACGGTTACCCCGGCAAGGCGTGCGGTGCCGGTGGTGGTCACTTCGGGTGCACTCCGCCGTAGAACTTGTGCAGGTCGCGCGGCAGCGTGTAGGTGAGGCGCTCGACCTGGTCGTTCGCGTTGCCCTCGATCGTGGTGATCTTGTTGCCCTCGACCTTTTCGATGATCCCGATGTGGTGGCTGTGCCCCCACGACGGACCGTCGCCGAAGAGGATGGTGTCGCCGGGGCGGGCGTTGTGCGCGAGTGCGCCGCGGTCGTAGGCCAGGTGGTGGCGCTGGCCCCACTTGTAGACGTCGCCGGTGAAGCCGTACTTCGGGATGTCCACCCCGGCCGAACGCCACATCGACGTCGCGAAGTACGCGCACCACGGCTGTCCGGTCGGGCCCCATTTGTTCCGGTTGTTCGGGCCCTCGTGGTAGCCGAGGTTGTGCCGTGCGTGGTCGAGGATCTTGCCGACCTTCTTGCTGTGGCTCGGATGCGTCGACCCGTGGTGCTGCTGGTGTTTCTTGTGCGCCTCGTGCTTTTTGTGCTGCTCGTGCTTGCGGTGGTCCCCTGCACGGCGCGTTCCGCCGGGGTCGGCGACGCCGTCGTGGTTCAGGTCCTTCTGCAGCGCGCGCAGTTTGCGTGCCGCCTCTTCCATTTCCGCGCGGGCGTTCTTCAGGTGCCCGCCGGATTCCTTGAGGTACTTGCCCGCCAGGTCGGCCACGTCGCCGATCGCCATCAGCAGTGCCGCCGGGCTTCCGTTGCGCGCCAGGACATAGCCGGCGTCGATGATCTTGCGTGCCTTCGCGACGAACTCGTCGATCAGCTTGCCGGTGGCCTGGTGCCGCCCGGCGAGCGCGTCGGTGACCTCGCTGACCACCTTCGCCCCGTGCGTGCTCGCCTGCGCGGTGACCTTGAGGTCGCGGCCGAACTTGCCGGTGTCGTGCTCGAACGCCGGGTTCGCCTTGCTGTGCCAGGTGTTCAGCAGCGCGTGCGCGGCTTTGCGCTGCACGTCGTACTGTTCGGTGATCTCGCGCGCGGCCTGCTGCAGCGCGTGCTGCGCGGCCTGCGAATCCGCGGCCTTGCCACGCAGCTTGCCGTGGTGCGTTTTCATCTCGTCCGCGAACAGTGTCGCGACCCCTGCGGTGTCCATCGTGGAATCCCCCTCAGCCCAGAATGCCCTTGATGTCGTGGTCGCTGATCGTCGCGCGGGCGTCCGCATCGGCTCCCGCGTACGCCTGCCGGGCCCGGAAGACCGAGGCGCTCAGCGTGCGCGCGTGCGCCCCGGTGGCCCGCACCTGCGATTCCAGCGAACGGCTGAAATCCCCCAGCGCGTCGGAAAACCCGGTTTCCTGGCCGACCTTCCCGAAGCTGTCCTTGGCGATCCCGGTGACCCGGTGCACCGTCTTCCGGCCGACCGACACCAGTTCGTTCGCGATGTGCTCGGTCTTGCGCTCGTAGGCGAGGAACTGTTCGAGGTCGGCTTTGAACCCGCCGTCCTTGCCCTTGCCGTGGTGCGGTTTCGCGGGTTTGTGCGGATGGTGCCCGCCCTTGCCGTGGTGGCGGGTGACGTCCTCGGCGGCCTTGCGCGCGGCGGCGAGATGGCTCTTGTACGCGCCGTTGGTGTAGGTCGACCACGGCTGGAAACTCTTGCCGTGCCCGGAAATCGCCCAGGCCGCCTTGGCGTTCTCGTCCGCGTTGAACAGTTCGTCGTTGGAGCGCAGGTGGAACTCGTGGCGGCGGGCCGGGCCCATCGAGCCGAGCATGTTGACCTGCCACAGCCCGTACGAGTTGTCCGGCGGGGTCCCGTTGTGCGCACGGGTGTTCCCGCCCGACTCCGCGAGGGCCACCGCGACCGCCGTGGTCAGCGCGTGGCCGCGGAACCCGGCCCGGTACGCGTGCTGGGCGATCTCCTCGGCCGACAACTTGCTCATGTCCTGTCCCCTCCAGCTCGGCGCTCCGCTGCTGCCCTAGGTGAGACGGAAGCCCTCGTCTTCTGGTTCCCTAGTCCCCCGAACGGACGACACTCCGCGGGCGAGTTCGTGCATCCGGTCGGCGAGCCACGCGTGATCCGCGGGCGCGACGGTGACCCACTGCGTGCCCGCGCTCTCCCGCACGACCGCGCCGTACCGGCCGGCTTCCGTGTCGTACCAAGCGACTACCGGCGAACGGCCGCCAGGGCCGTTGACCGCGAACTGTCCGTACGCGACCCGCGGGGTGGCGACGAGCGTCGAAATCGCGCGCAGGTCGCGTCCGGAGAGACCGGCCCGGCCGAGCGCCCGCTCGAACGCGGCGTGCCCGTTCTCCGCAAACGCTTGCATCGCCTCGGAAAACGCGCTGCGCGGCAGCCGCACCGGGTCGCCGGGCCCGGGGTCGGCGGCGCCCACGACACCGGCGGCGAGCTGCGGGATGTCGTCCGGGTAGCAGGGCCGCAGCGCGAGTTCGCCCGCGTCGAGCACGGCCAGCACGCCCAGTTTCCGCCCGGCCGCGGCCAGCGCGCGCAGCGGCGGATCCCGGAACACCAGCAGGTCGACCGAAAACTCCGGTTCGGCCAGCACCTCGAACACCTCGCGCAGGCGGGGATGCGGTTCGTCCTCGTCGTCGAGCAGCCCGGCCTCGGCGAGGCTTTCCGCGACCTTGGCGCCGAGCGCGTCGCGTTCGTCCATCGTCTGGCCGTGCGAGGGCACGTCCAGCGGATACGGCACGGGTCCGGTGCCGAAATCCGACCACAGCAGATCGAATTCCAGGTGCGAGAGCGCGAGCCCGTCGATCCCGGGAAGATGTCTGGCCATCAGCCCTCACTCGCCCAGCACGGGCGGGTACGCGTCGGGCAGGTCCTCGAGGAAGTCGAAAGAACTGCCCTTGGTGTAACGGTTCTGGTGGTCCTCCGCGCCTTCGCCGCCGCGCTGGCCCGCCATCGGCGGGAAGAATCCGCCGCCGGACATCGGCCCGCCGCCGCGCGCGGCCGCCGCCGCGCCAGCTGCCCCGGCCGCACCGCCAGCCGAACCGCCGCCCATCAGCCCGCCTGGCAACGCGCTTCCGCTGCCGCCGCCCGAACCGGACCCGAGCGCACCGCCCGCACCGCTGCCGAGCGAACCCGGCATTCCGGCCATTCCGCCCGAAGGGCCGCCCATTCCGGGCAGCTGCCCCGAGGCACCCGGGGCAGACGAGGCCGTGGTGACCGACGACTCGGCACCGCCAGAGCCCTCAGCCGAAGAGCCGCCCGAGCCGCGTGACCGGCCGTGCGGATCGACGTTCGTGGCCGCCGGCGCGTCGGTGAAGTGCGGCAGCTTGTCGTGCACGCCCTTGCTGGAGGTCTCATAGTCCTCCATCACGCGGACCGCCTCGGCCTTGGCCGCCGACGCCTTGCGCTTGGCGGGCAAATGGTCGTCGAGCAACTGGTCGACCATCACCGCGCCGCTGGGACCGCTGGCCGCGTTGAGGTCGTAGCCGTCGCGGAACTGGTTTTCCGCCGCGTAGAACACCGGTTCCGGCATCTTGTGCTTCGCCGTCTCGACCGCGCTCGTGTAGTGGTCGAGCTTGTCCCCGACGGCCTGCATCGTCTCGCTCGCGCCGGCTCCCCAGGAAGTCAGCTTCGAGGCCGACTGCGCCGCAGTCCCGGCCGCGCCGCCGCGCCAGGACAGCAGCAGCTTCTGCACGGTCTTGTGCACTGCGGCGGTCGACGAGTCGACGTCGTAAGCGAGCTTGCCCCACTGGTGCGCCGACGCGCCCATTTCGACGGGGTCCGCGGTCATGATCATGTCGTACAGCGTGGTGTGCGCCCAGGCGTTCCAGTTGATCTTGCCGAACGACGCGTCCTTCATATTCGCGCGCTGGGCCAGCTTGGTGCGCCGCAGGATCCGGCGCTGCGCGGCGGTGGGCTTGTGGTCCTCGCTCCACAGCCGGTGCTTGCGGTGCTTCTCGTACGGCAGTTTCTCGTAGCCGTGCGTGCGGCTCATGCCGTTCCCCCGTCCTCGGCCCGGCGGTGCAGTGCGTCCAGCGATTCCTTGGCGTCGCTTTCCTGCTGGACGTGCCCCGCGCTCGCCCGCCGGATCGCCTCGCGCAAGGCGGACAGCTCGTCGAGGTACTGCTGCAGGATCGCCTGCGCGCCGCCGTCGGCGGACCCGCGCACGCCGAACGCCTTCCGCAGGTGCGCGGCGACCGGGCTGGTGCCGTCCTTGAGCGGATGCGCGAGCTGTTTGGCCTGTTCGAGGCAGGCGGTCAACTCCTGCTGGCGTTTCTCCAGCTCCGCGTCGGCCGCCGCGATCTCGGCCGGGTCCAGCTCGATGACGCCGGTGTCGGCGACGATCTCGGCGTTGCCCGCGCCGGACGGTCCCGGCACGGAATCCGACGTTTCCGGCCGCCCCGACCGATGCGTCTCTTTTGCCTGTTTCTTGTGCAGCGCACGGACGTCTGACCAGTCCGAAACCCGGTGCGAACTCACCCCAGTCCACCTCCCGCCAGGCGTCCTCATCGGACGCGCGCACCAGTATGTCAGCCGTCCCGGCCCAGGGCATCCGGTCCGGCGAAGTCGGCGATGGGACGGTCCCGGCGCGGCCGCGGTTCCGGGAGTCACCCGGACGGCGGCGGGTGCGCGGCCCGGACGAGCAACTCGGCCACCGCGCGGGTCGCCGCCTCGACGTCCTCTCCGAGGTCCGCGGGCAGCGCGCGCTGCAGCCACAGCGTCGCGAACCCGTGCACGAGCGACCACGCCGCCGCGCCGGCCACCACCGGGTCGACGCTGCCGTCCCGGAAGCCGGCGATCGCCCAGTCCAGCGCCTGGTCGCTGCGCCGTTGCGCGGCCCGCAGGTCCGGGTCCTCCGGCCGGAGCAGTTCGGGCCGGAACATCACCTCGAAGTGCGCCCGGCGCTCGACGGCGAATGACACGTACGCGACCCCGGCCTCCAGCAGGTCCGCCGACGGCGGCAGTTCCTCGAGCGCGTCCGCGAGCAGGTCGAATCCCTGCGCGGC
Source organism: Amycolatopsis silviterrae (assembly GCF_042684085.1). NCBI lineage: Bacteria > Bacillati > Actinomycetota > Actinomycetes > Pseudonocardiales > Pseudonocardiaceae > Amycolatopsis > Amycolatopsis silviterrae. The sequence goes on from NZ_JBHUKS010000024.1 coordinate 9,787, forward strand.
CACCGCGGTGAGCAGGCCGGTCCGGTCGCCGAAATGGTGTGCGGGCGCGGCGTGCGAGACGCCGACCCGGCGGGCCAGATCGCGCAGGTTGACCGCGGGCGGACCGGATTCGCGGAGCACCTCGACCGCCGCGGCCAGTACCGCCCGCCGGAGGTCGCCATGGTGGTAACGCCGGGCCATGGCATCGAGTATGCCCACTTGTCAGTGCCTAGATTCCGGCCTTGGATTCCGGCCGCGCCCGGCCGCCGGGCCGGTTCACACGGTCGCCACCCCGCTGACCGGCGAGCCCACCGCCCCCGGCAGGCGGAGCGGGGGCGCGGTCAGCAGGAACCGGGTCCGCCCGTGCTCCCGCAACCACTGGTTGAGGTCGTTCAGGTACCACAGCTCGCCGAGCGGAATCCCTTGCTTGAAAAGGCAATGCGCGTGGAGCGGGAGCACGTTGCCCGATGCCTGCCCCGGGTCGAGGCTGAACGATTCGACCGCGTGGTTGTCAGCGGCAATCGCGGAAACGCCGCTGTCGGTTATCCACTGAAGCAGGCGGTCGTCACGGGAATCGAGCACGGCGCAGCTCGTGGCCATGAGCTCCTGGGTCAGGTTCTCCCCGGCCTCGAGCATGATCTTCGTCAGACCGGTGTGCAGGCAGAGAATGTCGCCGGGCTCGACCGTGACGTCTTGCTGCTCCATGATCTCGACCAACTGCTCGTAGCCCACCTCGACCCGGTCATGGCCGACCGCGCGGGCCAGGTCGACCATCACGCCACGGCCTTGCACCGACGTCTGCGCGATGGTCTCGATGCCGAGGGCGTCAGCGTGGGGCGGAACCGAACCCGACGGATCGCCGAGGATGTCGACATCGGCCCGGAAGCCGTTGTAGTAACAGACGACGGGCTCGCCCGTGCCGTCGAGATCGAACAGGGAACCGCTGTGGGCGAAGGAATCCCACTGCGTCGAGTACTGCAGGTAGAGCACCGCGTAGTCGTCGCAGACGACGTCCGGGAAACCGGGCAGGACCTGCTGGTTGTGCCCGAGGGGAGTGCTGGAAAGCTGCGGCGGCTTCCGGGGCCCGGCGGCGTATTCGCCTTTCGGGAAATCCAGCGGAATGCTCAGCGGGAAAGCGATTCCTTCGCGGACTTCCGCGACGGCGGCGAGGCGGCGTTCGGCCGTGATCAGGTTGAGCCTGCCGATCTGGTCGTCGTCGCCGAAGTCGCCCCAATTCGAGCCTTCGGGTCGCCGCGTCCAGCGTTTCATGGGGTTCCTCCGGAATCGGTCTGGTGATCACCAGCCTGCAAGGTCCGGTATCGGTTGTAAAGAAGGCACCGATTGGATATATAGGTACCCGATGGATACCTGCCCGCCCCTCCCCGCCTTCCGCGCGGACTGCCCGTCCCGCGTCGTGGTCGACGTTCTCGCCAACAAGTGGGTGCTCTACGTACTGGCGCTCCTGCAGAAGTCCGGCAACCCCTTGCGCTTCAACGAATTGCGGCACTTGGTCGACGGAGTGACCCAGAAGTCGCTGACCAAGACGTTGCGCACGCTCGAGCGCAACGGCCTCGTCGACCGCCGCGTCTACGCGGCCGTTCCGCCGCGCGTCGAATACCGGCTCACCGATCTCGGGCGCGAGGCCGCGCCCCTGCTCGCCGCGATCGACTCCTGGGCGGCACAGAACACCCCGGCGATAGTCGAGGCGCGCGCATCCTTCGACACCGCTTCCGGCCGCGCCTGAGCTTGGGTAAGAGGCGGTGACCGTCACCGATCCGGGCGCGAAGCCGCGCTGAAATCCTGGGCGATCCCAGCCGCGAAGGGCACGGTGCCTGCTAGCTCGCCGGCTTCGCGGACGCCTGCGGTGCGCGCTGGCGGGTGAACATCGCTGCCCCCTTGTCCGAGACGAATTGTCGGCAGCCCGCGTCACCGGCCTTGAGCCGCCCTTGGGCCGCTCAGCGGACGAACTCGAAGATCTGCTTCTGGATCCCGTTCGAGTAGCTCTCGCTCTCGACCAGCTTCAGCGGCTGCTTCTCCTTGTCCGTCTCGCTGAACAGCCGCTTGCCCGCGCCGAGGAGGACCGGGAAGACCAGCAGGTGCAGCCGGTCGACCAGGCCCGCGTCGGTGAGGTCGCGGATCAGGGCGGCGCTGCCGTGGACGCTGATCGGGCCGCCTTCGGTCTCCTTCAGCGCGGCGACGTCCTCGAGCGAGCGGAGGATGGTCGTTTCGCCCCAATTGGTGACGAGGTCTTCCTCGCGCAGCGTGGTCGACACGACGTACTTCGGCATCGCGTTGTAGCGCGGGAATTCCTCGGTCATGTCCGGCCACACCGGAGAGAACGCCTGGTAGCTGACCCGGCCGAGCAGCAGCGCGGTCGCTTCCTCCTGCTCCGCCCCCTTCAGCGCGTAGGCGGCCGGGTCGAACTCGATGTCCTTGAACGTCCAGCCGGCATTCCGGTAGCCGTCCTCGCCGCCGGGGGCTTCGACGACGCCGTCGAGGGACACGAACGCGGTGGCGATGAGGGTGCGCATGGGATCAGCTCCTGGTTCGGGTTGGTGCCTGTTCACCTACGCGTCGAACGGCCGCCTGCCGATCAGACACGCCCCGAAGGTGACGCCGATCACACTGAAGTGTGCCAAGCGTCGTACCCGTAAATCGCGTCCGCCGCAGCCGAACTCGTCCCGCTCTGTTTGAGCCAGCTGTTGTTCCGCGAAGCCAGCTGCACCTCGCGCGTCCGGTCCAGCCGGGCCGCCTGGTAGGCCTTCAGCGCGACCTCCGTATTGGGATACGCCGCCAGCGCCCGTGCCAGCACCACGCTGTCCTCGATGGCCATTCCCGCGCCCTGTGCCATGAACGGCATCATCGGGTGGCACGCGTCGCCCAGCAGGGTTACCGGGCCGGACGTCCAGGTCGGCAGCGGATCGCGGACGTAAAGCGCCGACTTCAGCACCGAATCGCACGCCGCCAGCAGTGCGCGGGCTTCGGGGTGGAAGCCGTGGTATGCCTCGCGCAGTTCGGCCACGTCGCCCGGCGTCGTCCAGGATTCGTGCCGCCACTGGCTTTGCCGGGTCGTGGCGAAGACGAACACGTCCGCGCCGCGGTTGAGCGGGAACGTCACCAGCTGCGTGTCCGGATCCGGGCCCCACCACTTGGTGAAGCAGTCCAGGTTCGGGACGTCCACCGCGCCCGCGGGCAGCACCGCGCGGTACGCGACGACGCCGGTGAACTCCGGGTGTTCCGCGCCGAACAAAGCGGTGCGGACGGCGGAGTGGATGCCGTCGGCGCCGATCACCACCTCCGCGGAAGCGGTAGTATCACCGAAGTCCAGCGTGATACGATCCGATGTGGACAGTCCGGTCAGCTTGTGTCCCAAGTGGACTACGCCGTCGGGAAGCGCGCGTTCCAACGCGGACAGCAGGTCCGCGCGGTGCATCGTGAGCTGCGGCGATCCGTAGCGGCGTTCGGCCTCGTCGCCCATCGGCAGCCGCGACGTCTCCTCGCCGGTGTTCCAGGTGCGGCTGATCCGGTACTTCGGCCGTGCCGCGGTTTCGCGCAGTTCGTCCCCGATGCCGAGGCCGTCGAGGGCGCGGACGGCGTTGGGCGTGAGGTTGATGTCCGCGCCGACGCGGCCGAATCCGCCCGCCTGTTCGTGCACGACCGGCGAGAATCCGGCCTTCCGCAGGGCGACCGCGGCGGCCAGTCCGCCGATCCCGCCGCCGACGATTCCGATTTCCGGCACAGCGAAAGCTCCTTCAGACAGTTTCTTCAGACACTGAGGTCGAGCAGATCGTGGCCCACGACGACCGGGCCGGAGTAGTGCGGGCGGACCCGCCGGAGCCAGCCCTCGTCGTCAAGGCGGGCTGGGTCGGCCGGGCCGAGGTGCGACAGCGCGACCCGCCGGGCTCCGGCCGCCGCGGCGACCCGGCCGACGTCCGCGGGCGACGTGTGCGAGGCGGTGAGGAAGTCCAGCAGTTGCGGCGAATAGCCGATGCTGCGGTAAAAATCGGGCTCCATCGCTTCGTGCACCAGCAGGTCCGCGCCTGCGGCCAGCTCGCCGACGGCGTCGCTGCGGGCGGTGTCGCCGGAGAACGCGACCACGCCGTGCTCGGTCTCGAACCGGTAGCCCAACGCCAGCCGCAGCGGCGGATGCGGGACCGCCCGGGCCGTCACGCGCACCCGATCGTCTTCGTGCACAACGGTTTCCCCGGTCACCGTGACGTCGGCAGCGCGGATCAGGCTGGCCAGCGGCGGCCGGTCGCTGGTCCGCTGCCGCACCGCGACGTCCTGCCCGAACGCGGCGAGACTGCCCGCCACCAGACCCTCCGTGCCCGCGGCGGGCGGGCCGGGGTCTGTCGGGTCCGGGCCGGGGCCGTAGACCCGCACCGGGTCGACGACGCCCTGGTTGGCCGGTCCCCAGCCGAGCAGGAAGAGCGTGAACAGCTCGGCGACGTGGTCGGAATGCAGGTGCGTCACGAACACCGCGGCCAGATCGCGCAGCGACAGCCCTGCGGAGACGTACTTGCCGAGCGTCCCGTAGCCCGCGTCGACCAGGTAGACGCGCCCGCCGACCACCACCGCGTTCGCGCAGCCCTGCCTGCCCGGCGCCGGGTACGGCCCGGCCGCCGTGCCAAGCAGGACCACGCGCAGCGCGTCCGTCACGGCGAAACCTCTTCGAGCGTGCGGCCCTTGGTCTCCTCCGCGAAGAACCCGGCGACCAGCGCGCCGACCAGGCAGATCCCGCCGAGCACCAGGAACACCGACGCGAGCCCGCTGCCGCCGGCGTACAGCGCGCCGACCAGGATCGGGCCGAGGATCAGGCCGAACCGGTTCATCACGCCGCCGAGGCTGACGCCCAGCGCACGGCTGCGCGTCGGGTACAGCTCCGGCGTGTACAGGTACAGGCAGACGTTCACCGCGAAGTTGAACATCGCCGCGAGCGACGACCACACCAGCAGCTGCACCGGAGTCCCGGCGCCGAGCGCGCCCAGCACGATCAGCATCGCGGTGGTCCCGCCCAGGCCCGCGGCCAGCACGACCCGGCGGCCCAGTTTGTCCACCACCAGCGCGGCGATCAGGCAGCCGACGAGACCGGCCACCGAGGTGGCGGTGCTGTACCAGAGCGCCTGGCCGATCGAGAGGTGGAACGAGCCCTTGTACAGCGTCGGCAGCCACGAGGTGATGCCGTAGTTGGCGAGATAGCCGACGAACCAGATCGTCCACACCATCAAGGTGCGCCGCCGGTAGCGACCGGCGAACAGGTCGCGGAACGAACTCCGCTTCGCGGGCACGGCTGCCGGCGCCGCGGTGGCCTCGGCAGGCGGAGGCAGCGGGTGGCCGACGGACGCCTCGACGCGGCGTTCGATCAGCGCCATTGTCTGTTCGGCCTTCTCGGTGTGCCCGTGCGCGGCGAGCCAGCGCGGCGATTCCGGGATCCGCAGCTGCAGCAGCACCGCGGCGAGGCCGGGGATCGCGGCCAGCGCGAACAGCGGACGCCAGCCCCAGTGCGGGATGACCCAGGCCGCGACCAGCGCGCCGACCGCGAGCCCGGCCGGGAAGACGATCTCGTACATCAGCACGAAGCGGCCGCGGCGGCGGGCCCGGCTGATCTCCGCGATGTACGCGGCGGCGGTCGGCACTTCGCCGCCGATCGCGAGCCCTTGCACGAACCGGAGAATCAGGAAGGGCAGCAGTGCGGTGCACAGCGTCATCGCCAGGCTGCACAACGCCGTGACGGCGACGCACAGCGTGATCACCTTGACGCGGCCGATCCGGTCGGCCGCCCAGCCGGACGCCAGGGCGCCGAGCAGCATGCCGATCGAGCCGACGGTCAGCGTCGCGGTGCCCGACGCGGTCGTCAGGTGCCATTCGCGGCTGATGACCGGCAGCGTGTAGGCAATCAGCAGCTGGTCGAACGCCTCGAAGAACGTGACGATGCCGATGATCAGGCGAATCGACACCTGCCATCGCGACATCGGGAGCCGTTCCAGCCGGGCGGCGATGTCCCGCTGGGTCACCTCGGGGGTGGCGGCGATACTCATGGGCCCTCCTCGGAGCCGGAGCGTGCAGTCGATCGTAGGTTGTTTCAAGCGCAATGCCGCGAACTCTCGGCTAGCTGTCCGTGAGGGGAACCCTGATTGCCTCTGCGTCCCTCAGGGTTCCCTTCACGGACCTGTAGGCAGGAGTTCAGGCGGGCAGCCCGGCGTCCAGGAACCGGACCAGGTCGTCCGCGGCGGACGGTCCGGCGGGCAGCACGAGCCGATCGGGCGCATGCGGGTCGAATCCGGGCGTACCGGGCCAGGGTGGCGGCTCGGGCCCGATGGCGGCGGCGAGGTGCGCGGCGGCCAGTTCCGCGAGGTGCGCGGCGGCGCCGAACCCGGCGACGGCCACGCGGTGGCGCGGCAGTCCCAGGCGGGTGCCGAGGTAGTCGAAAGCGCCGGCGAGGTCGGCTTCGAGGTCGGACAGCTCCAGCGCGGCGAACGCATTGCCGGCTTTGTCCGGGCCGAAGGTGTGGCCGCCGGTCTCGTAGTAGAACAGCGGCGCGACGGTCAGATAACCGCAGCTCGCGAGCGTACGGCAGCAGTTTTCGACGGGTTCGTCGAGCCCGGCCGCGCCGTGCAGCACGAGCACCGCGCCGCGCACCCGGCCGGGCGGATGCCGCACCAGCAGCGGCGCGGACGTCCGCACCACCCGGCGGCGGCGGTTCGCGGGTCCGTGCCCGTGATGGTGGCTTTCGGCAGCTTCGATGATGCCTCCCACGGCTCAGCTCTCCGGGACCGGGACCGGCGGCACGAACGGCCGCGGCGTCGCGGGCAGGGCGGTCACGTCCACCTCGATCACGAACGGCCCTTGCTGGGCCACCGCTTTCGCCAGCGCGTCGGCGAACTGGCCCGGCTTCGACACCAGCGCGTGCGGCAGGTCCAGCGACTGCGCGAGCCGGGCGAAATCCGGCGTGTACAGGTCGACGCCGGCGCGCTGGCCGCGGTGGTGGTCCTGCATGTTGCGCAGCACGCCGTAGCCGCCGTCGTTGAACACGACCAGCGCGAGCCACGGCCGTTCCTGCGCCAGCGTGCACAGCTCGCCGAGGTGCACCGCGAGGCCGCCGTCGCCGACCATCACCAGGGTCGGCGCGTCCGGCGTCGCGAGCGCGGCTCCGATGCCGGTGGCGAGGCCCTGCCCGATGCCGCCGCCGACCGGGAACACGTTGGTGCGCGGGTCGTGGATGTCCAGCAGGCGGTTGCCCCACTGGCTGGACGGGACGGTCACGTCGCGCGCGATCACCGACTCGGCCGGCAGCCCTTCGCGCAGCGCGGCGCAGATCTCCGCGTACGGGCCGATCGCCTCGTTCAGCTTGTCCCGCACGGCTTTCCGGGTCTCGACGACACGCTCGCGCCAGCCCTGATCGGTCGCGGGTTCCACAGTGGACAGACCGGTGAGCACCGTCGCCGCGTCGCCGCACACCCCGACGGTGGCCGGGTAGACGCGGCCCAGTGCCTCGGCGTCGACGTCGATCTGCAAGTGCCGCTCGGGCAGCGCCAGGTGGTAGTGCTTGGTTTCGTTCGAGCGGAAGTGGGTGCCGATCGAGACGAGCAGGTCGGCGTCGGAGAGCAGCTGGGCCGCCGACTCGTGCGCGGCGAAGTTCCCGACGACCAGCTCGTGGTCCTCGGCCACCGTGCCCCGGCCGGAGTTGCTGGTGAACACCGCCGCGCCGAACCGTTCCGCGAGCGCGCGGACCTCGTCGCGGGCGCCGGTCGCGCCTCCGCCTAGCCAGAACACCGGACGGCGGGCACCCGCGAGCAGTTCGGCGGCTTCCGCGATCGCGTCGGCAGCGGGCGGCGGAACCGGCGTCGGTTCAAGGCTGCCCGGACGGAATGCGTGCCGGGAGTACTGCAGGTCGATCGGCCATTCGACGCTGGCCGGACCGCTCGGCACCGACAGCGCGTGCCGGATCGCCGCGCGCAGGGTGTCCTCGGCGGTCTCCACCGACGTGATCGTGGCCGCGTGCTTGGAGATCGCGGTCAGCATGCCGAGCTGGTCCCGCGTCTCGTGGATGACGCCGCGGCCGCTGCCGAGGAATTCGGAGTCGATCTGGCCGGTCACGTGGAGCACGCGGCTGCCCGCCGTGAGCGCCTCCACCAGCGAACCCGCCGCGTTGCCCGCACCGGTGCCGGTGCTGGTGATCGCGACGCCGAGGCCGCCGCTGGCCCGGGCGTACCCGTCGGCGGCGTTCACCGCGGCCGCCTCGTGCCGCACCGGCACGAAGTGCAGATGCTGCGAAACCGCTTCCACCAGCGGGAGATTGTGCACACTCACCACGCCGAAGGCGGTGTCCACTCCGGCTTCGGACAGCAGGCGGACGAGCAGCTCGCCTCCGTGACCGTGATTCATGGGTCCGTCCCTTCTAGACATAGCGGGCGATGCCGCCGCCGACGTCGATCGTCGCGCCGGTCACGTAGGAGGCACGCGGCGAAAGCAGCGTGACAATGGGGAAAGCGACCTCTTCGGCGGTACCGAGCCTGCCCAGCGGGATCCCGCGGTCGGCGGCCAGCTCCGCCGACCAGTCCACAAAGGACAACTCGCTGCCGGAAGCCTCGTACCGGCGCCGCCACTGCCCGGTGTCGACCAGGCCGAGGCACACCGAGTTGACCCGCACGCCGTCTCCGGCCAGTTCGGTCGCCAACGTGGTGGAGAGATTGAGCAACGCCGCCCGCGCCGCCGACGTGGCCGCCAACCGGGGCTCGGGCTGCCGGGCGAGGATCGCGTTCACGTTCACCACGGCCGGAGCCGAAGCCGCGCGCAGCCACGGCAGCGCGGCCCGGACGACGTGCAGCACCGAGAAGATCTTGAGCTGCAGCTCTTCCCGCCACTGGTCGTCGGTGGTCTCGGCGAGCCGCGCCATCAGCGACCGGCCCGCGTTGTTCACGACCCCGGCCAGCCCGCCCAGCTCGCGGGCGGCACCGGCGACGAACGTTTCCACCTGCTGTTCGTCGAGCACGTCGCACGACGCGGTGTACAGCCGGGCTCCGTCGGCGCGGGGCAGGTCGGCGAGGGCTTTCTCCAGCCGGACGCCGTCGCGCGCGCAGGCGGCGACGTGCGCTCCCTCGGCCAGCAGCGCGGCCGCGGTCGCGAGCCCGACGCCGGAGCTGGCCCCGGTCACGAGCACCGCCCGGCCCTTCAATCCCAAGTCCACGGGTTTTCCCTTCAGCTGCAGACGAATCCGCCGTCGACCACGAGGGTCTGGCCAGTGATGTACGAGGCCGCGTCGGACAGCAGGAACGCCACCGAACCGACGACGTCCTCCGGCTGTTGCGGCCGGGTCAGCGCGCGGTTCATCGCGTACAGGTCGTGCCGCTCCCGCGGAATGCCCGCGGTGGCCTCGACCTCGGTCAGCCCGGGGGCGACCGCGTTGACAGTCACGCCGTCCGGGCCGCCGTCGCGAGCCATCGCGCGGGTCATCGCGATCACCGCGCCCTTGGACGCCACGTACTGGACCAGCCGCGGCGAGCCGTACAGCGCGGCGTCCGACGCGAGGTTCACGATGCGTCCGCCGGTCTGCGCGAGCTGCGGATACAGCGCGCGGGAGACGAGCCAGGGGCCGCGCGCGTTGACGGTCATCAACGTGTCCCATGCTTCGACGTCCAGCTCCGCGAAGTGCTTGCCGCCCACGCCGTCGGCCATCGCCGCGTTGTTCACCAAACCGTGCAACGGCCCGAGCTTCGCGACCGCGTCCGCCAACGCCGCCACGGACGCTGGGTCCGCGACATCCGTGTCGATCCGGTGTGCCGCAACGCCTTCCGCCCGCAGTCGGGCGACGCCGTCCGCCGCCCGGTCCGGAGACCGTTCGGCGACCACGACCCGGCCGCCCTGCCGGCCGATCTCGCGGGCGATCGCCCAGCCGAGGCCCCGGCCCGCGCCGGTGACCACGTACAACCGGTCCTTCATCGCGCCACCACCGCGTCCACTTCGGACAGAAAGTCCAAGACCTCGGCGGAAAACCGGCGCGGGGACTCCTGATTCGCCGCGTGCCCGCCAGGCAGCACTTCCAGCCGTGCACCCGGGATCGACGCGGCGAGCCGTCGTGCCTCGGCGACCCCGGTCACCTGGTCGTGCTCGCCGACGAGCACCAGCGTCGGCACCGAAATCCGCGACAGCCGCGGTCCGTGATCCGTCTCCGCCATCGACTCGGCGGCCGACGTGTACCCGGGCAACCGGATACCCGCCATGATGTCCTCAACCCGTTGTGCCACCGCAGGATCCGCACCCGGCGCGAGCAGCCGAGGCGCACGGCGGCGCGCGAACTCCGCCGCTCCCACCCGGTTCAGCTCGCTGGGACGGGCCCGCATCACCGCGGCGCGCTCGGGATCGATGCCGGAGCCGCGGGTCGAATCGGCCAGCACCAGCGACCGCACGACCTCCGGGTACTCCAGCGCCACGCGGGTCGCGATCACGCCGCCCCACGACACGCCCACGAGGTGCGCGGGCACTGCGTCCAAAGTGGTCAGCAGACGGCCGACCAGCGCCGCGTATCCCGCCATCCCCAACGGCTTTTCCGGATCAGCCGAACCGCCGTAGCCCGGCGCGTCCCAAGCCAGCACGCGGTGTTTCGGTGCCAAGCCCGCAAGCTGTGCGTCGAACGAAGCGCTCGAACCGCCGATGCCGTGCAGCAGCAACACCGGACTGCCGTCACCGGCCGTCCGTATCCGCACACCGTCCACAATGGAAGTCACCGGAACACCGCCCGCGGCGACGCCAGCGCTTCCAGTGCGGAAAGCACCGCGTAAGGCACGACCTGGCTCGACGTCGGCGTCTGCGGCGACGGCCGGTTCCGGATCTCGAACCGGTACTCCCCCGCCGGCCCGGTCGCGGTGATCACGTGCGACGTCAACGGCGCGGCCGGATCAGCGATCACCGCCGCCTCCACAACGTCCCAATCCCGCACCGCCAACGCCACCGACGCAGCCACATTCGCCGACTTCGGGAACGCCGCAGTGATCTCCCGCGCGGGCCCGCGCCGCAGCTCGACCGGCGCGGTCGCCTGCCGCAACTCCTCCGCTTCCGCGGCCGACATCCACGGCTGGACCAGCGAAGACGCCTTCTTCGTCGTCTCGATGACCACCCGCTCGAACGGCCCGAGCAACGCCGCCGAACGCAGCAGGTCAAGCCCGCCGATCGCGCCAGTCGACAAATGGACCGCGCCCGGTCCGGCCGCGAGCAGCTTCTCCAGCAGCCCGTCCGCCGCCAGCGCACCGACCGAAACCACCAGCAGGTCACAGCCCGCCGAAAGCACCTGCGACCCAGCGTCGGCCAGCGCCCGTTGTCCGGCCGCCTCGACCACCAAGTCCGAAGTGGACAGCAGCTCCGGCAGCGCGCACATCGGCAGCCCCGCAGGGGAAAGCGCCGGATCGACGACCCCGGCCAGCTCCGCGCCCGGCACCATCCCGTCGCGCACCGCCTCCGCGACCACGGCCCCGATCGACCCCGCGCCCAGCACTCCTACCTTCACGACTGCCACCACGCCGAGTAGCCCGGGTCCGGCACGCCGCGCATGTGCGAGCGGACGTCCTTCGACGGCGGACCCGCGGTGCCCCACAGGTCGGACAGCTCCGGCGTGCGCCGCCACACCCGGCACAGCCACGCGTCCTCCTCGACCTGCGCGACCTCGGAGGTGTATTCGCACACGAGCCCGGCCGGATCGGCGAAGTAGCCGAAGGTGTTGCTGCCCGGACCGTGGCGGCCGGGGCCCCACAGCGGCGTGACGCCGTTGTGCTTCAGCCGTCCGATGCCGCGCATGAAGTGGTCGATCGAGTTCATCTCGTACGCGATGTGGTTCACCGAGGCGAATTCGGCCTGGTTGAACGCGATCACGTGATGGTCGGCGTTGCAGCGCAGGAACGCCATCTGGTGCTCGGACCAGTCGGAGATCCGCATCCCGAGCACGCGCGTGTAGAACTCGCAGGCCGCGTCGATGTCGACCGTGTTGAGCACGACGTGCGCCAGCTTCCGCGGCACCGCGGCACGGCCGTACGGATCGCCCGGGACGACCGCGTCGACCTCGGCGGACAGCTCCACCAGCCGTCCTTCCGGATCGGCGAAGCGCAGTCCGTACCCGCCGCCGACCTGGTCGAGCTTGCCCGGTTCGGTGACCAGGCCGACGCCGTGCGCGGCCAGCCGGGCGGCCGCGGCGTCGACCTCGCGCGGGGTGCCGAGCGCGAACGCGATCTTGCCCAGCGCGTTCTGGTCGGCCTGTTCGAGCTGGAGCACGTGGTGCTCGTCGCCGGAACCGCGCAGCCACACGGCACCGCGGTCGGCGTCGACCTGCTGCAGCCCCCAGACTTCGCGGTAGAACTCGCCGGAATCGGCGCACTGCGTCGAGCGCAGCGTCACCGCGCGCAGGGCGCGGAGCCGCGCGATGGGTTCGGCGGACATGAGGCCTCCTGAAACGTCAGCGGGTCGGGGCGGGCACCGGTGCGGCGGGCACGGGCACGGGCGCGGCGAGGGCGGCGGCCTGGCGGCGGGCTTCCGAGCGCAGCAGCCGGCGCATCCGGACGAGCGCGATGTCGTGCTGGTACAGGTTTTCCCGGTCCCACGCGTCGAGCGGCATCGCCTCGGCCATCTCGCGGTCCTGTTCCAGGACCGCCCAGTGCCGGGCTTCGAGCCGGTTGCGGTAGAGGATCCGCCAGCTGTCGCGTTCCCAGCCGGAAACCTTGCGGCAGCGCCAGAAAAACGCCGCGTGCTGCGTCTCGTTGATCGCGCACAGCGCGGCGACGATGGTGAACGCGCCGCCCGGCCCGGCGGTGTCCGGGTACGGGATGTCGAGCGTGACCCACTGCGCGCCTGCGTCGGTGAGCTGCACCCAGTCGAAGTTCACGCCGCGCTGGTCGGTCTTCTCGAACACGAACCCGTCGTCGATCGCGCGGATCTGGAAGACGGCCTCGCGCTTGCCGCCGAACATGGTGTGGCTGTTGCGGTGCAGGAACGCGCCGTGCATCGGGTCGAGCAGGTTGTCCAGGGAGTAGCCGTAGGGCGCGTCCCATTCGACGTAGCAGAGGAAGCTGTCCCACTCCCCGCCCGCGATCGGGTCCGGCACCTGAAGCGGCGTCGGCTCCGCGGCCTCGTCCAGGCCGAACCAGGCGAAAACGGCACCGGCGTGTTCCTGCGCGGGGAACGTCCGCAGCGCGCGGCGGCCTTCCAGCGCACATCCTGGGCTTCCCGGCACCGACACGACCACGCCGTCGCCGTCCACCTGCACGCCGTGGTAGTTGCAGGCGACCCGGTCCCCCATGTGCACGCCGAGCGAAAGCCGCGCGCCGCGGTGCGGACAACGGTCTTCTTGAACGTGCACGACACCGGCCGAGTCGCGCCAGAGCAGCAGCTGCTCCCCGGCCCGTTCGATGCGGGTCAGCTCGCCGCGTTTCACGGTGCCGGACGGGCACAGCGGGTACCAGCGGTCGCGCAGGCCCAGCGCCAGCAGCTCGTCAGCGGTTTTCGTCGCCATCACGCCTCCCCCGCCAGCCGCGCGAGTTCGGCGGCGAACGTCTCTTCGGTCCAGTCGGCGCCGTCCGCCGGGCGCAGGCCGCCCGCGTTGAGCGCGGCGACCACGCCGGGCAGGTCGTGCACGCCCCGGCCGTAGACGGCTTCCAGCTCGTCGGCCAGCGCGTTCTCGTAGCTCGTCGGCGGGGCGGTGCGGCTTTGCACCGGCCGCAGCTGCAGCGGCATCGGACGTTCCCTTTCAGTAGTGGTCGTGAGTGGTGATCACGGTTAGAACCGTGATCGCCACTCACGAGGCTCAAGCGGCGGCCGGGGCCAGTGCGGCGCGCCCGGCGGCGGTGAGCACCGCGGGCACCCGCAGCCCCGGTCCGCGCGGTGCGGCCGGTTCGGGGGCGAGCAGCCCGGCCAGCTGGTGGCCGAGCGTCGGGTCGCAGCAGGCGAGCCCGTCGACGTAGAGGTGCGGTTCGCGGCTGCACGTCATCTCCACGTGCCCCGCGGCGGCGGCGCGCAGCACGGCGAGCTGCCGGTGGGTGTGTCCGGCCATGGCCGGCTCCTAGAGGTCGAGAACGAGTTCGGCGGAGCGGCACCGCGACACGCACAGCATCATCGTGCCGGTGCTCGCCTTCTCGTCGTCGTCGAGCACGAAATCACGGTGGTCCGGTTCGCCGGAGAGCACCTTCGTCTCACAGGTCCCGCACACGCCCTCGCGGCACGAGGTCGGCACGGAAACCCCGGCGCGGCCGAGTGCGTCCACAATGGACTCCTCGGCAGCCACCGCGACCCTGGTCCCGGATCCGGCGCACACGACGTCGAATCCGGTTCCCGGCGCGGCGGCCGGAGCTTCGGGGGCCCGGAAGCGTTCGACCCGCAAGGTCGCCGTTTCCGGCAGCGCGGCCTCGACCGCCCGAAGCAACGGCTCGGGACCACAGCAGTGCACGACCGTGCCCGGCGCGAGCCCGGCCAGCCGGGCGGCCAGGTCGGGCGGACCGCCGTGCTCGTCGTCCGCGTGCACCTCCAGCCGGTCCCCGGCGAGCCCGGAAAGCTCGGCCAGGAAAGCCATCCCGCCCCGCGACCGTCCACAGTAGAGCATGGACCACGGCGCGGAGCCCTCGGCGAGTTTCCGGGCCATCGCGAGGATCGGGGTCACGCCGATGCCGCCGGCGATGAGCAGATGCTCCGGAGCGTCGTGCAGTTCGAAGGTGTTGCGCGGGCCCTCGACCGGAAGCACGCTCCCGGCGGTGAGCCGTTCGTGCACCCAGGCACTGCCGCCACGCGAGGACTCCTCCCGCAGCACCGCGACCGTCCAGCTGTGCCGGTCGGCCGGGTCGCCGCAGAGGGAGTACTCGCGCACCAGCCCGTTCGGCAGGTGCAGCGAAAGGTGCGCGCCCGGCTCCCAGCCGGGCAACGGCTTCCCTTCCGGGTCGCGCAGTTCCACCTGCGTCACCCGGTCGGCCAGCCACGTCGTCCGGTGCACCCGCAGCATCGTCGGCATCGCGATCGCTTCTCAGCGGGTGACGCCGTGCATCGGCGAGGTGGGCGGATAGGTCGGCAGCTGCGGCTTCTGCGCACCGATGATGACGCAGAACAGCGCGTCGGTGTCGCCGGCGTTGCGCAGGCTGCGCGGCACCCCGGCGGGCACCCGGATCAGGTCGCGGTAGCCGAGCACGCGGGTGGCGGTCTTGGTGCCGTCCTCGACGTCGTGCACGGTCACCTCCAGCGTGCCTTCGAGGACGAAGAACGCCTCTTCCACGTCGTGGTGGGTGTGCTCCGGGCCGATCGCGCCGACCGGCAGCCGCATGTTGGAGAAGGTGAAGTGCTCCGAGGGCAGCTGGCGCGCGTCGCCGTCGTGGTTGCCGGTCGCGCCGGAGCCGATGTAGCGGATCTGCGCGCGGCGGAACTCGTCGCCCTTGGCCGCGGCCTGGAAACCGAGGGTGTCCCAGTCCTCGTAGCGCGTCTCGCGAGCGGCGATGCACGAGTCGATCAGCGTCTCGAGGTCCTCGTGCTTGCGTTCGGTGGTGGTCATCGCTGGCGACTCCTAATGCCTTAGGTCTAAGAGACTTACCGATAAGGGTTGTACCCCGGGAGCTGTGATCCACACAACCCCCAGCCCCGAAATTCTTTTCCTGGCTCGCGGTCCGTGAAGGACTCCTTGAGGGAATCTGATTCCCCCAAGGAGTCCTTCACGGACCTTGGCCGGAGCGGGCCTTGACGAAATCTTAGGTCTAAGGTTTCCTCGGTCGCACCCCGTCACCCGCGCCGAAAGGACGTCGCCATGCAGCCCTTCCCCGTCCCGCCCGACGAGATCCCGGCCGGCGGGCAGTGGCTGCGCGGCGGCGGACCCGCGTCCGCGTGCGTGGATCCCGCCGACGGCTCGACGGTCACGTCCATCCACGCCGCCGATTCCGCCCAGGTCGACGCCGCCGCCCGCGCCGGTGCCGCGGCCGCCGCGGACCCGGCGTGGCGAGACCTGCTGCCGCACCAGCGCGCCCGCCTGCTCAGCCGCGTCGCCGACGCGATCGAGGACCACGCCGAACAGCTGGCCCTGCTGCAAACCCGCAACACCGGCAAGGCCCTCGGCGAAACCCGCGCGCTGGTCGCGAGCGCGGCCGGCACTTTCCGGTACTACGCGGCCGCACTCGAAACCCTCGAAGGCGAACTCCCGCCCAGCCGCGGCGCGCACCTGACGATGAGCGTGCACGAACCGATCGGCGTCGTCGGCGCGATCACGCCGTGGAACTCCCCGATCGCCAGCGACGCCCAGAAAATCGCCCCCGCGCTGGCCGCCGGCAACGCCGTCCTGCTCAAACCGGCCGAAGCCACTCCCCTGGTCTCCCTGGCGCTGGCCCGCCTCGCGCACGACGCCGGCGTCCCGCCCGCGCTGCTGTCCGTCCTGCCCGGCCCCGGCTCGGTCGTCGGCGACGCGATCGCCCGTCACCCGCTGGTCGGCAAACTCGCCTTCACCGGCGGCACCGCCACCGGACGCGTGCTGGGCCGCATCGCCGCGGACCGGATCATCCCGGTCACCATGGAACTGGGCGGCAAGTCGCCGACGATCGTCTGCGAGGACGCCGACGCCGAGGAGACTGTCGCCGGAATCCTGTATGGAATCTTCTCGTCGACCGGACAGAGCTGCATCGCCGGCTCCCGGATCTTCGTGCCGCGCAAGCACTATGCCGAATGGGCGGCCCGGCTGATCTCGGCGACCAGTGCGTTGCGGCTCGGCCCAGGCACCGATCCCGCCACCCAGGTCGGACCGCTGGCGACCTTCGCCCACCGCGACAAGGTGGCCGCGATGGTCGACCGAGCCCGCGAAGAAGGCGCGCAAGTCCTGTGCGGCGGCCACATCCCGGACGAGGAACGCCTGTCGCGTGGCGCGTACTACCTGCCCACGCTGCTCGACGGCCTCGCCCCGGACGCGAAGACGTGCCAGGAGGAGATCTTCGGCCCGGTCGGCGTTTTGCTCCCCTACGACGACGAAGACGACCTGGTCGCCAAAGCGAACTCGACCGTCTACGGCCTGGCGTGCGGGATCTGGACCGCCGACTACCGCCGCGCGCTCCGCCTGGCCCGCCGCGTCGAGGCGGGCACGGTGTGGATCAACACCTACAAGCAGTTCAGCATCTCGACCCCGTTCAGCGGCACCAAGGAAAGCGGCCTCGGCACGGACAAGGGCCGCACCGCGATCCGCAGTTATCAGCGGCAGAAGAGCCTGTACCTGAACCTGGCCGACGAACCGATCCCCTGGGCCCGGGTCAGTAGGTCTTGACCTTGCTCTCCGGCGCGACGTAGGGCTCGTTGATGGCGTCGTCGAGCCGGGAAAGGAACAACGCGTACAAGGATGCGTTGGAAGTCTGCGAGTAGGCAACCGACGGCCGGGACAAACTGGCCTCGGTACACGCCATGATGCTTGCCGCATTGGCGACCGCCGTGAATACTATGGTTCCGGACACCGCGACGCCGACGAGCGGCCAAACACTCGCCTTACCCGCAGCGGCGGCCGCACCCGCGCCACTCGTGGCCGCCGTAGCTTTCCCCTCGCTGACAGTCGCCAGGTAATCGGACGCTGCCTCGCCCAGGACGATCGGGGCGATGATCACGCGCAGTCCGCCGTTGATATCCACGAGATCCGAAGCGAGCGCGCGGCAACTCTCGCATCCGTCCAAGTGGTTGTCGACCTGGGCACGTTCCCGTTTGGACAATCCGTCGCGCGTCCACGCACCGAGCCGCGTGGCAGTCGTCCGGCAGCCTTTCGCGTGGTCACCCGACAAATGGACCTGCAGATAAGCCTGCCGGAGCCCTTCCCGAGCGCGGTAGGCGAGCGCCGAGACGCCGTTGGGGGTTAGCCCGAGCAGCGGCGCGACCTCGGCCGGACGCTGCTCTTCGATTTCGGTGTGCCAGAGCACGGCCTGCCAGCGTTCCGGCAGCCGCGCGAACGCCTTCGCGACGAGCGTCCGTTCGAGCCCGGCGACCACAGTGTCCGAGAACGGCACGGCCAGCGCCGCCGTATTCTTGCCGATCGGCTCGGACAAGTCTTCCGCGAGGTGAATGCCGCGGTGCTGCCGGGTCACGTCATAGGCGACGCGCCGCAACGTGGTCAGCAGATACGGGCGGAAGGCACAGTCGGGCCCCTGGCCCGCGCACAGGGCGTTGAACACCTTCGCGAACGCCTCGGACACCAGGTCGTCCGCCTCCGCAGCGGACTTGGCGAGCTGGCGGGCCAGGTTGCGGGCTGCCTCGCAATGCCGTTCGTAGAGGGTGCTGTAGGCCGTGATCATTCCCCCGTGCACGGCGGCGATCAACTCGGCGTCACTGTGGTCGGTGGGAACGGACACATGGGCCTCCTGTAGTCGTGATGCCCCGGAGGACTGGCCGGTCCGAGGGTCATGACGCGAACTCAGAGAAATAATTCCGCAAACCCGTGTCACTTCCGGGACCGGCCGCGGTCCCAACAGCCCATGACAGCTTTTCCGACCGGTCCGGCCCTGTTCGGGGACTCGTGATGCCCGCCTACGCCTGGGCCATGCTCGCGACGATCGCGCTGCTCAATCTCGGGCGGCTGGCGGTCTTCTGCCTCGCGCTGCGCGCCCGCCGCGAGTGGAATATTCCCACCGAGGACCTCGAACGGCTCATTCTCGCGTGCTACCAGCGGCGGCCGAGAAAATCCCCTTCTCCCGAGGAGGGAAATTGACGCGCGGTCAACCCTCGGACTCGGCCTGGTCCAGCGACCGCTCCAACCGCCCCAGCAATTTCGCCAGCTGTGCCCGTTCCGTGGCGCTCAGCCCGGCCAGCATGCGGTTTTCGTTGGGAAAATGCTCGTGCACGATCTTGTCCGTAGCCGCGAGCCCGTCCTCGGTGAGGCCGATGAACACGACCCGCCGGTCGTCCTCGTCGCGTTCGCGCCGGACCAGCCCGGCCTGCACGAGCTTGTCGACCCGCTGCGTGATGCCGCCGGTGGTGAGCAGGTTCGTGTCGGCGAGATCCCCCGCCGTGCGCCGGTAGGGCGCGCCGGCCCGCCGGAGCGCGGCGAGGATCCCGAAGTCCGCCACCGTGATCCCGTGCCGGGCGAACACGCGCGCGAGCTGCCGCTGATACCGGTCGAACGAACGATGCAGCCGCCCGAACACCGCCAGCGGTGACGTGTCGACGTCCGGCGTCTCCGCGCGCCACTGCGCGAGCATCTCGTCGACCTCGTCCGGCTCGGTCCGCTTCGGCATCCGGCACCCCCCTGGATAGCTTCGCCCTAAGAATAGCACCGCTAAGGTTTCCTGAAAGGACTACGGTGCTCCGCATGGCAGTCAAGCGGATGGACAACGTCCTCATCGTCGTCGAGGATCTCGAAGCGGTCATCGCCTTCTTCGTCGAGCTGGGCCTGGAACTGGAGGGCAGCGGCCCGCTCGACTGGCAGGGCGCGGAACGGGTGGTCGGCCTGACCGGCGTCCGGCAGGACGTCGCCATGCTGCGCGTCCCCGACGGCCCCGGCCGGGTCGAGCTGGCGAAATTCCACCAGCCGAAGGCCACCGCCCCGCAGCCGTGGAACGCCCCGGCGAACACGCTCGGCATCCGCCGGATGATGTTCGCGGTCGACGACCTCGAGGACACCCTCTCCCGCCTGCGCGCCCACGGAGCCGAACTGGTCGGCGAGGTGGTGCGGTACGAGGACATCTACCTGCTGTGCTACGTGCGCGGGCCGGAGAACATCGTCGTCGGGCTCGCCGAGGAACTGGGCTGAATTTACCGAACCCGAACACGGCTCGAACCGCGTCCGCCGGTCGCGGTTTTAGCCTGCGGGCATGCCGCAACGCGCTCGTATGGTGCTGACCTCGCTGCTGGCCTTCGCATTGGCTTCGACGGCCGTCGCGTGCGGGTCCGCCGATGCTCCCGCCAAACCGAACATCGTCCTCGTGCTCACCGACGATCTCTCGATGAACCTGCTGCCCTATCTGCCGCACGTTCAGGAAATGGCCAGAAACGGCACGTCCTTCGCCAACTACACCGTCACCGATTCCCTGTGCTGCCCGTCGCGGTCTTCGCTGTTCACCGGCATGATCCCGCACAACACCGGGGTATTCACCAACGGCGGCGAAGACGGCGGCTACGAAGTGTTCCACGGCCGCGGCGACGACAAGTCGACCTACGCGACCTCGTTGCAGCAGGCCGGATACCGCACCGCGATGATGGGCAAGTACCTCAACGGATACGACCCGAAGTCCGACGAAATCCCGCCCGGCTGGAACGAATGGGACGTCGCCGGCAACGGCTACCGCGAATTCAACTACGACCTCAACGAGAACGGCACAGTCAAGCACTACGGCAAGAAACCGGAGGACTACCTCGTCGACGTGATGGCGGACAAAGCCGCTCAGTTCGTCACCGACTCGGCGGCCCAGCACACCCCGTTCGCGATGGAACTCGCCACCTTCGCCCCGCACGGCCCCTACACCCCCGCGCCCCGCGACGCCGACGCGTTCCCCGGGCTCACTGCCCCGCGCAGCCCCGCCTTCGACACCCTGCCGTCCTCGCCGCCGTCGTGGCTCGCCTCCCGCACCCCGTTGACAGACAAGGAAAAGCAGACCATCGACCGGGACTTCCGCAAGCGAGCACAGGCCGTGCAATCGGTCGACAAGATGATCGGCACCGTCCAAGCGGCGCTGGACAAGGCCGGTGTCCGCGAGAACACGCACATCGTCTTCACCTCGGACAACGGCTACCACATGGGCGAGTACCGGCTCACGCCCGGCAAGCAGACGGCCTTCGACACCGACGTGCACGTCCCGCTGGTGGTCACCGGCCCCGGCGTCAAAGCCGGCGCGACCGTGAACCAGCCCGCGACGAACATCGACCTGCGGCCGACCTTCGAGGCGCTGGCCGGAGCCTCGACGCCCGCGCAAGTGGACGGCGAAAGCCTGGTGCCGCTGCTGAACGGCACCGCACCCCCGGCGTGGCGCACGGTCGGCCTGGTCGAGCACCACGGCCCCGACTTCGACAAGACCGACCCAGACAAACCGGCGAAGAACAGCGGCAACCCGACCACCTACGAGGCGATCCGGAGCACCAGCTACACCTACGTCGAATACGCCAACGGCGCCAAGGAGTACTACGACCGGACCACGGACCCGCAGGAACTTCACAACACTGCCGCCCAGCTGCCGCCGGACAAGGCACAACAGCTGCACGACACGCTGCGGGCGATGGCCGCCTGCCACGGCGCGGCGGCCTGCCGACACTGACACCTGCGGGCCCCCGCGTCCTCGAGACCGCTCACTCCAGCAGTGTGAACCCCGACTCGTAACGCGTCTTCCCGAGCGCCGCCAACACAATCTGAAGAAACCCCATCGCCTCAAGCTCCCGTGCCCGGGTGAGCGGCCCGACGTCGACCGCGCGCATTCCCGCTGCCTCGATAAACTCCGCGACGGCCATTTTCGCCTCCGCGTAGTCGCCGGCGAACAGGACGGTCGTGCGCGTCGTCCCGTTCGTGCCGCTGACGAGCGTGTCTCCCAGATTGACGTTGAACGCCTTGACGACGGCCGTGCCCGCCGGCAGCAGCTTCATCAATTCGGCCGCGGTGGACGAATCGGCGGGCGACTTCAGCTGATCGTAGGTGGAGAAATCGATGGGATTGCTGATGTCGATGACGATCTTTTCGCGGAGCTGGTCCCGATAATGCTCGACGATGCCCGGGTACGCCCCGTAGGGAACGGCGAGCACGACCAGGTCTCCGGTGAGCTTGTCGCCCAGCACGCCGTAGTCGAGACCGGGACGCGCCGCGGACATGCTTTCCGCGCTGCGCTTGATGACCTGGATTCCGGCCCCGGCCCGGGTCGCGACTTCCGCGATCGCCCCGCTCATCTTGCCGCTGCCGATGATGCTGATCGACGTCATACTGCCGGAACCCCCTGGAATCGATTGAGCGCCTGTTCGGCCACTTTTTGTGCGTCGTAGTCGAATACCGCACTTCGCCGGAAGTCGCGCCCCACCCGCAGATCGGCGTCGCGCTTCTTGAGGTCCGCGAATTCGTACTGTGCGTCGAACATGGCACCGGCCCGGCGAGAGCCGTTCTGCAGGATCGCTGTGCGTTGCATGCGGACTGAGGTGTAACGCCGGAACGCCTCGGGAATGTCGGCGACAGTGTCGGCCGCTGCGAGGAAAGTGGCCAGCGCCATGCTGTCCTCGATCGCCTGGTTCACCCCCTGGCCCTGGTGCGGCAGCATCGTGTGCGCTGCGTCGCCGAGCAGGGTGATCGGGCCCCGGGACCAGTTTGTGAGGGGTTCGTGATCGAAGAGGCCCCACCAGAAGGTGTGCTCGATGCGCCCGATGAAGTCCTGGAGTTTCGGGTCCCAGTCCGCGCCCGCGAACTCGGCGGCGAGTTCGCTGACCTCCGCCGGGCCCGACCAGACCCCGTTGAGCGGCCGGTCGCTCGGGATGCCGGCGACGAAGTTGAACAGCTTCCGCTGCTGCAGCGGATAGCACATGAAGTGCCTCCGGTTGCCCATCCACACCTGGCTGATCATCCGCCAATCGCCGGGAAGGCGGGACGCGTCGACCACTCCGCGATAGACGAGGTACCCGGAGTAGACCGGTTCGGGGAACTGGCCGACGGCTCCCCGCACCACCGAATGGATGCCGTCCGCTCCGATCACCGCGTCGAACACGTCGTCCGCGCCGTTCTCGAACTCGACCCGAACGCCTGAGCCCAGGGTCTCCACCGAAGCCAGCCGGTGGCCGAGCCGGATCGTCTCCGGATCGACCTCCTGCGCCAAGGCGTCGATCAGGTCCGGCCGGTACATCCCGATGTTCTGGTACTGCTTGGCCGAGTCCTCCCACGCCGCGTCGGTCACCAGGCCGCCCATGGCGTTCTGGTAGACGCCGTGCCCGTCGGGGACCGCTCCGACGCGCCTGATCCGATCGAGCACGCCGAGTCGCTCCAGCACGCGCGCGGCGTTCGGCGCCACCGTGACCCCCGCGCCCACTTCGCCCAGCTTGCTCGCCTGCTCGAACACGGTGGCCTGGACTCCGGCGATCTTCCGCAGCGCGATCGCGGCCGTCAGCCCGCCCATCCCCCCGCCGGCGATCGCGATTCGCGTGTCCTGACTTACCACGGATTCTCCTTGCCTGCCTTCGCTTCTCCTTGACTGGCCGGCACGAAGGCGATGCGCCGTGGTGCGGCGGGAAGCGGTTCCTCTCATCATGCGAGGCCATCCTCTGCGTGTAAATCATGGTAATGTGAGGATATACTTCGGTTTAACCGAAGAAGTGGGAAGGGGCAGCCATTTCCGAGGTGAGCCTGCGGCAACTCGAGCTGTTCGCGGCACTGCCGAACTTCCCCACGCTCAGCGCGGCCGCGGCGCACCTGCACATCTCGGAATCCGCGCTGTCGCAGGCCGTTTCGAGCCTGGAGAGCGCGGTGGGCGAACAGCTGTGCGTGCGCCGCAAGGCCAGAGGGCTCACGCTCACTCCGACCGGGCAGGATTTCGCCAGGCGGGCCCGTCAGATCGTGGCCGACACACAGGAACTCGTCCTGAACGCCGGGCGCGCGCAGGAGCTGCGGGGTCCGGTGCGGCTCGGCTGTTACGCGAGCTTCGCGCCGAACGTGGTACCGGAGCTTCTGGAGGGCTTCCCCAAGCGGCATCCGGGCGTGAGCATCGGGATCACGATAGGCACCAACGAGGAACTGCTCTCCGCGCTCGAAGCGGGACGTCTCGACGTGGCCCTGGTGTACGACGTGTCGCTGCCGGCCGGATGCCGCCGCCGCCGGATCTACGCGACCGAGCTTGAGGTGCACCTGCCTCCCGAACATCCGCTCGCGGCGGCCGAAACCGTGGACCTGGCGGAGCTCGCCGACGAACCGTACATCCAGTACGACGCGACACCGGGCGTCCGCAACGTGATGGACGCGTTCACCGCGCGCAGCCTGGAGCCCACGATCGAAGCCAAGGTCTCGCAGATCGGCCTCGTCGAGGCCCTGGTGGGCCGCGGGCTCGGGTACGGGCTGCTCATGTCCCGGCCGCATGCGCTCCCGGTGAGCATCGAGGGACGACCGGTCGTCATCCGGCCGCTGGACCCTCCGGTCACGGTGTCGCACGTGGTGGGGATCTGGCCCGCGGACATGAAGCTCACTCCGCGCGCCTCCGCCCTTCTCGACTTCGCGGCGGAGCGGCTCGGCGAGGAGATTCCGGCCGCATCCGCACCGGAGCGTTAGGAATTCCTCGGCGCCCCGAGCGCACCGGCCCACGGAGGTGCAGCTGTGCCGTCCCCCATGGGCCCGGGCGAAGCCGAGCAACGCTACCCCGCGTCCCCCGCCGCGAAGACGTGCCGCATTTCGCCGATGCCGTCGATGCTGGTGCGGACGACATCACCGGCGGCAAGGTACCGAGGCGGGGTGCGCCCCATGCCCACCCCGGCCGGGGTTCCGGTGAAGAGGAGATCGCCGGGGTGCAGCGTGCACACCGCCGAGATCCGCTCGATCAGCGCACCGACGGGGAGGATCATCTGGCCGGTGTGCCCGTCCTGGACGAGTTCGTCGTTGATCCAGCACCTCAGCCTGATCGGCGCCGCGAGGTCGATCTCGTCCGGAGTCACCAGCACGGGTCCGGTGGGACCGAAACCGGGGTAGCTCTTGCCGAGCGAGAACTGCGGCGGCGTGCCGCTCATCTGCACGTCGCGGTCGCTGAAGTCCTGTCCCGCGGTAAGCCCCGCGACGTAGGCCCAGGCATCCTTTTCGGCGACGTCGCGCGCTTCCCGCGCGATCACGACGACCAGTTCGACCTCCCAGTCGACGGACGGCCCGCTGAGCGTGATCCGGCCGTGCGGGCCGGTCAGCGCATCGGCGAACTTCGTGAACACCGAGGGCACGCCGCCGGCGCGCAAGCCCGTCTCCGCCGCGTGCTCGGCGTAGTTGAGACCGACCGCGAAGACCTGCCGCGGCCTGGGCACGGGCGCACGCAGGTCCTCGGCCCGGTAAGGCACGGCGGCGTCGGTGCGTGCGGTGACGGCCCACTCCAGGAATTCCGGCCAGCGGGCGAAGAGGTCCCCCGGTTCCGGTCCGAAGGCCCCGTCACTCGCCTTCGCGATGTCGATCGCGAGGTTCCCGCGCACCAGGTGCGCCCGCCCGCCGAGATTGCCGATCCGCATTGTGGTTCCTCCAAACCGGTCAGGCGTCCGGCACCAGGATCGCGCGCCCCCTGATCCGGTTCAGCGCCAGATCGTCGAACGCCTCGGCGGCCGCGTCGAGGGGGTAGCGGCGGGTATGCAGGGTCACCTTCCCGCTTTCCGCGAGCACCATGAGCTCGACCAGGTCGCGATAGGTGCCGACCATGTTGCCGACGACGTTCTTCTCTCCCGCGACGGCGGCCACGGTGGGGATCCGCAGCTCGCCGCCGTACCCGACGAGGTACAGGGAACCGCCGGCCGCGGTCATCTCCCAGGCGTCGTTCTCCGCGCCCTGCTCGGCGACGAAGTCGAACACGACCTCGGCACCACGCCCGCCCGTGCGGTCCAGAACCGCGCTCACCTGGTCGCCGCCGGCCTGCACGGTCACGTCCGCGCCGAGGCTGGCGGCGAGTGCGAGCGCGGCCTGATCCCGGTCCACCACAACGATCTTCGCGGCGGTCAGCGCGGCGAGCACCTGGATTCCGATGTGGCCCAGTCCTCCCGCCCCCTGCACGACAGCCGTGCTGCCGGGCGGCAGCAGCGGAACCGCTTTGCGCACCGCGTGGTAGGCGGTCAGGCCCGCGTCCGCCAGCGCGGCGACGTCGGCGGGGTCGGTGGCCGGACCGAGCTTCACGCACGCACGCGCGGTCGTGCGCAGGTACTCGGCCATGCCGCCGTCGTGGTCGGACACCCCGGGGAACACGGCCGCCGCGCAGGCCATGTCCCGGCCCTCCCGGCAGGCCGGGCAGAGTCCGCAGGAGGGCTGCGGGTGCAGGATCACCGCGTCGCCGACCTCGAGGCCGGAGACCCCGGCGCCGACCTCGTGCACCCAGCCCGCGTTTTCGTGCCCCAGCGTGTAGGGCAGCCGCGGGCCCATCGCGTCCGCCCACTGTCCCTCGATGATGTGCAAGTCGGTCCGGCATACGCCAGCGCCGCCGATCCGCACGATCACGTCCAGCGGCCCGGTCAGGACCGGCTCGGGAACCTCTTCGACCACAGGGGGCTTGTGGTAGTCGTGCAAACGCACGGCCTTCATGCTCTTCCTCCTCGGAGACAGACGGATCAGGTCAGCGCGGCGGGTGTGTCGGCCTTCGCGGCCGTCCGCGCTCTCATGGGCGCGGTGATCACGAAAACGGCGACGGCGGCCGCCGCCAAGGGCACGACGAGAAGCCCGAACAGCGAGCGGGGCGACCAGGAATGGTCGAGCAGCAGCCCGGCGAGCATCGGTGCGGTCAAGGCCCCGACCCGGCCGAAGGCCATCGCCCAGCCGACCCCGGTGGCTCGGACCGGCGCGGCGTAGAGACCGGGCGCGACGGCGTTGAGCCCGTTGCCGGCGGCGTTGATGAACATCCCGACCGCGACCGCGGCGAGCAACGCGGCGGCGGGCGAACCGAGGAACAGGCTCATCGCCAGGTACGCCGTTCCCGCCGCGAGGAAGCACCCGACGGTCAGCACCCGCAGCCGCGCCTTGAGGGCGAGCAAGCCGAACAGCAGAGTGCCCGCGATCCCGCCGAGGTTGAGCAGGAGCCCGGCGTTCATGCCCTCCTGTGCCGAGGAACCGCTTTGCTGCAGCAGGAGCGGGGTCCAGCTCGCGGCGAAGTAGAAGCCCGCCATCATCACGAAGTAGGAGATCCACAGCAGGACGGTGCGCGCCTTGTCCCTGGTCAGCAACGTCGTCACCCGCACCCGGTCTTCGCCGGGCTCGGGGCCGGGCAGGGTGTCGACGGCGGGCAGCCGCATCCTGGTCAGGAGCCGGTTGACCTTGCTCAGCGCGCTTCGGGGCCGGCGGCTGATCAGGTAGTCCAGTGATTCCGGCATCGCGGCGGCGACCGCGAACACCATCGCCAGGGTGAGCACGGCGCCCGCGAAAAACGTTGCGCGCCAGCCGTATTCGGCGACCACGAGCTTGGCGACCGCGCCGCCGAGCACCCCGCCGAGCGGCAGCCCCATCCCGTACAGCGCGATCATCGTGCCGCGCAGCCGCCGCGGCGTGTATTCCGAGATGACCACGGGCAGGCTGGCCACCATGCCGCCGATGCCGAGCCCGGTGAGGAACCGGCATCCCGCGAGCACCGCGAAACCGGTGCTGAGCGCGGCCAGTGCCATGCCGGCGGTGCACAAGGCCAGGCAGGCCAGCGTGAGCGGTCTCCGGCCGATGCGGTCGGCCAGCGGGGCGAGCACGGCCGAGCCGAGCGCCATCCCCACCAGGCCGCTGCTGAGCAGCACTCCCACCCGGGAATCGGTGAGCGCCCACTCCTGCGCCACGCCGGGAGCCGCGAAAGACATCACCAGTACGTCGAAACCGTCGACGAGATTGATCACGAGACAGATCGCGACGACCCTGATCTGGAACCGGCTCATTCCGGACCGGTCGATGGAATCCCGCACGGACATGCGCTCACCTCTCCAGCCGGCACGCGGTCGCGTCGATCTCGACCAGAAGGTCTTCGCGCACCAGTCCCTGGACGATCAGCAGCGTGTTCGGCGGGTACTGCCGCCGCGGATAGTGCCGGGCGAAGTACTCCTCGCGGGCCGCGTAGAAGTCGCCGACATGGGCACGCGAGGTCAGATAGCTCACGAACCGCACGACGTCGCGGAGGGCGGCGCCCTGCGACTCGAGAATCGTGCGCACGTTCTCGTAGGCGCGCAGCGTCTGCGTCCGCACATCCGGCCCGGCCACGGAATTGTCCTCGACGATTCCGCACTGGCCGGCGACGAAGATCAGCCCGCCCGCGCTGGACACGTGGGAGTACGCGCTGAACGGCACCCCGACTCCGGGCGGGTTCTCATAGCTCGGCGCAATGGTCATGGTTCTCCTTCGAGGTCGGTCAGACGGCGGCGTGCGCGAGGGAACCGCCGGCGAGAATCCGGCCGAGCGCGGCGGACAGTTCGGCCCCGTCCCCCGCGTGGCGGGCCCGCCACGCGACGTGCCCGTCCGGGCGGACGAGCACCGCGCCCTCCCGGCCCATCGACAGCGGTCCGAGCAGGTGCGGCAACCGCTTGACCCGCAACGGAACGACGGCCGACGCCGCCAGGTCCTGGCCCGCCCGGTCCCATTCCTCCGCGTCCGGTCCGCAGACCAGCACGAACGTCGTGTCGAACCAGTCGATGCTCGACTCCGTCTTCTCGACGTCGAGCCAGAAGTGCGGGAACCTCGCGCCGGGCCGGTCGGTCGGCCAGTAGTGCTGCGAGTCGTACGGCGGGATCGGCGAGCCGTCGTCGACGACGGCGCCGCGGGTGTAGACGTATCCCAGCGTGTGGCCGTCGCTGTGCAGCTGCTTGTTCATCTCGATCAGCAGGTCGCGCCAGCGCTGCGGTTCCTCCTCGCGGCGCCGGAAGGCCTCGTCCATCTCGTCCAGACGCGTCTGGTTGCGCACGGCGAAGTCGGTGTTGGACTGCGCGACCGGGCGGCGCTCGTCCTCGTAGGTGTCGAGCAGGACGTCCCCGGCCCGTCCGGACAGCACGGTCGCGAGTTTCCAGGCGAGGTTGTGCACGTCCTGGACGCCGGAGTTCAGCCCGTTGCCGCCCGCGGTCGGGAACCGGTGGGCGGCGTCCCCGGCGAGGAACACCCGTCCCGCGCGGAACCGCTGCGCGACCTGGGCGCTCATCCGCCAGTTCATGACGTTGATGCGCTCCACCTTCAGGTCAGGCATCTCCCACTGCTCCCGCACTTCCTCGACGAGGCGCTCCTCGGAAAGCGGCTCCTCGCCTTCCCGCAGCTTCTGCACCGCCAGCCACCGGTCGCCGTCCGGGCCGGTGGCCAGGACGTTCACGTCCGGACGGCTCCGGTCGCGCGGCCGGACCAGGAACCCGATCGCGCTGCGCACGTGCGGCAAGTGCCCGAGGTCGGCGCGGTAGTAGTGGTTCGCCATCAGCGCCAGGGTTTCCGGACCGTCCATCGGGATCCCGACGGCCTCGCGGACCCGGCTGTTCGCGCCGTCGCACCCGACGACGTACCGCGCCCGGACCTCGAACTCCTCGCCGCCGGGCACCCGCCGCACCCGCGCCGTCACGCCGTCGGCGTCCTGGGCGAGCGACACCAGTTCGGCGGACCGCCGCACCTGGGCCCGCGGCCGGGCGGACAGCGCGTCGTCCAGCGCCTCCTCCACCGCGTCCTGGGGCACGATCGACCGCGGCGAGGGAGTGTGCAGGCTCGGGCACGGGTCGGTGTAGGCCACCAAGGGGCCGTTCAGGCTTTCGCACCAGCAGGCCACGTCCGCCTCCGGAGGGAGGCCCGCCCGACGCACCCGGTCCTCGATCCCCCACTGCCGGAACAGTTCCATCGTCCGCGGGTGACAGCCCCTGGCTTTCGGGTGCGTGGTCGTGGCCTGCCGCCGCTCGACGAGCAGGCTTTCCACCCCGAACCGGTCCAGCAGCAGCGCGAGGCTCATGCCGACCGGTCCTCCCCCCGCCACGAGAACAGGTACGTCGATCATCGGGATCTTCCTTTCCGAAGGGACTCAGTCGACGTAGGACACCCGGGGCTTGCACCGGTCGTCCTCGAGTTCGGGCAACGTCACGACGCGCTCCTGCTCGAACGCGTCGGTACGGGCGGTGACGAACGCGGCGTCCTCGGCGAGACTGCGGTTGTAGGACACATGCGGGCAGAACGGCGGGATGTACAGGAAATCGCCGACGCCCACGACCAGGTCGTGCTCGAGTTCCTTGCCCCAGAAGAAATGCACGCTGCCGCGGATTCCGTACAGCGCCGACTCGTGCTCGACGTGGTAGTGGACGTTCGACTTCTCGCCGGGCCGCAGCGAGGTCACCAGCAGCGACAGGTGCTTCGAGGGCGTGGTCACGCCGTTCACCCCGAAGAGCGCGTTGACGTCCTGCTTGGCTCGCTGCTCGCGCTCCGGGTGCACGAGGGTGACGTCGCCGTCCCATTCGACCGTGAATTCCATGTGCCGCATTTCCTCCTCGGATCGGCGGCGGACGATCAGCGGGTCCGCCGGTGAAGCTGGGGAAACGGTGCGCCGCGAACGCCGCCCCGGTCGAGACGGGTGTGCAGAATTTGCACAGCGGATGGCGAGTTTCCCCGCTCTCCCGGGCATAATCGGCCGACGGCGCCGTCACGGCTCAGCGCGGCGACGCCGGCGGCGAGGAGGCGTGATGCGGTCGACGGAGACGCAGCGGGCTTGGGAACGGTTCCAGTCCGGAGCACCGGCCTCGATCCGCCGGGAGATCGTCGCGTCGTGGCGCCGTTCCCGCAGCAGCGGGGTCGACCCGGACCGGCTGGACCTGGCGCACAGCGAGATCGACCCGCGGTCCCCGTTCGTCCGCGTCGCCGCGCCGGTGCTGCTCGGCATGGCCGACCTGCTGGCAGGCAGCTCCACCTCGCTCGCCCTCGCCGATCCCGACGGCATCCTGACCTGGCGCTGGGAATCCGAGCGGACGCTCACGAGCGACCTGGACCGGATCGAGTTCGAGCCCGGCTCCCAGATCGGCGAGCGGAGCGCGGGCACCAACGGCATCGGGGTGGCCACGACCACGCGCCACCCCTCGGTGGTGATCGGCGCCGAACACTACAAGCAGCCGTGGCACCCGTGGGCCTGCGTCGCCGCGCCGGTGGTCCACCCGATCACCCGGCGCGTCGCGGGCATGGTGAACGTCGCCTGCCCCGCCGGCGACGCCAACCATCTGCTGCTGGTCGCCGTCCGGGCGCTGGTCGACGGGGTCACCGCGGCGCTGCACGAGGCCGCGACCGTCCGGCAACGGCGAATGCTGGACGCGCACCTGTCGATGCGGTCGGCGGCGGCCGGGCCGGTCGTCACCCTCGACCGCCAGACGATGATCGTCGAGGACGACGCCGCCGAACTGGGCCTGGACCGGCCGGGCCTGTGGGCCGCGGTGACCGAGGCAGGCCCGTCGGCGAGCGAGATCGCCCTCGCCGACGGCCTGCGCGCACGCCTGTACCCGGTCGTCCCCGGACGGCTCGAAGACGGCGTCGTCCTCGTGCTCACGCGCGGGACACCCCTCGGCGGAGAACCGTTCGAGCCCGGCCTCGCCGGACGCCTCGGCCCGCTGGAACAGGCCGAAGTACGGGTCATCACCGACACCCTCGCCGAGTGCGGCGGCAACAAATCCGAGGCGGCGGCCCGGCTCGGCATCTCCCGGGGCACGCTGTATCAGCGACTCCGCCGCTATCGTTTGAAGTGAGCCCGATCAGTGCGCCGCCCCGCTACTCCGCCGGGCGAGTCCCGCCGCGAGCGACCAGCACCGGGCACAGCGCGTACGAGATCAGCGCCTGGCTCGTGGATCCCAGCGCCAGTCCGCTGAACCCGCCCCGGCCCCGGCTCCCGACGACCAGCAACTGCGCCCGATCAGCGAGATCGAGCAGCACCTCGGCCGGACGCCCCGCCCGCACGACCCGCTCGACCACGACATCCGGGTACTTCTCCTGCCAGCCAGCCAACCGCTGGGCCAGCAACTCGTGCTCGTGCTCCTCGACCGCCGCGCGGTCCATCCCCCGCCGGCCTTCTTCGAAAAGCTCGGCCAGGAACGTTTCACTCCAGCTGTGCACCGCCACCAACGGCGCGTTCCGCCAGGTCGCCTCTTCGAACGCGGCCGCGATCGCCGCCTCGCCCTTGGGAGTGGCATCGACGCCGAGCACGACCGGCCCCTCGACCGGAGCCTCGTCCTCACCGACATGCGGCCGGATCACCGCAACCGGACACGGCGCATGCGCGGCCAGCGCGACCGACACCGACCCGAGCAACACGCGACCCGCCGTACTCCGCCCCGGACTGCCCAGCACGATCACGCTCGCGCCAGCCGCCTCGGCCAGCAAGGCCTCCGCCGGCCCCTCCGCCCGCACCGCAGTCGCCACCTCGACACCCGGCGCAGCCTCGGCTGCCGCGTCGCCCGCCTCGGCCAGCACCCGCGCACCGCGCGCACCCGCAGCTTCCTGCATCTGCTCAAACGACAGCTCGGCCGCGGGAAAAGACACCGGCAGCTCAGGCAACGCATGAACCAAGCGAAGACCCCGACGACGCTCCCGCGCGACCCGCGCCGCCCAGCGCACCGCTGTCAGAGCGGCCGCGGAACCGTCAACACCGACCACCACTGCTGACTCCGACCCCGCCATCCGAACCCCTGCTTTCCCTGTGCCGACAGTCCGTACCAGGAAGCTACCGGCCGAAAACCGTTCCAGCGCGTCGTCGCACCCCGACCGGGGTACCCGGCAGCCAGTCGCCGGCGACCGTCCGCACGGAGACGGACAAGCGCGGGCGGGAGCGCGGAACGCATCATCCGGCCACCGCACTGAGCGAGCGCTTACAATCGACGGACGACGGGCGGGCTCACCGGCCGGCGCGGGACTAGAGGAGGATCGCCGGATGACCACGCTTTCGGCCGACCTGTGGCCCGACGTGCAGCCCGAGACCGCGCGCCGGCTGATGCTCGCCGGAGTGGAGTCGTTCGCCGAACGCGGCTACCACGCCACCACCACTCGCGACATCGCCGGAGCCGCCGGGATGAGCCCGGCCGCGTTGTACGTCCACTTCCCCTCGAAAGCCGCCCTGCTCTTCGCGATCAGCCGCAACGGCCACGAGCAAACCCTGTCCCTCGTCGAAGACGTCATCAGCCGCGTAACCGGCCCGGTCGAGCGAATGCGGCTGCTCGTCGAGGATTTCGTCGCCTGGCACGCACGGCGGCACACCGTCGCACGAGTCGTGCAGTACGAGCTGAACGCGTTGCCGGAGAAGGAATATCAGGTCGTCGCGCAGCTTCGGCGGCAGATCGAACAGCGCGTGCGCGAGGTGATCGCCGAAGGGGTCGAGTCCGGCGTGTTCACCGTCAGCGACGTCGGGATCGCCGCCCGCGCCGTGCTGTCGCTGGGGGTCGACGTCGCCCGGTGGTACAGCGAACGGACCCGGCAGACGCCCGCCGAACTCGGCAAGGAGTACGGCGAACTCGTCCTTCGCATGCTCGGAGCGAGCTAGATCGCCAGCACCAGTTTGCCCTTGGCCTGCCGCGACTGGCTCAGTTCGAGCGCGGCCCGCCAGTCGTCCAGCGGGAAAATCCGGGACACCGGAACCGAAAACCGCCCCTCCGCCGCGAGCGACTCGAACTCGCCGAGGACGTCGTAGCGCGGCTGCGCACTTGAACTGACGATCGTCTGCACCCCCGGCACGTCCGAGCTGAGGTCGAGTGTCAGCACGTGCCCGGGCTCCTTGACCGTGCGGACGAGTTCGGCCACCGCGCCGCTGAACGGTGCCGCGTCCAGCACTAGGTCGACCGGTCCCCCGGCCAGCGCGGTCACACGCTCGGCGATTCCGTCC
The DNA here is from genome assembly GCF_042684085.1 of Amycolatopsis silviterrae. Lineage (NCBI taxonomy): Bacteria > Bacillati > Actinomycetota > Actinomycetes > Pseudonocardiales > Pseudonocardiaceae > Amycolatopsis > Amycolatopsis silviterrae. Next base: position 43,179 of record NZ_JBHUKS010000024.1, read on the forward strand.
TGGTAGCCGGTGACTTCCGCGCCAGCGGAGCGAAGCGCCGGAGCGTGCGTCTGGCCTGCGGTGACGAGCACGCGCGCCCCGCGCAGGAGCGCGATCTGCGCGGCCGCGAACCCGGTCGTGGTGCCCGCGCCGTGCACGAGAAGGGTGCCGCCATCGACCACCCCGAGTGCGTCCAGCGCCGCATAAGCCGTCCCGGTCGCCATCGGCAACGCGGCAGCGTGGACCGCGTCGAGCCCCTCCGGCCGAGGGAACCAGGTGTCGAGCAAGGCCAACTCGGACGCACCCGCGGTCGGGCCGGTGAAGGGTGCCGGACCGAACACCGGGTCGCCGACCTCGACGTCCGTCACGCCGTCGCCGAGCGCGTCGACCGTGCCGGACACCTCCAGCCCGATCCCGCGCGGCAGGTCGCCGGGGAACAGGCCCTCGCACAACGCCCAGTCCGCCGGATTCAGCCCGCACGCCTGAACCGCGACGCGGATCTGGCCTGGTCCCGGGTCCGGCGCGACCGCGTCCTCGACCCGCAGCACGTCGGCCGCGGAGCCGTTCTCGCGAAAACGAAGGGTGCGCATGTGATGTCTCCTCGCCGGTGATGACAGAAGCTGTCGTCACCGACGCTACCAGAGTGATGACAGCATCTGCTGTCGCTATAGTGGGGCCCATGGCGCGATGGGAGGGCAACACCCGCAACCGGCTCGAACAGGCCGCGCTGGCCTTGTTCGAGGAGCAGGGCTACGACCGGACCACGGTCGCGCAGATCGCCCAGCGCGCGAATCTCACCGAGCGGTCGTTCTACCGGTGGTTCGCCGACAAACGGGAAGTACTGTTCGGCGGCAGCCAGGAATTGGAGGCCGAGTTCGTCACCGCGATTGACTCCGTTCCGTCCGGCACCGCCGCTTTGCCGACGCTGCTGGCCGCATTCGCCACCGCCCCGCGCGTATTCCGCCCGCGCGAATTCCTGCTGCGCCGAGCAGCCGTGATCGCGGCCAATCCCCCGCTGCGCGAACGCGAACTGATCAAGCTCGTCACGATTTCGGAAGCGCTCACCAAGGCACTGCAGGAGCGCGGCATCGACGCCGAAACCGCGCGCCTGGCAACGGATCTCGGCTTGTCCGTGCTACGGCTGGCCACCGAACGCTGGATGGCCGAGGACCACCGAGACGGTACCGGTTTCCCCGAAGCGCTGTCAGCTGCCGCCGCGGATTTGCTCGCCGTCGCCACCGGCTGAAACAGCCCGCGCGAACCGGCCCGCGATCTGCCCGAGGCGTTCCAGCAATTCCGCCGGCGCGTCCTCCACTACGAAGTCGAATTCCCACTGCGCGAGGTAAAACGGAATGTAGTCGAACGTTTTCGCCCCGGTCCGCAGCCGGCACGTGTGGTCGTCGATCGGCTCCACCACCGCTGTCGTCGGCGAAACCCGCGCGGCCAGCACCTCCGCCGAGGCCGCCACCCGCAGCGTCACGACGTGCGGATACGGCGCGGTCGCGATCCGGCTCGACACGTACGCGGCGAGGTCCTCGGCCGGCGGTTCCCTTGGGGTGAAACGGAAACTGGTCGTCGGGACGCCGTTGATCCGGTCCAGCCGGAAGGTGCGCCAGTCGCCGCGGCCGAGGTCCCACGCCACGAGATACCAGCGCCAGCCGGTGTGCACGAGCCGCAGCGGTTCCACGTCGCGCTCGGCCACGTCGCCCGCCTGCGTGCCGTAAACGAACCGCAGCCGTTCGCTGTCCCGGCAAGCCGCGGCCACCACGGTCAGCAGTTCCGCGTCGATCGTCGGCCCGCGGCCGGGCATCCGGACCAGCGCCGAATCCATCGCCCGCACCCGGTGCCGCAGCCGCGCGGGCAGCACCTGTTCGAGCTTCGCCAGCGCCCGCACGGACGTCTCCTCGATGCCCGAAACCGTGCCGTTCGCCGCCGTGCGCAGGCCGACCGCCACCGCGACCGCCTCGTCGTCGTCCAGCAGCAGCGGCGGCAGCGCGGCGCCCGACCCGAGCCGGTACCCGCCCGCGACGCCGGGAGTCGCGTGCACCGGATACCCGAGCTGCCGCAGCCGTTCGACATCGCGGCGGATCGTCCGGACGTCGACCCCCAGCCGGCCCGCGAGGTCCGGACCAGGCCAGTCGCGCCGTGCCTGCAGGAGGGAGAGCAGGCGCAGCAGGCGTTCTGAGGTTCCGTACATGCCGGTCACTCTGCCACGCTTCGCGGACAGCATCGGTCCTCGATCGCTCAGGACTTGCCGTCTTCCGCCGCGACCGGAGAAAGTGACGCATGCTCGACGACCTGCTCGCTGTCGCCCGCGAAGAGGCGGAAGCCGGAAAAGCCGAGGGCGGCGTGCCGATCGGTGCGGCCCTGTTCGACCGGGACGGGAAGCTGCTCGGCCGCGGCCACAACCGCCGCGTCCAGGACGGCGACCCGTCCCTGCACGCCGAAACCGCCGCCTTCCGCGCCGCCGGCCGCCGCCCGCACTACCGCGACACGATCATGGTCACCACGCTGTCGCCGTGCTGGTACTGCAGCGGGCTGGTCCGGCAGTTCGGCATCCCGCACGTGGTGATCGGCGAATCCCGCACCTTCACCGGCGGCCACGGCTGGCTGGCCGAACACGGCGTCCGCGTCGACCTCCTGGACGACCCGGCGTGCGTCGCGCTGATGACGGAGTTCATCGCGCGCGAACCGGCGCTGTGGTTCGAGGACATCGGCGAGCCGGCGTGACTCAGGCCAGCGGCGAAAACTCCGTCGGCAGCGCGATGATCGAGTCGGCGCCGATGATTTCTTCCGGCGCGCCCGGCGGCGGCCACATCCCGCGCGCGTAAAGGTCGCCGCGGATCGCGAGCCGTTCGTCCAGGCTGGCGAACGGCCAGATCTGGATGATCCGGTCCGGGCCGTCGAGCGCGTACATCACCACGGTCAGCGGGTCGATCCGATGCCGGGCAGGCAGCGCCTTGCGCCAGCCATCGATCGTGGCGGGCAGCCCGCCGGGCCGGAGGCGGTAGTCGCGGATCTCGTACACCGAACCGTACTTCCCCGGCCGCACCGGCGGAACGAACGGAAACGGCGCGAAACTCTGCAGCGACAGGCCGGTCAGGGGTGCACCGCCGAACGGCTCGCGGCTGTGGCGCGCCCGCAGCCGCTCCTCGTCCAGCTCTTGCTGGTTCTCGAAGCCGCGCAGCACAACCAGCCGGCCGAGCGGGCCGTTCTCGGTCTGCCAGCAGCCGAGCAGTTGCCCGTGCCCCTCGACCCAGGGCACCACGCCTTCGGCGGCTTTCGGCCCGTCGAGCAGCTGGAAGGACAGAATCGCCAGCTCGTAGCGGACGGCCTGCTGCTCCGGGGCGACGTCGGCACCGCTGATCTCGACCGGTTCGGTCATGACGCTCCGCTCCGTGCTCGTACCTGCTTTTCCATCGTGACACAGCAGTCCGGCAGCGCTCGCCGGGCGGCTTTGCCCGGACACGGACTGCCCGCCCGGCCATCCAACGCTTCCCGATCTCCTCGGCGTCCCGATCACCGGCACCCGGACCCCAATGCCAGGGACTTAAGGCGGCGTTGCGGGTGTCGTCCGTGAGGGACTCCCTGAGGGAATCTGATTCCCTCAGGGAGTCCCTCACGGACTTGAAGAAACGGGCATTCTGGCATTAGTCGGTCATTTCACTGACGCGTAAGTCCTTTATGGACATACGGCGGGCTGAGCCACCCGGCTTAAGTCCCCGGCATCGCACCCGGGCCCCGGCACCACCCGCCGAACAGCTCCACCCGTGAGACGACTGCCCGTCCGGCCGCACAACGCTTCCCGATCTCCCCGGCGTCCCGATCACCGGCACCCCGGAACACCCCGCCGACCTCGGTGGGTGTTTTTCCCACCCCCGCCCGAGTCTTGACACTTCTCAATGGTCTAGTCCATTGTGACTGCGCACACACTCCCGCCGAGTGCCTGCGGGGCGCCGCCGCCACGTCCGGCTTCGCCAGGTGCTCCGATGACGCGTGCCGCCGGGTGCGCGTTTCCCCCGTTGGAGGACCCATGAAACCCTTGCGCCGCACCACTTCCCGCCGGAAACTCGCCGGACGGCTCGGCGTGCTCGCCCTCGCCGCCGGGGCCGCGCTGACCACCGCGACCGGGACCGCCTCGGCCGCCGCGGACCCCGTTCTCGCCGCGCCGTACCTGTACCAGTGGGGCGGCCAGAGCGACCCGGCCGCCGCGATGGACGCGACCGGCGTCAGCGCGTTCACCCTCGCCTTCATGCTTTCCGGCGGCGGCTGCACCCCGGCCTGGGACGGCAACCGCCCGCTCGACGGCACCGACGCGGCGATGATCCAGAAGATCCGCGCGGCGGGCGGCGACGTGATCCCGTCGTTCGGCGGCTGGCAGGGCAACAAGCTGGGCCCGAACTGCGGGTCGCCGGAGGAGCTGGCCGGCGCGTACCAGAAGGTGATCGACGCCTACGACCTCAAGGCGATCGACCTCGACATCGAGAACACCGACGAGTTCGAGAACGAGGCCGTGCAGGACCGGATCCTGAACGCGGTCAAGATCACCAAGGAGAAGAACCCCGGCGTGCGCGTGGTGATCACCATGGGCACCACGCCGCAGGGCCCGAACAGCTGGGGCAAGCGGCTGGTCAGCCAGGCGAAGGCACTGGGCGCGGACGTCGACGTGTGGTCGCTGATGCCGTTCGACTTCTCCGACGGCGGCGACATGGTCGCGATGACGAAGTCCGCAGTGGACGGCCTCGTCGGCGAACTGAAGTCGACGTTCGGCTGGGACGACGCCACCGCCTACCACCGCGCCGGGCTGTCGTCGATGAACGGCAAGACCGACCGGGCGGGCGAGGTCGTGTCGGTCGCGGACTTCACCGCGATCCGCGACTGGGCCGCCGAGCATCACCTCGGCCGCGTGACGTTCTGGGCGACGAACCGCGACTGCAGCGGCTGCGCCGGGATCGACCAGGACAACTACGCGTTCACGAAGGTCGTGGCCGGGTACAACGGCTGACCTCCGGGCGCGCATCGGCGGCTCGGCCGGATGCTACCGAGAGTGGACTGGACCACCCCGGAGCACTCCGACCGGCGAGGCGCGACGACGGGGACCTTCCCGCCCGGAGGGTCCCCGTTCCGCCGTCCGTCACACACTGTGCGCAGGTACGGCCGAACGGGTGAAAAGATCAGGCAGCGGCGGTGACCGACAGCGCGGCCATGCCGGCCTCGGTCAGCTCGGCGGGCACCCGGCCGGCGGCGGTCGCGCCCGTGCCGGGGCGGACGTAGCCGCCCTTGGCGAGCGCGTGCGCGGTCATCTGGTCGCAGCAAGCGAAACCGTCGACGAACAGGTCAGGCTCGCAGCTGGTGGACATCTCCGCACGGTGCTGCGCGACTGCCTTGAGCATGGCCATCGCGCGATGGGTCAGCTCGACGGTCACCCCTTCTGAACCGGACACCGGAATCGCCTTCTTCCTCGCTGAGCTACTTACTCAACGTTATCGCCCACTGGGCCGAATGTGTTAACAGCCACACTGTAGCGGTTCGGGAATGTGACGATGCCTAGACCTGTTCGGTTCCCGCCAGGCGGGATTCGAGCGTCCGCGCCCACTCGCGCACGATCTGCTCGCGGCGGCGGGTGTCGTCGGTGAGCAGGTTGGCGAGGCCGAGCCCGCGGCCGAGGTCGAGAGTGGCCTGGACCAGTTCACGAACCCCCGGCTGACCTTCGTTGACACCGAGCAGCTCGACCGCGACCCGGTGCGCCTCGCGCCCGACGCGCGCCTCCAGCGGCACGAGCACTCCGCGCAACTGCTCATCGGTCGATGCAACGGCCCACAGCTGCAGCGCGGCGCGGAACATCGGCCCGGTGTAGAGGGTCAGCAGCATCTCCACGACCCACTCGATCCGCGACGCCCCGCCCGGCGACCCGGCCGCACGCGTGCGCAGCTCGTCGAGCTGAGCCTCGCCGAGCAATTCGACGGCCGCCGCGACCAGCGACTCCCGGGTCGGGAAGTGGTGCTGCGCGGCACCCCGCGAGACCCCGGCCCGCTCGGCGATGACCGCGACCGTGACCCCATGCCACCCGCGTTCCCCGATGCAGTCCATCGCGGCTTCGATCAGCCGCCGTCGCGTGGTGCGGCTCCGCTCCTGCTGCGGTTCGCGGAGCATCACGCACCACCTGGCCCAGTCAGCCCGCTCCCGCAAAAGTCCGTGAAGGGAACCCTGGGGGAATCAGATTCCCTCAGGGTTCCCCTCACGGACCGCCCGACGCTCCTCATGACTTCACCACGGCTCAGTACGATTTCGGCAGCCCGAGGCTGTGCTGCCCGACGAAGTTGAGCACCATCTCCCGGCTCACCGGCGCGATCCGGCCCAGCCGCACGGCGGTCACCAGGCTGCCCAGGCCGTACTCGGTCGCCAGCCCGTTCCCGCCGTGGGTCTGCACCGCCTGGTCGACCGCGCGGATCGCCACCTCCGCCGCCGCGTACTTCGCCATGTTCGCCGACTCGCCGGAGGCGAAGTCATCGCCCGCGTCGTACAGCGAGGCCGCTTTCTGGGTCATCAGTTTCGCCAGCTCAAGCTCGATTTTCACCTGCGCGAGCGGATGCGCGAGCCCCTGGTGCGACCCGATCGGCGCGCCCCACACCTGCCGTTCGTTCGCGTAGCCGACCGCCTTGTCCAGCGCGTACCGCGCGGTGCCCAGCGAGAACGACGCGCCCATGATCCGTTCCGGGTTGAGGCCCGCGAACAGCTGCGCGATCGCCGCGTCCTCCTCGCCCACCAGGGCTTCCGCCGGCAGCCGCACGTCGTCCAGGAACAGCGAGAACTGGTTCTCCGGCGCGACGATGTCCATGTCGATCTTCGTGAACTCGAACCCGGGCGTGTCCGTCGGCACCACGAACAGCGCCGGCTTCAAGCGCCCGGTCTTCGCGTCCTCGGTGCGGCCGACGACGAGCACCGCGTCCGCCTCGTCCACGCCTGAGATGAACACCTTGCGGCCCGACAAAATCCAGTCGCCGCCGTCGCGGCGGGCGGTCGTCGTGATCTTGTGCGAGTTGGATCCCGCGTCCGGTTCGGTGATCGCGAAGACGATCTTCTTGCTGCCGTCCGCGATCCCCGGCAGCCACTGCTTTTTCTGGTCCGCCGTGCCGAAGCGCGACAGCACCGTCCCGACGATCGCCGGCGACACCACCATCAGCAGCAGCGGCGAGCCCGCGGCCGCGAATTCTTCCAGCACCGCGGCGAGATCCGCGATCCCCGCGCCCCCGCCGCCGTACTCCTCCGGCAGGTTCACGCCCAGGTAGCCGAGCTGTCCGGCCTCGTTCCACAGCTCGTCGGTTTTCTCGCCCGCACGGGCTTTCTTCGCGTAGTAGTCGTGCCCGTACTTGCCCGCCAGGTCGGCCGCGGCCTTTCGCAGCGCCACCCGCTCCTCGGGCTCGACGAAGTTCATCGCGTTCATTCGGTCTCTCCCACCACAGCCAGCACCGCGCCTACCTCGACCTGTTGCCCGACCTCGACCGGCAGCGCGGCGACCACGCCGTCCGCCGGTGCCGAGATCCGGTGTTCCATCTTCATCGCTTCCAGCCACAGCAACGGATCGCCCGCCCGCACACTGTCCCCTTCGGACACCGCGAGCCGCACGACCGTGCCCGGCATCGGCGCGACCAGCGACCCCGCGGCCAGCGCCGAATCGGGATCGGCGAACCGCGGTTCCGCGGTCAGCGTCACCGCACCCAGCGGTGAATCCACATAGGACACCGACCCGTGCCGCGCGACCGCGAAGGTCCGGCGCACTCCGGAAATGTCCAGGACCACCTCGTCCGGTTCGGCGGAGACGAGGGCGACGTCGTCGTAGCCCTCGGCCCGCAGACCGTCCCGAGTCAGCGAGTAGACGACCTCGTAACGGTTGTCCCCCTTGACAAAAACCTTGCGCTGTCCGGCGGAACGGACGTTGCGCCAGCCGCTCGGCAGCCGTGCCAGCGTGGTGGCGGACGCCCGGTTCTCGGCCGCGTCGGCCAAGGCAGCGGCCAGCGCCGACCAGCGTTCGGTGTCCACTGTGGCCAGTGGCGCGGACAGCGTGTCCAGCCCGTGCCGGTCGAAGAACGCGGTATCCGTTTCCCCGGCGAGGAAAGCCTCGTGCCGCAGGATCCGGACCAGCAGGTCCCGGTTGGTCACCACGCCGTGAATCTTCGCCCCGGCCAAGGCTCCGGCAAGTCGGCGCGCGGCTTCCGCCCGGGTGGGCGCCCAGGTGATGACCTTCGCCAGCATCGGGTCGTAGTGGACGCCGATCACCGAACCGGATTCCACCCCGGAGTCCAGGCGCAGCCCGGCACCGTGGGTGAACTCGCGGTCCACTCCGGACACGTCGAAGGTGTGCAGCGTTCCGCTCTGCGGCTGCCAGCCCGCCGAAGGATCTTCCGCGTACAGCCGGACTTCGATCGAATGTCCTTGGGCAGCAGGCGGTTCGGCAGGCAGCCGAGCGCCCTCGGCCACCGAAAGCTGCAACGCCACCAGGTCCAGCCCGGTGACGTTCTCCGTCACCGGATGCTCGACCTGCAGCCGCGTGTTCATCTCCAGGAAGTAGAACCGGCCGTCCGGACCGGCCAGGAATTCGACCGTTCCCGCGCCCACGTAGTCGATCGCCTGCGCGGCCTTGCGTGCCGCTTCGAACAGTTCCGCCCGCATGGCATCGTCCACAAAGGGCGATGGCGCCTCTTCGACCACCTTCTGGTGCCTGCGCTGGATGGAGCACTCCCGCTCCCCCACCGCCCAGACCGTGCCGTGCGCGTCGGCGAGCACCTGGACCTCGATGTGCCGTCCGGTTTCGAGGTACCGCTCACAGAACACCGTCGGGTCGCCGAACGCCGATCCGGCTTCGGCGCGCGCGCTTTCCACGGCCTCAGCCAGCTCGTCGAGAGCGCGGACCACGCGCATGCCGCGCCCGCCACCTCCGGCAGAAGCCTTGACCAGCAACGGAAGATCGGCCTCGGTCACCGACGACGGGTCCAATTCGGACAGTACCGGCACCCCGGCGGCGGCCATCAGCCGTTTCGACTCCACTTTGGAGCCCATGGTCTCGATCGCCGCCGGCGGCGGGCCGATCCAGGTCAGCCCGGCGTCGAGCACCGCGCGGGCGAAACCGGCGTTCTCGGACAGGAAACCGTATCCGGGATGGATCGCGTCGGCCCCGGCGTCCGCCGCGGCTTTGACGATCAGCTCGCCGCGCAGATACGTCTCGCCCGGCGCGTTGCCCGGCAGCCGGACGGCGACGTCAGCCTCCCGCGCGTGCGGCGCGGCGGCGTCCGCGTCGGAGAACACCGCCACCGTGCCGATTCCGGCGTCCCGGCAGCTGCGGAACACCCGGCGGGCGATTTCGCCCCGGTTGGCGACCAGCAGATTCTGGATCATGGCCCTCACATCCGGAAGACGCCGAAGCCACCCTCGGCGCCCTTCACTGGTCCGTTGTGGATCGCCGACAGGCTCAGCCCGAGCACCGTGCGGGTGTCGCGCGGGTCGATGATGCCGTCGTCGTAAAGCATGCCGGAGAGGAACATCGGCATCGATTCCGCCTCGATCTGGTTCTCCACCATCGTGCGCATCGCGGCGTCGTTTTCCTCGCTGTACTCCTGGCCCCGGCTCGCGGCCGCGGCACGGGCCACAATGGACAGCACGCCGGCCAGCTGCGCGGGTCCCATCACCGCCGACTTCGCGCTCGGCCAGGCGAACAGGAACCGCGGATCGTAGGCCCGGCCGCACATCCCGTAGTGCCCGGCCCCGTAGGACGCTCCCATGAGGACGGACAGATGCGGCACCTTGGAGTTCGACACCGCGTTGATCATCAGCGCGCCGTGCTTGATGATGCCGCTCTGCTCGTATTCCTTGCCGACCATGTAGCCGGTCGTGTTGTGCAGGAACACCAGCGGCGTGTCGATCTGGTTGGCCAGCTGGATGAACTGCGCGGCCTTCTGCGATTCCTCGCCGAACAGCACGCCCTGTGCGTTGGCCAGGACTCCCACCGGATACCCGTGGATGCTCGCCCATCCGGTGACCAGGCTCGGCCCGTACAGCGGTTTGAACTCGTCGAAGTCCGAACCGTCCACGACGCGCGCGATCACCTCGCGCGGGTCGAACGGGATCTTCAGGTCCGTCGGCACGATGCCCAGCAGGTCTTCGGCGTCGAACACCGGCTCGGCGTAGTCCGGTTTGGCCGCCGGGCCCTGTTTGGTCCAGTTGAGCCGCTTGATGATGCTGCGGCCGAGGCGGATCGCGTCCTCCTCGTCGACCGCGAGGTAGTCGGCGAGCCCGGACGTGCGCGCGTGCATTTCCGCGCCGCCGAGCGATTCGTCGTCGGATTCCTCGCCGGTCGCCATTTTGACCAGCGGCGGCCCGCCGAGGAACACCTTCGCGCGTTCCTTCACCATCACCACGTAGTCGGACATGCCCGGCAGGTATGCGCCGCCCGCGGTCGAGTTGCCGAACACCAGCGCGACGGTCGGCACCTTCGCCGCCGAGGACCTCGTCAGATCACGGAAGATCCGGCCGCCGGGGATGAAGATTTCCTTCTGCGTCGGCAGATCCGCGCCGCCGGATTCGACGAGGTTGATCACCGGCAGCCGGTTCTGCGCCGCGATGTCCGCCGCCCGGAACGATTTCTTCGTCGTCCACGGGTTGCTCGCGCCGCCCTTGACCGTCGGATCGCTGGCCGAGATCAGGCATTCGACGCCTTCCACCACGCCGATCCCGGTGATCACGCTCGCGCCGACCCGGTAGTCCGAGCCCCACGCGGCCAGCGGCGACAGCTCCAGGAACGGCGAATCCGCGTCCAGCAGCAGTTCGATCCGTTCGCGCGCCAGCAGTTTGCCGCGCTTGCGGTGGCGTTCGACATACTTCTCGCCGCCGCCGGCGACCGCCTTGGCCTGCTCGGTGTCGATCTCCGCGAGTTTCTCCAGCATCGCCTCGCGGTTCGCGGCGAACTCGTCGGCGCGAGTGTCCACGGTGGACCTGATAGTGGTCATGCGGTGTATCCCAATCGCTTCGCGGCCAGTCCGGTCAGGATTTCGGTGGTGCCGCCGCCGATGCCGAGAATGCGGACGTCGCGGTAGTGCCGCTCCACTTCGGACTCGCGCATGTAGCCGAGCCCGCCGTGCAGCTGTACCGCCTCGTTCACGACCCATTCGGCGGTCTGCACCGCGGTGTTCTTCGCGAAACACGCCTCGGCGATCACTTCCTCGCCGGAGACGTGCCGGAGCGCGACCTGCCGGGCATACGTCCGGGCCACGTCGACCTTGCAAGCCATCTCGGTGAGCTTGTGCTGCACGAGCTGCCGCGAGATCAGCGGACGCCCGAACGTCTCGCGCATCCGGCACCAGCCCAGCGTAAGGTCCAGTGCTCGTTGCGCGTGCGCATACGCTTGCACCGCCAGCGAAAGCCGCTCGGTCACGAACTGCGTGGCCACCTGAGCGAATCCGCTGTTCTCCGCACCGACCAAGTTCTCCGCCGGCACGCGAACGTCCACATAAGACAGCTCTGCGGTATCGGAAGCCGCCCAGCCCATCTTCTCCAGCTTGCGCGACACAGTGAATCCCGGCGTCCCGCGCTCCACCACAATCAGCGAAAGCCCATGCGCGCCCGCCTCGCCGGTCCGGACCACTGTGGTCACGAAGTCCGCGCGACACCCGGAGGTGATGAACGTTTTGGCCCCATTGACCACATATTCGTCGCCTTCGCGCACCGCGGTGGTGCGAATCCCGGCGACGTCCGATCCGCCGTCCGGCTCAGTGACCGCCAGCGACCCGATCTTCTCGCCTTCGAGAGTCGGCCGCACCCAGCGTTCGATCTGCACCGGGTCGCCGGCCTCGACGATGTGCGGCACCGAGATCCCGCAGGTGAACAGCGAAGCGAACAGCCCGCCGGACCCGCCCGCGTAGTGCATTTCTTCGGCGACCACGAGCGCGTCGAGGTAATTGCCGTCGCCACCGCCCGCGGACTCGGGGAACGCGACCCCGAGCAGCCCCAGCTGTCCCGCCTTGCGATGCAGCTCGCGCGGCAGTTCCCCGGCCCGCTCCCAGTCGTCCAGGTGCGGCAGCACGTCCTTCTCCACGAACCGGCGCACCGTCGCGCGCAATTCGGTGCGTTCCGGCGTGCGGAACGGATCCACGGTCACAGCAGTGCCTCCGGGACGTCGAGTTCGCGCGCCCGCAGCCATTCGCCGAGCGCCTTCGCCTGGGGATCGAACCTGGCCTGCGAGGCGACACCGTCGCCGAGGATCCCCTCGACCACGAAGTTCATCGCCCACAGGTTCGGCAGCAGATGCCGGGTGACCGGCAGCCCTTCGGTTTCCGGCAGCAGACGGCGGAACTCCCCGACCGTCAGCCGGTGCACGAGCCAGCGCCACGCCTCCTCGGACCGCACCCACACGCCGAGGTTCGCGTTGCCGCCCTTGTCGCCGCTGCGCGCCCCGGCCACGAGCCCGAGCGGGACCCGCCGCACCTTGTCCGCCCGCAACGGTTCCGGCAACGCCGGTTCGTCCACTTCGGACAGCTCAAGCGTCTCGCCTGCAGGCGCTATATCCACTTTGGACCCGTCCGGCAGCACCGCGACATGCGGCACCGCGCCAGCGTCCACATAGGCCGCCGAATAGACCCCGAACGGCGCGGCCTCCGAAGGCGGTGCGGTAACGTGGAATCCCGGATAGCTCGCGAGCGCAAGCTCAATCGCCGCCCCGCTGAACGCCCGTCCGGCGATCTTCGGATCATTGTCCTTCACCGCGACATGCAGCAGCGCGCTGGCGCGTTCCTCGGTGTCGGCGTCCGCGTGATCGGTGCGGGCGAGGGTCCACCGGACCTCCGCGGGCGGCCGCTTCGCCAACGCGCCTTCCAGCTGTTCCCGTACCAGCGCGGCTTTCTCTTCGATGTCCAGTCCAGTAAGGACGAACGTCGTCTCGTTCCGGAAGCCGCCGAGCCGGTTGAGGCACACCTTCAACGTCGGCGGCGGCGCTTCCCCGCGAACCCCGCTGATCCGCACCCGGTCCGGCCCGTCGTCAGACAACGACAGTGCGTCAAACCGCGCTGTCACATCAGGATTCGCATACCGCGCGCCGGTAATCTCGTACAACAGCTGCGCCGTAACGGTTCCGATGTTCACCACACCACCGGTGTCCGGATGCTTCGTGATGACGCTGGAGCCATCCGCGTGGATCTCCGCGAGCGGGAACCCCGGCACGCCGATCGGCTGCTCGCGGAAGAACGCGTAATTGCCGCCAGTCGCCTGTGCGCCGCACTCGATGACATGCCCCGCCGCGACCGCTCCGGCGAGCGCGTCGTAGTCGTCGCGGGCCCAGCCGAAGTGCGCCGCCGCCGGCCCGACGATCACCGACGCGTCCGTGACCCGCCCGGTCACCACCACGTCCGCCCCGGCCTTGAGGCATTCCGCGATCCCCCACGCGCCGAGATAAGCGTTGGCAGTCAACGGTTTCCCGAAGCCGAACTCGTCCGCGCGGGCGATCAGGTCGTCGCCCTCGACGTGCGCGACACTGACGTCGAGACCGAGCTTCGCGACCAGTTCGCGCAGCGCGTCGGCGAGCCCGGCCGGGTTGAGCCCGCCCGCGTTCGCGACGATCCGGACGCCCTTGTCCTTCGCCAGCCCGAGATTCTCCTCCATCTGCCGGAGGAACGTCTTGGCGTAGCCGCGGGCCGGGTCCTTCATCCGGTCGCGGCCGAGGATGAGCATGGTCAGCTCGGCGAGATAGTCGCCGGTCAGGACGTCGAGCGGGCCGCCGGTGAGCATTTCCCGCACGGCGGAGAACCGGTCGCCGTAAAACCCGGACGCGTTCCCGACGCGCAACGGCGCGCTCACGCGAACTGCCCCGGCTCGCGCCCCGCCCCCGGCGGACCGGCGAACGCCTGCGCGATGCCCAGCCATTCCTCTACGTCCGCGCCCGTCGCGACCAGATCAGTGTCCGCCGGATGCCGCCGCTGCGTCGCGACCAGGCAGAAGTCGAGCGCGCTGCCGGTGAGCCGCTGCTCGGCGTCTTCCGGCCCGAACGCCCACGTGCTGCCGTCCGGCGCGGTCAGCTCGACCCGGAATTCCTCGGCGGGCGGGGCCAGCGAATGGAGCTTGTACGCGAAATCGCGGGTGCGCGTGCCGAACCGGGCGATGTGCCACAACCGCTCGGTGGGCTCGCGCGTGACCCCGAGCGCGTCGGCGATGTCCTGGCCGTGCGCCCAGGTCTCCATCATCCGCGCGGTCGCCATCGACGCCGCACTCATCGGCGGCCCGTACCAGGGCAGCTTCTGCCCCTCCGGCACTGCCGCGAGCGCCTCGGCCAGCGCGGCACGCCCGGCACGCCACTGCGCCAGCAACTCGTCCGGCGGCAGCTCGGCGCCTTCTTCGGCACCCGCGTCGACATAGCTTTCGCCGATGCTCAGCAGGTTTTCGACCTCGGACTGCCAGTCCTCCGGCCGGCTGGCGGAGATCAGCGACTTGCCGTCGGTCCACGCGAGATGCGCGACCTGATGCGCGATGCTCCACCCCGGCGCCGGCGTCGGCCGCGCCCACCCGTCGGCGGGCAAGCCGGCGACCAGGTCGTCGACCGCCTGCGATTCGGCCGCGAGATCCCGGAGGATCCCCGCGAGATCAGCCATTCCTGCGCCTCCCTGCGTCCGCCGCACCACCTCGTGCGCGACCCAGCGTGGCCCCTGGAGGCAGAAAAATCAAGCGCGCATGATTGTTTTATCCGCCGCCGACGTTCCGTGAAGGACTCCTTGCGGGAATCTGAGTCCCGCGCCAGGGACTCAAGCCGCTCTGCCCCACGCCTGCCGGACCATCCACAAAGGACGCCAGAACCGCCGAAATGCCCGGTTGATACCCGCATGGCCATCTCCGAAGGTCCGCGAAGGGCACCCTGAGGGAATCAGAGTCCGTGAAGGTTCCCCTCACGGACGACCCGACCCGAGCGCGCCAGCCGCCGAGAGCCGCGCTGACCCTGGCCAGCCCTTCGACCTGGTCAGACGAGCCTCTACGGCAACCCCGGCGCCGCCTTAATCCCTGGCATCGGAATCTGAGTCCCGCCAGGAGTCCTTCACGGGCAGCGGGTCAGCCGTGCGCGGTGTCGATCACGCAGAACCGGTTGCCCTCCGGGTCGGCCAGCACCACGAAGTCCGGATCCGCCGGGTAGTGCGGCCACTCCACCCGCCGCGCCCCCAGCCCCACCAGCCGCTCGATCTCCGCCGCCTGGTCCGCCGCGTCCCCCGCGTACAGGTCCAGATGCACCCGCGGCACCTCCTGCACCGGCACCGAACTCCGCTGGAACGCCACCCGCGTCCCGGCGCCGCCTTCCGGCACCAGCACCACGAAGTCCGTCGCGTCGTCCCGCCGCACGTACCCCAGCGCCGCGCTCCAGAACGCGACCGCCCGCTCCATGTCGTCGACTCCCAGCACCACCGTGCCCACTGTCAGCATCGCCCCAGCATGCCCGCAGAAGCACGATGTCGACGGCGTCCCGACCACTCCCGTTGCCCGTCGGATCCGGCACGCGGCACCAAGGTCCGTGAAGGACTCCTTGAGGGAATCTGATTCCTTCAAGGAGCCCTTCACGGACCTCCGCGGGAGCAGAGCCCCAAACGCCGAGCGCTATTGACACCGTGAAAACAAGCGCCCTACCGTCACTCCATGGACTCCTACGCGGAGATCACCTACGAGGTCGCCGCCAAGGTCGCGACCGTCCTGCTCAACCGCCCCGAGGCCCGCAACGGCTACACCACCCGGATGGCGGACGAACTGGCCCACGCCCTCGACCGCGCCGACCGGGACGAGGACATCCGCGCGGTCGTGCTCGGGACCACCGGCAAGGACTTCTCCGTCGGAGCCGACCTCTCCTCCGGCGGCTTCGACTTCGGCGACCGCCCGCCGGACGACTGGCAAGAACCCGCAGGCCGCGTCTCGAAGCGGATCTTCACCATGAACAAACCCGTGCTCGCCGCCCTGCGCGGGGCGTCCGTCGGCGCGGGGATCACCATCACGCTCTCCTGCGACTACCGGTTCGCCTCCACCGACTCCAAGTTCGGCTTCGTCTTCACCCGCCGCGGGATCTACCCCGAAGGCGCGTCCGCGTGGTTCCTCCCCCGCCTCGTCGGCATGGGCGCGGCGGTCGACTGGATGGTCAGCGGACGGCTCTTCGGCCCCGACGAAGCGCTCCGGTCCGGGCTCGTCCACCAGATCCACGACCCCGGCGACGTCCTCGCGCAAGCCCAAGAACGAGCCCGAGAAATCGCCGAGACCACCTCCCCGGTCGCCGTCGCGGTCACCCGCCAGCTGCTCTACCGGATGGCCTCGGCCCCCTCGCCGTTCGACGTCCACGAGGTCGACTCGAAGCTCATCTCCCAGCTCGGCGCCAACCCCGACGCCGTCGAGGGCATCGCGTCGTTCTTCCAGAAACGCCCGCCCGAGTTCCCGTTGCGCGTGGACCGCGACCTCCCGCCGTACCTGCCGTGGGTCGGCGAATGACCGAGTACCCGCCCGAACCGTGGCACCTCACCGCCGACGCATACCTCTCGATATGGCGAGTCCCCGTCGGCGAGCTGCCCGAGCTGCCCGCCGGAGCCAAGCCCCTGCTCCTCGGCAGTCAGGCCGCCGTCTTCACCGCCTGGATCGACTACCAGCCGCCCGGCCAGCTCAGCTATCACGAACTCCTCTCCTGCGTCGCCGTGCGCGGGCGCGGGCTGGCCGCGTCGATCACCGACATCTGGGTCGACAGCGAGGTCTCGCGCGCGGGCGGGCGCGAGTTATGGGGCATTCCGAAGGAAATCGCGTCCTTCACCTTCACCGGCGGGCGCACCTTCACCGCGGCGACCTCCGGCGACTGGATCGCCACCGCCGCCTTCACCCCGCGCGCCGGGCTCCCGATCGCCCTCCCGGTACGCTTCGAGATCGCTCAAGCCCGCAACGGCAGCCCGCTGCGTACCCCGGTCGAGTGGCGCGCGAAGCCGCGCGCGGCGGCCGCGGACTGGTCGGTCAACCCGGCCGGGCCGCTGGGCTGTCTGGCCGGTAAACGGCCCGTGGCCAGTGCCGCACTGGACGCCACGAAGCTCCGTTTCGGATCTTGCCCTCGGTGATCGGATAACCCGCCAGGGTGAGAGTGACACGCCATACCTTGGGGCGCGTGCGAGCCCCCACCCCAACATGTAGTCTCTGGGAACCGGCAGCCCCCAGCGACGGGGAGACCGCTTGAAGAGGGCGGCCGGACCGTTTCGACGAAACCGCAGCGCACGGCCTTGACCGGCTGTGTGCCGCTCGAACGCGCCCATTTCGAGGAACTGTTGGAGACACGCATGTCAGTGGATACCGGTCAGCGGCCGCCGTCGGCGGCGGAGGGGGCCCCGAGCGCGGTCCGCGTCATCCGGCGGGACGGAAGCGTCTCGCCCTTCGACGCGGGCAAGATCTCGGTGGCGCTGACCAAGGCCTTCCTCGCGGTCGAGGGCGGCGACGCCGCCGCGTCCTCCCGCGTGCACCACGTGGTCGCGGAGCTGACCGGGCAGGTCGAGGCGGCGCTGCTGCGCCACACCGGCCCGGAAACCGCGCTGCACATCGAGCAGATCCAGGACCAGGTCGAACTCGCCCTGATGCGCGGCGAGCACCACAAGGTCGCCCGCGCCTACGTCCTCTACCGCGACGAGCGCACGAAGGCCCGCGACGCCGCCGCGCCCGCTTCCGCCGAGGTCGCGCTGAGCGTCAAGGGCGCCGACGGCTCGCTCCGCCCGCTCGACTGGGCCCGCGTCTCGCACGTCGTCGGCGAGGCCGTCGCCGGGCTCGAGGACGTGTCCGCCGAGCCGGTGCTGGCCGAGGCCAAGCGCAACCTCTACGACGGCATCACCGCCGACGAACTGGCGCTCGCGCAGATCATGGCCGCGCGCGTGCTCGTCGAGCAGGAGCCGAACTATTCGTTCGTGTCCGCCCGGCTGCTGCTGGACAAGCTGCGCGGCGAAGCGCTGAGCTACCTCGCCGGCACCCCGCGCCAGGCCAGCCAGGACGAGATGGCGACCGAGTACGCGCCGTACTTCCGCGCCTACCTGCGCCGCGCCGTCCAGCTGGAGCTGGTCGACGCCGAGCTGACCCGGTTCGACCTGGACAAGATCACCGCCGCGATCCGCCCCGAGCGCGACCTCGACTTCGGCTTCCTCGGCCTGCAGACGCTGTACGACCGGTACTTCCAGCACCACAACGGCGTCCGGTTCGAGCTGCCGCAGGCGTTCTTCATGCGGGTGGCGATGGGCCTGGCGATCCGCGAGGACGACCGCGAAGCGCGCGCGATCGAGTTCTACGAACTGCTCTCGACGTTCCACTTCATGGCGTCCACCCCGACGCTGTTCAACAGCGGCACCAACCGCGCCCAGCTGTCGTCCTGCTTCCTGACCACGGTGGACGACGACCTGGACTCGATCTTCCAGGCGTACAAGAACAACGCGCTGCTGGCCAAGTACTCCGGCGGCCTCGGCAACGACTGGACCCCGGTCCGCGGCCTCGGCGCGCACATCAAGGGCACCAACGGCCAGTCCCAGGGCGTCGTGCCGTTCCTGAAGATCGCCAACGACACTGCGGTCGCCGTCAACCAGGGCGGCAAGCGCAAGGGCGCGGCCTGCGCGTACCTGGAGACCTGGCACGTCGACATCGAGGAATTCCTCGACCTGCGCAAGAACACCGGCGACGACCGGCGGCGCACGCACGACATGAACACCGCCAACTGGGTCCCGGACGAGTTCCTGCGCCGCGTCGAGGCGAACGCCGAGTGGACGCTGTTCTCGCCGAACGAGACGCCGGACCTGCACGACCTCTACGGCAACGCGTTCGCCCAGCGCTACCGCGAGTACGAGGCGGCCGCCGCGCGCGGCGAGATCAAGGTGTTCCGCAAGGTCCGCGCGGTCGAGCTGTGGCGGCGGATGCTGACCATGCTGTTCGAGACCGGCCACCCGTGGATCACCTTCAAGGACCCGTGCAACCTGCGTTCGCCGCAGCAGCACGTCGGCGTCGTGCACTCGTCCAACCTGTGCACCGAGATCACGCTGAACACGAACACCGAGGAGGTCGCGGTCTGCAACCTCGGCTCGGTGAACCTGCTCAAGCACGTCACTCCGTCCGGTTTGGACACTGAGCGGCTCGAGAAGACCGTGCGCACCGCGGTCCGGATGCTCGACAACGTGATCGACATCAACTTCTACACGATCCCGGAGGCGCGCCGCTCCAACCTGCGCCACCGTCCGGTCGGCCTCGGCATCATGGGCTTCCAGGACGCGCTGTTCGAGATCGGCGTGCCGTTCGCGTCCGCCGAAGCGGTGAAGTTCGCCGACGTCTCGATGGAGCACCTCTCCTACTACGCGATCTCGGCGTCGACCGATCTCGCGCAGGAGCGCGGCCAGTACCAGTCGTTCGAGGGTTCCTTGTGGAGCAAGGGCATCCTGCCGATCGACTCGATGCAGCTGCTCATCGACGCCCGCCAGGGCGACGGCCTCGACGTCGACACCTCCACGACGCTGGACTGGGCCCCGCTGCGCGAGCGCGTCAAGACCGTCGGCATGCGCAACTCCAACGTGATGGCGATCGCGCCGACCGCGACGATCTCCAACATCTCCGGCGTCGGCCAGTCGATCGAGCCGCTGTTCCAGAACCTGTACGTCAAGTCGAACATGTCCGGCGACTTCACCGTCGTCAACCCGCACCTGGTCAAGAGCCTCAAGGCGCGCGGCCTGTGGGACGAGGTCATGGTCAGCGACCTCAAGTACTTCGACGGCAGCCTCGGCCAGATCGACCGCGTCCCGGACGACCTCAAGGCGCTGTACGCGACCGCCTTCGAGATCGAGTCGAAGTGGATCGTGGACGCCGGTTCGGTGCGGCAGAAGTGGATCGACCAGGCGCAGTCGCTGAACCTGTACATCGCGGCCCCGAGCGGCCGCAAGCTCGACGAGCTGTACCGCTACGCCTGGCACAAGGGCCTCAAGACCACGTACTACCTGCGGGCGCAGTCCGCGACGCACGTGGAGAAGAGCACCCTGCGCGGCACCGACGGCAAGCTGAACGCCGTGTGAACCACCCCGACCCCGGCCGCTCCGCCCGCCGCCGCCCCGGCCGCCGCGCCTTCCCCGGCCCCGTCGCCGTCGCCGTCCGCCGCGGTCCCGGCCGCCGCGCCGTCGCCGTCGCCCGCCGCGGCCGTCCCGGCGGAGCCGAAGGAGATGCCGAAGACCGACGTCGACTTCGTCGCCGCCGAGGGCGCTGCCTGCCGGATCGACGACCCCGACTGCGAAGCCTGCCAGTAAGGAACCCTGAACCATGACGAACGTGGAAACGACCGACGCGACCGGCCTCGGCGAGATCGAGGTCGGCGCGGCCCGGATCAACGTCGACGACAAGCGGATGATCAACGCGCGCGCCGACGTCAACCAGCTGCTGCCGATGAAGTACCGGTGGGCCTGGGACAAGTACCTCGCGGCGTGCAACAACCACTGGATGCCGACCGAGGTCGCGATGCAGGCCGACATCGCGCTGTGGAAGTCGCCGGACGGCCTCACCGAGGACGAGCGGCAGATGCTCAAGCGCAACCTCGGCTTCTTCGCCACGGCGGAGTCGTTGGTGGCCAACAACATCGTGCTCGCGGTGTACCGGCAGATCACCAACCCGGAGTGCCGCCAGTACCTGCTGCGCCAGGCCTTCGAGGAGGCCGTGCACACGCACACCTTCCAGTACATCTGCGAAAGCCTCGGCCTGGTCGAGGGCGAGCTGTTCAACATGTACCGCGAGGTCCCGTCCATTTCGGACAAGGACGCGTGGGCGCTGAAGTACACGCAGAACCTGGAGAACCCGGACTTCGAGACCGGCACGCCGGAGGCCGACCAGGCGTTCCTGCGCGACCTCGTGGCGTTCTACGTGATCTTCGAGGGCATGTGGTTCTACACCGGTTTCGCGCAGATCCTGTCGCTGGGCCGGCGGAACAAGATGGTCGGCATCGCCGAGCAGTACCAGTACATCCTGCGCGACGAGTCGATCCACCTGAACTTCGGCATCGACTGCATCAACCAGATCAAGATCGAGAACCCGCACCTGTGGACCGAGGAGTTCCAGGCCGAGGTGCGCGGCATGCTGCAGGACGCGTGCGAGCTCGAGGTGAAGTACGCCCGCGACACGATGCCGCGCGGCATGCTGGGCCTGTCGGCCGACCTGTGCGAGCAGTACATGCACTTCATCACCGACCGCCGCGCCCAGCAGATCGGCCTGACCCCGATCTACGGCGAGAACGAGAACCCGTTCCCGTGGATGTCGGAGGCGATGGACCTGAAGAAGGAGAAGAACTTCTTCGAGACCCGCGTCATCGAGTACCAGTCCGGCGGAGCGCTCGACTGGGACTGATCCCGCTCTCCGGGATCCGCGTCCGGCTTGTGCCGGATCCGCGCCGGAACCGCTAAGCTCGGCCACGCCACTGGTTCGCCAGTGCGTGGCCGAGCTTTTTTCGCCTGGTCGCGCATCGGCGAGGCAACAGGGAACCCGGTGCGAATCCGGGACTGCCCCGCAGCGGTATGTGGGAACGAAAGCCGTCACCGCGAAAGCGGTAAAGCACTGGGCGCCAAGCCCGGGAAGCGACGGCCGGTAGGCACGAGCGACACGCCCACGAGTCCGAATACCTGCCACTGGCACGCACGCCGACGGCGTGCGTGAGTCCGGGCCTCGCGGGAAAGGCACGACCGAAGCACAGCGGTTTCCGCGTGCCCGGGCTCTTCCGGCGAGCACGTGAGGATGCATGCTGTGACCACGATCGGCACCACGATTCTCGGCTACCCGCGAATCGGCCCGGCCCGCGAACTGAAGCGGGCCTTGGAGTCCTACTGGGCGGGAGAGAGCCCCGAGGAGGACCTCCTGGACACCGGCCGGCGCCTGCGCGAGCAAACCTGGACCGCGCTGCGCGACCAGGGTCTCGACTCGATCCCGTCGAGCACTTTCTCCCTCTACGACCAGGTCCTCGACACCACCGCCCTGTTCGGCGCACTACCGGAACGCTTCACCCGCCTGGGCCTGTCCCCACTGGACACCTACTTCGCCGCCGCACGCGGAGTCCCGGACGCACCCGCGCTGGAAATGACGAAGTGGTTCGACACCAACTACCACTACCTAGTCCCAGAACTAGGCCCGGACTCCCGCTTCACCCTCACCGGCGCCGCTCCGCTCGACGAGGTCCGCGAGGCTCGCGCACTCGGCATCACCCCGCGCCCGGTACTCGTCGGACCAGTCACCTTCCTGCTGCTGGCCAAGTCCACCGAACCCGGCTTCACCCCGCTGGAACTCCTGGACACCCTGCTGCCCGCATACGCCGAACTCCTGGGCAAACTGGCCGACGAGGGCGTCGAGTGGGTCCAGCTGGACGAACCAGCCTTCGCAGCCGACCGGACAACACCGGAGTTCAACGCACTCACCCGCGCCTATCACTGGCTGGCCAAGGAAAAGCACCGCCCGAAGCTGCTGGTCGCCGGATTCTTCGGCGGACTCGGCCGCGCGCTAGGCGTACTGGCCCGCTCCCCCATCGAAGCGGTAGCCGTCGACCTGGTCACCGACGCGTCCTTTGTAGACAAAGTAGCCGCGGAAGGAGCGTTGCGAGACAAGGAAGTACTAGCCGGAGTAGTGGACGGCCGCAACGTCTGGCGCACCGACCCCGGCGTCGCGCTAGCCCGCGCAGCACGACTGAGGGACACCGCAGCACACGTAAGCATCTCCACGTCCTGCTCCCTGCTGCACGTGCCTTACGACGTAGCAGCGGAAACGACCCTCGACCCACGCCTTAAGAGCTGGCTCGCGTTCGCCCGGCAAAAGGTAGACGAGGTCGTCCTCCTCGGCCGGGCATTGCGCGGCGAAGACGTAGACCTCGGCCCCGCGCGAGCCGCAGTCGCCGACCGGGCCAGCGCCAAGGAGTTGAACGACGCCAACGTCCGAGCACGCGTCGCAGCACTCCGACCAGAGGACACCGTCCGCCAACCGTATCCCGAACGCGCTGCAGCACAACAAAAAGCGCTGAACCTGCCCCCACTGCCGACCACCACGATCGGCTCCTTCCCGCAGACCGGCGAGGTGCGCCGGGCCCGGGCCGCCCACCGCGCGGGCAAGCTCGACGACACCGGCTACCGCGAAGCGATGCGCACCGAGATCGAGCGCGTCGTGCGGCTGCAGGAGGACCTCGGCCTCGACGTCCTCGTGCACGGCGAACCCGAGCGCAACGACATGGTCCAGTACTTCGCCGAACAGCTGGCCGGGTTCGCGGCGACCGCGGCGGGCTGGGTCCAGTCGTACGGCTCCCGGTGCGTCCGGCCGCCGGTCCTCTTCGGCGACGTGTCCCGGCCGGCGCCGATGACCGTCGAATGGGCGCGGTACGCGCAAAGCCGCACCGACCGGCCGGTGAAGGGCATGCTGACCGGTCCGGTCACGATTCTGGCCTGGTCGTTCGTCCGCGACGACCAGCCGCTGGCCGACACCGCGCGGCAGGTCGCGCTGGCCGTCCGGGACGAGGTCGCGGACCTGGAGGCGGCCGGGATCCGCATCGTGCAGGTCGACGAACCCGCGCTGCGCGAACTGCTCCCGTTGCGCGCGGCGGACCGCGAGGCGTACTTCGGCTGGGCGGTGCCCGCGTTCCGGCTGGCCACCTCGGGCGTCGCGGAGACCACGCAGATCCACACGCACATGTGCTACTCGGAGTTCGGCGACGTGCTGCCCGCGATCGACGCCCTCGACGCGGACGTCACCAGCATCGAGGCCGCCCGCTCGAAAATGGAGGTGCTCGCCGATCTGACCGAAGCGGGCTTCGGCCGCGGAGTCGGGCCCGGGGTCTACGACATCCACTCGCCGCGCGTGCCGGGCGAGGACGAGATGACCGGCCTGGTGCGCACGGCGCTCGGCGCGGTTCCGGCGGAGCGGCTGTGGATCAACCCGGACTGCGGCCTCAAGACCCGCGGTTACGCCGAGGTCGAGCCCGCGCTGCGGCATCTGGTCGGCGCGGCAAGGGAACTGCGCGCCGGACCTCGCTGACGATCCCGGTGCCGGGCGGCTCTGTCGCCCGGCACCGGCCCGAGGATCACCCGAACGGCACGGCCCGCAGGTATTGTCATCGCGTCAATAACGCGGGACCGTGGACGCGGCCGATACCCTGGCCGGGAGGTGGTCGCCATGGCGGACGTGACCGGACAACCGGGAATCCCGACGGCGGGCGGCGCGCTCGGCAAGGTCGTCCACGCCGGGAGCGACGGCGTCACGAAGCTTTCCGAAAACCTGCGCGGCCGGATGCCGCCGCTGACCGCGATCCCGTTGCCGCGCAAGGTGGACGAACGCTGGCTGGGCGCGCACTGGCCGGTCCGCGAGCTCGCGCCGCCACCCCAAGGCAGCGGCCTGAAGCCGATCCTCGGCGACGACGGGCCGCCGCTGATCGGCCACACCCTCGACGGGATGCGGTTCGGCCTCGACTTCAGCCTGCGCCGCTTCGGGCAGTTCGGCCCGGTGTCGTGGATGGGCGTCTTCGGCCAGCGGCTCGTGACACTGTCCGGCCCCGAAGCCACCCAGGCCGCGCTCGTGAACAAGGACAAGGCGTTTTCCCAGGAGGGCTGGAAGTTCTTCATCGAGCGGTTCTTCGAGCGCGGGCTCATGCTGCTCGATTTCGGCGAGCACCACCTGCACCGGCGGATCATGCAGGAGGCGTTCACCCGCGACCGGCTCCGCGGCTACGTCGCGCAGATGGGCCCGGCGCTGCGCGAAGGCGTCGCCGCGCTGCCGTCCGGCCGTCCCCAGCTGTACTGGGCGTTCAAACAGCTGACGCTGGACGTCGCGACGCAGGTTTTCATGGGCATGCGGTCGGCCGCCGACGCGGAACGCATCAACCGCGCGTTCGTGGCCGCTGTGCGCGCCGGTACCGCCGTGGTGCGGTATCCGGTGCCTGGCGGCCGCTGGGCCGCGGGTTTGCGCGGCAGGCGGACGCTGGAGCGCTATTTCGGCGAGAACCTGGCGGCGAAGCGCGACGCGGACGGCGACGACCTGTTCTCCGCGCTCTGCCACGCGGCCTCCGAAGACGGCGATCGGTTCAGCGACGCCGACATCGTCAACCACATGATCTTCCTGATGATGGCCGCGCACGACACGACCACCATCACCGCCAGCGCGATGGCCTACTACCTCGCGAAGCACCCGGAATGGCAGGACCGCGCCCGCGAGGAGTCGCTGCGCCTCGGCGACGACCTGCCGGACCTCGACGCGCTGGAAAGCCTCGAAACGCTGGACCTGGTGATGAAGGAGGCGCTGCGGCTGCGCGCGCCGGTGCCGTCGCTGGCGCGAAAGACCACAAAGGACACTGCCGTCCTCGGCCATTACCTGCCGGAAGGCACGATGGTCGCGGTTTCGCCGACGCTGAACCACTACTCCCCCGAACACTGGACCGATCCGCTGCGCTTCGACCCCGAACGGTTCGGCCCGGACCGCCGCGAGGACAAGTCGCACCGGTTCGCGTGGATGCCGTTCGGCGGCGGCGCGCACAAGTGCATCGGGCTGCAGTTCGGCGGCCTGGAGGTCAAGGCGCTCATGCACGAGCTGCTGCGGGCGCACCGCTGGTCGGTGCCCGAGGATTACGTGGCCAAGTGGGATTACGTCTCGCTACCGGTGCCCGCCGACGGACTGCCGGCCCGGTTGGCCTATCGTTGACGGCCGCCGAGCGGGACAGAAAGGTCGACGACTGGAGACAAAACCGCAGTACAGGCCACCTTCGTGTACTCAAGGTGACTTGATGTCACCAGTTGTGTAGTGCTCATCACTCGTTCAGCCGGTAGACACCCTGTTTGGTCCGTGATGCCGTGGCATCACTTGCGGCCAACTCGTACCCAGTGTGGGTCCTCGGACTCCCCGCACCGGTCCTGAGCTGGCCTTTGTCCGCGTATGAAGAGGTGGAGTGTGCCGGAGCCTGGTGCCATGCCAGGGTTGGTCGACGTCGCGCGCAAGTACGCGGCGACGCTGACTGACACCAACGGAGTAACGCTCCCTCCCGCCGAGGTGGAGCGGATGCTGCTCGACTTCGCCGGCGAGGTCGCCGCGCGTCCCGAGGACACGGGCGCCACGCGGCGCTTCACCGCGCTCTTCGCCTCCGCCCCGCTCGGCATCGCGCTCACCGACCCGTACGGCACCGTCGTCGAGGCGAACGCCGCGCTGGCCACCCTGCTCGGCACGACCACGACCGCGTTGCGGGACAAGCACATCGCCGATCTCGCCGCCGGGCCGCAGGACGCCGACCGGCTGCGCGGCGCGCTCGACGGGCTGCCGCTCACCGCCGACGCCCGCCGGACCGTCCAGAGCGTGCAGCTCGGCCACAGCCGCGACGGCGAACTCACCACGAACGTGACGATCGCGTCGCTGCCCGGCGACCGGCCCGGCACGTACTTCCCGGTGTTCATGGCCGCCGATGACGACGACCTGCACCTGCTCGGCGAACGGCTGCGGCACCAGAACCTGCACGATTCGCTCACCAGACTGCCCAACAGCGCCGCGTTCACCGCCCAGCTGGAGGTCGCGCTCGGCTCCGGCGGCTCCGCCGAGATCGCCTTGCTGTACCTGGACATCGACGGGTTCAAGGTGATCAACGACGGCCTCGGCGCCGGCATGGGCGACCTGGTGCTGAAGGCGATCTCGCGGAAGCTGACGGCGGTGTTCGCCGGCCACCACGACGGCTACGTCGCCCGGCTGTCCGGCGACGGGTTCGCCGTGCTGCTGCGCGGCCCGGAGCTGACCGCGAGGAAGACGGTCGACCTGGCCGACCAGGTGCTGGAGGAACTCAGCGAGCCGGTGTACGTCGACGGGCACGGCATCGGCGTCAGCGCGAGCATCGGGATCGTCGTGCGCCCGGCGAACGAAGGCACCCACGGCGACCTGCTGCGCGCGGCCGAACTGGCCCTGCACCGCGCGAAAGAAGCGGGCAAGGCGCAGTGGATGCTGTTCGACCCGGACGCCGACGAACGCGACCGCAACCGGTATCAGCTCGGCGCGGTGATCGCGGGTGCGCTGGAGAACGGCGAGTTCTCGCTGATCTACCAGCCGACGGTCAAGCTCGCGAAGCAGGACGAGATCGCCGCGGTGAACGCCGGTCTGCTCTGGAGCCATCCCGAACGCGGCGAACTCGGCCCCGAGGAGTTCTACCCGCTCGCGCAGACCACCGGCATGACGGTGCCGCTCGGCAAATGGCTGCTGCAGGAGTCGCTCGGCGCGACCGCGCGCTGGCGCGAGCAGTACGGCCCGGCCGCGCCGGACGTCTGCATCCGGCTGCCGAAGCGGCTGGCGATCGACCCGGATCTGGTGCTGCTGGTCAAGAACCAGCTCGACCGCCACCGCCTGCCCGCGCGAGCGCTGCGCCTGTGCACCGACCGCGCGTCGATGTTCGACGGCGACGGCGAGGTGCTGGACTCGTTCACCGTGCTCGCCGAACTCGGCGCGCAGCTGGTGCTCACCATCTCCGGCTCGTCGGATCTGGAGCTGATCCCGCGGCACCAGCTCCCGGTCAAGCACGTGATCCTCAGCGGCCCGGTCGTCGACGCACTCGGCGGAGACGACCCGGCCGAGACCGACGTGCGGCACCTGTCGCAGCTGGTCACCCGCGCGAAGGAACTGCAGCTGCGCATCGGCGCGGAAGGCGTGCGCGACGCCAAGCACGCCGAACGCCTGCGGGAACAGGGAGTGCTGGCGGCACGGGGTTCGTTCGTGACGGAGTCCGCGACGGGCGACGAAGTGGACGAGATGATCGCGCGGCACGCCAGCTGACCGTCTTCAGGTCCGTGAAGGACTCCTTGAAGGAATCTGATTCCCTCAAGGAGTCCTTCACGGACCGGTCCGCCACGGGCGCCACTGGCCGGAGCCGTCGACGGTGCCCAGCTGCTGGTCGGCGAAATGCACCCCGAATCCGAAGACGCCGTCCCTGGCCAGGTATTCGACGAGCCGACGGCGCGAGCGTTCGGCAGCCGCCCGGTCGGCGTCGAGCACGACCTCCCAATCCGGGTGCTCGACCTGGACCGGCGAGTGCATCGCGTCGCCGAACGCCACGATCTCCCGGCCGTCTCCGGAGTCGAGGATCCAAGCCGTATGCCCGGCAGTGTGCCCGGGCAGCGACCAGGCCCACACGCCGTCAGCGATCTCCTCGCCGTCGGACACCGTGACGGCGCGTTCGCCGTGCCCGGCCAGCACCGCCGGTTCGCCTTCTCCCAGCACCCATCGGGCATGGGGAAACAAGCTTCGCCCGCCCTCGGCCGCGTCCGGCCGCGCCCAGCCGCTGTGGTCGTCGTGGAGGTGGGTGAAGGCGACCGTGTCGAGCCCGGCCGGGTCCACGCCGAGTCCGGCCAGTGCCTCCGGGAGGCTCCGCACGTGGTGGAACGAGTCCTGGAAATGCGCGATCTCCTCGCCGGAGATGCGCCCGTGGCCCGCGTCGATCAGCAGCCGGGTCCGGCCGCGTTCGACGAGCAGGGCTCCGCAGCCCATGGCCAGGTGGCCGCCCGGGGTCGTGTGGGGCGTTTCCCAGTCGTCCTCGGTCGAGCGCGGGTAGACCCGGGTCGGGATCATCGCGACGGCCGCGTCGGGGACGTAGCTCAGGGTGAGTTCGCCGATGGTGCGGGTCCAGAGCCCGGGCATCCGGGCCGCCGGGTGGTCAGGGGTTGGCTGCGCGCTGGTCACAACGGGCCTTTCTGGTGGTGGTCAGGATTCGAGTTGCGGGATCGGGGTTTCGGCCGCGGGCAAGGGATCGGACGGACTCGGCCGGCGGAGTTCGAGCACCCAGATCCCGATGCCCGCCAACGCGACCACCGCGCCGAGCCCGCAGACGCCGAGCCATCCGACGACCGGGTAGAGCGCCGCGGTCACCGCGGAAGCTAGTGCACTGCCCAGGAAAGAGGCGACCATCAAGGCGGTCGTGACCCGGCTCCGGGCGTGCGGAGCCCGCTGGTAGATCGCGCTCTGATGGCTGATCAGCAGCGACTGCTGCGCGAGATTGACCGCCATGATCCCGACGATCAGCGCGGTCACGCCGACGGCTCCGCCGACACCGGCGATCGCGAGAATTCCCCAGCTGAGCAACAGCAAGAGCACTCCGGCCGTGCCGACCTGCCGTCCACGGCCCTGGTCCGCGAGCCGCCCCGCCACGACCGCGGCACCGGCCCCGGCGATCCCCGCGAGACCGAACAGCCCGATGGCGGCCGGACGGTAGCCGTACGGCGGATTGGCGAGCAGGAACGAGGACGCCGTCCAGAGGATGGTGAAGGCGGCCATGCCCGCTGCGGCGAGTCCCATCCGCCTGCGCAGCAACGATTCCGTGCGCACCAGGTGCGCGACCGACCGCAGCAGCCGCGGATACGGCGTCCGCTCCGGCGCCGGAACCCGGCGCAGCACCAGCCGCAGGACCACGGCGAGCACCGCCATCAGCACCGCGGCGACGACGAACACCAGCTGCCAGCCGCCGATCTGGGCGAGCAGCCCGGCGACGACGCGGGCGATCATGATCCCGATGAGCAGCCCGCTCATCACCGTGCCCACCACGGAACCGCGCTCGTGGTCCCCGGCCAGCGACGCGGCCATCGGCACCACGATCTGCGCGACGGCGGAAGTCACCCCGACGACGCCGATCGCGGCCAGCAACGGCCCGAGCGACGGGGACGCCGCCGCACCCAGCAGCGCGACCGCGGTCAGGCCGAGCAACAGGCTGACCAGACCGCGCCGCTCCCGCACGTCTCCCAAGGGCACCAGCAGTGCCAGCGAGAGCGCGTATCCGACCTGCGAAGCGGTGACCACCAGCCCTCCCGCCGCCTCGGAAACGCCCAGCGCCCGGGACAGGACCGGCAGCAACGGCTGCGCGTAGTAGATGTTCGCCACCGCCGAGCCGCAGACCACCGCCAACAGCCACACCGTCGGCCTGCTGAGCCTTTCCCGGCTCGGCCTTACTTCTGGATCAACCATGCCAGAAATGCTACCCACGGATCGGCAGATATTCGGAACGATCGATCCAGAAGTGTCCGGGAGCACATCCCGGCCGGACATGTGGACCGCAAGATCTACAATTGGGCGACCAGGCGACACGGGAGGGCTTCGATGGTGCGCACCGGACGGCCGCGCGCGTTCGACCTCGACCAGGCGCTGGAAGCGGCCTTGCTGGTCTTCTGGGAGCACGGGTACGAGGCGACGTCGCTGGCACAGCTGCGCGAGGCGCTCGGTGTGTCGTCCGCGAGCTTCTACGCGGCTTTCTCGTCCAAGGAAGACCTGTTCGTGCGCGTCGTCGAGCGCTACATGTCGGGCTACGGAACGGTGGCCAGCCATCTCGCCGACGAAGACCGCACGCCGCGGGAGGCGATCGAACGCTTCCTGCGCGCCTCAGTGGCCATGCAGACCGACGCCGCGCACCCGCTCGGCTGCCTCCTGATCATGACCGGCACGCTCACCGGCCCGGCCAACGCCCGCGTCCGCGCACTCCTCGCCGGCTACCGGGACGTCCAGCGCCGGAACCTCCTGGCCCGCATCGAACGCGCCGTCGCCGACGGCGAACTCCCGGCGGACACCGATGCGACGGCACTGGAAACGCTGTTCCACATGTTCGTCGCGGGCATCTCCACCGAGGCCCGCGACGGCGTGCCCGCCTCAACGATCGACGGCGCGCTAGACCACCTGATGCGCCTGTGGGACTCCCTCGCCCG
Source organism: Amycolatopsis silviterrae (assembly GCF_042684085.1). Lineage (NCBI taxonomy): Bacteria > Bacillati > Actinomycetota > Actinomycetes > Pseudonocardiales > Pseudonocardiaceae > Amycolatopsis > Amycolatopsis silviterrae. The sequence goes on from NZ_JBHUKS010000024.1 coordinate 73,856, forward strand.
CTAACCTCCCCCGCAAGCCAACCCGAAAGGCCCCTCCGCGATGCAGCCTGGCGACCTCGCCCCCGACTTCACCCTCCCCGACGACCAGGGCGTCGAACGCACCCTGGCGGACTTCCTTGCCGACGGCCCGGTCGTGCTGTTCTTCTACCCGGCCGCGATGACGAGCGGCTGCACGGCGGAAAGCTGCCACTTCCGAGACCTGGCGGCAGAATTCGCCGAGGCGGGCGCGCAACGTGTCGGCATCAGCCCGGACGCGGTCGGCAAGCAACGCGAATTCTCCGCGAAGCACGGGTTCGACTATCCGCTGCTGTCCGATGTGGACGGTGCGGTGGCCAAGCAGTTCGGGGTGTGGCGCAAAATCCTGCCCCTGCACACGAAACGGCAGACGTTCGTGATCGGTGAGGACCGACGGGTGCTGGACGTGATCAAGAGCGAACTGAACTTCACCGCGCACGCTGATCGGGCGTTGCGCACGCTCCGGGACCGCGCGGACGCCTGACCCGCTCCGCTCCCGCCAATGTCCGTGAGGGGAACCCTGAGGGACTCTGATTCGCTCAGGGTTCCCCTCACGGACATCCGGCGCCGGTCGGCACCGCTCGCGGCCGGGGGACGGGACCAGCGTTACGCGGGCCGGTCGAGCCGCCACACCACATTCACCCCGCTGCACCCCGAAGGCAACGGCGGCTCGGCAGCTTCCTCCCCCACCCGAACAAACCCCAGCCGAGCCGGAACCGCCCCGCTGCGCGCATTCTCCGCATCATGCTTGATCAGCACATGCGTAGCCCCCAGCTGCCACGCCAACGAGACCAGCACCGTGCTCGCCCGCGTCACATACCCCTTGCCAGTCTGCGACTTAGCCAGCCAGTACCCGATCTCCCGACCGTCGCCCCGGCGCATCAGCCCGCTGCTGCCCGCCAGCTCACCGTCCGGGCCGAAGACCGCGTAGTGGTGCGCTTCCCCGCTCTCCCACTGCTCCCCGGCGTGCCGGATGAACTCGTCGCCCTTGGCCTGGTCGTAACCGTCGATCGCCCAGGGCAGCCAGGGGCTGATGTGGTCGAGCGATCCCACGACCGTGTCCACGAGCAGGTCCCGGTGCTCCGGGCGCCAGCGGACGAGGGTGACCACGCCGTCGGTGAGAGTCTCCATGCCGTCATCCTGACAGCAGAAACGGCGGCGGGCCCGCGAATTTCGCGAAGCCCGCCGCCGTTGCCAGAAAACTCAGTTCAGCACGATGTCCTTCGGCACCTCGGTGTCGTTCTTCAGCGCGTCGAACAGCCGCGCGGACTTCTTCTTGTCCCAGTGCTGCGCCGACCCGTCGGTGATCGGCATCGTCGTGGTCGTGACGCCGTCGGACGAGATGCCGCGCATCGCGATCGCCAGGCCGGCCAGGTTGTGCACGTGGTCGCCGGTGTCCATGGTCAGCGCGTCCGGCGCGGAGCCGAGCAGCGGGAAGAAGTCGAACGGGTTCAGCAGCGTGCCCGGACTCGCCACCTGGCTCACCAGCGCGCCGATGAACTTCCGCTGGTTCGCGACCCGGTCGAGGTCCGAGCGCGGCGTCGCCTCGGCGTGCCGCATCCGGACGAAGCCGAGCGCCGAGCGTCCGTCGAGCTGCTGGCAGCCCGCCTTGATGTCGATGCCGGTCATCGGGTCGTTCATGTCCTTGTCGATGCACATGTCGACCCCGCCGATCGCGTCGACGATCTTCGCGAAGCCGCCGAAGCCGATCTCCGCGTAGTGGTCCATGCGCAGGCCGGTGGCCTGTTCGACCGTCTGGACCAGCAGTTTCGGCCCGCCGAGCGCGAACGCGGCGTTGATCTTGCTGGTGCCGTGGCCGGGGATCTTCACCTGCGAGTCGCGCGGCAGGCTCAGCAGCGTCGGCTTCGTCGAGTTGTCCGGGAGGTGCGCGATCATCATCGTGTCGGTGCGCTGCCCGCCCGCCTCGCCCTTGTCGCCGGTGGCGAGGCGCTCCTCGTCCTCCGCGGTCAGGCCCTCGCGGCTGTCCGAGCCGACGATCAGCCAGTTCGTCCCCGACGCCGCGGCCGGGCGCCCGGCGTAGTCGCCGATCGCGTCCACCCGGTTGATGGAGAACTCCAGGTACGCCCAGACCGCGCCGACGAACAGCACGAACACGATCAGCAGCGTCAGCAGGATCTTGCCGACGCTCCACCGCCGTCGCCGGCGTGGCCGCGGCTGCTGGCCGCCGTACTCCGGCGGGTCCTGCCGCGGCGGCCCGGGCGGCGGGGGCGGAGCCTCGCCGCGCGCGCCCATCGGCCGGGTGCGGGCGTCGTACGGGCTCTGCCCTCTGCCCGGCAGCGGCATCATCTGCGCCCGCTGCTGCTGGCGCGGGCGTGCGGGTGGCTGCGGTGGCCGGGGCGGCATCCGCCGCCTGCCGTCGTCGCCTCCGTACGTCATGGGCCTGTCTCCCCGATCCGGTGTGCGGCCGCGCGGTGTCCCCGCGCGGTCCTCCTGCGGTGGACGTGCGGGACCCTACGCGGGTTGTCCCGGAGGGGAGAGGCCGCCTCAGCGCGGGTCGGCGAACCCGAACTGGTGGACCTTCAGATGCCCGGACCGGAACCCGGCCTCGGAGTAGGCGAGGTAGAACTCCCACATCCGCCGGAACACGTCGTCGAACCCGAAGCCGCGGATGTCGTCCCAGCGCTGCTGGAAGCGGTCCCGCCACAGTTTGAGCGTGCGGGCGTAGTCCTGGCCGAACTCGCGCATCCCGGCCAGCTTCAGCCGGGTGTTCTCCCGCATCCCGTCCTCGATCGCCTGCACCGACGGGATGATGCCGCCGGGGAAGACGTACTTGTGGATCCACGTGTAGGACTTGGCCGAGGCCAGCATCCGGTCGTGGTCCATGGTGATCGCCTGCAGGCCGAACTGCCCGCCGGGGCGCAGCCGCTTGCCGATCGTGGAGAAGAACGTGGGCCAGTAGGACGCGCCGACCGCCTCGATCATCTCCACGCTGACCACCGAGTCGTACTCGCCGGTGGCCTCGCGGTAGTCGCACAGCCGCACGTCGACGCGGTCGGACAGGCCCGCCTCGGCGATCCGCGCGTCGGCGAGCACCTTCTGCTCCTGCGAGATGGTCAGCGACGTGACCTTCGCGCCGCGCGAGGCCGCGCGGATGGACAACTCGCCCCAGCCGGTGCCGATCTCCAGCACCTCGCTGCCCTCGCGCACGCCCGCGTAGTCGAGCACGCTGTCGAGCTTGCGGTGCTGCGCCTGGGTGAGGGTGTCCCCGGGGCCGAACAGCGCCGAGGAGTACATCATCGACTCGTCCAGGAACGTGCTGAACAGGTCGTTCGACAGGTCGTAGTGCCGGTGGATGTTCGACCGGGCTCCCTCGATGGTGTTCTCCTCCGCGGACGGCTGCACGCGCTCGGCGAGCCGGCGGAACCGCTGCAGGAACGGCGGCACGAGCGTGGACAGCCGCTCGGCGAACGGCGTGAGGACGCCGGCCAGGTCGTCGGCCGTCCAGTCGCCGACCAGGTACGCCTCGCCGAAGCCGATCTTCGCGTCGGCGCCGAGCCGGTGGAAGAACGCCGCGGGCCGGTGGATGCGCATCTCCGGCGCGTCCGGGCCGCCCGCGCCCAGCACCGTCCCGTCCGGGAACGTGACGCGCACGGCCAGCGATTTCACCGCGTGCCGGAACAGCGCCTCCGCCGCGCGCGCCCGCAACGGCGAATGCGGCGGCTCGGCGAGGCCGGGCCATCGGGATTCGTCGGGCACCGGCTGCGAGACCACCGTCGGATCGACTCGTGACGTGGACAAGACACTCCCTCCGAACGGGCTTTCGAGCCCTTCCCCATGATATTCCCGCTTCGCCCCCGCTGCCCTCGCGACCTGGCCGCGACCCCCGGTCATCCCGGGATGCGCAGCCGGTCGCCGGAAGGGCGGGACCAGGCCTGGCGAAGAGTCTCGTCCGTTTCCCCCGGTCCGATCCGGTCCAGTGTGAAAGCACACATCAGCCGGGTCCAGACCGCGGGACGGCGGATCATCGAATGGCCCTCCCCGGCGATCTCGAACCGGGCCACCAGGTCGGTGACCTCGCGGGCGCGCGCGGCGAAGGCGTAGGACTCGGCGGGCGAGGTCATCCGGTCGCGGGTGCCGTGCGCGATCAGCACCGCCCGGTCCGCCACCGCGTCCACCGGCTCGCCCGGCGGCGTCCACGGGGCCATCGCGCACACGCCGGTCACCGCAGGATCGTCGGCGACCCGCAGCGCGACCCGCCCGCCCATCGAATGGCCGACGAGGACCACCGGCAGCCCGGGATGGTCGGCGCGGATGCGGTCCAGCGCCCAGCGAGCGTCCGGCACCGGGCTTTCCAGCCGCCCGTTCCAGCCGTACAGCCGGTTGCGCATCAGCCGGACTTCCAGGCCGTGCCGCCGCCCGGCGCGGTGCAGCGACCGCGCGAGCGGCACCATCCGCTGGTACGCCAGCCGCCACGGCCGCACGACCGCGGTGCTGCGTTCGGCTCCGCCGTGCAGCACGAGCGCCACCGCGCGGGTCTGCCCGGGGGCCCGCCACACCCGCACGGCCGGATCCGATTGGCCGCCTTGCCGTTTCCCGTTCACCGGCACCCCCGTTTCGATCAACTCCACGGTAATCCACCACGAAGCGTGTCCACCCGATAGATTCGGTGCCCGGACCCGCGAGGAAGGGCAGGTGTGGTGAGCGCCACGGATCTCGTGAAAAGCACTTCGGACACGCTCGGGGCAGCCGCGGAGGCCAATGCCGCGCAAGTCTCCGCCGCCGCCGGCCTGCTGCTGGGGGTGATCCGGGCCGACGCGCTGATCTTCACCGCGGGCGCCGGGCACTCGCTCGCCGCGGTCGCCGAGACGTTCTACCGCGCGGGCGGCCTCGCCTGCGTGTATCCGCTGTACCACCCGGAACTGCTGCCGCTGCACGGCGCGCAGCACAGCACGCGCACCGAGCGCCGCTCCGGCCTCGCCGAGGAGGTCCTGGCCGAACGCGCGCCGGGACCGGACGACGTGCTGGTCGTGTTCTCGACCTCCGGCGTGAACCCGTACCCGGTCGAGCTGGCCGCCGGTGCGCGCCGCCGGGGTGCCGCAGTGATCGCCGTGACGTCGCGAGCGTGCGTGGCCGCCGCGCCGCGCCGGTCCCCCACGACGCTGGTCGAGGAGGGCACGGTGGTGCTGGATTCGCTGGTGATTCCCGGTGACGCCAGCTATCCGGAGTCCGCGCCGCGTACCGGGCCGCTGTCCACTGTGGTCAATGCGTTCCTGTGGAACTTGATTCTGGCTGAGGTTTACGACCGGGGCACCGCCGAGGGCCTTGACGTTCCGTTGTGGCGCAGCTCCAATGTGGAGGGTGGCGACGCGGCGAACGCGGCACTGCTGGCGAAGTACGAGCCGCGGGTGCCCGCCTTGCGCTGAGGACGTCGTGAGTGTTGATCACGGTTCTAACCGTGATCAACACTCACGAGTCCCTACGCCGCAGCAGGTTCCTCCGAGAACTGCGTGTGGTACAGCTCCGCGTACCGCCCCTCCAGCTCCAGCAGCTCCTCGTGCGTCCCGCGTTCCACGATGTCGCCGTTTTCCACCACCAGGATCAGATCCGCCGCCCGCACGGTCGACAGCCGGTGCGCGATCACCAGCGACGTCCGGCCTTCCAGCGCGCCGGTGAGCGCTTCGCCCACCGCGGCCTCGGATTCCGAATCCAGGTGCGCGGTCGCCTCGTCCAGCACGACAACCTTGGGCTGGGCCAGCAAAAGCCGCGCGATGGTGAGCCGCTGCCGTTCCCCGCCGGAGAGCCGGTAGCCGCGTTCGCCGACAGTGGTGTCCAGTCCGTCCGGCAGCGAGTGCACCAGGTCGCCCAGCCGCGCTTTCTCCAGCGCAGCCCAGATCTCGTCGTCGGTGACCTCCGGGCGCGCGTAGCTCAGGTTGGCGCGGATCGTGTCGTGGAACAGGTGCCCGTCCTGCGTCACCACGCCGACGGTTTCGCGCAGCGAAGCGAAACTCAGGTCCTTGACGTCCACATCGGACAGTCGCACCGCGCCCTCGTCCACGTCGTACAGCCGCGGCAGCAGCGAGGCGATCGTCGACTTGCCCGCGCCGGACGAACCGACCAGCGCGACCATCTGCCCGGCCTCGGCGCGGAAGCTCACGCCGTGCAGCACTTCTTCGCCGCCCCGGCTGTCCAAAGTGGCCACGTCCTCCAGCGAAGCGAGCGAGAACTTGTCCGCCGCCGGGTACCCGAACTTCACGCCGGAGAACTCGACCGAAACCCCGCCCTCGGGCAGCTTCTTCGGCTCGGCCGGCTCCTTGATCATCGGTTCCAGGTCCAGCACCTCGAAGACGCGCTCGAACGACACCAGCGCGGTCATCACGTCCACGCGCACGTTCGCGAGCGCGGTCAGCGGCGTGTACAGCCGGGTCAACAGCAGCGCCAGCGCCACCACGGTGCCCGGTTCGAGCTTCCCGGTGAGCGCCAGGTAGCCGCCGAGTCCGTAGACCAGCGCCTGTGCGAGCGCCGACACGAGCGTCAGGCTCGTCATGAACCAGCGTGTCAGCATCGCGGTGCGCACGCCGATGTCGCGCACCCGTCCGGCGCGGAGGCCGAAGTCGGCGACCTCCTGGCGCGGCCTGCCGAAGAGCTTCACCAGCGTCGCGCCCGGCGCGGAGAACCGTTCGGTCATCTGCGTGGTCATCCCGGCGTTGAGCTGCGCCGCCTCGCGCTGCAGCCCCGCCATGCGACGGCCGAGCCGCCGTGCGGGCAGTACGAAAATCGGCAACAGCACCAGCGCGACCAGCGTCACCTGCCAGGACAGCGACACCATCACGATCAGCGACAGCGCCAGCTGGATCACGTTGGTGACCAAACCGGACAACGTCGCGGTGAACGTGCGCTGCGCGCCGATCACGTCGTTGTTGAGCCTGCTGACCAGCGCCCCGGTGCGGGTGCGGGTGAAGAACGCGATCGGCAGCTTCTGCACGTGCTCGAACACGGCCACGCGCAGGTCGAGGATGATGCCCTCGCCGATCCGCGCGGACTGCCAGCGTTCGGCCAGCCCCATCCCGGCGTCGACGATCGCGAGCACCGCGATCACCACCGACAGCCAGACCACCACGTTCAGCTCGTGCCCGCCGACGATCGCGTCGACCACCTTGCCCGCGAGCACCGGCGTCGTCACCGCGAGCACCGCCGAGATCACGGTGAGCACCAGGAAGGCCAGCAGCCGCTTCCAGTGCGGGCGGGCGAACCGCGCGACGCGGCGCAGCGTGCCCCTGGTCAGCGCTTTCGGCGCCTCGCCCGCCCGCATCGCGGAGCTGAGCAGCGCCCAGGTGTTGTCCATCAGAGTGTCCCCCAGCTCGTGAAAACCTCTAGATTACTTGAACTTTTTTCCGGAGATGACCTGCACAACACCGGGCCGCCCCGCATTCTTCCCGACCGGGGCACGGCGGCCGGGCGCGGCTCGGTAGCCTGGCGCTTCGGGGTCGGCGAGCCGGGGAGGAAACGCGGGTGGAACTGCTGATGGCCCCTGCGCGCGCCGAGGTATCCCATCCGGTGCGCGTCGCCGCCTGGGATCTCGTCTTTTACGCCGGCTGCTTCGCCTTCGCGCTCGGCACCGCACTCGCTTCGGAGTTCTACGGATACCGGATCTGGGGCAATTTCGCGGTCGCCGGATACGGATTGGCCGCCGCGCACAGCGGATGGCTGCTGTTTTCCGCGCGCCGCGGAATGCAAACTAACGGCAAATTCGGTTCCCGCTGGATCGGGATCGGCGCGGTGGTCATGCTCGCGATGTGCGCGCCGTTGCTGATGCTGGTGATCCGGCGGCTGACCGGAACCGACTGGCTGATCACCCCGTTCTCGTGGGCCGCGCAGCCCGAGGTGTGGGTGATCGAACGCAGCGCGGATCTGTTGCTGCAGCACGGAACCCCGTACGTCGACATCGCCGCGCTCGGCCGCGCGCCGGAGGTGAACGACTACACGCCGTACGGACCGGTGATGACCGTCTTCGGGCTGCCGCGCGCGTTGCTCGGCGGCAATCCGGTCCTCAATGCACTGACCGACGCGCGCTGGATGTTCGCGCTCGCCGCGGTGATCTGCGCTTACGCGTCCTGGCGGCTGCTGAACCGGCCGCGCGTCCCGGTTTTCGCCGCACAGCTCGCGATCGCCTGCCCGCTCACCGCGCTGACCTGGGCGGTGGCCGGTCCGGACCTCGCGATCGTGGGCCTGCTGGTGCTGACCTTCGCGCTCGCCGCGTCCGGCCGTCCGGGATGGACCGGGTTCGTGCTGGCGCTGGTGATCAGCGCGAAACTCATCGTCGCGCCGGCCGCCGCGGTGCTCGCGGTCTTCGTTTACCGGCGGGCGCGCGGCGAAAATCCTTGGGCCGCAACGGGTCGCTTCGCGGCCGCGCTGGCCGTGACGACGATCGTGCTGCACCTGCCGGTGTATCTGGCGAACCCGGCGGCGTTCACCGAGCACGTGATCCGCTTCCCGCTCGGCATGGGCGCGGTCCGCTCCCCCGCGGCGAGCCCGCTGCCCGGGCATCTGATCGCGCAGGCCGGACCGGCCGGCACCGTGATTTCCCTGGTGCTGGTGGGTGTCGCGGCGGTGGCGATGCTGATCTGGCTGGCACGCCGGCCCCCCGCGACGGGATCCGCTGCACTGACGCGAACCGCCGTCGGACTCGGCGCGTTGATCCTTCTCACTCCGGCCACCCGGTACGGCTACCTCGTGTACCCGCTGGTACTCCTCGGCGCCGCGCTGACCTTCCGGGCCTCCGGACCGACCGCGCGCCCCCCGCGCAACGGCCGCGCTGACGCTACTTCTTCTTGACTCGCGTGGCCCCGCCGCGCCCCCGCAGCTGGACCCCGGACTCCGACAGCACCCGGTGGACGAACCCGTAGGACCGTCCGGTGGATTCGGCCAGCGCCCGGATGCTCGAGCCCTTCTCGTATTTCTTCTTCAGGTCAGCGGCCAGCTTGTCGCGCGTGTTGCCGGTGATCCGCGCGCCTTTCTTGAGATCAGCCACGTCGATCGCCTTCCCGCCGAGTGGTTGTTCCGGGCCATTCACGGCCCCTGCCGGGGCAATGATCGAACACTACGCGCCGGATTGCCAGACGACAGCCGTAAAACGATCGAAACCGCGATCACATTGGGCCATTCCAGTGCTGTGCCCGACACGGTAAGCACCCGAACGGACGCACTCGGTCAGGCAAGCTGGACAAGTTCAAGATAATCGGCGGACCAGTGGTCCTCGGTTCCGTCCGGAAGGAGGATCACGCGCTCGGGTTCGAGCGCCTCGACCGCGCCCGGGTCGTGCGTCACCAGCACGACCGCGCCGGCGAAGCTGCGCAGCGCGTCGAGGACCTGCGCGCGGCTGGCCGGGTCGAGGTTGTTCGTCGGCTCGTCCAGCAGCAGCACATTGGCTTGGCTGGACACGAGTCCAGCGAGCGCGAGCCGCGTCTTCTCGCCGCCGGACAGCGTTCCGGCGGGCTGGTCGAGCTGTTCGCCGGTGAACAGGAACGAGCCGAGCAGGTTCCGCAGCTCCTGCGCGCCGGTGTCCGGCGCGAGATGGCGGATGTTTTCCCACACCGACGCTTCGTGGTCGAGAGTTTCGTGTTCCTGTGCGTAATAGCCCAAACGCAATCCGTGACCCGGTTCGATGGATCCGGTGTCCGGAGTTTCCATTCCGCCGAGCAGCCGGAGCAATGTCGTCTTTCCGGCTCCGTTCAATCCGAGCACGACGACCTTCGAGCCGCGGTCGATCGCCAGATCGACGCCGGTGAAGATCTCCAGCGAGCCGTACGACTTGGACAGTCCGTCCGCGGTGAGCGGCGTGCGCCCGCACGAGGCCGGTTCCGGGAACTTGATCCGGGCGACCTTGTCCGCCTGGCGCGTCTCGTCGAGCGAGGACAGCATCTGCTCCGCGCGGCGGGCCATGTTCTTCGCCGCGACGGCCTTGGTCGCCTTCGCGCCGAGCTTCGCGGCCTGCGCCTGCAGCGCGGACGCCTTCTTCTCGGCGTTCGCGCGCTCGCGGCGGCGGCGCTTCTCGTCGGTGGCGCGCGCGTCGAGGTAGCGCTGCCAGCTCATGTTGTAGATGTCGATCTCGCCGCGCGTGGCGTCGAGGAACCACACCTTGTTCACGACGTCGCCGAGCAGTTCGACGTCGTGGCTGATCACCACGAGACCGCCGTCGTGCTGCTTGAGGAAGCCGCGCAGCCAGTTGATCGAGTCCGCGTCCAGGTGGTTGGTCGGCTCGTCCAGCAGCAGGATCGTCTCGGACTTGCCGCCCGCGCCCGCCTCGGCGGCGGCGAACAGGATCCGGGCCAGCTCGACGCGGCGGCGCTGACCGCCCGAGAGCGTGCTCAGCGTCTGGGACAGGATGCGGTCGGCGAGCCCGAGGTTGGAGCAGATCCGCGCGGCCTCGCTCTCCGCGGCGTACCCGCCGAGCGAGGAGAACCGCTCTTCGAGCCGCGCGTAGCGGTTGATCGCCTTGTCCCGCTGCTTGTCGTCGACCAGCTCGGACATCGCGGTCTGCGCCTTTTCCATGTCGCGCAGCAGGGTGTCGAGGCCGCGCGCGGACAGCACGCGGTCCTTCGCGGTGACCGACAGGTCGCCCTCGCGCGGGTCCTGCGGCAGGTAGCCGAGTTCGCCGCTGCGCCGGACGTCGCCCGCGTGCGGTTCGCCCTCGCCCGCGAGGACTTTCAGCGAGGTGGTCTTGCCCGCGCCGTTGCGGCCGACGAGGCCGATGCGGTCGCCGGACTGGATGCGGAGGGTGGCGCCGTTGAGCAGGATGCGCGAACCGGCGCGCAGCTCAAGGCCGGAGGCCGTGATCAAGAGAACTCCCGGAGACGGGGGTGGTCGGGTGGACGTGCTGGAGCGCCCCGGCACCGCGCACGATGCGGGGCGGGCGGTTATTCTCTCTGAATCCGCACGAATGCCCTGATGACCACGCACCCAGTGTACGGGTCGGCGTCGAACGGTTTTCGGGGCCGTGTCCGGATTCACTCGCGGGGCGCTGTCGGCTCCCTCACCACCAGCTCCACGGCGCGCGCCCGCCGCGCCGCCTCGGCGAGCACCTCGCGCCGCGGTTCGGGGATCTCCAGCACGCGCGGCTCCGCCCGGTCGAACAACGGGGCGAGCCTGCGGTCGGCGCGCAGTTCGTCCAGCGCCCGGCGGTCTCCGCCGAGCACCACAGCGTCCACTTCGGACATTCGCGGGAGCAGCACTTCGTACGCGTCCTGCGCCGCCGAGTGCAGCGCGGCCCGCGTCTGGCCTTCACGACGGCGGGCGAAGCGTTGCTGCGACCAGCCGCCCGCCGCAGTTCGGCCCTGGACGTGATGGCGGTCGGTCCGGGAAAGCACTACGCGGCCGTCGCAGGCGAGGCCGAGCGAATGCCCGCCCTTGCGGACTAGCACCAATGCGATAAGCCGTGGCGTTTGTGCGTGCCGGAGCAAGGGTTCGACGGCCAGTCCAGGGTATTCGCCTCGCTCGGGCAACGGTCCAAAGGGGACAGTCGCGGTGGCTGTGGTGCCGTTTCCGGCCGAGACTCGCACTTCGGTCGCGGAGAGGACGGTGGCGCGCACGCCGTCGTTGCGTTCCGCGAAGCGCGCGAACCAGCCGTCGAGCCGTTCCTGGACTAGAACGCACGTTTCTTCGAGTCCGTGAGGGGAACCCTGGGGGAATCAGCGTCCGTGA